>JAIOYK010000041.1 GCA_021741145.1 Rhodospirillum sp. | reverse complement strand
GGTCCGCGAAGCGGCCCAACTTGATCTCGGAATACTCTAATGGCGCGTAAAGCCCGCGTGGCGGTTGAACGCGATACAAGGGGCTTGGGTTTCAACCCAAGCCCCTTGGTATTATAGGCATTACAAGTGGGTCCTACTTCTCCACGAAGGCTTTTTCGATCACGTAGTGGCCGGGCGCGTTGTTGCTGCCTTCATCGAAGCCGTGGTCTTCCAGCCAATTGGTCATGTCGTCGAGCATGGCCGGGCTGCCGCAGAGCATCACCCGGTCGTTTTCGGCGGAGAAGGGCGGCAGACCCAGGTCGGCGCTGACCTTGCCGGTCTCGATCAGGGTGGTGATGCGGCCCTGGTTGCGGAAGGGTTCCCGGGTCACGGTCGGATAATAGAGCAGCTTGTCGGCCACCATCTCACCGAAATACTCGTTGTCGGGCAGATGTTTGGTGATCTCGTCCACATAGGCCAATTCGGCGACGAAGCGACACCCGTGCATCAGCACGACCTTCTCGTAGCGCTCGTAGACCTCGGGGTCCTTGATGATCGACATGAAGGGCGCGAGCCCCGTGCCCGTGCCCAGCAGCCAGAGCACCTTGCCCGGCAGCAGGTTGTCCACCACCAGCGTGCCCGTGGGTTTCTTGCTGATCAGGACTTCATCACCGACCTGGATGTGCTGCAGACGGGAGGTCAGCGGGCCATTGGGGACCTTGATGGAGAAGAACTCCAGGTTCTCCTCGTGGTTGGCGCTGACGATGGAATAGGCGCGCAACAGGGGGCGTCCCTCCACTTCCAGGCCGACCATGGTGAATTGGCCGTTGTCGAAACGGAACCCCTGGTTCCGGGTTGTCTTGAAGCTGAACAGCGTGTCCGTCCAGTGATGGACGTCGGTCACGGTTTCCTTCAACAAATTGCTCATGGTGTTCCTTGAAACCCCTTCCACCTTTCCTCCAGGATTCCAGAGGCCTTGGCGCACCCGCGAAGGGTGCCCCAGACTCCGGATGTCGCCGGATAGTGGCGTGTCAGACAACGGTCCCGGCTTCGATCCCGCGCCCTGGCCTCCATGAACGGGGAAGGGAAAGCGGATCGCCCTTGGACCACCGAAGTGGGAGTGTCCAGACGCCGGCCCCTGGCCCCGAACACCAAAATACCCCCAGCGGGTTGGTCGGCTATAAACGAAACATGGCGCGGATGCAAAGCGAATCCAAGAACCAAACCCATGAGAAAAACGCGGATCTCCCAGATTCCGGGCTGTCGCGAGAATGGCTTCTAAAAAAATAGGGTTCCCTAGGAGTCATAGGGTTCGCGAGGAGTCAATCGTCTTCGTCCTCTTGCCCCCGCTCGAGCATGTCGAGGACGGCCTGTGCCCCGGTCTGGCCGGAGAAGTCCAATTTGGCGGCCTGGGTCAGGGCGACGCGGCCCTCCTCGACCGCGCCGCCACGGACCAGGACATAGCCGTAGGCGGCGAGGGAGAAGACATAGAGGCGGGGCGCGGGCTCGAGACTATCGAAGGCGGCATCGGTTGGCTCCACCAGCCGCCAGTCCTGGCAGAGACCCAACTCGCGGCCCTTGATCGCGAAGACGGCCAGGGCGTGGGGGGCGGCGTCCAGGTGGCGATGGCGATAGAACAGGGATTTGTAATGGGCCAGGTGCACGGCGAGGTGGCCGGGCGCCAAGGCCGTGGCCTCGGCGAGGTGGGCATCAACGGCGTCGGGGTCCTCCCAGGCCAGTCCGGCCAGATGGATTTCCCGCTCGGCTTCCGCGGGCAAGTCACCGCCGTAATAGCGGCGGTTCGCCCAATCGTCGGCGTCCATCATCGTCATGGCGATCCTCCCCTCCCGGCGTCCCGATAACGGATGGGGATATTCGCCCGCTTACCGTGGTTCTGTCCAGTCCGGGGGCAGGCCGGGGGAGGCGGGCATGGGATCCTCCTCCCGGGCGATGCGGTCGCGCATGAACGCCAGCAGTGTCGCGGTCAGGCGGCGGCGGGGGTGGTCGACACGTTCGAGCATGCCCAGGCCCCGGGTCAGGGGGGGATCGCCAAAGGGGGTGATCCAGCACTGTCCCGCCGTTTCCGCCTTGCGTTGGGCATTCAAGGGCACGATGGCCACGCCCAGGCCGCTGGCCACCATTTCCCGGGTCCCGGTCAGGGTGTTCAGCAGCATCGTTTCCCGGGGGAAGAGGTCCCGGTTCCGCAGGCTTTGATCGATCAACCGGCCTGCCCAGGCGGTCTTGTCCATGCGGATGAGGGGACGGCTGGACAGCAATTCCACGTCTTTCTTGCCCGTGTCGGCCAGGGGGGCCAGGACATAGAAGGGCTCCCGGAACAGTTCGATAAAGCGCAGGCGATCCGAGGGGGGTCTAGGCGGGGCGGTCAGGAGGGCGACATCCAGTTCTCCCTGTTCCACCTTCAAGGCCAACTCCGCGGACATGCCACTGAACACCCGGGGGATCACCGCGGGGTGGTCGGTCCGGTAGGCGGCCAGGACCTGGGGCAGTAGACCCGATTGCAGGGTCTGGATGGTGCCGATGTCCAGGGTACCGGTCAGGGGGCCATCACCGGTCAGGTCGGTCGCCAGATTGTCGTACAGGGCAAGGATCGTCTCGGCCCGGCGCAACACCGTCAGGCCTGCTTCCGTCAATTGGGGGCTGCGTGGGCTCCGGTCGAACAGGGAGACGTGCAGGTCCTCCTCCAACTGTTTCACGCGCAAGCTGATGGCCGCCTGGGTCAATCCCAGGGCTTCCGCGGCGCGGGCGAATCCACCGTGCCGACCAATGGCGACCAAACCGCGCAGGGCGCGCAGGGACATGGGGCGACTCCCAATCCAGGAACGGGGGGCTGACGGCCCCCCCCCATCAAAGGCGGCCCGGGGGGCGGGGTCAAGGGATGGGGTCCGCGAATGGATCGGAGGGGGGAATCGATTTTTCTCCCTCCCCGTGAGGGTGGCCTCCCAAGGACCAGTTTTCTATTGAGAATGCGTGGCGTTAGAGATTAAAATCCCCTCGTTTGTTGAGGGTAAAGGGGAGGGGCGGTCCGAAGCCGTTGGGTTTCCAGGAGTAATAAGGATGCAGGGTCCAGAAGCCGAAGAAGGGAAGCCAATGAAAATCACTTGCATTATCATTAATTGCCCCTTTAAGCTCTCCGGACATTCATTCGAGGGAGGGGAGCCATCCGGTTCCTTTCCGGCACCGACCACCCGAATCGCATGAGGGGAAGTATGTTCAAGACGATGACAGCGACCGCCGCCCTGGCGCTGGCCCTTGGCGCCCAGGCCGCCCAAGCCGCCCAGGCAGTCGAGCCCACCGAAGTGCTGGACACCTATGTGAAGATCGCCGAGGCCACCTATTCGGACAGCCTGGCCACCGCCGAGGTGCTTCGGGAGAAAGTGGAGGCGCTGATCGCAGCCCCGACCGAGGATGCCCTGGCCACGGCCAAGGCCGCTTGGAAGGCCGCGCGGGTGCCCTACCAACAGTCGGAGGTCTACCGCTTCGGCAATGCCGTCGTCGATGACTGGGAAGGCAAGGTCAACGCCTGGCCCTTGGACGAGGGTCTGATCGATTACGTGGATGGGGGGCTGTATGGCGCCGACGTCGGGGAAAACCCGTTCGCCGAGGCCAATGTGATCGCCAACCCCAAGCTTGTGATCGCCGGCAAGACGATTGATGCCTCCAAAATCACCCCGACGCTGCTTTCCGATGATCTGCACGAGGTTGACGGCATCGAGGCGAATGTGGCCACCGGCTACCACGCCATCGAGTTCCTGCTCTGGGGTCAGGATCTGAACGGGACCGGCCCGGGCGCCGGAGCCCGTCCGGCGACCGACTTCGACACCGCCAATTGCACGGGGGGCCATTGCGACCGCCGCGCGGCCTATCTGAAGGCCGTCACCGACCTGTTGGTCTCCGACCTGAAAGACATGGTCGCGGCCTGGAGCGAAGGCGGCGAGGGGCGGACCGCTCTGCTGGCCGAGGGACCGGGGCAGGGTCTGCGCGCCATGGTCATGGGCATGGGGTCCCTGTCCTATGGCGAACTGGGCGGCGAGCGCATGAAATTGGGCCTGATGCTGCACGACCCCGAGGAAGAGCATGATTGCTTCTCCGACAACACGGCCTACAGCCACTACTACGACGCCAAGGGTATCCGGAACGTCTATTCCGGTACCTATGCCCGCCCCGACGGCAAGGTCTTGATCGGTCCTTCCCTGCACCAGTTGGTGGCGGCGAAGGACGAGGCCCTGGCCGCCGAGATGGACGCCAAGCTGGAAGCCACGGAAGAGGCGATGTCCACCCTGGTCTCCACCTCCGAGGACGGCGAGGCCTATGACCAGATGATTGGCATGGGCAATGCCGCGGGCAACGCCAAGGTGCAGGCCGCCGTGGATGCCCTGGTCGACCAGACCAAGACCCTGGAAAAGGTCATCGCGGCCCTGGACATCCCGCCCGCGGCCTTCGAGGGGTCCGACAGCCTGGACGCCCCGGAAACCGTCGGGAACTAAAATCCCGGTCGGCGCGGGCCGCCATCCTTGGGGCGGTGTCCTTGGGGATGATGGCCCGCGCCAATTTTACCGTTTGGTGAGTTTTGTCTTGTTGGGTGCCTTGGGATGACGGATGGCGAGACCATGGGAAGCCGCTGGAAAGGGCAGGGACTGATCGTTGGGGTGGGTCTGGCCGTCGCCTTTGCCCTGGTGGCGCTGACCGGACTCGGCGCGGGTCGGGGTGGGCCGATCGCTCCTGGGGAAGTCCCCAGTGGACTGGATTTCCTTGCCGACCCGAGCGCCGCCCGCCCCGGCGGAGCCTCCACCCATGGTGGCCCCTTCGACCGGGATGCTTTCCTGCGGACCACCCCGAGCCTGACCGGCGACCGACGGATGAATGTTACCCTGGGCGACGCCCTGTTCGCCCGCCCCTGGGTTTCCGCCCCTTCGTCCACCAAGGCCGCGGATGGATTGGGCCCCCTCTATAACGCCCGCTCCTGCCGCCAATGTCATGTGCGCAATGGCCGGGGGCATCCCCCCGAAGCCGAGGCCTCCAACGCGGTCTCCATGCTGTTGCGCCTGTCCCTGCCCGCGACGACGGAAGCGGAGCGGACAGCCATGACCGAGGGACGCTTGAAAGTCGTTCCCCATCCCACCCTGGGTACTCAGCTCCAGGAATTCGCCATTCAAGGTCTTAAGGCGGAAGGCAAGCCGATCGTCACCTACGAGCCGGTGGCGGTCGCCCTGGACGGGGGAGAGACCATCACCCTGCGAAAGCCCCGGTACACCATCGCCAACCCCGGGTACGGCGCGATCGACCCTGAGATGCTCACCAGCCCTCGGATCGCGCCGCCCATGATCGGTCTCGGCCTTCTCGACGCCATCCCTGGCAAGGCCCTGGAGGCGCGCGCCGATCCCGAGGACCGGGATGGCGACGGTATCAGCGGGCGAATCCAACGCATCCCTGACCCGATAACGGGAGCGCCCACCCTCGGGCGGTTCGGTTGGAAGGCGGGCGAGCCCACGGTGAACGCCCAGAGTCAGGCCGCTTTCAATGGCGATATTGGAATGTCCACGCCCCTTTATCCCTTCCCATCCGGTGATTGCACCGCGGCCCAGCACGATTGTGGGACCGCGCCCCATGGCGGGGATCCCCGGTACGAGGGATTGGAAATTCCCAGCCAAATGGCGGCCCTGATCGTCGCATACGCCTCCCACGTCGCCGTTCCCGCCCGGCGGACGATCGGTGATCCCCGTGTCCTGGCCGGGGGCGCCCTGTTCGCCGCGGCTGGATGTCCCGCCTGCCATGTCCCCCGCCATGTCACCGCGACCGATTATCCCGACCCGGCCCTGGCCGGGCAGACCATCTGGCCCTTCACGGATCTGTTGCTCCACGACATGGGGCCAGATCTGGCCGATGGGCGGCCCGAGGGGCGGGCCAGTGGATCCGAATGGCGGACACCTCCGTTATGGGGGGTGGGACTGACCATGACGGTGGGAGGCCAGGTTTCCCTACTCCACGATGGACGGGCGCGCTCCGTTCCCGAGGCCATCCTGTGGCACGGGGGCGAAGGGGAGGCCGCCCGGGAGGCCTTCCGAGGGATGGACGCCGCGGACCGGGCCGCCCTCGTTGCCTTTGTCGAGTCCCTGTGATGACCTTTCTCCGGCCCTGGAAGAAAAAGAGCATGACCCCTACCAAAACACCAAAAGACCCATTGGGACCCAAACCCTCGCCTTCGAACCATGAGGGGATGAAGCGCAAGGGCTTGGGTCGCCGCCTTCGCCCCAGCGTGGTCATGGGGTTGTTGGCCGCGGCGGTTGGGGCGACCTCGGCGAAGGGGGCGGAAACGACGCCCGAGTTGACGGCCATCCTGTCCGAGACCATCCCGGCCCACGAGGCCCTGGTGGCCCAGACCAGCGCCCTGTCCCGGACCATTGATGCCATGTGCTCCGAGGGCAAGGGCGCGACCGAGGCGGAGATCACGGCGGCCCGCGAGGCCCTGGGGAACGCGCTGGCGGCCTGGGCGCGGCTGCAGCCCTATACGTTTGGTCCGGTGGAGGACCAGAACCACCGGGCAAGGTTCGAATTCTGGCCCGACAAGAGCAATGCCACCGGCCGCCAGATGGAAGGCCTATTGCGCCAACGCGACGAGGCCCTTCTGACCGAGGCGGTGTTTCCGACCACCAGCGTCGCCGTGCAGGGCCTCCCCGCCCTGACGGTCCTGCTCTATCCCCGGGATGGCGCCAAGCCGGAAACGGCCCGGACCGACGCGCGGGGGGCTTATGCCTGTCAGTTGGCCCAGGCCATCGACACCAATTTGACGGCGATGTCCAAGGACATGCTCGACTCCTGGACCGCCCCCGACGAGGGGTGGCGTGACCGGGTGGCGGCCACGGCGCAAGGGGAGGGCCCGATGGGGGACGTGGCCGCCCTGGAGAGCCTGTTCCTGGCGACCGTCGACCAGGGGTTGGTCCTGGTGAAGGATCTGAAACTGGAGCGCCCCCTGGGCGAATCCTTCAAGAAACCCCGTCCGACCCTGGCCGAATCCCCCGAAACGGGACAATCCCTGCGGATGGCCCAGGAGACCCTGAAGGCCTCCGCGGCGCTCTATGAGCTGGGCCTTGGCCCTAAGGTGGCCATGGTCGATGCCGCGCTGGACACCAAGGTCCGCGCTGATCTGGCGGACATCGGAGCGCGTCTGGCCGCCATTGATCCGCCCTTGAGCGCCGTGGTTGGCGACCTATCCCGACGCTTCCGAGTGGAGGATGTGACCGGACGTCTGGATTCCCTAAGAGCTCGTTTGGCGCTGAACGTGGCGCCTTCCCTGAACATTGTCATGGGGTTCAATAGCCTTGATGGAGATTAACCGCCGGGCCGCGCTGACCCTGGCGGGCGGCACGCTTCTTACATCCTTCCTGTCCCTCCGCCGTGGTTTGGCGGCGGGAGTCGGGGCCGGGGCACCGGACCTCCTCCGTGCACGGAAACCGGACGAGGCCATGCTCCTGCTGTCCGGGCGCACCGGTCCCGACACCTATGCCGCCGTCGCGCTTGATGGGGGCGGCGCCGAACGGTGGCGCCATGTGATGCCCGGTCGTGCCCATGGGGTCCACTGGCGGCCAAACCATCCCCAGGCCGTGGTGGTCGCCCGCCGTCCAGGCTTCTGGATGGAGGTGCTCGACGCCCATGACGGGTCGGTCCTGGCCACCATGGAACCCCCCGCCGGGCGGCATTTCCAGGGCCATGCGGACTTCCTGTCCGATGGCCGTCTGGTCACCACGGAAAACGCCTATGACGAGAAACGGGCCGTTTTGGGGCTGTGGGAGATCACGGCGGGCGGCCAACCCATCCGCGTCGCGGAATGGGACGCCGGAGGCGTTGGGGCCCATGACGTGTTGGTCAACACCGACGGCTCGGTTCTCTGGGTCGCCATCGGTGGCATCCTGACCCATCCGGACATGGGGCGGACCAAACTCAACCTGCCGACCATGACCCCGGCCCTGGTGGAACTGGACGCCAAGACGGGAGAGATCCGCCGGACCACCCGGTTGGATCCCTCGCTGCACCAACTGGGTATTCGTCACCTGGCGATGGCGCCGGATGGCTCCCTCTGCGCGGCCCTTCAGTACGAGGGTCCGGCGGAGGATTATCCGCCGCTCGCCATGGTGGTCCGTCCGGACGGCACGCCGATGCTGCTGGACATGCCCCGGGACATGACCGTGCGCTGTCGGAACTATACCGGTGACGTGGCGGTCAACGCCGAGGGATCGGTGATGGCGCTGTCCTGCCCCCGGGGCAATGCGGTGCTGCTGTGGGATCCCCGCGATGGCCGCTACCTGGGCCACCGGGAGGCTCCGGATCTCTGCGCCCTGGGGACTCTATCCGATGGCCGGTTGGTCGGAGCTGGAGGGGACGGCGCGGTGCGTCTGCTGGAGACAGCGGAGGTTTTCAAAAGCTATGATCCCCTGGTCAACCGCTGGGACAACCACTTGGCGGCGGGCTTGGGGTAGCAGGGGAGGCTGGGCTAAAAAGTGCGACGGGTCGTTCCCATATGCTCCACGACCCGTTGAATGGGAAAGGGGGCACCGACCCGTGACTTATGAGTTGTTCTATTGGCCCGGTCTGCCGGGGCGAGGCGAATGTGTGCGTCTGGCCCTGGAAGAGGCGGGTGTGGAGTACATCGATTACGCGCGCCTGCCCGAGGAAAAGGGTGGGGGTGTCTCTGGGGTCACGCGGATCCTTGGGGCGGAGGCGGGGACCCGTCCTTCCTTCGCCGTGCCCGTTTTGCGGGATGGGTCGCTGGTGATCGGACAGACGCCGGCGATCCTTCAATATTTGGGGGACCGCCTGGGGCTGGCGCCGCGGGAGCCTTCGGACCGGTTATGGTGTCACCAGATTCAGCTCACCCTGGGGGATTTCATGGACGAGATTCATGATACTCACCACCCCCTGGGCGCGTCCCTCTATTACGCGGACCAGAAACCCGAAGCCCGGAAGCGGGCCGAAGTCTTTCGCGAGGTTCGTTTGCCCAAGTTGCTGGGTTGGCTGGAACGGGTGGCGGTGGCCTCGGGCTCGCATTGGCTGGTGGGGGACCGGGTGGGCTACGCCGATCTGACCCTGTTCCAATGCGTGGAGGGACTGAAATACGCCTTCCCCAAGGCCGCGCGTCGCGCGTTGGCGGAAGCCCCCGCCGTGGTAACCCTGGCCGCCCGAGTGGCCGAGCGCCCGAACATCGCCGCCTATTTGGTCAGTGATCGACGGTTGGCGTTTAACGAGGACGGCCTGTTTCGCCACTATCCTGAATTGGATGGTGAGGCCTGAGTTGGATGGTTAGGACGGCATGAGTTTGGAGCGATTGGATTAAAACCCGTCGAGACCGAGCAGGCACACATGTTTCGGTCCGGTGATCCATCAATCAAAAAGGCAGTGGTTCGAGGCGATCGCTTCAAATCGCGGGAATTCTATTCGGGTCTGTTGACAATTGTCGTTCCGCGATGATCGCGGCGGCGAGATACCCGTTGGCGGTGTCGCTTCTGTCGGTTTTGTCATGCCGTGTGGCGATCCCATGGAACTCCTTGATCTTGGCAAGTCGGTTTCGACCAGATGGCGTCAGCGTTACTTCGCTCGATCACAGGGCCAGCGATACTTCGCCCGATCATGGGGAATGTGGTGTTTACGGTTGGCTTTGGGGGGATCACGGCCAGGGCGTCGCCGTCCCGCGCCGTGTCCTGCCCCAATGGACGAACGAAGCAATCGTGGCGTTGACGTTCACGACCATCGCTTTCGTAGGCGCGGGTCCTATCCTGGGCCCTTATGGCGCCCCGTTGATCCCGACGGACGGAACCTCATGTGACCGTGACCAGAAACGCCACGCTCATCCCGGATGAAAAAAAGCCGACCCCGAAGGGTCGGTCAAGTCTCTTGCAGTCGAGTGAGATAAACAGGATCGGGAGACGGGAGGCCTTACGCTTCCGTATCCAAGGCCATCCGCTTCCGCCGGGACAGGACCAGCGGAACAGCGACCACCAACAGGGCCAGGGTATAAAGGACCAGGCTGTTGGCGTCGGCGACGAGGATGGACCAGTCGCCGCCGGAGATGGACAGGGCTCGCCGCAGATTGTCCTCGAAGAGGCCCCCCAACACGAACCCGAGGATGATCGGCGCCAGTGAGAAATGCAGCTTGCGCAGCACCCAGCCGAAGATCCCCAGTCCAATGATCATGAACAGGTCGAAGGGATTGCCCACGACCGAATAGACACCGATGAAGGCGAGCACTGCGATCAGCGGGATCAGGTATCTCTGCGGGATGGTCAACATACGGGCGAACAGGCCCACCAGCGGCAGGTTGATCACCAACAGGGCGACATTGCCGATGTACATTGATGCGATGAGGCCCCAGGCGATCTCCGGTCGGGTTTGGAACATCATTGGGCCAGGGGTCACATTGAACAGCAGCAAGGCGCCGAGCAGGATGGCGGTGGTGCCCGATCCCGGAATACCCAGGGTCAGCATGGGCACCATGGCCCCGCCCGCCGCGGCGTTGTTGGCGGCCTCCGGCGCGGCCAGACCCTTGGGGTTGCCGGTGCCGAAGGTATCGCCGTCGGAGGCCAGGCGCTTTTCCGTGCCATAGGCGACGGCGGAGGCCACCGACGCCCCCGTGCCCGGCAGGACGCCAATGAAGAAGCCGATCAGGGACGAGCGCAGGATTGTCCATTTGGTGGCCATCAGGTCGGCCATCGAGACGAAGGACTTGCCGATGGGCAGGATAGTGAACTTACCGGTGACTTGCTGCTCGACCAGATGGATCAACTCGGCCATACCGAACAGGCCAATGACGACGACCAGGAAGTCGATGCCCGCCAGAAGGTCCGGAACGCCGAAGTCATAACGCGCCACGCCGGTATTGGCGTCGATGCCGATGGTCGCCAGCATCAGGCCGATCACCGCGCCGAGCAGGGTCTTGATGGGGTTCTTCCCCACCAGCGAGGCGAGGCTGGCGAAGGCGAAGACCATCAGGGCCACGTAGTTGGAAGGGTTGAACTTCACCGCGAAGGAGGCGAGCAGCGGGCCGAACAGGGTCATCAGGATCACCGCCGCCGTCCCCCCGCAGAAGGACGCCACGGCGGACAGGGAGAGCGCACGCCCCGCCTCGCCCCGTTTGGCCATGGGATTGCCGTCCAGCGTGGTCATGACCGCGCCGGCGTCTCCCGGGACGTTCAACAGGATGGAGGAGATCCGCCCGCCGTATTCGGCCCCGTAATAGATCCCGGCCAGCAGGATCAGGGCGGATTCCGGGGGTAGGCCCAGGCCATAGGCGATGGGCAATAGGATGGCGACCCCATTGATGGGGCCGATACCGGGCAAGGCGCCGATCAAGGTGCCAACGAAGCAGCCGCCCATCACCAGCGCCAAATTCAGGGGGAGCAGGGCGACAGCGAAGCCAGCCTCCAAACCCGAAAGAACATCTGTCATGGTCGGATCCTCACATCAACGCGCGGAGCGGGCCCGCGGGGAGGTTCAACTCCAGAATCATCGCTCCGACGCCGAAGCCCAGGATGCCCGTGGCGACACCGAAGATCATGGCGTGGCCCATCGTGGCGCCCAGGATCCGGGCCAGGACCGCGCAGAACAGGAGCGTGGCGATGACGAAGCCCAGGGGTTCGAACAGGGCGGCATAGGCGGCGAGCAGCACCAGCAGGACCACAAGCCGGGTGGAGGTCTTGCCCGTCAGGTCCAGGCGCTCCGTGTCGGGGCGGGCCAGCAGGCCCAGGCAGCAGAGGGCGGAGACAACGGAGAGAATACGGGGCCAGGATTCGGGTCCCAGGGGGTCGTATTGGAAGGGGGCCTTGATGACAGTGAAGGCCATGACACCATAGCCAATCGACACCAACAACAAGAGCCCGGAAAAAATCCGGTCAGCCATCTTATGGCGCTCCAATCAAGAGAGAGTGTGGGCGATAAAGAGCGTGGGCGAAGGAAAGATTTCGGGGTCGATCAACGACCCGCGGTCCCCCAAGGGGAAGACGGCCCCTACCCCGAACAGGGGCGGGATAGGGGCCGCGACCACCTGGGGCGAAAGACGGAGAGAGACGTCTGACACCCCAGGACAGGGGATATCCTAGAGTGCTCCGAGATCACGTTGGGCCACGTCTTGGCCCAACTTGGCCTCGAAGGCGCTCTAGGCCTTTACTTAATCAGCCCGGCTTCCATGGCGATGGCGCGCATTTTTTCCACGCGGGTTTTTACCGATGCGACCAATTCGTCCCCGGCCATATTCAGGGGCATCAGGCCCTTGTCCTTTTGCAGGGCGGCGAAGGCGGGATCGGCGTAGGCCTTCTCGAAGGCCGCCACCCAGGCGTTGTAGGCTTCGTCGGAAACGTTCTTGCCCATATAGTAGCCGCGCAGGATGGTCCACTCCGCGTCGGGATACCCCAGTTCCTTGGTGGTCGGGATGTCGGCGAAGGGGGGACCCAGACGGTCCGACGACATGACCGCCAGGACGCGCATGACGTTCGTGCCCATGTGGGCGACCATTTCGCCCACGTCGCCCATGTACAGCTGGATGGAACCGCCCATCAGTCCAGCGATGGCGTCGCCGCCGCCGTCGAAGGCCACATAGCGCATCTTGCGGGGATCCTGACCAACGGATTTGAACAGCAGGGCCGCCTTCATCCAGTCCTGGGAGCCGACCGAGCCACCGGCGCCGACGACCACCGCCTGGGGATCGGCCTTGATGGCCTCCATGAGCGCGTCAAGGCTCTGGAACGGGCTGTCGCCCTGGACCACCGCGGCGCCAAAGTCCGCGCCCGCCGTCGCCAGGAAGCGCACGTCCTTTTCCGTCCATTCTCCATATTTGCCCGTCGCCATGTTCAGCAGAGAACCGGAGGAGAAGGCGACGATTGCGTTGGGGTCGTCGGTGCGGGTGGTGTTGAACTGGCTGATGGCCACGGCGCCGATGCCGCCGGGCATGAAGGTGACCTGCAAGGGTTTGCCGAAGGTATCCATCAGGCCTTGCTGGGCGACGCGGCATGTCAGGTCGAAGCCGCCACCGGGCTTGGCCGGAGCGATACATTCGGGATGGTCGATGTCGGCGGCCAGAACCTGGCCCGCGAGCGTGGTCGACAGAAGCAGCGCGGCGGCCGCCTTGAGCATCTTCATGGGGGTCCCTCCCTTGGGATCAAATTGTTTGCTGTTCGTTTGCCTGAGGTCGGAGCCCGTCACGGGACCCCTTGCCTCGGAAGATCACAGTAGTCCCCCTAACTGACGGGCGTTTGACCCAAAGCTGACGCGAAGCTGACTCGGAGCAATCGGCGGACTCCTGGGACGCGAATAGCCGTTTCGTGGATCAGGAGCACCGCGCTATCATGGACCCATGAGAATTCTGCTGGTGGAAGACAACGATGAGCTGGCCGAGGCCGTGGTCGAACGCCTGACCGCGGAGGGCCACGCCATTGATCGGGAAGAGAATGGCGAGGTGGCCAATGACCTGTTGCGCCATAAGCGCTTCGATCTGGTGCTGCTCGACATCAACCTGCCCGGCCGCAACGGCTATGACATCCTACGCTCTCTCCGCGCCCGCCGGGACACCACGCCGGTCCTGGTGTTGACGGCCCGGTCCGAGATCGACGACCGGGTCATCGGCCTGGACGCCGGGGCCGACGACTATCTGGTTAAGCCCTTTGACTTCCGGGAACTGTCGGCCCGTTGTCGGGTGCTGGCCCGGCGTCGCTCCGGCGCGGCGAGCAACACGGTGCGCTTTGGTCCGTTCACCTTCGACCGGGCGGCCAAACGGGCCACCGTCGATGGTCGGGATCTGGAGCTGCGCGCCAGGGAGGTCCAGTTGCTGGAGGTCTTCCTGGGCAATCTGGGCCGGGTTCTGACCAAGGAGGATCTGGCCGATAAGATCTATACCTTCGAGGAAGCCCCCAGCCTGAACGCCATCGAGCAAGCCATTGCGCGCCTGCGCCGCAAGACCCGGGGCTCGCCCCTGGTGGTCAAGACCGCCCGGGGCCTCGGCTATATCGCCGATATCGTCGAAGGCGAAGGAACGGGAGACAGGGTGAGAGACGGAGACGGAGAGACAGACGGAGATGGGCGGGATGGGGGCTAGGGGCCCCCGCCGTTTTTCCCTTCGCCGCCGCCTGTTGGTGCGCATGGCGACGGGGTTTGTCGTGATCATCGCCTTGGCCGCGGCGGCATTGTGGACCTACGCGCGAAATGCCGCCAATGGGACCTACGACCTGTTGCTCAATGGCGCGGCGCTGGCGATCCTGGAACGCAGCTCCGTTCTGCCCGGGGGGACCACCGTCGACATTCCCTATTCGGCCCTTGAGTTGCTGGGGTTGGCCCCGGATGACCGGGTCTTCTATCGCATCTTCCTCGATACCGGCGTGACCTTGACCGGCGAACCTGATTTGCCCATGGTCGGGGATCTGGTCCCTTCCACCCAGCCCCGCTACGTCGATGCCCAATGGAGTGGCGAGGAGGTTCGCTTCATCTTCCTGGGCCGACGTCTGCCCGGTGGTGGAAATGCCCGCTGGATCATCGCCCAGGTGGGCCATACCCGTTTGGCCCGGGATACCCTGGAACGCTCCCTGACCAGCAACGGTATGGCCATGCTGGTTTTCCTGAGCTTGGTGGGACTGGCCTTCGTCGGTTTGGGCATCAACCGGGCGCTCGCCCCGCTGAATGCCATTGAACAGGACCTGAGCAAGCGGGAGCCCACGGATCTGACCCCCCTGGCCGCCATGCCGCCGCGGGAGGTGGAGGCCCTCATTTCCGCCATCAATGGGTTCATCCAACGCCTCGCGCTGAACCAGGAGCACACCCAGACTTTCATCGCCGACGTGGCCCATCAGACCCGGACGGCCCTTGGCGCGCTCCAGGGGACCCTGGATTCCGCCAGCCGCCAGAACGATCCGGAAGCCCTGGCCAACCGGCTTGCCCGGGCCCAGGATCAGGCCAACCGCACGGTCCGGCTGACCAACCAGCTTTTGGCCCATGCCATGGTTATTCACCGGGGGGAGAACACGCCCCTCCAGGCCATGGATCTGGTCGGCCTGGCCCGGGCCGTTCTGGAGGACACCCTGCGCCATAGCCTGTCCTCGGACCTGGAATATGGGTTGGAGACGGCCTCCCTGCCCAAGGGGACGGCCTGGATCGCCGGGGATCCGGTGTCCCTGCGCGAAGCCTTGCGCAACCTATTGGATAACGCCGCCAAGCACGGTCCCCAGGAAAACCGGGTGGATATCACCCTCTATCGCGACGAGACGAGCGATCCGCCGGTCACGGGTTTGCTGGTGGAGGACGCCGGACCGGGCATTCCACCGGACCGTCGGGAGGCCGCCCTGGAGCGGTTTCGCTCCCTGGGGTCGGAGGAGCGGTTTCGCTCCCTGGGGTCGGAGGAGCGGTTTCGCTCCCTGGGGTCGGAGGAGCGGTTTCGCTCCCTGGGGTCGGAGGAGCGGTTTCGCCCCCTGGGACCGGAGGGGGGTGGGCGCGGTTCGGGCTTGGGATTGGCCATCGTCAAGGCGGTGGCGAGCGCTCACCGGGCGACCCTCACCCTGGGGGAGTCCCGCTTGGGCGGTCTGGCGGTGGATATCCGCTTCCCGGAGGCGACCGCGCCCGAGGGACCGGGGCAAGGACCCGAGGACCTGGGAAAAGGGAAAGCGAAGTCATGAGGTTGATCCGTCTCTTCTCCCCGCTTCTTGGAACCCTTCTCGTCCTTGTGGCCTGGGGGGCTGGATTGGTCCAGGCCCAGAAGCCGGTGGTTGTCCATGTTTATAGCGCGACGGATTCCGCGGCCTTCACGCCCTTGATCGAAGCCTTCGAAGCCAGCCGTCCGGACATCGACATTGAATACCGGGAGTTCAACACGGCGGAACTCTACGAGGAAGTGCTCGCCAATCGGGAGCGCGCGGGGTTCGAGGCCGACGTGATCATCAGTTCGGCCATGGACCTGCAAGTGAAACTGGTCAACCAGGGCCTCGCCCTGCCGCTCGACTCCCTGGTCGGGACCTTTCCCCCGGACTGGGCCTCCTGGCGGGGGGAACTGCTGGGCTTCACCTACGAGCCCGTGTCCCTGGTCTACAACCGGGCGGCCTTCAAAGGGCGGGATCTGCCCGCCAGCCACTCCGATCTGGCGAGCATGATCCGTGATGATCCGGACTTCTTCGATGGCCACCTGGGAACCTTCAACGCCTATCTGTCCGGCGTGGGGTATCTTTTCGCGACCCAGGACGAGGTCC
The DNA here is from genome assembly GCA_021741145.1 of Rhodospirillum sp. GTDB lineage: Bacteria > Pseudomonadota > Alphaproteobacteria > Rhodospirillales > Rhodospirillaceae > Rhodospirillum. Next base: position 32,497 of record JAIOYK010000041.1, on the reverse strand, counting down.
AGGGGCAAAACGCCGCCCGGCTGGTGGAAAGTCTCGGGCGGGCCCGGGTGCGTCTTTTTTGTTGCTCGGAGGATATGATGGATGGGGTCGCCAGTGGCGACCTGGTCCTTGCCTATAACGTCATCGGGTCCTATGCCTTGGACCGTGCGTCCCGGGACTCGCGGATCGGAGTTCATTTCATGTCCGACTACACCTTGATTATGTCCCGCTCCGCCTTCGTCCTGAAAAAGACACCCGTGCCCCACGCGGCGGCGGCCTTCGTCCAGTTCCTGCTGTCGGTCGAGGGGCAGTCGTTGATCGGGACGACCTCCTCCCTGATCCCCCTCTCGGAAAGCGCCCGCGTCCAGGATGCCGTCCGCGCCCTGACCGAAGGGATCCGCGTCGCTCCCGTTCCCATCAAGTTGGGGCCGGGTTTGCTGGTTTATCTGGATACCATGAAAAAAAAGGCCTTCCTGGGGAACTGGGGGGCCTCCATCCGCCCCCCCCAGTCGGACGACTGAAGCGCCTCACGACCCTCCGGTCAGGGCGACGTGGCGATCTTGGGACCGACATTTGGGACGCGGTCGGTCGGAGCGATTGATAATTCTCCATTCTCAATTTATGGGTATTGCCGTATAAGGACTCACCCGACTCAGGAGGGGTGGGGGCGATTTGGAGGGGCCATGCGGAACGGCGTGTTGCGGCAAATCCTGGTTTCGTTCGCGGTCTTCGCCCTGGTCCTGCGGGTCTCGGCGCCCATCACCGCGGCCGAGGCGAGCCAATACGGGGAGCCCTCCTTCTGCCGAGCCCTGGACTGGTTGTCCGCGTCCTCCGCTTCCGATGAGTCCGGATCCGATTCCCATGGGGATGCCAGCGGCGTGGACTGCGCCGTCTGCATGGCCTTGTCCATGGGAACGGCTGGGACGCCGCCCTTGGAGCCCCGGATCGGTGGCCCCGCCGAGGGGCATGCCGTCCTTTTCTCCTTCTCCGCCGACGCCCGATGCGCCGAACCGGCGCGGGCCATACGGTCCCGCGGTCCCCCGCTGATCGTCCGCCCCGCCTGATCCGGGTTCACGGCCGTCCCCGAGAGGGAAGGGCATGGGGACTCGGTTGTCCCTAGTCCTTTTCCCTATGAAGCGACGGTTCCCATGGTCTTTCCCGTGGCACGCCGGGACGGGTCCGCCCGGTCGGGTTCCCTATCCCGTTCCCCTTTCCCACCGAATCGCGCGGCGACCGCCCTCGTCCTATTGGCCGCGGGACTGGCCGCCGTCCTCGGGACGGTTCTCGACGCCGCCTTTCGGAGGGGCGAGGGTGAGACCGGACGCGGGACGGCCCGGATGGTCGCGGATCTGGGTTTGACGGACCTCGCCCTGTTTACAGAGGCCCGCTACACCCGCAACCCGTCCCTGGCCGATCTCCACACGCCCTTTCAAGACCATCCCCTGGCCCTGGATCACTTTCCCAGCGGCTCGCTGATCGGCCCGCCCACACCCTGGGGACAGGCCTCCCTGACCAAGGGGGAGGTGCCGGAATGATCCGCTGGTTCCGTGTCCAGGTTCTGATGATCGACTACACCCTGGCCTCCATGGCCCGGCGTAAGGCCCGCAACCTGGGCCTGCTTCTGGTCTACGCGGCGATCCTCTTCGTTCTCGCCTCGGTGACCCTGTTCACCGGCGCCTTGCGGGAAGAGGCGGTCCGGGCGCTGGTGGGGGCACCGGAGGTCACCGTCCAACGCATGGTCATGGGCCGTCACGCCCTGATCGATAGGGACGGACTGGAGGCCCTGCGCGCCATTCGCGGGGTGCAATGGGCCGAGGGGCGACTTTGGGGATATTTTTACGACACGGCCAATGGCGCCAATTACACCATGATTGTCCCTTCGGGGGGGATTGTCCCTTCGGGGGGGCGGGAGGCCGTAGCCTATGGAGCGCCGCCGGAACCGGGCTTCGTGCGGATTGGTGGCGGGGTGGCCCGGTCCCGGGGCGTGGCGCCCGGGGACTGGCTGTTCCTGCTGAACCCCCAAGGGCGCCTGTTCAAACTGCGGGTGGAGGCGGTCTTCCCCAGCGCGTCCGAACTGGTTTCCGCCGATCTGGTGGTCCTGTCGGAAGCCGACTTCCGCGCGTTCCATACCCTGCCCGAGGGGGTGTTCACCGACCTTGCCTTGGGGGTGCGCAATCCCCGGGAAATCACCACGATCGTGGAGAAGGCCGCCCTGGTCCTGCCGGATTGCCGCTTCATCACCCGCCGGGACATCCTGCGCACCTATGATGCCCTGTTCGATTGGCGCGAGGGGATCCTGCTTGCCTTGATGGGGGGCGCCATCCTCGCCTTCATGATCCTGGCCTGGGACAAGGCCTCGGGCCAATCGCCGGAGGAACGGCGCGAGATCGGTATCCTCAAAGCCATCGGCTGGGAGACTGGCGAAGTCATCCGCGCCCGCCTGTGGGAAAGCGCCCTGGTCTCCCTGTTCGCCTTCCTGGCTGGGTACCTGCTGGCCTATCTCCATGTCTTCTTTTTCTCCGCCGGGCTGCTGCGGCCCGTGCTTCAGGGATGGGCGGTGCTCTATCCGGAGATCCACCTGACTCCCCGGATCGACGGGGCGCGGGTGTTGACCCTCTTCCTGCTGACCGTCGGCCCCTACGTGGCGGCGACCCTGGTACCGATCTGGCGCGCCGCCGTGGTCGACCCCGACACCGTGATGCGGTGAGGGGGGGGATGATATGGACACTCCGATGCTGACCCTTCGCGCCGTGACCAAAACCCATAATGAGGGGGAGGAAAACGCCTGCACCGCCCTCCATGACATTGACCTAAGCCTGGAGGGGCGGGGGGTGACGGTGCTGCGCGGACCCAGTGGGTCGGGCAAGAGCACCCTGCTGTCCCTGGTTGGCTGCCTCAGCCGACCGACCAGCGGGCGGATCCATTTGCGGGACCCGGAAACGGCGGAGGTGCGGGATATTTCCGCCCTTCCGGAACGCTTCCTTACCCTTCTGCGGCGCCGGACCTTCGGCTTTGTCTTCCAGAGCTTCAACCTTATCCATGGGCTGAGCGCGCTCGAAAACGTCATGCTTCCGGCCTATCCCCTGGGCCAGGGGCGGCGAGAGATCATCACCCGTGCCACGGCTTGGCTGGAGCGCCTGGACGTCGCCCATAAGGCGCGAACCCCTGTCGAGTTGCTGTCCGGCGGTGAGGTTCAGCGGGTGGCCATCGCCCGGGCCATGGTCAACGATCCGCCGGTGCTCATCGCCGACGAACCCACCGCCAACCTGGACAGCGATCTGGTTCGCCGCTTTCTGGAGATCGTCGCCCGCTTCCGTGACGAGGGGCGGATGGTGCTGATGACCAGCCACGATCCCCGGGTCTGGGAAAGCGTCTCCGTGGACCGGGTGGTGACTCTTCGGGATGGCCGGATCGCCGGGGACGAACCCGGTCCCGCCAGCCCAGCACGGCAGGGTGGAGGGGGCGCTCCATGATCTTCCAACCCGCCATCCTGGCCCTCTTGCTGGCCTCGCTGCTGACCACCCTGGCCCTGGGCGGAGGCGCGGTCTTTGGCGCGCGGGTGCTGCGCCATTGGGACCCCACCAACGGCGCCGCATCCCAGTTGCGGCTGGAGCGTGGAACCTATCTGACCTCGACCCTGGTGGGCTTCGCCCTGGCGGTACAGGGGGTCGCGCTGGTGTTGTTCGTTTTCAACGCCGACCGCATGGCCTCCCAGTTCGTTGGCGCCATGTGCGCGGCGGGGACTCTGCGGGTGAATGGTTTCGGCATGCCCGCCCTGACGCTGCGGATTGGCGTCTTTTTCGCCGCCTGCCTCTGGCTGGCCCTCGACCACCTGGACAGCCAGGGATACGACTATCCGCTGATCCGGGTGAAATACGCCCTGCTGCTCGCCGTTCTGCCCCTGGCTTTGGCCGCGGCCGGGCTGGAATTGGCCTATTTCCTGAACCTGCGGGCGGACGTGGTGACCTCCTGTTGTTCGCGCCTGTTCACCCCGGCCAATGCGGGGATCGGGGGCGACTTGGCCGCCCTGGATCCCGCTTTGGCCTTGGGCCTGCTGTTCGGCGGGCTGACCTTATTGCTCTCCCTGGGTACCCTCTTGGTGACGCGGGGACCGGGGCGGGGAAATTGGGTCGCCTGGACCTATTCGGGGGCGAACGTCGTCACTTTCGTCCTGGGCATGGCCGGCGTGATTTCGGTGGTCTCGCCCTATGTTTACGAAAACCCCAATCACCATTGTCCGTTTTGCCTGTTGAAGCCCGAGTACGGCTTCATCGGCTACGCCCTGCACGGGCCGTTATTCGCGGCCACGGCGGCGGGGCTGGCGGTGGGGCCCCTGGCCTGGGGTCGCCATTTTCCCAGCCTGCGTACGGTTTCCCCCCGGTTGTTCCGGCGCATGGCGCTGCTGTCCATGGGCGCCTGCGCCCTGTTCGGCATGGTGTCCGGAGCAATCATCCTGCGTTCGGGTCTGGTGCTGTTTCCCTGAAAGGGGACGGGACCCGAGCGCGTCAGAACAACAGAAAACAAGGATAAAAGACCATGAAACGTCGTCAATTCCTGCAAACCTCCTCCATCGGCGCGTTGGCCCTCGGCGTCGGTGTCCAAGGGGCCTCGGCCCAGCAGCCCACCATGCCCTGGGAATGGATCCAGAAGAAGGACAGCATCACCAACACGGACGGCACGCCCCTTCAGTTCATGCCTAAGGGCGCGCCCGATCCGGATCCCCTGACCGATGAGCTGAAAAAATACCCCATGTGCCCCTATTGTGGCATGAGCCGGACCAAATTCAGCCATACCCGCCATCTGATCCATTACGCCGATGACCTGGTGGACGGCACCTGTTCGCTCTATTGCGCGTCGCTCAGTCTGGGTTTGAACATGGACCGGGGGCCGAAGGCCATCTACGTGGGCGATGCCGGAGCGGCCGGCGAGGTCAAGCCCCTGATCCCGGTGGAGGCGGCGATCTATACCGTCATTCCCGGCAAGCCGGGCACCATGACCGCCCGGCGGAAATGGGCCTATGCGGACAAGGCGAAGGCGGAAGCGGCGGTGGCCGCGGATGGTGGCGAACTGGCCGATTTCAACGGAGCCCTGACGATGGCTTACCTGGACATGGCCCAGGACACCCTTCGGATTCGCAAGAACCGGGAGGATCGGCGCGCGGGCAAATAGGACACTCGTCGATGTGATGGGAGGGGGATCGGGCGTAGTCCTCGCGCCCGACCCCGGATCCCGACCAAGAATAGGGAGAAATGAACGATGTGCGAGACGACTGGATCCCGGTGGCCCTCCAGGTCTCGGGCCACCCTGTCCCGGCGCGCCCTGTCCCGTTGGATGCTGGCCGCGGGCGCGGGAGTGATCCTTCCGGCCCTGGCGGGCGGAGGGGTCGCCCAGGCGGGAGCCGTGGGCGCGGCGAATGCCGCCGATCTGCCCCTTCCCGGCCCCATGGAGACCTGCCCCGTTTGCGGGATGTTGGTGGCGAAATATCCCGATTGGATCGCCACGGTGGCTTTCGCCGACGGAACCGCCGTCCATTTCGACGGCGCCAAGGACATGGTGAAATACCTGCGGGAGATGCCCCGATATGCCCAGGCACGGACCCCGGAGCAGGTGGTTGGCCTCGCGGTGACGGATTACTACGACTTGTCCCGGATCGACCCCCGAACGGCGCTTTTCGTCGTTGGATCGGACGTGCTGGGACCCATGGGGCATGAGCCCATTCCCTTGGCCAACGACATCGATGCCCAGACCTTTCTGGCGGACCATGCGGGCAAGGCGGTTCTGCCCTTCGACGCGGTCACCCTGCCGTTGATGCTGAAGCTGGACGATGGTGATTTCTCCGGTCTCGGGTCATGAGCGCTCGGCGCGCCCGCAAGCGGAAGGCCAAGCGGTTCCACGTTGATTGGCCGTTGGCGGTGACGCTGGTGGTGGTGGTTATCCTGGCCGTCGGCGGGCGGTGGCTGGCCACGGGCGGCGGTCGGGAGGCCGACCCGGTGGGCGGACCCTTCGACCTGGTGGCCCAGGATGGTCGGGTGATGACCGACCAGGATTTGTTGGGAGACTATGCCCTGATTTACTTTGGCTACACCTATTGCCCGGATATCTGTCCGACCACCCTGCAAGCCGTGTCCGATGCCCTGGACAGCCTGCCCGAGGCGGTGGCGCGGCGGATCCGGCCGGTGATGATCTCCGTCGATCCGGAGCGGGACACGCCGGAAAAGATGGGCGCTTACGTGAGCCTGTTCCATCCGCGGATGATCGGCCTCACCGGTGACCGCGCCCATGTGGAAGAGGCCATGCGGGCCTATGGCATCCTTTCGGAGCGTGTGGATGGAACTCCCAATGGCTACGACATGGACCACTCGGCCCTGTTGTTCCTCATGGGGCCGGACGGCGCCCTCCGCTCCTATTTCCTGCCGGACGTGGGGGCCGCCGAGTTGGCCCAACGGCTGACGGAGGAGGTCGAGGGCGGTTAATCCCGGGTGGACCTTGCTTCCTCCCGATAGGTCTCTTCCAGGGCGTCCCATCGGGGTTTGTCGACCGCCGCTTGGCGCGTTTCGAAGGAGGCGAGCAGGGCCGCGTTGTCTCCCAGTTCCCCCCGTTCGCGCAGACCGCCGAGCACGGTTTCCATGGCCATCAAGGAGGCCTGAAGGGCGGCATTGGCGTAGAGCACGATGGAGAATCCCATCTCGGCCAGGTGCGCCCGGGGCAGGGGCGGCGTCTTGCCACCGTGGACCATATTGGCCACCTGGGGCACGGCCAGCCTTTGGGGGATGGCGGCCATCTCCCCGATACTGGTGGGGGCCTCCACGAAGGTCATATCCGCTCCGGCCTCCACATAGGCCTGGGCCCGGTCCAGGGCGGCGTCCAGTCCCTCGATGGCCCGGGCATCGGTGCGGGCGATGATCAGCAGGTCCTCGCTCGTCCGGCTGTCGACCGCGGCCTTGATCTTGGCCACCATCTCGGCGGTGGGGATCACCCGCTTGCCGCTGAAATGGCCGCATTTCTTGGGGAAAAGCTGGTCCTCGATCTGGATGGCGTCGGCTCCGGCCCGCTCCAGGCATTTCACGGTCCGGATCATATTCAGGGCATTCCCAAACCCCGTATCGGCGTCCACCAACAGGGGCAGGCTGGTGACATCGGCGATGGCCGACACGGTTTCCGCCACTTCGGTCAGGGTTACCAGCCCGATGTCCGGCAGGCCGAAGCGGGTATTGGCGATCCCCGCGCCCGTCACATAGGCCGCTTCGAAGCCGACCTGTTCGATGACCCGCGCGGTCAGGGCATTGGCGGCACCAGGGACGATCTGGGCGTCGCGCCGCTCCACAAGGGCACGCAGGGTCTTTTTCTTATCGGTGGTGGCTTGAGACATGGAACCTCTTTGACGCGGGGTGGAGTGTGAGGGGAGAGGGCGGAAGGGACCGGGGGCTACCCGGCTTTGGCCCCCGATAGATAGGCCCGGGGCAGAATGGCCAACAGGTCATTCAGGGCCGCGCCCTGGATGTCCACATGGCGGAGCATGACCGCCCCCGCGGCCTCTGGGTCGTGTTTGGCGATGGCGTCGAGGACTTCGGCGTGTTCCGCGCAGGATCCTTCGATGCGGCCCGGCCGGTAGAGCTGGAGCCGTCGATAGGGGGACAGGCGATTGCGCACCGCCTGGGTTTGTCGCGCCAGGTAGGTATTGTGGGCTCCGGCGTAAATGGCCTCGTGGAAGGTGACATTGGCGGCGTAATAGGGGTCCGTTTCGCCGCGCTCCGTTTCCCGGACGCAATCCTCGTGCAGGCGGCGCAAGGCGTCCACTTCCTGGGCCATCATCCGCCGGGCCGCCAAACGGGCGCAGTAGCTTTCCAGCTCGGACATGACCTCGAACATTTCGATCAATTCATTGATGGTGATGGAGGCCACCACCGTGCCCCGCCGGGGCCGCGTCTCCACCAGTCCCGAGGAGGAGAGTTTTTGCAGGGCCTCTCGCACGGGGGTGCGTGAGACGTTGAACCGCTCGCTCAGGGTGCGTTCATCCAGCTTGTCTCCCGGTTGCAGGGCTCCCGTGACGATGTCCCGCTCCAATTGGCCCACCAGGGTGGTGGCCAGATTCAACGTCCTGCCCATAGGGTCCCATGGTCCTTTCGGTTCCCGGTAATAAATTCCTCGATGCCGCCGTGGTATACCACATGATATCTGGTGGTACAAATTTTACCGAAGGCCTGGATTCGGATCCAGGGTGCGGAGTCTTTCGTGGTGCATTGCGGAAAAACCATTGGGGAATCCTTGCCTTTATACCCATTGTTTTTTCCTGGATAGGGTCTCCGAGCCCTTTCTCTTCCTTTCCTTTCGGCGGTCGGCGAACCGGAATAGCGCCGTTTGGTATATTGCGATGCGGAATGATGTTTTCCTTAGAGTTCATCTGGTATACAAAAAAACATGGACAGGATGCCAGACATCTCTTATCCCTGAACGACGGGGCTGGCGAACGAGATCGGCCCTGAAAAGAAGTCCGATAAAAAAGTTCGAGACAGGGAGTCAATCCATGAAGATGTTCACCACGCGGGCCGTGTCCGCGCTGACCCTGGCGGCCGCGCTGCTGGGTGGTATCGGTATCGCCGAGGCGACCACGCTGAAGTTGTCGCACCAATGGTCCGACAAGGATGTGCGCCACAAGGTGGCGCAGATTATCGCCGATGAGGTGAAGAAGGCCGACGTGGACCTGGAAATCCAGATCTACCCCAATGGCACCCTGTTCAAGCCCAAGGAACAGTGGACTCCCATGACCCGGGGGCAGCTCGACATGATCGTCTATCCCCTGGCCTACGCCGGGGGCCGTCAACCGGAATTCAACCTGACCCTGATGCCGGGTCTGGTGAAGAACCATGAGCACGCCAAGCGGTTGAACAACAGCCCCTTCATGGCCAAGATCGAGGAGATCCTGAACGGCGCGGGCGTTGTCACCGTGGCCAAGGGCTGGTTGGCTGGCGGCTTCGCGGGCAAGGACAAATGCCTCACCAAACCCGAGGATGTGGAGGGGTTGCAGGTCCGCGCCGCGGGCAAGTCCTTCGAGGAGATGCTGGAGGGCGCTGGCGCGTCCATCGCCGCCATGCCCAGCTCGGAAGTCTACACCGCCATGCAGACGGGCGTTCTGGACGGGGTGAATACCAGTTCCTCCAGCTTCGTCTCCTACCGCATCTACGAACAGGTCAAGTGCTACACCCCCGCGGGCGAGAATGCCCTGTGGTTCATGTACCAGCCGGTTCTGATGTCCAAGCAGTCCCATGACGGTCTGAATGACGCCCAGAAGGCCGCGCTCGCCGCCGCCGCGGCGAAGGCCGAGGCCTACTACACGGAGGAAGCGGTCAAGGAAGACGCTGATTCCGTGAAGGTCTTCAAGGATGCCGGGGTGGAGATCGCTGATCTGACCGCGGAAGACTTCGCCGCTTGGCGGGAACTCGCCAAGAAGACCTCCTACAAGTCCTTCACCGAGAGCGTGGAAGGTGGTCAAGCGCTGCTGGATATGGCCCTGTCCGTGGAGTGAGCCGACCCCGGCCCCAACACCGGCCTCATCCCCGGAGCGTGAGAGGCTTCCCCCCTCCCGCTTCGGGGCTTCCTCCTTCGTTGACCGACCGGAGACGATCCCCATGACCGCCTTCGCTGACTCTGCCTCCCGCTTGGCGGGAGCCGACACGATCGCCCGCCTCGCCGCCCATGGCTGCGCCCAAGGGGATGACCCGTCCCCCGGTGACGCCCGCCGGGAGACCAATGCTCCGTCTGGCCCCCCGTCCTCGGGCTTTGGATCCGCCGATCCGGTTCCGACGGGCGGCCCGATTGGTGCTTTCATCACCGGGGTCGGCCTGTTGTCCCGTCTGTGCGGGGGTATTTCCGCCACCCTGATCCTGCTGTCCATGCTGATCGTCTGCCAGATGGTCTTCGTGCGTTATGCCCTGAATGAGTCCACCGTCTGGCAGAGCGAAGCGGTCATTTACATGATGATCGCCGCGACCCTGGTGGGCCTACCCTATGTGCAGCTCATCCGCGGCCATGTGAACGTCGATTTGTTTCCCATGTCCCTGAGCCCTGGCCCGCGCAAGGTCCTGGCCGTCCTCTGTCTTCTGGTGGGGATGGGGCTCTGCCTGATTTTCGGCGGCTATGGGGTGGACCTGGTGTTGGAGTCCAAGTCCGGCGGCTGGCTGTCGGAGACGGTTTGGGCGCCGCCCCTTTGGGTGCCGTTCCTCTCCATCCCGGTGGGTTTCCTGGTCCTGCTGCTGCAATTCATCGCCGACCTGCTGTCCCTGCTGACCGGGCGGGAAACCCCCTTCGGCCTGGACGACGGGTCCGCCGATCCCTCGAAGCGGAGGCATTGAGATGGATCCCCTTCTGCTGGCGCTGATCATCGGCGTCGCCACCACGGCCATCCTCTTCTCCGGCCTACCCGTTGGCTTCGGTCTCTTGACCATCAGCTTGGTCTTCATCGTGACCTTCGACGGCCTTGGCGCGCTGTCCCTGATGCCGGAAATCCTGTTCGGCAAGCTGGAGAGCTTCGAGGTCCTGGCCATCCCCATGTTCATCCTGATGGGGGCCGCGGTGGCGTCGTCCCGGGCGGGGGCGGATCTTTATACGGCGCTCGACCGTTGGCTGACCCGGATCCCCGGCGGGTTGGTGATTTCCAACCTGGGGGCCTGCGCCCTGTTCTCCGCCCTGTCCGGCTCCTCCCCGGCCACCTGCGCGGCCATCGGCAAGATGGGCATCCCGGCCATGCGTGAGCGGGGCTACCCCGACACGGTCGCGGCGGGATCCATCGCGGCGGGTGGAACCCTGGGGATCCTCATCCCGCCCAGTGTCACCATGATCGTCTATGGCATCTCCACCGAGACCTCCATTGGGCGCCTGTTCCTGGCGGGGCTGCTGCCGGGTCTGATGGTGACGGTGCTGTTCATGGCCTGGTCGCTCTATTCCACCTGGAGTCAGGCCCGGCGCCTGGGCGGAGGCGCCTCGGCCCTGACCGCGGTCACCTATAGCTGGCGCGAGCGGCTCGAGGTCCTGCCCCGGGTCATCCCCTTCCTGATGATCATCGCCGGAGTGCTCTTCGCCCTTTATGGCGGGGTGGCCACCCCGTCGGAAACAGCGGGGGTTGGCGCGCTCTTCTGCCTGTTGACGGCCATTGTTATTTACCGCATGTGGCAGCCCGGTAGGCTTTGGGAGATTCTGCGCGACACCACCCGGGAATCCGTCATGATCCTGTTGATCATCGGGGCCGCGGGGGTGTTCAGCTATATGCTCTCCAGCCTGATGGTCACCCAGACCATCGCCCAATGGATTGGCGCGCTCGACGTCAACCGCTGGGTCCTGATGGGCTTCGTCAACCTCTTCCTGCTGATGGCCGGGTTCTTCCTGCCGCCGGTGGCGGTGATCCTGATGAGCGCGCCGATCCTGTTGCCGGTGATCACCGCCGCGGGCTTCGACCCCTATTGGTTCGCGGTGATCCTGACCATCAACATGGAAGTGGGCCTGATCACTCCGCCGGTGGGCCTGAACCTTTACGTCATCAACGGGATCGCCCCGGATATTCGCCTGAAGACCATCCTGCGCGGTTCCATCCCCTATGTGCTCTGTATGTTCGCCGCCATCCTGATCCTCTGTGTTTTCCCGGAGATCGCCACCTGGCTGCCGACGGCCATGATGGGAGAGGCCCGATGACCCGGGTTGGCGTGATCGACTGGCTGACCGGGATCGCCGACCGGGGGCGGGAGTTGCTGGACTTCCCCGTCTCCCCGGGGGGGGACCGGGAGCGGACCCTGCTTGATCTCTGTCACGACCTCGCCTCCCGCTCCGGCGAGGCCACGGGGACGGCGCTCGCCCGGGAGGTCGCCGCCCAATGGCACGCCCTGCCCGCGGAGGAGCGGCCAGCCTTCTTCCGAGCCCTGCTCGACGCGTTTTCCGTGGATCGGAACGCCCTGGACGCCGCGATCGCCCGCTGGCGGGATGCCCCCGACGAGGCCGCCCTGACGGCCCTGCACCAGGCCGCGGAACCGGCCCGCCAGGATCTGCTCCGTCGCATCAATATGGCGCCGGACGGCACCAGGGCCGTGGTGGATATGCGGCTGGCCCTCCTCGGTCTGCTCAAGAGCCACCCGGATCTGGCGCCCCTGGACGAGGACCTGCGCCATCTGCTGTCGAGCTGGTTTAACCGGGGCTTTCTCGAACTGCGCCGCATCGACTGGCGGACCAGCGCCTCGGTGCTGGAGAAGCTCATCCGTTACGAGGCGGTGCACGAAATCGACGGTTGGGACGACCTGCGCCGCCGCCTCGCCGCGGACCGCCGTTGCTTCGCCTTCTTCCATCCGGCCCTGCGAGACGAACCGCTGATTTTCGTGGAGATCGCCCTGGTCAAGGGGTTGGCCGCCAGCGTCCAGGCCCTGCTGGAGCCGGGCGAGGATCCCTCCGCGCCCAAGACCGCGGACACCGCCATCTTCTATTCCATCAGCAACTGTCAGGAGGGGCTGCGGGGGATCTCGCTCGGCAACTTCCTGATCAAGCAGGTGGTGGAGGAACTGCGCCGGGAGATGCCTACCCTCAAGACCTTCTCCACCCTCTCGCCGATCCCCGGCTTCGTCGGCTGGCTGCGCTCCCGCCGCAAGGGACCGGAGGCCGAGAAGGCCAAAGCCCTGCTCGCCGTCCTCGATCAGCCGGGTTGGCAAGAGGACGCGGCGCTCGCGGAGTCCATCCGCGAGCCCATGACCCGCTTGTGCGCCGCCTACCTCACCCATGGACGCCGGGGCAAGGCGCCGCTGGATCCAACGGCCCGCTTCCACCTGGGCAATGGGGCGACCCTTGAACGGGTGAACTGGATGGGGGATACCTCGGCCAAGGGATTGCGCCAATCCGGGGGGATGATGGTGAATTACCTCTATCGCCTGTCCGATATTGAACGCAATCACGAGGCCCTGATGGCCGAGGGGAAGGTGGCCGCCTCCCGCGCTGTCCTCTCCCTCGCGGGCAAGGCCTGATTTCGCACCCGGTCGGCCCGCGCCCGATCTCGACCAAAAATACCGACCCAGGAAATGGACCAAAAGCATGTCGCTGTATCCGCTGATTGAAAGCCGTCTTCCCGCCGACCGGTCCCGTCCGATCATCCTCACGCCGGACGGGACCGAGATCTCTTGCGCCGCGCTGATCGACCGGGCCGCCCGCATGGCCGCGGTGCTGCGGGCCAATGGGGTCGTTCCCGGCGACCGGGTGGCCGCGCGGGTGGAGAAGTCCTGGGATGTGATCGCCCTGGTCCTGGCCTGCCTGCGCACCGGCGCCGTCCATCTGCCGCTCAATACGGGCTATACGGCCTCGGAAATCGCCTACTTCCTGGGCGACGCGGAACCCCGGGTCTTTGTCTTCGATCCCGCCGCGGCGGGCATGGCCGAGGAAGCCACCAGGGCGGGCGCCGTCGGCCTGACCCTGGGCGTGAACGGAGACGGCACCCTGGCCGAGGCCACCGACGCCGCCGCGCCCGACCCGGAAATCGCCGAGCGCTCCGACGACGACCTCGCGGCGATCCTCTACACCTCGGGCACCACGGGCCGGTCCAAGGGGGCCATGCTGACGCACGGGAACCTCGCCTCCAATGCCCTGACCCTGCACGAGATTTGGGGCTTCCGCGAGGGCGACGTGCTGCTCCACGCCCTGCCGCTGTTCCACACCCACGGCTTGTTCGTGGCGGCCAATATCATGCTGCTCAACGGCGGCACCCTCATCCTGCTGCCCAAGTTCGATGCCGACGAGATCCTGAAGCTGATGCCCAAGGCCACCTGCATGATGGGCGTGCCGACCTTCTACACCCGCCTGCTCGACCATCCGGGGCTGACCAAGGAGGCGACCAAGACCATGCGCCTGTTCGTCTCCGGCTCCGCCCCCCTGCTGGCCGAGACCCACATCGCCTTCGAGGCGCGCACCGGCCACCGGATCCTCGAACGCTACGGCATGACCGAGACCTGCATGAACACCTCCAACCCGCTGGACGGTGACCGGAGGGCCGGAACGGTCGGCCTGCCCCTGCCGGGAGTCGCGGTCCGGGTCTGCGACAAGGACGCGCGGATCCTGCCGCCGGGCGAGGTGGGCGTGCTGGAGGTCAAGGGGCCGAACGTCTTCAAGGGCTATTGGCGCATGCCCGAAAAGACCATCGAGGAATTCCGCCCCGACGGCTTTTTTATCACCGGCGACAACGCGGTGATCGCCGAGGACGGCTATGTGACCATCGTTGGCCGGGACAAGGACCTGATCATCACCGGCGGCTTCAACGTCTACCCCAAGGAAGTGGAGGACGTGCTGGCCACCCTTCCGGAGGTCAAGGAAAGCGCGGTCATCGGCCTCCCTCACCCCGACTTCGGCGAGGCCGTGGCCGCGGTGATCGTGCCCGCGCCCGGTGTCACGCTGGACCACAAGGCGATTATCGCCAAGGCCGCGGAGAGCCTGGCGAAGTTCAAGGTGCCCAAGGTGATCTTCGAAACCGCCGAACTGCCGCGCAACACCATGGGCAAGGTTCAGAAAGCGGCCATGCGCAAGGACCATGCGGAGACCTTCACGGCGAAAGCCAAGGCCTCGGTGTCGTGATCCGGTCCTCGGGGGCGACCGCCCAGTCCGTACTATTTTAGAACGGAGCGTGGTTTTGTTGCCACTGGGCGGATCGGTTGAGAGCGATTGAGACGGACCCAACCGTGTCGGTAATTTTTGGGGGGTATCCGCAAACCGTGTTGGTCCGCTATGCGGGACGAAGCGGTCATGCGATTGCCGCGCCATCTCTGCTACTCAAGATGGACGAAACAGATATTTCGAGGTGATCTGATGAAGCGGGAGGAGATCATAGATGCCTACCGGGAATACATTGCGTGCTTGAACGCACAGGACTGGGGCAAACTCCAGCACCATGTCGCGGACAACGTCGAATATAACGGGACGGCCATCGGGCTCGACGGCTACCGGGACATGCTCGTCGCGGATTTCCGAGCGATCCCCGATCTTTCGTTCAATATTGCCTTTCTTGTCTGCGACCCGCCCATGATCGCCAGTAGGCTTGCATTTGACTGCACACCAGTAGGCCAACTCTTCGGCTTGCCAGTGAACGGAACACGAGTCCGCTTCGAAGAGAATGTATTCTACGAATTTCGAGAAGGTAGAATACGGACCGTCTGGTCCGTGATCGACAAGTCAAGCGTGGCGGCCCAGATCTGAAATCGTGCTGGTCTGTATTGGCTCGAAGCAGACCTCCGCGCGACATCTGGTTTACGATGCGCGGACAATCTCCGCCGGTCGCACCCCGGCTATCCGCACCTCCAGCCAACGGATGTAGCCGTTCAGGTGCTTCGTGGCTGGTCCGCGGACCGGCTCGATGAATTTGCCGTAGCGGGCATGGAGCGAGTTCACGTTCTGGATGTGATAGCATCCCGCCGCGACGCGCGTGCCCGGCTTGCTGCCGACCACGAAGTGCTTGAGGCAGCGTGCCGCCGCGAGGTCTTTGTAGCCATTGTCTCCATCCGAGCAAAGCACGGCATCGCGCGGCACCAGGGGCTTCAGGACGCGCTCCACCGTCACGCTCTTGCGGTTCGGTAGGCGCCGGAACAGGCGAGAACCACCGCGGTCCACGACGGTGAGAATGGGGAGCCGCGACCTCGAGAGACCGCGCATCATCTTCAGCCCTTGCGTCGTGAAATCTTTCCACCGTGGGCGCGGTGGCTTCGGGGTATTCTTTGGATCGGCGAAGAGGCGAACCCATTCGCGCGATCCCTTCCGGGACTCCCGCTGGTAGGTCTCATCCACCTCGATGATCCCGGAGAAATTCGCCGCTACGCCGCTGTTCCCAATGATCGAGAACACGAGCATACGCCAGCGCCAGACGGTGTATTTGTTGAGCTTGAGATGCCTTGCGAGCTTGCGCACCAATTGCGGCGTGGAGGCGCCCAGCATATCCCCCAACGCGACCATGAACAGGTCAGGACGATGGATGCGGCCGATGGCGGACCCGGTCCGGCCTGAGGAGGTCTTCCGGCAGCCGCCGCATCGGTCGCGCTGGACCTTGGTTCGCGTGCGGCCCCACTTCTGGCGCCCCCCGGTCGCCAGCCGTTCAGGATGCCACAGGGTCGTCCAGTCGGATTTTGACCCGGAGGATCGGCCTTGTGGCCGACGGGCCACCCGCCCTTAGCCATCGCGGCATGGAACTGGCCTTGATGCTGTGTGGTGCTCTTCACGATGACACTGGCCGCCATGCCCCGGTGCGTATGGGGAAGCAGATCGCGAATTGGCCCATCAACCAGTGGTCGGTGTGCGTGTTTTCCTTGGCGTGGTGGAAGAAAAGCGGTTGGTTGGCGCTTTCCGGTCCTGGTGCGCCATTGGGTTATAATGACGTATCTAGGACAAAATCTTGGCTTTGTTGGTGGGCTCGCGCGTCTTCTTCGTGATCTTCCCCTTTCGCCGACTTCGGTAAGGGCTTCCCGCGGATCGCCGTGAAGGAATTTGACTTGCGGACGCGAATTCCAAAAAAAAGGTGCTTCCGTCAGGCTTTGAGCCAAATTCCCAAGCGTTGGATCCATTCCGTCTTTGGCGTCTCCGGTTCCCAAACCAGGTAGTAGGTGTGGGTCCCCCGGTTCACGGTCAGGTCGAATGGTCGCGCCAAGTGGCCCAGTCTCAGCTCTTCCTCGACCAGCGCCAATTGGGCGAGCGCGACGCCGCGGGCCGCGGCCGCCGCTCGATAGGCCAAGGCCGAGCTTTCAAAGGAAAGGAAGCGGAATTCGGTCCCCCCCAGGCCCGCCGCCGCGAGCCAAATGTTCCAGTCATCGGGGCGGTGGGGCGTCGCCAGGAGGTCCTGGTCAAGAAGGCGCGCCGGATCATTATCCAGGCGGGCGGCGACCGCCGGGGCGCAAACCGGCGTCAGGACGTTGCCGATCAGCGGTATCGCGATCAGGTTCGGCCAGGATCCCGACCCCAAGCGGATGGCCGCGTCCAATTCACCCAGGTCGGACCACTCGGAAGCCATCGACAGGCGGACTTCAATATCCGGATTGGCCAACTGGAAGGGCGCCAGCCGAGGGAGCAGCCAATAGGTGGCGAAGGTCGTGTGGGACCGCAGATTAATCACCGTTCGCCCCATTCCTTGGGTCAGGACCGAACCGGCCTTGCGAAGGCCCGCGAACGGACCGCTCAACGCCTCGTAATAGGCCTTGCCCCGCTCCGTCAAGGCGATCCCCCGCCCGGCCCGGCGCACCAACGCCATCCCGAAATATTGCTCCAGCAGCTTGACCTGGCGACTGACGGCGCCGGGGGTCACATGCAGTTCCTCGGCGGCGTGGCGTACGCTCAGCCGTCTGGCCGTCGCCTCGAAGGCTTGCAGGGCGGTGAGGGAAGGAAGGGGGCGCATGGGTGATCCAACTGTTGATGTCAGATCAATAGTTACGGAAAACTAATCGTTTGTCCATTGTCGGGTGGGTTTTTACAGTGTTTGGCAAGATCGAGGAGCCAAAAGGCTTTCGCACCCCACCAAGGAGGAATTTCGTGCTTTCTCGGACACTCGAGGGGACCATTGTCCTTGATTTCGGACAATTGATCGCGGCCCCCGTATGCGGATTGTGGTTGGCGGATCTCGGCGCCACGGTCATCAAGGTCGAACCGCCGGGCGGAGAGCTCGCCCGGCATCTGGGGCCGCCGTCGCGCAACGGAGAGAGCTTCGTCTCCCTGGTCTCCAACCGGGATAAGCTTGGCCTCGTCCTGGACCTCAAACACCCCAGGGCGGGGGATGTTGTCGCGAAGGCTGCTTCCCGGGTTGACGTGGTCCTCCAGAATTTCCGTCCCGGCGTCGCCGACCGCCTGGGAATCGGCCATGACGCGTTGTCGGCGGCCAATCCCGACCTGATCTATTGCGCCATTTCCGCTTACGGTCAGGCCAGTCCCTGGCGGGACAAACCGGGTGTGGATGGGATCATTCAGGCCGCCAGCGGCATCATGAGCGCCGTGGCGGCTCCTGGGGGCGGGCCGGGTAAGGTGCCCTTGCCCCTGGCCGACATGACGGGGGCTTTTATCTCGGTCATTTCCATCCTGGCCGCCCTGCGCAATCGGGACGCCGGGCTGGGTGGGGCATTCCTGGATATCGATCTGTTCAGTGGCATGGCCGCCTTGCAGCAACTTGATCTTTCCGCCTATCTGACCAACGGTGACCTGCCCGTTCCGAGCGGGAGCGCGGCCAGTTACGCCGCGCCGAACGAGACTTTCCCGACGGGGGATGGCTGGATCATGGTCGCCGCCTATCAACCGCCGCGGTGGCGAGACCTGTGCCAGGGTCTCGGACGTCCCGACGTGGAATCGGATCCGCGATTGGCGACCAATGCCCTGCGGGTCGCCAACCGCGCCTATCTCCACGAGGTCCTGGATCCCCTGTTCCGCCAGAGGTCCTCCACCGATTGGGCCGACCGCCTCGACCGCCTGGGCATCATGGCCGCGCCCGTGGCGACCCTCGCCGACGTGGCCGCCTCCGTTCCCTACCACGACCGGAACCTGGAGGTCGCCACGATCCACCCCGTCGCCGGTACCGTGCGCATGCCTGGTTCCCCCTTCCTGGCGGGAACGGATGGCGCGCGGGCTCCGTCCCCGCGCGTCGGGGAGCACTCACGCCAAGCCCTGGAGGTACTGGGGTTTGACGCGGGCGAGGTCGACGCGCTGCTCCGGGACGGTGTTCTCGAACAAGGACTGTATCAATGAGCGGGTTTATCGACACGAGGATCGAGGGCGGCGTCGCCACCCTGACCATGAATAGCCCCGAGGACCGCAACGCCTTATCCAGGCCGGACCAATGCGACGCCCTCGCCGACGCCCTGGTCGCCGCCGACGCCCGATCCGAGGTAAAAGTGGTGATCCTCACCGGGGCGGGACCGGCCTTCTGCGCCGGGGGAAACATCAAGGACATGAAGGCGAAGAGGGGCTTCATGGCGGGGACCCCCATCGAATTGGAGGCGGGGTACCGCCGGGCCCTGCATCGCATCCCCCTGGCCTTCCAGGCCATCGATGTCCCGGTGATCGCCGCGGTCAACGGACCGGCCATGGGGGCGGGGCTCGATATCACCTGCATGTGTGACCTCCGGATCGCGTCCAGTCGCGCGCGCTTTTCCGAGGTCTTCGTGCGCCTGGGAATCATCTCGGGCATCGGCGGGGCATGGTTCCTGCCGCGCATTATCGGATCGGCCCGCGCCGCGGAGCTCGCATTCACCGCCAAGGTGATCGGGGCGGAGGAAGCCCTGGATTGGGGGCTGGTTTCCGAAGTGACAGAGCCCGAGGCGCTGGCCAGCCGGTCCCTGGAATTGGCCAGGGAGATCGCCCAACATTCGAGGGTCGCCCTGCGCTTTTACAAGCGTCTGCTGCGTATGGCCGATCAGCAGGACCTGCGCGGCAATCTCGATGCCACCGCGCCGCTGCAGGCGCTGGCCCATCTCACGTCCGAGCATGCGGAGGCCGTGGACCGAGTCATCGCCGCCCTGGACCGAAACACCGCGGAAGGGAGGGGCGGATGATGGAAAGGCTGCTTCGCCCCCTCAGGATGATCGAACGCGCCTTCGTCGCCTGCGGCTGTGTCCTCCTGTTCCTGCTGATGCTGACCGTCGCGGCGGATGTCTTCCTCCGCTATGGCCTCAACAGTCCGTTTGGCTGGACCTACGACGTGGTGTCCCTGTACCTGATGCCGGGAATTTTCTTCCTCCTCCTCTCCGACTCCTTCCGAGGCGGCGCTCAAGTCCGCGTTGACATTCTGCGCGACGGCTTTCCGCGGCGCGCGCGGGCGGCGGCGGATGCCCTGGGCTACCTGTGTGCCCTGGTGGTCTTCGGTGTCATCGGCGCGCGGACCTTCGGGCGGGGGTGGGGCGCCCTGATGGGCGGCGACGCCATCGCCGGACCCATACCCTGGCCCATGTGGCCCTCGATCATGCTGGTGCCCTTGGGCTGCGCCATGCTGAGCGTCCGTCTGGTGATCGCGACGATCGGGGGATTCCTGGCGCAGGAGCCGGATTCCGGGGTGGAGAACCTGCTGGCCGAGGGAGGGGTGGAATGATTGCCTGCGGTATTCTGGTTCTGCTTCTCGTCCTCTTGGCCTTGGGAACCCCTGTCGGTTTCGCGATGCTGACGGCGGGATCGCTGGGCCTTTTCCTGACCGTCGGACCCGGCGCCTTGATGGGCGTGCTGGAGACCAGCCCCCTCACCGTGGCGGGGACCTTTGAATTCATCACCATCCCGTTGTTTCTGTTGATGGCGGAGTTTGTCCTGCTAAGCGGCAAGGTGGACGATTTGTTTCGCGCGACCGCGGCCTGGGTGGGGCAAACACGGGGCGGGCTGGGCATGGCCACCGCCCTGGCGGGCGCCGGGTTCGGCGCCATTTGCGGCACATCGACCGCGTCGGCCGCCACCTTGTCGGCGACCAGTCTTCCGGCGATGATCCGGCAGGGCTACGACCCTAGTCTGGCCGCGGGAGTTGTCGCCATCTCCGGCACCTTGGCGATGCTCATACCGCCGAGCGTGGCGATGATCGTCTACGGCCTGCTCGCCGACGTGGATATCGGTCAGCTGTTGGTCGCCGGAGTGCTTCCCGGGTTGCTGGTGATGGCGACCATCATGCTGACGGTGTTCATCCTGGCCAGTCTGAAACCATCTCACGCGCCCACCGCCGGTCGGGTTTCCTGGGCGGAGAAGGTCAGGATGCTGCGCTCGGTCGGCCCCATCCTGTTTCTGTTCGCCGCGGTGACGGGGGTCATTTACCTGGGGCTGGCGACGCCAACGGAAGCCGCCGCCATCGGGGCCCTGGGCGCTCTTTTCCTTCTGGCCCTGTCCGGACGCATGACGGCGCTGGGAGTCTTCGCCGCCCTGCGTCGGGCGGCCCACGGCAGCGCCATGATCATGGTCATTCTGTTGGGGGCCACGGTGTTCGGCTATTTCTTCGCCCTGACCCAGATCACCCAGTCGGTGGTCGGCTGGGTCGGTGGGCTGGGGTTTCCACCCCTGCTGATCCTGGCATTGGTCCTTTTCGGTTATATCCTGCTGGGCGCATTCCTCGACCAGATCGCCATACTCGTGCTGACGGTGCCCGTGGTGGTGCCGCTGATGGCGTCTCTCGACTTCGATCTGGTCTGGTTCGGCGTTGTGATGATCGTTACGGCGGAACTGGGCATGGTGACGCCGCCCGTGGGCCTGAACT
The DNA here is from genome assembly GCA_021741145.1 of Rhodospirillum sp. GTDB lineage: Bacteria > Pseudomonadota > Alphaproteobacteria > Rhodospirillales > Rhodospirillaceae > Rhodospirillum. The sequence goes on along the minus strand of JAIOYK010000041.1, from coordinate 11,325 downwards.
GCTTCATCGTCGCTCGTTACGCGGAGCGGCCCCTCGGCGAGGTCTTCCGTGGCGTTGCCCCCCACGTCCTGGCCCATGTGATCGCCATTGTGATCCTGGTGGCTCTGCCGCAAATCACGCTCTGGCTGCCAAGCCTGATGCGGTAATGGGTCGAACATGACCCTCACGTCGAAAGACGAATCAAGGAGAAAAAAAGTGAAACATCTAGGAGGTTCCGGAATGAAAGCCATTGCCTTGGGCGCGCTGCTTATCGCGGTCGCCTCGCCCGCGCGGGCCGCGGAAATTACACTGCGCATGGGCGATTCCCTGCCCGTTGGACACGTCATCTCCGAAACGGCGACCAAGCCGTGGATCGACCTCGTGGAGAAGAAGTCCGATGGCCGGTTGGCGATCGATTACTTCCCCGCCGAGCAGGTCGGCAAGGCCAAGGACTTCCTGTCCCTGACCCAGACGGGGTTGCTGGATATCGGCTACATCGGTCCGGGCTATGTCTCGGAGAAAATGCCCCTCTCTGCGGTCGCCGAGCTGCCCGGCGCCTCGCGCACGTCCTGTGAGGTGATGCGGACCTATTGGTCCCTGGTGAAGGAGGGCGGGTGGCTGTTCGAGCATGAATACGCCCCGAACGGCATCCGTCCGCTGTTCGTGATTGCCCTACCGCCCTACCAGATGATCCTGGGAGACGTTGGCGCGGTCACCGGGGTCGAGGCCTTGCGCGGCAAGAAGATCCGCGCCTCGGGCGGGGCGCAGAGCCTGACCCTCGAGGCCCTGGGGATTGTTCCCGTTCGCATGGCGCCGCCGGAGATCTACGAGGCCATGACTCGGGGAATGATCGATGGGGCGCTGCTCGCGCATATCAGCGTGGGCTCCTATAAACTGACCGCGCCCACGACCGCCGTCACCAAGGGCGAAAACTTCGGCACCGTGGTGGTCGCCTATTCCATCGGCGAGAGGAAATGGGACTCCCTGCCAGAGGACATCCAGACCCTCCTCAAGGAAGCCGGAGATGAGTTGACCCTTTCCGCCTGCGCCGCCTTCGACCAGAAGGAGGGCCGCGCCGCCAATGAGCTGCGCGACGCGGGCATCACGATCGTTGATTTCGGCGAGGAGGACGAAAAGGTTCTGCGGGCGGCCAGCGACAAGATCGCCGGCGAGTGGGCTGCATCCCTGGACGAGCGAGGTCAGGCCGGAAGCGAGGCCCTGACCGCCTTCCGGGATGCCCTCGACCGTGCGCGCGCCGGGTCTCCTGAACAGTGAGGGGCGGGGCGTCGGCCGCGATGCCCGGGATCCTCGACCGCATGGCGGGTAGGAGGACGCCGGTATCGGCCGCGAACAGGGGCCCGTCAGGGGCCGGTTGACGTATCTGTCCGAGGAGATCGACCGCTGGGAGGCGGTGACGCGATCAACGGATGCGGATCCCAACCCGCGATGAGCTTGACACATCGCGGGTTGGAAGTGGCCGACTGGCCGCCGCGCCCGATGGCGCGCCAAGCCCATTTGACTTTGGCAAATCAAAAATTTGATGGGCGTTTGGGGCGGCGCGGCACCGCGATACAAGGGGCATGGGTTTCAACCCATGCCCCTTGTATGAATTCAATAGACCAGAGTTCGTGGCTTTTCCGGGATTAACCTTTCGGGAAGGGTGGGCTTGCAAGAAAAAGGGGAAAATCACTCTCCCATGCGAGAGGGAGGCGCACCGTCGGATGAGGAGTCCGTCGATGCGGCAAAGGAAGTAGGAAAAAAATTTTCAAAACAAAATCGTCCCATAACGCTGAGGTGGAGGTTGGAACCTCGGAAAATAAACAAGAAACTCCAGAGGGCCCTCGGTATTTCGGGCCTGCGGCGCCAAGAAAGTCGATGTGGCCAGGGCAGATCGTGGAAAAAATAATTTACAAAATTGAGGGGTGTGCGTACTCTCCCTCCCGGCGCCATAGTCGTTCACGCGAGAAAACCCAGCCAAAGAGTTGGGCTTGACCGACCTTGGATGCGCCGCCTTTCGATCGGCCACACTGGCCGGCCGGCTGGAAATCAAGGGAGGAATGAATGTTTCATAAGCCGAAGAATGCCCTTTATTCGAGAGTCAGTCGCAGGAAATTCCTGGAGCTTGGAGGTTATGGCGCCACCCTGCTCGGGACGGGGTCCCTGGCGGTTGGTTTCAATTCCGTGTTGATGCACAGCCCCGTTCAGGCGGCGTCCTCGGAGGAGGCCAAGTGGAAGCAGTACGCCGGATCCAAGTTGGTTTTCCTGTCGGAAAACACGCCACCGTCCTTCGCCATACGCGAGAACATCAAGGCCTTCTATGACCTCACTGGTATAGAGGTGGAGATCCTCACCGACGATTTGCCGGTTGTGCAGCAAAAGACCGGTATCGACCTGCGCAGCGGAAAGGCGGACTACGTTCTGAACTACGTGCAGGATAAACCGATCGGGGCGCCCTTCGCCGATTTTTTCGTCGATCAATCCCGAATGTTTGGCGACGAAACCTTGCCCCAGGATCCGGAGGGGTATGGCGACGGTGCTTGGTTCGAGAACTTCCTAACCGCCTGCGGCCGCTTTTACGACGAGAGCAAAGTCATCGCCTTGCCCTATGATTCGGCGGTCGCCGCGACCTTCTACCGGCAGGACCTGTTCGAAAAGCACTCCAAGGACTTCGAGGCGGAATACGGCTATCGTCTTGAATTCAATAATGAAACAACATGGAAGCATGTCCTCGATATCGCCAAGTTTTTCAAGGCGGCCAAGGAATCCGGGATGGATGTGCCCTATGGTTACGCCCAGCACCAAGGCTCTTTCGCCTGGACCACGCAGCTTGATATTCAGCGCCTCATGTTCTCCCATGGCCAGTGGATTGATTTCCCCATCGACGACAAACTCGGCAGTAAGACACCGGGGCCGACCAACTGGGGCGATGAGCAGTCCGTGCTCATGTTGGAGAAGTTCAAGGAACTGGGCGACGCCTCCCACCCGGACAACCTGGCCAACGGCACCCTGGAACTGAACACTGTCTATCAGGCCGGAAACTTGGCCATGCAGGTCCAGTTCCATGAGTTCGCCGCTTCGGTGGAAGACGAGAAGACCTCGCGCGCCGCGGGCGGGCGCACCGCCTACGCGCCTTGTCCAAAGGGCGAGCCGAGTTGGATCATCAATGGCGGTCAAGCCGTCAACGGCACCAACTGCGGCATCGGTGGAATCGGCATCAACGCCAATGCGTCCGAGGACATGCAGCGGGCCGCCTATTTGTTCGCGATTTGGTCCACCAGCAAACAGAATCAATACGAGATTTTGGCTGGCCTGGGTGGCACCCCAACACGGCGCTCGGTGCTCGACATTCCCGAGGTGGCCGCGGCTCGCGAGCGTCCGACCAGCATGCCCAATGCCCTGACCTTCGACGCGGTTTACGACTACGGCATCAAGGACCCGCATTTCGTGCTTGGCCCCAAGATCCCCGAGGCCAACGAGTATCACTCGATCATCGCCTCCGAGACCCAGGCCATGCTGTCGGGCGAGATGACGCCCCAGGAAACGGCCGACATTTTGCGCCAGCAATTGAACGATCTCAACGGGAACTACCCCCGCCGCGGCATCCGGTGGCCGGTCTTTCGGCCACCGGAAATCGTTCTTGTTGGCAGTGAAAGGCCGCCGGTGGGTGGTCCCTCCGGACGGTTAGGGGATTGAGCACGATGACCAAGATTAGTCAGGTATCCGTGGGCGCGCAGGACGCTACGTCAAAATTGTTCCGCGCCCGCGAACATTCCGTGGAGGTGGAAGCCAGACCTCTCGGCGGAGATGACATCAAACCAAGAAAGTTCAACCCGCCGCTCCCGCGGCGTTACTATCTGTACTTGTTGGCGCCAGCGATCGGCATTCTGGCCTTCATTTCGCTCTACCCCTTTTTCTGGTTGATTTTCCTATCAATGCAGGACGTGGACATCATGGGGGGCAACTGGGTGGGTCTGGAAAACTACGCCAACCTGTTGACCGACCGCCGCTTCCTCAATGGCTGGAGCTTGCTGTTGAAGTATAGCGCCGCCTGTCTGTTCCTGCAGTTGACCATCGGCGTGATCCTCGCGGTGATCGTCAACAATTCCCGATACGAAAAGGTCCTGGTCACGGCGTTGTTGATGCCGATGATGATGGCTCCGGCGGTGGCCGGACTGTTGTGGTTGTTCCTCTACAACGGCACCTTCGGCTGGTACCACTGGATTATGGAAAGCCTGGGAATTCTGGGCAGCGCCTCGATCCTGGCGAAGGCCGACACGGCCATGGCGGCGATCGTCATGGTCGATGTGTGGCAATGGACGCCTCTGATCACCCTGATCGCCCTGGCCGGATTGAAGCGGGTCCCGCGCGACCAACTGGAGGCGAATATGGTTGATGGCGCCTCGCCCCTGCGCAACTTCTTCGCCATCACCTTGCCCAACCTCTATCCGGTGCTGGTGATCGGTGTTCTGCTGCGATTCATGGATAACTTCCGGTTCATCGATCACATTCTGGTCCTCACCGGCGGTGGTCCCGCCAGCGCCACCAAAATTCTGCCCGTCTACCTGTTCGAGGTGGCCTTCAAGTTCTTCAAGCTTGGCCGTGGGGCGGCGATCGCCCTGACCTTGCTGCTGGTGACCATTGTCCTGGGCAAGATCCTGGTGAGCGTCTTCGATAAACCCAAGGGGAGCAGGAGCTGAGCCATGGCATCCCTCGACGTCGTCCACTATGACTCGCCGCGGATGCGCATCCTGCGCTTCGGGGCCGGAATCTTCCTTGTCCTCTACCTGCTTTGGACGCTGGTTCCCTTCTTCGTGATGTTCGTATCCTCCTTCAAGGACCTGCTGGCGGCCTTCAACCTGCCCGAGGTCGGAGACTGGAGTGGCATCACCCTGTTCTTCGACTTTACCCCGACCTTTAAGCACTACGTCAGCCTGTTCGTCGACAACAACTTCAGCACCTATATCGCCAACAGCCTGATGGCGGCGGGCGGCTCGGCCGTGATCTCGGTGATTTTCGGATCACTGGCGGCCTACAGCCTGTCGCGGGTGGAGTTCGCCGGGAAGGCCGACCTGTTCTTCTGGATTATCTCGACCCGCATGGCGCCCGTGGTGGCGGTGATGGTGCCCCTCTACTCGATTTTCCGGGCCCTGGATCTGGTCGGCACGTTGCCCGGACTCATCCTGGCCTACACAACCTTCAACTTGCCATTCGCCATCTGGATCCTGAAAGGCTTCTTTGACAACGTTCCTTACGCCATCGAGGAAGCGCAGATGGTCGACGGTTCCACCCGGATCCAGGCCTTCGTCTCGATCCTGCCCCTGGTCGCCCCGGGTATCGGTGCCTTCGTGGTGTTGTGCATCCTCTTCGCCTGGAACGATTTTCTGTTCGCCGCGATCATCGGGTCCGGCGGCGCCAAGACCCTTCCCGTGGCCACGCGCGAATTGGTCCAGCCTCAGAATATCCAGTGGGGCGCGATCATGGCCGCCGGAGTGGTCACCACCATGCCCATGATCCTGCTGGGTCTGGTTATCAGGAAATACTTGGTGACCGGCCTCACAATGGGTGCCGTCAAGGAATAGCCCGAAGAGCACCACCCCCGGCCCGCGCGTCGGGGCGCCAGCCAAAAAAAATGGAACAGCGGAGGATTACATGGCCTCGGTCACATTCAAGAACGTGTGGAAGTACTACGGCAAGACGCCGGCGGTGAAGGATCTGAACATCGAGTGCCCGGATGGCAGTTTCGTCAGCATTCTCGGCCCCTCGGGATGCGGCAAGTCCTCGACGATGCGCATGTTGGCGGGGTTGGAGCATATCAGCGCCGGGGATATTCTGTTCGATGGCGAGCGCATCAACGACCTCCCCCCCAAGGATCGGGACGTGGCGATGGTCTTCGAGAATTATGCCCTCTACCCCCACAAGACGGTCCTGGAAAACATCGCCAATCCCTTGCGGCTGCGGTCCGTGGACGATGACATGATCAAGGCCCGGGTCGACGCCGCCGCCAAGCTGCTGGAGATCGACCACCTCCTTGATCGCCGCCCGCATGAACTCTCCGGCGGACAAAAGCAACGCGTGGCCATCGGCCGGGCCATCGTCCGCGAACCCCGTCTGTTCCTATTCGACGAGCCCATCGCCCACCTGGACGCCAAGCTGCGCGCCCATATGCGTGGCGAGATCAAGCACCTCCAAAGGACCCTGGGCACCACCATGATTTACGTGACCCACGATCAGTTGGAGGCCCTGTCCATGGCCGATTACATCGCCGTCATGCATGACGGCGAGTTGCAGCAATGGGGCACGCCCAGCGAGATCTTCAACAAACCGGTCAATGCCTGGGTGGCGGGTTTCGTGGGAGAACCGGCCATGAACTTCGTAACCTGTGATCTGGTCGGCCATAATCAGGAGGTCTTCCTGCGCCACGAGAACTTTGAAATTCCCCTGTTACCCGATCAGGTGGGCAAACTGAATGGCGCGGCCTCGGCGGGAACGGCTCGGATGGGCGTGCGGCCCGACGCGCTGGAAATCAGTCTGACCAAGCCCCACCAACCCTCGATTACCGGCGAAGTCTTCGTCAACGAACTGCTCGGTGGCGACATGCTCGTGGAAGTGCTGTTGGACGGGTCCCGGATCCGGGTGAAGACTGTCCCGGAATTCGATGGCCAGCCCGGTGATCGCTGCCACATCACCGTCAACCGGGAGAAGTGGCACATCTTCGACGCCATGGACGGCCATGCCTACTTCTAGCGCCATGTCCGGCACGGTGGGCCAGATGGGGGGCGATGACGCCTACCACCGGGAACTCCGGACCTTCCACGCGCGCCACGTCCGAAACCGGGCGGAGGGAGAGGTCGTGGCGGCTTTCCACGCCGTCCGGCGCATGCCTTACCACTCCGGCTGCGACCGCACCCCCCTGACGGCTCTGCGGATGGGAAAGGGGGCTTGCACGGCCAAGCATATTCTCCTTCGCGATCTTCTGCGCCTGTCGGGCATCGCCGCCGAGGTGGAGATTGTCGAGGGCCGCTTCGGTTCGGGCATGCCTGTCGTTGACTCCATGCCCGAGGCGGTGAAGTCGCGGATCCAGGCGGGCGGAGTGCGGGATTTTCATTGCCGTGTCAGTTGTATCGGTCCGTGGGGAGAGCACATCTTGGATGCCACCTGGCATGACGCGGTGGCCGACGACGGGTTTCCCGTGAACGCGGATTGGCGGGGCGAGGGTCCGACCAAACAGGCTATCGCCGCTGTTACCGTGTGCTCTCGGGATGAGGATGTCCTGACCAGGAAGGAGGAGCTTCTGGCCGGTCTGTCCAAGGAAGAAGCGGACACAAGGAAGGTGTTCCTGGAGTTGTTCTCGCAGTGGTTGGAAAAAACGCGCAATTAAAAAAATAGCGCGCGTAAAGGGAGGAAAGAAATAATGCCAAGTAGGGCACATCGCGTTTTCGTCGGAATTGACGCGGGCACCACGGGCTGCACCGTGATGATCTTCGACGAGATGGGGCGGTCGCTGGGTCAGGGATATAAGGAATACCCCTGTGTCTCGCCCCGCTCCGGTTGGATCGAACAGGATATGGAGGAGGTCTGGAAGGGCATCTGCGAGGCCTCTCGCAAGGCCGTGGCCCAGGCCGATCTGCCAGCCGAGGCCTACCACTCCGTCGGCCTGTCCAGCCAGCGGGGAACCTTCGCCATGCTCGACGAAAACAAGGAACCTCTGGGGAATTCCCTGGTCTGGAACTGCGGTCGGGCCGTCGGTCTGGAGGAGGAAATCCGTGCCGAATTCCCGGAACTTGGGGAACACCAGACGCACACGGGCATGCAGGTGAGCCCGCTGTGGTCGGCGGCGAAGATTATGTGGTTGCGCAAGAAGAACCCGGATTTATTCGCGAAGACCCGGTGGTTCGTCAACGGCCAGGAATACTTCCTCCGCCGCATGGGCGCGGAGGAGTGGGTAACCGACCCCGCGTCGCTGACGCTCAACGGCATGATGGATATCGCCAAGCTGGATTGGAGTGACCGGATCCTGACGCTTTGCGGGATCGACCGGGACCGGCTGCCGCCGGTGGGCATCCCCTCGGGTCGGGCGGGGCGCCTGTCGAGGACGGCGGCGGAGGAAACCGGCCTGCCGGAGGGCGTCATCCTCTGCCGCGGCGCCGGTGACCAGCAGTGCGCGGCCATCGGGGCGGGGGTCATCAAGCAGGGCATGGCCGAATTCACCGTCGGGACCTCGGGCATCATGGTCGCGCACCTGGATAGTCTGGACCGCATCAAGGGCGATAAGCTCTGGTGGGGCGGTCACGGCGTGCCCGGGGCTTGGGATATCGAGGGGGGCGCCTTCAGCCTGGGGGCTTGCCTGCGGTGGTGGCGCGACATCCTTGGCGCCGACGAACTGATGGAAAGCGCCCGCAAGGGGTGCAGCGTCTATTCAACCATGGTGGACGCGGCCCAGAACTCCAAGCCGGGCGCCAACGGTGTGCTCTTCCATTCCTTCATGGCCAGCCAGGTCACGCCCCACTACGACGCGGTCGCCCGCGGCGGCTTCCTGGGGCTGGGCCTCTACCACGAGCGCCGGGACCTGATCCGGGCCATGCTGGAGGGATGCGCCAACGAGATGCGCATGGTCTTCGATGCCTTTCAGTCGGACGTGGATGGCGGCATCACCGACTTCCGCCTGACCGGCGGCGGCACCAAGTCCGACGGCTTCGTCCAGATCATGACCGACATTATCGGCCAGCCCGTGAAGGTCACCCGCGAGCGCGAGTGCACGGTGCTGGGCGCGGCCATCCTGGGAGCCTGCGGATCCGGAGCCTTCGACAGCATCGAGGAGGCGGTCGGGTCCATGGTGCGCCTGGAAGGCGCGTTCGAGCCCAACAGCAATCTCATGCCCCTCTACGAGGAACAGCATCAAATCTACCAGGGGTTCTACAAGGCCGCCGCCGACACCGGGCAGTACGCCGCCCTCAACGATTTCGCCCAGAAATTCCAGTAACCAAGAAAACAGGATAGAGGAGAGTACCATGCCAATGCCCGGAATGCGTGGAATGGAGCACATCGGCTTCACCGTTCCCGACATCGACGAGGCCTGCGATTTCTTCGCGAATATCCTCGGCGCCGAGGTTCTTTATACCGCCGCGACCGACTTCCAGGGGGAAGGGAACTGGATGGTGGAGCACCTTAACGTCGATCCGCGATGCGTGATTAAGGAGTTCCGCTATGTGCGGTGCGGGAACGGCACCAATCTGGAGATCTTCCAGTACGAGGCCCCCGACCAGACTCCCAATCCCCCGAGGAACAGCGACATCGGCGGTCACCACCTGGCCTTCTACGTCGACGACATGGACGCCGCCATCGCTTTCCTCAAGGAGAGCGGCGTCAAGGTGCTGGGCGAGCCCACGTCCTATACCGAGGGGCCGAACCTGGGATTGACCTGGTGCTACTTCATGGCGCCCTGGGGCATGCAGTTGGAGATCGTCTCCGCACCCAAGGGCACGGTCTACGACGACGAGGCCAAGGCCTCCGGCAAGACCCGCCTGTTCCACCCGGGAAAGGTCGGCGAGACCACCCTCTAATACGCACCCAGGCCGCGGCGTCTCCCCACCGGCGCCGCGGCCATTTTTTCGCTGGATCGGGGAAAGGAGACTCTTCCCATGCCCTTGGCACCCATGGCGCCGATGTTGCGCTCCGCGCGGCGGAGCGGCTACGCAATCGCCGCCTACAACATGATCGACTACAACAGTGTCCGCTCCATGGTGGCGGCCGCCGTCGACCTGGACGCACCGCTGATCGTCCAGGTTTCCGTCAAGACGGTGCGGCATTGGGGCTATCGGCCCATTGCCTCCTGGGTGCGCGCCCTGGCCGAGGACGCGCCGGTCCCCGTGGCCCTGCACCTGGACCACTGCACGGACGTCGCGGTGATCCGCGATTGCATCGACGCGGGCTGGACCTCGGTCATGTATGATGGATCGAGTAAACCCTTCGAGGAGAACCTGGCCACCTCATCGGAAATTTATGCCCTGACCCAGGCGGCCGGGGTCGGCCTGGAGGCGGAAATCGGTGCCATTGGGGGCGTGGAGGACGACAAGGTGGTCGCCGGAGACGCCGCCCGGCTGGCCGATTTCGACGAATGTGTCTCCTTCTGCGAGGCCATGCCCAATCTGGCCGTCTTCGCGCCCGCCATCGGCACGGCTCACGGCATGTATAGGGGTGAGCCGGTGATTGACTATACTTTACTGGAACGGGTCGCCAAGACCACGGGCATGCCCATCGCCCTGCATGGGGGAACCGGGTTGACGGAGCAACAGTTCAAGCGCTGCATCGGACTTGGCTGCGCCAAGGTCAACATTTCCACCATGCACAAGATGCTGTTTATCAAAGGTTTCGTCGACCTGGCCCGGGACAAGCCGGACCTGGGCGAACCGCTGCCCTTTATCGCCGCCCAGCACGACGCCATGAAAGCCGACGTCATGGCCATGATCAAAACCTTCGGCTCGGCCGGAAAGGCGGCGGACGCCGCCGCGGGTTGAAAGGCGGCGGATGCCGCCGCGGGCACGGACTCACGGCCACCTTCTTTTCTCCATGGGGCACTTACCCAATGCAAGCCTTGATTTTCGATTGCGATGGCGTGCTGGTCGACACCGAACGCGACGGGCACCGCGTGGCCTTCAACCGGTCTTTTGTCGAGACAGGGCTGGAGACCCACTGGTCCGTCGAGCGCTACGGCGCGTTGCTGACCACGGGTGGAGGCAAGGAACGCATGCGGCGCCACTTCGACGAGACCGGTTGGCCGGTGGCGGAAGCGGACCGGGACACGCTGATCCAGACCCTCCACCGGCGCAAGACCGACATCTTCATGGAGCTGATTGAGTCCGGCGCTCTGCCCCTGCGTCCGGGGGTCGCGCGGATGGTCGACGCGGCCCAGGAGGCGGGACTGCCGGTGGCGGTCTGTTCGACATCGAACGAGCGCGCGGTGGAGGCGGTGGTTCGGGTGTTGCTGGGGTCTGAACGGGCGGAGCGGATCCGCGTCTTCGCCGGGGATATCGTGCCCCGCAAGAAGCCCGATCCGGCCATCTACACCCTGGCCGCGGAGACCCTGAACCTTGCTCCGGCGCGCTGCATGGTGGTCGAGGACAGCGCCATCGGATTGACCGCGGCCAAGGCCGCGGGCATGCACTGCATTGTCACGGTGTCCACCTACACGGGCGGGGAATCCTTCGCCCAGGCAGACCGAGTCGTCGTCCACCTTGACGAGGGCGTGGACCTGACGCTCTGCCGGTCGATCATCGGTCCGTCATAGCAAGACGCGTGGGCTAGATCAAATTATCCGCCTTAAATCGATTCCGATTTAAGGCGGATAAT
>JAIOYK010000040.1 GCA_021741145.1 Rhodospirillum sp. | reverse complement strand
GGGGGCATACGCCCCCGATCCCCCAATCGGGAGGCACGGCCTCCCGAACCCTCCAGCTATTTCGTTATTCCCGCTCTCCTCCTCGTCATTCCCGCGCAGGCGGGAATCTAGGGTGGATTTCGGTGTCATTGGTGAAAGGCGTGCCTGGCGCGTCGACCGCTTCCGTCACCTGGTCCCACGCTGGATGCCCGCTTGCGCGGGCATGACGAAAAAGGGTGAGAACGAAAGAGCTCGACCTTTCACATTGGACAAAAAAAGGGAGGGTTTGGGAGGCATCGCCTCCCAACCGGGGTCGGGGGCGGGAGCCCCCTGCTTGTTGAATGTCCGCCTTTGGCGGAGCGGGGCGGGAGCCCCTATTTGTTTCCAACCCAATCGTAAAAAGCGACATCGACCATGACCCTGACACCTCGGGCCATCCTGCCTGCGCACCTGTTTTCCGGTGGCGAGACCGTCGTCTGGTTTTCCGGGGACGGCGTCGATTACCGGGACCTGGGCCTTCTGTCCGGCGCCGTGTTGGACCGGACCCGTTCCATCCTGACCCGGTGGGAGGACCAGGCCAACGGCGGTCTCGCCCCGGTCCGCGAAGACCCGGTCACCGACCGCCTGGACCTTCTGTTCGAGGCCCGGGAGTGGAATGCCGAGACCCTGCGCGCGGCCCTGCTGGGCACCGTGGAGACCGACGACGGGACAGGCCTCACCCTGACGCCCTTCGCCCGGACGGCCTTGGGCGGCTTCGCCCAGGTCACCGTCCGCGCCCTGGACGGTCCGGCCCTGACTTGGCGGTCCGGGGCGATCCTCGGCCCGCGCGGGGGGAACCTGCCGCTCAGCCCCGGGGACTGGCTCGGTTTGCCCCTGCGGCTGACCCTCATCCCCCCCTTCGAACCCTGCGCGTTGGAGCGTTGACACCATGACCCTGACCGTCGAGGAGGGCCTCGGGCTGGCCGAGGCCGACAGCTTCCTCTCCCTGGAGGCCGCGGATGCCTATTGGTCCGCCCGACCCCATGCCAACCTGTCCGACCCCTGGCTCGCCGCGGCCGAGAGCGGGCGGGAAGGGGCCCTGCGGGAGGCGTCCGCCCACCTGGGACTGGCCTATGGCGACCGCTTTTCAGGGGCGCCGACCAGGGGGCGGGGGCAGGCCCTCTGCTGGCCTCGCCTGGGCGCCGTCGATCGCTCCGGCGTGCCTTTGGGCGGCGACTCCGTCCCCCGGGAGGTCCTGGCGGCCACCTGTGAACTGGCCGCGCGCGCGCTGAAGGCGCCGCTGATGGCCGACCGCGACCGGTCGGGAAAGGTGAGCGAGGAGGCGGTGACCCTGGACGCCGTTTCCACCCGTACGGTCTACGACCTGTCCTTCCCCTCCGGCCCGGCCCTGCCGGTGGTGGAGGGCCTGCTGACCCCCTTGTTCAAGCGGGGCGGTCCCCGTCTCGCCAGAGGATAACCCCCATGCCCGTCACCAAGGAAACCCTGTCCGGCGCCGTGGAAAAGGCGCTCGCGGCGGCCGGAGAGGTCGTGTTGAACGCGACCCTGGTCCGAGTGCCCGATCCGGCCTTCGACCATGTGACCGCCTTGGAAAGCCATGTGCCGCTGCGCGTGGCCCTGTTGGCCAGCGCCCTTTCCGCCTCGGACTCCCCCATTCGCCAACCCGGCGACCGTCTGGCCTTGGCCGCGGGAGATCAGGCCGCCGCCCCCCGGGCCAACGACCGCTTGGAAGTGGCCGGTTGGATTTATCGGATCGTTGATGCCTCGGACCGTTCCATGGGCATGGGCATGCTCCACCGGCTGGTACTGCGGCCCGTGGGCGAGGTCCCGTCATGAGTGGCGCGGCCCGAAGCCTGATCGTTGCCCAGGTCGTGGCCCTGACCGGCCTGCCCCTGGTGAACGAGAACGCCACGGCCCGGCCCTCCGCTGGAACCGCTTGGCTGACCCTCGTTTTGGACCCTGACCGGGCCGAGGGCGGAACCCGCTGGGCGGGGGAGGGGGGGCTCGCCCGTCTGACCCTCCACCATCCCCTGGGGGAGGGGTCAAATGGGGCGGAAACCCTGGCCAGGACCCTGGGGGATGGCCTGTCCGTTCGGCGCCTGAGCGATGACGGCGCGGCCCTGGTGACCGGAGCGGCCCAAGCCGAACCGGCCCATGCGGAGGGGGCCTTCTGGGTCCTGCCCCTGACCCTGCCGTATCACGTCCTGCGCGGGAGATAACCATGGCCGAGGACACGACCACCCCGCCGATGGCCATTCCCATGGCCAATCCCCCAACCGCTTCCCGTCCCTCCGCGGAGCCGGTGAGCGGGACCGGGACGGAGGAACTGCTCCGTCAGCTTGACGCGACGCGGTTCCTGCTCACCCGGCCCCAAACGGGGGTCCGATGAGCGCGCCCGATACCCTCCTGACCCTGGAAGGCGCGGCGATCCTGGGCAAATGGAGTGCCCGGGGGGCCAGCCACACGCTCACCCCCCTGCGGCGGGGAGAGTTCTGGCGGGACCAGGGGGGAACCGCTCGCTTCGCGCCCCTCCCGGGAACGAAATACGCCCTGACGGTTTCCGCCTCGGACGTGCGGCCCCCGGCCTTCGCCGGATTGTGGCCGGGCCAGACCGTGACAGCGACCTGCGCGAGCCGCCTGGGCGCCGTGTTGGCGCCGGGTGTGACGGGGTGGACGGCGGAGCGCGACTTCGCCCCCGACTGGGTCCGCTGCCATGACGAAACCGGCGCGGACCACCCGGTTACCGACATTTCCGGACGAACCATCACCACCGCCGCCCACGATGGGCCGGTGACGGTGGTGGTGCGTCCGGTACTGACCCTGATGGTCCGGGACTGGTCCCTGGGCCTTCTGGAATGGGACGGCCGCCATCCCTGGCGGCTGGTCCTGGAAGAGGTGTGAGCCTCCTCCGAACCCCATGTCCCCTTGCAAGGAGTGCCCTATGACCACGGAATGCGGCAGTAACTCGGTTCTCCCCATGCCCTTCAGTGGCAATCATACTCATCCGCTGGCCTCCACCAGTGGGGCGGGCGTGATGGAACTGGCCACCGATGCCGAGGTGGTCGCCAACCCCGATACCCTCGAAGCCCTGGCGGTCACGCCCTATACCCTTGGCCACTACACCGGTCTGGTGGCCCAGGTCGCGAGCGTCGAGACCTCGGACCTTCTCTTGGTCCGCGATGTCAGCGCCAACAAGGATGTGTCCTACACCTTCGGCGCCCTGAAGGATGCCGTGACCCCGCCCCAGGCGACCACCGAAGTCCTGGGCATCATCGAACTGGCCACCGACGCCGAGGTGCTCGCGGGCATCGACGCCGAGCGTGCGGTAACCCCGGCGGGCCTTGAGGCTTGGTCCGATGCCAACCAGGCGACGGAAACCGAGCGCGGTTTGATCGAACTGGCGACGGACGCCGAAGTGATTACCGGAACCGACGCAGAACGCGCCGTAACTCCGGCGGGCCTTGAGGCTTGGTCCGTTGCCAATCCGGCGACTGAAACCGATCGTGGTTTGATCGAACTGGCGACGGACGCCGAGGTGATCACCGGTACCGACACCGATCGTGCCGTTACCCCTGCGGGTGTTGAGGCTTGGGCCGTTGCCAACCCGGCGACGGAAGCCGACCGTGGCCTGATCGAACTGGCGGCCAATGCCGAGGTGATCGCTGGAACCGACGCTGAGCGTGCGGTGACACCGGCGGGCCTTGAGGCTTGGTCCGATGCCAACCCGGCGACGGAAACCGAGCGCGGTTTGATCGAACTGGCGACGGACGCCGAGGTGATCACCGGTACCGACACCGATCGTGCCGTTACCCCTGCGGGTGTTGAGGCTTGGTCCGATGCCAATCCTGCGACGGAAACCGAGCGTGGCTTGATTGAACTGGCGACGGAGGCCGAAGTGCTCGCAGGCACCGACGCCGAGCGTGCCGTGACCCCGGCAGGTCTCGAGGCTTGGTCCGTCTCCAGTCCAGCGCTTGCAATGGCAAGAACCCATACAGATGCCACATGGTTCCATATGAAAGGGGAGAGCTCAATGGGTGGCGGGAATGTCTATCTTAAAGCGACAGGTTTGGTCTGTGATAACCCGTATGTTGTTAATGGGGAATTTATCGTTCCGGAAGGTGGGGCGGGACTCTGGGTTTTCTCCGGTTACATTCACTTTCCACATAACAAAGCAATCAGCAATGCATACGCAGCGCTTATGGTTGATGGAAACGCGAATATGTACGGGTCTCGTAGCGCTACGAATTACGGGACATATCAGGCTATGTCTGCGCTCAGTGCTATCTGGCCGCTGGACGAGGGCACTCGGGTCGCGATTGGCTTCTGGTCGGAGGCTGGTAGTGAGGGGCAGTCTCTTCCCTTCATTAATTTTCGTGGCGCGAGGATTGCCTTGTAGGTCAAGGCAGGAAAAAGGACATGAAGGGCATGTTGGAAAAATTGGCAATGGTGCCGCCTTCGAAGCTCGGGCGGGTCTGTCCGAGCCATCCATCGTGACCGACATCTCTGTTTATTGAAGTTCACCATGACAAGGGCCGGTTCCGAGACGGGAGGCCACGCGCATCCCTATGTCGCCGCAACCCCGACGATGCCGTAATGCGTGGTCGCTGACAGATGTTTCGTCCGGTTCCAATGGTCCCGCTCCAGTTTTCTGGAGCGGGACTTTTCTTTTCCAACTCCTGGACCCACTCCCATGACCGATGCCCTCCATTTCGCCTGGGTGGCCGAGGGCGAGGCCTTCGACGCCACCACCCACGCCCGTGCCGACGAGGCCCTCCGTGCCCTGCGGATCGAGGCCGAGGAGGGGGGCGCGCCCCGGGCGCGCGTGACCATCGCCAATGCGGGGCATGCCCTCCAGGGGCCGAATGGCGAGCGCTTTGTTCACTTGTCCACGACCCTGAATGGGTCCGTGATTCCCTTGTTTCATGGGGTCCTGGCCGAAGTGCCCGACGGCATGGCCGGGGCCTTTCTGACTCTTCTTTTCGATAGCCGCCACGGCGACATGAACGCCAAGACCGAAGCGGCTCTGACCCCCTACAAGATCGCACCCGCCTACGATCCCCTGTTCATCGTCGAGGGAGAGGAGGAGGACCCCTCGGAGATTCTGGAGGGCTGGTTCGCCCGCCTGACCGTCGATCGGCTGACCGGCGCTGTCGGTGTGTCGGATGGCCTTACCGGGCGAAAATCCCAGAGTTTCGGCCCCGAAACCCTGGCCGAGGGGTCCATTGATCTGACCCGTCCCCAAAGCCGTCCCCCCGCCTGGGTGGAGGGAACCCTGGATGTCCGTTGGACCCAGAGGGGCGGTGGCGTGGCCGATATCGGGACCCTCATCGCCAGGGAGGCCAGGGGAGCGCTCGTCACCCTCTCCCCGCCCGAGGACTTCGCCGATGGCTGGCCCCAGGCCGGGGACCGGATCGGCGGAGACAGCGGATATCGGGTGCTGGAAGGGGTGCTCGTCACCCAGGAGCCCCCGGCCCTGGAGGAGGCCATCGCCGCCAACCCCTTCGCCCGTTTCACCGAGGATGACCGGGTGGTCACCATCGCCGCGGGCCGGGGCCTGGGCACCCAGGGGGATTTCGATTTCGGCCCCACCGAGGCCCGATCCAGCCTGTTCCCCATGGGGCGCTTCGCCGGGTGGATGGCCTTCGCCAAGCGCGCCTATTGGCCGATCTTGACCCTGGCTTGGTCCCTGAGCCAACGCCGGAAGCAGATCGCCGTCTTGCGCTTGGACAGCCATCTGGCCATTGACTTCCCCGGGCCGGAGGAGGGGGAAAGCCTCTCGTTCCATTTGCGGGACGTGGGCCTGGGCTCCGATCCCGCCGAGGAAGACGCGACCACCACGGGACCGGACTGCGACAGTATTCTCTCCATCGCCCGGAACACGGGGGCCAGCGAGATCTCCGAAACCGCGGCGGTGGGGGTGACCGGCGGGGCCGTGGACGGCGCGGCCATCGGCGATACCCTGTTGGGGAGTTTTCTGCACACCTCCCGGGGTCGACTGACGCTCGCCCATATGGCCCGGGTTCTGGCGGTCCGTCTGGCTTTCGCTCAACGCTGTATCCGGGTCTCCGCCCGCCTGCCGGGTTGGAGCGCCGAGGCGCTATCCGTCGACCTGGACACCACGGTTACCCTAAAGGCCGCGACCCTGCCAGGGGGGCAAGCGACCGGCAAGGTGGTCTCCGTCGTCCTCTCCTGGGACGAAACCGGGCGGGAGGTTGCTTTAGAGATCGCCTGCTCCATTGGCGGTGGCGGCACCATGGCCGCGCCCGACCCGGGCCTCGAGACCCTGACCGACGCCTATACCGACGACTACGCCGCCCGGACCGGAGAGGTTTGGCGGACGGAATTGGGGGATCACCTGACCCTCTCCCTTGGGGGCTACGACGACCAGCTTCCAACCGATCCCTTGGCGGCCGCGGCCACCTGGGGAGCGGAGGACCTGCTGGCGGGTCTTTGTCTCCGCAACCTTTGGGACGAGCAGGACGCGGCCATCTGGGCCCATCGAAACGGCGGCCTGTCGCCCCGGCGGCTGCTCGCGTCCGTGCCGACGGATGTTTGCCTGTCCCTGCGCTCCCTGGCGGCCTCGGACCAACGGGTCCACGGACTGACCATTGCCGCGGCCGGGCGCTTTGGCCTGCCGCCGACCATTGACTTGGAGGCTCCCCGTGGGTGAGCCGAACGACCTGGAGGCTCCCCATGGCTGATGCGGTCTATTTAGGTCCCATCGCCACCATCCGGGACCTGTCCTGGGGGGGGGAACCGGCACTATTGGTGTTCCTGCACGATTCCGGAGCCAGTGGCGCGGCGCGCTCCATGGCCCTTGTGATCGACCGGGAGGGACGCTATCGGAAAACCATCGAGGGGTTGGCGGATGTGGTGGTCTCCGGTCCGGGAGAGGTCACGGGACTGCGGGTGACGGAAGCGGGCATGGCCCTGTTCCGCCAGCCGACAACCCGGCCCTTTCCCTTGCCCGATGCGCAGGGCGTGGCCTTTCCCTGGATGGAGGGCGCCCGCCTGATCGGCCACCGGACAGGGGGGTGGCTGCTTCAAGGCCTATTGGGAGGTCTGTCCCGCTGGCGTTTGGGCTTGGCCGAACCGGGGGAGAGCGCGGCTCTTTTCGCCGTGCCCACGGTGGTCAGGGACCCCATGGACAACACCACCCTGGGATCGGTGGAGGTCCGGGCCGGAGTCGCGGCCCTGGGTAGCCATCTGGTGGTGGGGACCCACTGCCAAGCTCTCATCGATGGCCAGGTCCGGGCGCCGCTGGCCTTGGAAACCGCCGATGATTGGGCGAGCCATCGCCTGGTGGAGGCCGAGGCACCCAGCGGTGATGGTCCGGTGACCTGGCGGACCTCGGCGGTCACCGCCTGGGGCGGGCGCTTCTGGGTGGTCGCGACACGGACCACCGCGTCCTGGACCCGCCATCGTCTCTACGCCTTTTCCCCGGGGGGGCCCGCCGTGCTGGTCTCCGAAACCGGATGGGTGGACCGGACGGGCCTCACACCCCATCCCCATGGGTTGATGATCCGGCTGCCTTCCGATGCCATCGGCCCCCTGGACCCGTCCGGCCATGGGGGCGCCTGGAGCGGAGGGTGCCTCGTCCTGGGCGCGGTCCGCTGCGCGGAAAACAGTCCGTGGGGCCTTTGCGTCGCCGGGGGCACCGATGGTCTGTTGGTGGTGGACGGGGTGGGGAGCCCGCGCTTCCACCCCGGCCCCGAAGGGATCACGCCCCTCGCCGCCCTGCCCCTGGGCGGGGAAACATCGGGCTCCTCGTCCTGGCTCTGTCGGACCCGGGACGGACAGGGAGGTATCGGGAGCGCCCTGACCCCGGATTTCCAAAGCTGGACGCTTGACCCCTTTCCCGGTGATCCGGCGCCACTCGGTGGGGTCACCACCCCCTTTCGCTGGGGCCTGTTTGGCCCGGGAACCCTGTCATGACCACCAGCGCCTTGACCCGCGCCATCCGCGCCCTGCGTGACCAACCCAGGACCACCGGCGCCACCCCGGCCCCCACGGCCCAGGTCAATCCGGACCCACCGGTGGTTTGCGCCGGTGCCTTGACGCCTTCCGTCCGCAAGCGAAGCGACCCCGGCCTGGATGCTGGGGCCGATGTGGTCTGGACCGAACTGTCCCGGGAGACGGCGCTGGTCCGGATCACCGCGACCGATGGCTCCGGCGCCTGGGTGGAGGTGGAACGGCCCACGCGCCTGGTGTTCCGTGACGGCGACGGACGGCGCCTTGTCATGATCCTCAACCCTTGAAGGACAAACCTCCATGGTCAGTATCACATACCGCACGGCCCATGCCGACTGGGGCGCGGGCAAGGGCGCCAATCTGACGGCCGGGGAGGTGGATCGAAATTTCCACAATCTCCGTCTCGCCGTCGACCGGGCCGCCGGAACCCCGGGACGGGGCATCGCCTCCATGACCCAGTCCGGCTATGTTCTGACGGTCACCTATTCGGACGCCACCAGCGAAAGCTTCACCCTGCCCGCGCCGGATATGGAAGCCCGGGGGGCTTGGGTGGCAGGAACCTCCTACGCCCGGGGGGATTTGGTGAGCCGTCTGGGGGGGAGTTACCTTTGCGTGGCCCCCCATGTGGCGGCGGGGTGGTGGACGGATCTGCGGGCCGGGTGCTGGGCCACGCTGGCTGGAACCTTGACCGACAGCCCCACGGTGCTGGAGATGGCCACCGGCGTGACCCTGAACTGGGAAATCCCCGGCGGCCTTGGGTTCACCGAAGGCATGCGGTTGAGGGTGATGAGCCAGGCCGATCGCTCTCGCTGGATGGAAGGGGCGGTGTCTTCCTACACGGCCCGGACGGGGGCCTGGTGGTTGTCCGTCGACGTGGAAGCGGCCTCCGGCGGCGGTACCCTGTCCGACCCGATCCTCGCGCCTTCCGCCGAGGGGGTGCTGGCTTCGGGTGGTGGGGGAGGGGCCTGGACGGCGTCGGTCCCGGTCTCGGGCTCCCATACGGTTACGCCCTCGGACATCGGGCGCAAGCTCACCGCCCAGGCGGGCAGCCTGATTTCCTTGCCGGGTGCGGGCTTCCAGTCCGGGGATGCCTTCTGGCTCGAGGCCCCCAAGAATGGGACCGTGACCGTCAAAGCCATCGAGGGCAAGCTCGAGCCCCCCTATGTGATGATGGATTTCTCCTCCGAACGGGTCTGGTTGGTGCACCAGGGCGGAGGCGACTGGCTGGTCGCCAACCGGGAGGCACTGCCCGGCACGCCACCCCGCATCGCCCCCTGGCGCTATGCATTGGCCCTGCCCGGGGACATTACGGTGTCCCTCGCCGATCTGGGAAGCCTGATCGTCTGCGAGGACGGAGCCACGGTGACCCTGCCGGGCACCTATGACGGCGTCCAGGAAGGGGACATGGTCTGGCTCGCCGCGGGTCAGGATTACCGGACCCGCATTACCGTCAGCGCCCCGGGGGGCGTGGATTACACCGGTGGAACCGACATCTCCCTGGACGGGCAGATCGTCCAGTTCGTCTCCCTGGGCTACGGGCGTTGGATCATCGCTTCGACCCGGCGTCTGAACATGGCCCGGGACTGCCCCATCGAATGGGTGGCGACGACCGAGGTGGCCGCTGGCGCCACCCATGCGCTCGCCGTGCTGGAGGCGGGTCACCGGTTCCGATTGGGGATGGGCGCGACCCTCGCCCTGCCCGCGGTCGAGGAAGCTCCCGATGGGGCCGTCGTCTGGGTGGAAGGGGAAAGCGGAGCCCAGGTCACGGGACCCTTCGTGGACGGGGGAACCGCCCGCGCCCTGTCTGGGCGGCGGGCGCGATTGATCGCCGACCACGCCGCGGGTGCCTGGTTCCTCGCCGAGGATCGCCCCGGCCACCCGGCCACCCTGGTTGCCTTGGACAGCCAAGCCCTGGGGGCGACATCCACGGGGGTCCTGGCGGATGCCCAGGCCAGCCTGTCCACCGGGGACAGCTATTCGGACGCCGCGGTCGCGATGGCTGTCAATGGCGCCCTGTCCATCCATAACAAGAACGTGGCCGAACTGGCGGGCCAGGTGGAGACCCTGCGGCTGCTTCTGCGCGACCACGGTCTATTGAGTGAATAAGGCGAGACAAGGAGATCCACCCATGCCCGTGCGCGCGCAGACGATATGCCGGAATATGACCGGTGGTACACAAGACCTGGATTTGACTCCGACCTTGGCGGGGGGGCGCATGCCCCATGTGGACGGAACCCTCTACGTGGAAGGAACCTTCGATGGCGCCTCGGTAGGGGTGCTGGTCCGCGGAATAACGGCCTGGCACCACGTGGAAGGCAGTCCCTTTCTGGCTGGGAGCGTTGCCCGGGTGGATGCCCATGTCTTGGGAATTCGGGTCGCGCTGGAAGGCGAGGGGCCAGGCACCGATGTCTCCGTTGCTTTGCTTTGCGACCTGATCCCCCTGGTCGGGGAGACGGCGTGATGCGCCCTGGTCAAACCGTCGCGCGCTCCCCAATCCTTCGGACCGCCCGAGCCTTGGCGGATTGTTTTAACGATTCCTCGACCCTCCATGGACCCAAGGACAGGCCCGTCTCCTATGTGCTGGTGATTGGGATGGATCGGGTCACCCTGGGCGGGGCCGGTATCAAGATGGGAGTTCGGACAAATGGCTGATTTCGACCTGACGACAGCGATGCCCAAGACCTCCATTGAAGGAACGGAGAGAATTCCCGTGAGCAGTGGGGGCGTGGCCGCGGCGGTGACCGTGGATCAAGTGCATGGATACCTGGTGGACCAAATCGAGCCCCTATCCGAGGCCGCGACCGCCGCCCGGGACGCGGCCGTGGCGGCCAAAGCCGTCGCGGAAACGGTCAGCGCCAACGCGGTGCTTGCCCAGGCCGCCGCGGAGGACGCCAGAACCGGCGCCTTGGCCGGACAGGCCGCCACCGACATCGCACGAGACGCGGCGCGACTCGCCCAAAGCGGGGCGGAGACCGCCCGGGATGCGGCGCTGTTTGCCCAATCCGCCGCGGAAACAGCCCAGGCACTGGCGGAAGCCACGGATGCCGCGGGCGCTCTGCTGGTCGATGGAAGCCGGGCTTTGACCGGGGCTTTGTCCTTTGGTGGCAATCGGGGAACCAGCTTGGCCGAACCGGAGGAAAATGATGACGCCGCGACCAGGAAATACGTGGACCAGGCCGTATCGACGGCCATCGGCGCGAGCGGTGGGGGCGGAGGTGGAGCGGCCCAGGGCGGACGGTTGATGTTCCTTGACGAAACCCAGATTGCTCTGACCGCGCATGTGGGGGGGACGATGTGGGTCCCCAATGGCGCGGGGGGGATGATGAGCCTCTCCCTGTCCTCTCCCATCACGGGCTCCAATTCCGGGCTCGCTCCCGGAGCCGGATACCATGTTTATCTGCCGAATACCGGTGGTGCCTTGGACATCGTGGAAACGGCGCCCCAAATGGACGCGGCGACGGGGGTATTGGTCAAGACCGGAGACGCCACTCGGCTGTTCGTGGGAACCGCCATTGTCACCGCGTCGGGAGGGTTCCAATGGGATGAGAGCTTTCGCAGTGTTTGGACCATGTACAACGGTGGTCCCCAGTACCTCTGGGCCGCGGGTTCGGCGGAAGCCCTGACGAGCAATACATGGACCCAGGTCACCCCGGAAATGTGCTGCGCGGCCTATCCATTGGGCCACTTGTCCCACCGGTTGCAGGTCTGTGGTCCCTCGGGGGCGTCCGCCGTTACCTTGTATTGTCTTTGCGGTCTTCGGGGGGCACCGGATGGTTCCGTAAACGCTCACACCCAGTCAAACCCCCTCGGTTATTGGCTCAATGCCTCGAATATACTGACCCGGTCCATAACGGACGTGAATCTGTCACCCGCGGCTTTCGCGCGGATTGATAACACTCAATCCGTATCAGCTCTGACTTACGCCTATTCGGTCGAATGGTGGGGATAGGGGCTGGATGGACCCAGCCTCTTCCTCCATTGCTTGCCATCCGTTCCGCTACAGGGGGGTGTGGGGCCGTAAAACCACCGTGGCCAGGGGCGGCAGGACGAGGGCCGCGGAATGGGCGCGGCCATGGCTTTTCTCCGCTTCGGCCTCGAAGATACCATTTCCCTTGCCCGACCCACCGTATCGGGCCGCGTCAGTATTCAGAATTTCCTCCCAAACGCCGCCTTGGGGCAGACCCAGGCGATAGCCTTCACGCGGAACCGGGGTCATGTTGCAGACGACCATGACCACCTCGCCTGGGGCCTTGCCCTTGCGCACGAAGGAGAGGATCGAATTGTCGGCGTCGGAACAATCGAGCCACTCGAAGCCCTCTCCATCGCAGTCCAGGGCATGCAGGGCAGGGGTTTCCCGATAGACGCGGTTCAGATCCTTGACCAGATCCATCACGCCCCGGTGCCAGTCAATATCAAGCAGGTGCCAATCCAGGCTTGCAGCATAATTCCACTCCCGCCCCTGGGCGAATTCATTTCCCATGAACAGCAATTTCTTGCCCGGATGAGTCCACATGAAGCCGTAGTAGGCCCGCAAGTTGGCGAACTGTTGCCAGGTGTCGCCGGGCATGCGTCCCAGGATGGAGCGCTTGCCGTGCACCACCTCGTCATGGGAGAGCGGCAGAACGAAGTTCTCGGAGAAGGCATAGAGCAGGCCGAAGGTCAGTTCGTTCTGGTGGTAGCGCCGGTGGATGGGATCCTGGCCGATATAGCTGAGGGTGTCGTTCATCCACCCCATATTCCATTTGTAGCCGAAGCCCAGGCCCCCCAGATGCGTGGGGCGGCTGACCATGGGCCACGCGGTGCTTTCCTCGGCGATGGTCACCGCGCCAGGGAAGCGCTCATAGACCAGTTCGTTCATGCGACGCAGGAAGTCGATGGCTTCCAGGTTTTCGCGGCCACCGTATTTGTTGGGAATCCACTGCCCGTCCTCCCGGGAATAATCCAGGTAGAGCATGGAAGCAACGGCGTCGACCCGCAGCCCATCGATGTGGAACTGATCCAACCAGAACAGGGCATTGGCCAGCAGGAAGTTGCGCACCTCGTTGCGGCCATAGTTGTAGATCAGGGTGCCCCAATCCATGTGGCGGCCCTGGCGGGGGTCCGAATGCTCGTAGAGGTGCGAGCCGTCGAACCACGCCAAACCATGGGCGTCCTCTGGAAAATGACCGGCGACCCAGTCCAGGATCACACCCAAACCAGCGTCGTGGCAGGCGTTGACGAAGCGACGGAAGCCGTTCGGATCGCCGAATCGGCTGGTGGGGGCGAACAGGCCGATGGGCTGGTAGCCCCAGGATCCGTCGAAGGGATATTCACTGACCGGCAGAAGCTCGATATGCGTGAATCCCATGTTCTGAACGTGGGGGATCAACGCCGCGGCGAGTTCGTCATAGGTGAGGGGCTCGTTGCCATCCTTGCGCTTCCAGGATTCCAGATGGACCTCGTAAACGCTGATGGGGGCGCTCCTCTCGACGGAGGCCGCGCGGCGCTCCATCCAGGACTGGTCGGTCCAGGCATGGGTGCCCAGACCGCACACGACCGACGCCGTATGGGGCGGCTTTTCCGCGTGGAAGGCGTAGGGGTCGGCTTTGGCGGGGAGCAGGGCGCCGTCCGGTCCGGTCAGTTCGAACTTGTAGACCGAGCCAATGCCGACACCGGGCAAGAAGATGTCCCAGACGCCACTGCCCGGGTGCTGACGCATGGGGTTGACTCGGCCATCCCAGCCATTGAAGTCACCGATGACACTGACCCGGCTGGCGTTGGGTGCCCAGACCGCGAAGCCAGTCCCGGCCACGCCGTCCAGGTCCAAGGGGTGGGCGCCGAGCTTGTGGTAGATCTCCAGGTGGGTGCCCTCGGCCAGAAGGTGCCGGTCCAGGTCACCGATTACCGGCCCGAAGCGGTAGGGATCGTCGACTTCCGAGGAAACGCCGTCCTCCTCCACCCTCAGGCGGTAGGCGGGGAAGGCCGCGGGCCGGTCGATGCCAAACAGGCCATCGGGATGGAGGCGCTTCATCGCGCCGATTTCCGCTCCATTGCCCAAGGCGACAAGGGTCACGGCGGAAGCCTTGGGGCGGAGGACACGCACGCAATGGCCGCCAGATCCCCCTTCGGCCTTACCTTCGTGGGGACCCAGGAAGGAAAACGGGTTGCCGTGGCGGGCTCCGATCAGGGCGGTCACATCGTGGGCATAGGATTTCTGGTCCATGGATTTCCTGATTTCGGTCTCGGGTGCGTCGGGTGGGGCGGGTGGCTTAAGTCGGCGGCGCGGAACAAAGGGCCATGACTTGGTCACCGGGTTCCGATCATTGGCCATAGCCTAACACGATCCGGATCCCTTGGCCCGGTCCGTCTCGAAACGGACCGCTTCATTGGGAGACCTATAGGGATTGGCGCGCGCCACCATGCTTTGGGAACAGCGTGGTGGCGCGATGGTTCCGAAAGAATTGGGCCGGGGGACTCAGGCCGCGGGGGACCACCGCCCGATGCCCCTTCCGACTCCCCCTGCTATCCCTCCGTTGGAGGGGCCTTTGGTGTCGTCTTGCGGGTGGTCGGCTTCTTGGCGGTCGTGCTCTTCGCCGTGGTGGCCCTGGGCTTCGCTGGCGCTTTTCTGGGGGCGGCCTTGGGTTTGGCCGGGGCCTTTTCCGCCGTCTCTTCCGAGGTTTCCGCTGGAGGGGTGGCCAGAGCCGGATTCGTCGTTTCGAGCGTGGGCTCTGGGCTTGGCTCGGGCTCTGGGCTTGGCTCGGGCTCCGGGTTGGGCGCGTCGGGTTCGGCCAAGGCGGCCATCACCTCGGCCTCCGCCCTGACCCAATATTCATTGGAGCGACCCTCCGGGCGACCGTCCTTCTCCCATAGGTGATAGGCCGTATCTTGAATGCGTTTGACCAAGGCTTCCTTCATCGTGCCGAACTCCCGCCGTTTTGTGCTGGAGGACGCGATCCAGCCTCACTGTGGGAGGATGAAAAGCATCCGCGATTATGTTTTCGGTGGCCGTCCCGCCGAAGCGGTGGCCTGGACCGCGACACCCATGATGCCGAGTGTAAAGGGAATACCGCAAGCGCCTTCGGCCCAGGAAATGACCCTTTCATAAAAACCGCATTTTTTCGAGCTCTTCCCTCTCGGTTCCTTTCATTCCGCCGATTCGCCGCGTCGCATCAAAATCAATGAGAATGAATGTCAATAGCCTGTATTTGGGATCGCTTCAGTCTCGCTCCGCTTTGGTGGGGGATTTTTCGGATTATGGGTCAAGTCATTGTCATAATTTTGGAATTGGCCGATTTTGAGATCAAGGTGGCGACGAAAAGGCGTGGACAAAAACGGGGAATCGATTAAACGCTTGAAATCGGCCTCGCGGACCCTTATTCAATTAGGACCAATTTAGTCCTGAATTAACCGAAGGGACGCGACCTCGGATGTTCCGCATCAACAAACTGACGGATTACGCCGTTGTCCTGCTGGTCGACATGGCCCGCACGGACAAGGTCCGCGCCGCCCAGCAGATCGCCTGTGATACCGGTGTTCCCTTGCCCACGGTGGCGAAGGTGATGAAAGCGCTGGTGCGTGGCGCGTTGGTCGTGTCCCAGCGGGGGGCTTCCGGTGGCTATGGCCTGGCCCGCCCCGCGGTCGAGATCACCGTGGCCGACATGATCCAGGCGTTGGAAGGGCCGATTGCCCTGACGGCCTGCGTCGAACAGGCGGAAGACGCCTGCGGCCTTGAGCTTCTCTGTCCCATGCATGGCAACTGGAACACCGTGAACCGCAAGGTGGAGGAGGCCCTTCGGACCGTCTCCCTCGCGGACATGGTCGAAGGCGCCGAACCCGATTTCCCCCTGCCTTTCGCCGATGGCCCCGCGTTTACGCGTGGCCTGCCCCAAGACTCCTGATAAGCGCGAGATAGAACCATGGCAGCCACGGATACCACCGTCGATACCGTCCGCGAGGTTACGGAGCAGTATAAATATGGCTTCGTCACGGACATTGAATCCGACATGGCGCCCAAGGGCCTGAGCGAGGACATCGTCCGCTTCATTTCGGCCAAGAAGGAAGAGCCGGAGTGGATGCTCGAGTTCCGGCTGAGAGCTTACCGCCATTGGCTGACCCTGAAGGAACCCGATTGGGCCAAGGTGAAATATCCGCCCATCGACTACCAGGATACCTATTACTACGCCGCGCCCAAGAAGAAGGACGGCCCGGCGAGCCTGGACGAGGTCGACGCCGACCTGCTGGAGACTTACAAGAAGCTCGGCATCCCCATTCAGGAACAGGAAATCCTGGCCGGTGTCGTCGCCGTTGACGCGGTCTTCGACAGCGTCTCCGTGGCGACCACCTACAAGAAGAAGCTCGCCAGCATGGGCGTGATCTTCGGCTCCATCTCCGAGGCGATCAAGGAGCACCCGGAGCTTGTCAAGAAGTACCTGGGGTCGGTGGTGCCGTACTCCGACAACTACTTCGCCACCCTGAACTGCGCGGTCTTCACCGATGGATCCTTCGTCTTTGTGCCCAAGGGCTTGCGCTGCCCCATGGAGCTGTCCACCTATTTTCGTATCAACGAAAAGAACACCGGACAGTTCGAGCGCACGCTGATCGTCTGCGAGGAGGGGGCCTATGTCTCCTACCTGGAAGGCTGCACGGCGCCCCAGCGGGACGAAAACCAGCTCCATGCCGCGGTGGTTGAACTGGTGGCGCTTGATGACGCGGAGATCAAATACTCCACCGTCCAGAACTGGTACCCCGGCGACAAGAACGGCAAGGGCGGGATCTACAACTTCGTGACCAAGCGGGCGCTCTGTAAGGGCAAGAACTCCAAGGTGTCCTGGACCCAGGTGGAAACCGGATCCGCGGTGACCTGGAAGTATCCTTCCTGCATCCTGCAGGGCGACAATTCCTCGGGCGAGTTCTACTCGGTGGCCATCACCAACAATGCCCAGCAGGCCGACACCGGCACCAAGATGATCCACCTGGGCAAGAACACCCGCTCGCGGATCATCTCCAAGGGCATCGCCGCGGGCAAGTCCGATCAGACCTATCGGGGCTTGGTGCGCATGCAGGGCAAGGCCGAGGGCGCGCGGAACTTCACCCAGTGCGACAGCCTGTTGGTTGGCGACAAATGCGGCGCCCATACCGTGCCCTATATCGAAAGCCGCAATCCAACGGCCCAGGTGGAGCACGAGGCGACGACCAGCCGCATCAGCGAGGAACAGTTGTTCTACTGCATGCAGCGGGGATTGAACGAGGAGAGCGCGGTGGCGCTGATCGTCAATGGCTTCTGCAAGGAAGTACTGCAGACCCTGCCCATGGAATTCGCCGTCGAGGCGCAGAAGCTGGTGGGCATCAGCCTCGAGGGGAGTGTCGGATAAGGGGGGGACCTGTTCGACGCCGAGGCTTAACGGATCAACGAGATGTACCGCCCGCCAGATCGGGCGTGTGACGAGAGAAATAAGGGGACTGACCAATGGCGCTTTTGGCGATCAAGGACCTGCGGGCCCGCGTCGAGGAAAAGGAAATCCTCAAAGGGCTTTCGCTGACCATCAATCCGGGCGAGGTGCACGCCATCATGGGACCGAACGGGGCGGGCAAGTCCACCCTGTCCAGTGTCATCACCGGCAAACCCGGGTACGAGATCACCGAGGGCTCCGTCCTGTTCGAGGGCAAGGACCTGGCCGAACTGGCGGCCAACGAACGCGCCTGCGAAGGCATCTTCCTGGCCTTTCAATACCCGGTGGAAATCCCCGGCGTGAACTACACCACGTTCCTGAAGACGGCGATCAACGCCAAGCGCAAGTACTTCGGCGAGGAAGAAATCGACGCCATGGAGTTTCTGAAACTCATGAAGTCGAAGATCAAGCTGCTGAAAATCGCCGACGATATGATGAAGCGTCCGGTCAACGTGGGCTTCTCCGGTGGCGAGAAGAAGCGGGCCGACGTGTTGCAGATGGCCATGCTGGATCCCAAGTTGATGATCCTCGACGAAATGGACTCCGGCCTGGACATCGATGCCCTGCGCATCGCCGCGGATGGCGTGAACACCCTGCGCTCCCCGGACAAGGCGATCCTCTGCATCACCCACTACCAGCGCCTTCTGGACTACGTCGTCCCTGACTTCGTGCACGTCCTAGCCGGTGGTCGGATCGTCAAGTCCGGAGGCAAGGAGTTGGCTCTGGAGCTGGAAGAGAAGGGGTACACCGAGTTCGAGAACGCCGCGGCCTGATTGGCATCGTGAGCAAGGGGATTGAGACCATGAGCACGACCGAAATGCCTCCCTTCCTCGACGCGGCCCTGCCGGTGCCCGTGGAGGAAACCGGCTGGCTGGCGGATTTGCGTCAGGCCGGGCTGGATATTTACAAACGCAAGGGCCTGCCCACCCCCAAGGTGGAAGCCTGGAAGTATACGAACCTGGGCGGTCTGGCGAAGACCGAGTTCAAACCCGCCGCCCTGGACGTGACCGTCGCGGCGGACAAGCTGCCCCTGGCCGCGGCGCTGTCCCTGGACGCGTTGGCCCTGGTCTTCGTTAATGGTCGCTTCGATCCGGCGGTGTCGGACCTGGGTGCCCTGCCCAAGGGCTTGCGGGTGGAGAGCCTGTCCAAGGTGCTCCAGGCCGAACCGGCCCTGGTGGAGCCCCTGCTGGGCAAGCTGGCGACCAGGGAAGACCTGCCCCTGGCCGCGCTGAACACGGGTCTGCTGACCGATGGCCTGTTCGTCCGCTTGGCTAAGGGTGTGACGCTGGACAAGGCGCTGCATGTGGTGTCGGTGGCCTCCGGTGGCAGCTCGGCCGCTGCTTTCCATCCGCGGAACCTGATCGTGCTGGAGGAGGGCGCCAAGGCCACCATCGTGGAAAGCCACGTGGGTCTGCCCGATTTTCCCACCTTCGAGAACAGCGTGACCGAGGTCACCCTGGGAGAGGGGGCGGAGTTGAAGCATTACCGACTGCTCAACGGGCCGGACACGTCCTACCATGTGGGCGTGACCTTGGCCGATGTGGCGGCGAAGGCCCGTTACGAGTCCTTCGCCCTGGCCATTGGCGGAGCGCTGACCCGCAACGAGGTTCGCGTGGTCCTGTCCGGCGAGGGCGCCCATGGGGTCGTCAACGGCAGCTACGCCGTCCATGGGGGCCAGCATGTGGACAATACGGTGCTGGTGGACCATGCCGTGCCCCGGGCGACCTCCAGCCAACTCTTCAAGGGCGTGTTGGACGGGACCGGTAAGGCGGTCTTCCAGGGCAAGGTCCTGGTCCGTCGGGACGCCCAGGAGACCGACGCGCAACAGCTCCACAAGGCCCTGTTGCTGTCGCGTGGGGCCGAAGTGGACACCAAGCCCGAGTTGGAGATCTACGCCGATGACGTGAAGTGCAGTCACGGCGCCACCGTGGGCGAGATGGATGCCGAGCAGTTGTTCTACCTGATGGCGCGGGGCATCGACGAGGAAACGGCCCTGGCCCTGTTGGTCGAAGCCTTCGTCGAGGATGTGGTCCATGAGATCTCCGACGAGGTTGTCCGCGAGGCCTTCATCCGCAAGGTGCGCGACTGGCAGACGGGCCGCGAGAAGGCGGTCTGGAGTGAGTGATGGTGCGTGCCCGCCCCGGGGGGATTCGGGGTGGGGAAGGACCTTTCCTGGGCTGGGGGACTGATTGAGATGAGCACGGCGACGATGACAAAAGACGAAGTGGTCTATGACGTGGACGCCTACCGCGCCGATTTTCCGGTGTTCTCCAAGGACATCCGCGGCAAGCCGGTGATCTACCTGGATAGCGGAGCCTCGGCCCAGAAGCCCCAGGCCGTGCTCGACCGCATGATGGCGGTCTACGCGGGCGAATACGCCAACGTCCATCGCGGCGCCTATTGGCTCTCCGAACGGTCGACGACCCTCTATGAAGAGGCCCGGGAAACCGTGCGGGCCTTTATTAACGCCGAGAAGGCCGAGGAAGTCGTCTTCACCATGGGGGCCACGGACGCCATCAATCTGGTGGCCATGACCTTCGGTCGGGGGCTTCTGACGGCCGGGGATGAAGTCATCATCACCGAGCTGGAGCACCATTCCAACATCGTGCCCTGGCAGATGCTGCGCGACGACAAGGGCATCGTTCTCAAGTTCGCCCCGATCACCGACGCGGGCGAGTTGGACATGCCCGCCTTCGACGGCCTGCTGACCGACAAGACCAAGCTGGTCGCCATGGCCCATACCTCCAACGTGTTGGGCACGATCCTGCCGGTGGAAACGGTGATCGAGAAGGCCCATGCCGTCGGCGCCCGGGTGCTGCTGGACGGCTGCCAGGGGATTGTCCATTGCCCGGTCGACGTTCAGGCCCTGGACGTGGATTTCTATGTCTTCTCCAGCCACAAGCTTTATGGGCCGACGGGCGTGGGCGTGCTTTACGCCAAATACGCGCTGCTCGACGCCATGCCTCCCTTCCGGGGGGGCGGCGATATGATTGCCAGCGTCACCAAGGAAAAGTCCGAATGGGCCGACCCCCCGGCCAAGTTCGAGGCCGGGACTCCACCCATCGTCCAGGCCGTGGGCCTTGGCGCGGCGATCAACTACGTCACCGCCATCGGTATGGAGGCCATTGCCGCCCACGAGCACGACCTGTTGCTTTACGCGACCCAGCGGATGGCCTCGGTGCCGGGCTTGACCATTCATGGAACGGCGACGAACAAGGCCGCCGTGATCAGTTTCACCATGGAGAGCGCCCACCCCCACGACATGGCGACGATCCTGGACCGGGCTGGCGTGTGCATTCGCGTCGGCCACCACTGTGCCCAACCGCTGATGGAGCGCCTTGGCGTGTCCGCCACGGCCCGGGCGTCTTTCGGCCTTTACAACACACGGGCGGAC
Organism: Rhodospirillum sp.; assembly: GCA_021741145.1. Classification (GTDB taxonomy): domain Bacteria; phylum Pseudomonadota; class Alphaproteobacteria; order Rhodospirillales; family Rhodospirillaceae; genus Rhodospirillum. Next base: position 28,065 of record JAIOYK010000040.1, on the reverse strand, counting down.
GTCGACGCGTTCGTCAAGGCGTTGGAAAAGGTCCACGCGTTCTTTGGGTGAGACCACAATCTCGCGGTAGCGAAGATAAGGAAAGAAGCCTGCCATGATGCCTCCCTATGCCATGCCCGCCGCCTCCGAGGACCCTCCCGAGGAAGGTGAAATCGCTCGTGCCGGTTCCCCCCTGGCCGAAGGTACGCCTGTCGCGGAAAAGGATGCCGTGATCGAAGCTCTGAAAGAGATCCACGATCCGGAAATCCCCGTGAATATCTACGATCTGGGCCTTATCTATGAGATAGACCTGAGCGAGAAGGGGGACGTCAGCATTTTGATGACCCTGACCGCGCCGGCTTGCCCCGTGGCGGGCATTCTGCCGGGCGAGACCGCCCAGAAGGTTGCCGCCGTCCCGGGCGTGGGCGAGGTTGTCGTCAACCTGACCTGGGAACCGGGCTGGACCATGGACCGCATGAGCGAAGTGGCCCGCGTCGCCCTTGATATGTTTTAAGAAGACTTAGAACTGGAGGAGACCCACCATGTCCTTACCCCCCCCGATCACCCTGACTCCCGCGGCCGTGGCGCGCGTCAAGGACCTGATGGGCCGCGCCGATAAGGAGGTGCTGGGCCTGCGGGTGGGCGTCTCCAACAAGGGATGCTCCGGCCTCAGTTACACGGTGAACTACGCCGAGGACGGCCCCCGCCTGCTGGAAGAAGTGGTCGAGCAAGACGGAGCGCGGGTGTTCCTGGAATCCAGCGCGGTAATGTTCCTGATTGGGTCCGAGATGGACTACAAACAGGAAAAGCTTCAATCCACCTTCACCTTCACCAACCCCAACGCCACCAACTCCTGCGGTTGCGGAGAGAGTTTCTCTGTGGCGTAGGGTTGATGTCGGGATCTGAATTTGGCGAGGCCGTCTCGGTGGGGCGGGGCCTCCAGGGATAAGGTGTTGATGGCGGTCCCCGTCCGTGAAGAATATGCGGGTGGGGCTGTAAATGTGTCTTTTGGGTGCCTGATGACTGGTACACGGGAGCTTTTTTGCCGCGGCCACTGACGAATGGTGCGCAAAAGCTAGCGACCCGCTGAAGCTGGCTGATCGGATCGACTGGTCCTTTTTCAAGGACCACTCTGTATCATTGGTGAAATGCGTTCCTGTCGCGTCGACCGCCGCGGTCGCCTCTCCCCACCCTGGATCCCCGCTTTCACGGGAATGATGACGGTAAGAACACCAAAGGGAAGTGAAAAACGTGTAATCGTCGCGGTCAATAAGTTGCTAAATGTTTGGGTTGGCGAGGTTAAAATCCGTGTAGCCTTCCGACCGACCCATGTGAACGCGAGGCGCGAAGTCCTTCTCCAAGCCGTGCCGACCCCTGGCGGGTTTGGGAAGGACGTCTGTCCTCCCAACGGGACGCGGGGCTGGCCCCACCTGGCCCGAAGGACCAATTGGTCTACTTCTCCGCTTCGGCGATTTCCGCGCCCAGGTCGCTTCGAAACGTGCCGGTCATGAACTCGAGAGTGACGGGCAGTTCCATGGTCAGCCGGGGCACATGCTGGATGGCGATGGTGACCTCCCGGGCGCCACAGGCCAGCAGATGGCCGCCCCATTCTCGGTCATCGGCCAGGAAGTGGAGGTGATACCCGGGGACGTTCACGCCCTCCAGGAAATGGGGATACCAGAAGCCCGCGAGCGTGCCCTTGATCTGTTCCTTGTCGAAGACCGGTTGCTCCCGGGCGACTTCCACCAGGGGGCGGCCTTCGGGCTGGGGTGGGACGGAACGGACCCGCACATGGTCGAAATCCCCATCCACCCGAATGGCGTAAAGACTGTTTTCCGAGGGCAGCAGGCGGGCCAGGACTCCCATCAAACCGGCGTGGTCCAAGGGGCCGGGGATGGTCTCCCGGACGAAGGGGGTGAACTGGGTGACCGTGGCGAAGGGGGTGTGGGTCTCCGCTGGTGGCCTATAGGCCTTTCCGTCGGCCCGGAGCTGGAAGAACTCGCCGTCGAGCAGCACCATCTCCCCATCGAGGTCGTTGAAGGTGCCCAGGCCGAAATCACCGTGGCGGCGCAGGTCCGCGAGGGTCGTGTTGGCCCGGTAGATGCCCTCCATCAATCCGGTGAGCGGCGCGTTCTGGAAGACGCTTTCACAGAGGCCGTCGGGGCGGAGCCAGGCGCGGAGGGCCCGGGTGATGACCTCTTGGGGATCCACGCCGCGCAGTTTGGCGGCATGCGCCAGCTCGGCCTGGAGAGCCGGGTCGAGGGGGGGGATTGGGGAACCGGACATGGGCCTCTCCTTTGCACGGGGAAGGGCAACAGTCCGGTTTCCCATTCATGCCGTCAAGCGCCGCAGCACTTTTTGTACTTCTTGCCCGATCCGCAGGGGCAGGGGTCGTTGCGACCGACCTTGGCGACAACCCGCTGTGGGGCCTTGGGGTTCATTTCCGAGTCGGCGCAGAGCCATCGGTTGGTCTCGCCGCCGCGGACGAAGCGGGATTTCTCGTGGTGGACCATTGGCCGCCCATGGAGGCGGAAGCGGGCGACGAATTCCACCCACCCTTCCGTATCGTCCGGGCCACCCTGGATCAGGTCGCGGATTTCGAGTGCCTGCCATTGGGTCTGTTTGGCGGATTCGGCGAAATCCTCGTCGTTGAAGTCCTCGTCGAAGCCGGGGGCCAGGGTCGCCTTGATGTAATCGGCCTTGCCCATGGAAAAAGCGGTGTAGCGCGACCGCATGGTTGCTTCCGCGGTCGGGGGTAGGGATTGACCGTCATGGTAGGGGCCGCAGCAGGCGGCATAGTCCTTGCCGGTGCCGCAGGGGCAACTGTTCGCATTGGACGCCAAGGCGTGGTCTCCGTCACGGGGTGGGTCGGGGGGCTCAGAGGTCGAGGTCGAGTATGACCATGTTGAAGGCGTAGGACACCTCGCCCTCGTCCTCGTCGCGGTTCAGGGTTCCGATGAACTCCCCGGAGACGGACACCTCGCAGGAGCCACCGCTCCGGGGGGGGGCCGCGATGGTGATGTCGTCGTTGTTGAAGGTGCGCCGCATATAGGATTCAACGCTGCGGATTTCCTCGATTTTCATGGCCGTCAGGCTCCTTTCCGGTTCGGCTTTTTCCGAATAACGGACGAGAGAGCCGCCCGCTGGTGAGATGATCCATTTTGGGGTGAGGGGACGGGTCGAAGGCTGTCCCCATCGTCTTTGTGCGCTGCTATACTCCATCGGACCCCCAAAAACCAAGGGGGCTGGTCCTAAAATGGATATGGAATCAGGATGTCCAACCGGTTAAACGCGCCCGGGCCCCGAGCCATTCTCATGATGTCCGCCGATATCGTGGGTGCCACCGCCTACAAAAGTGAGCGTGTTGGACGCGCCCAGGGCGGGGTGGAAGCGTGGTTACCGCCTTTCTACGGCCTATTCCGGGATCTGCCCCTGGTCTTCATGGGCAAACTCGCCCAAGCCTTTTTCGAAGCGGACCGGATTCCCGAGGTGGCTGTCTGGCGGGTGGCCGGAGACGAGGTGGTTTTCATTGGTGAACCCACCTCGCGCCTGGAGACCCTGATGCTGGTGGAGGCTTTCGGCAATCTGACCTCGGACTTCCATGGCCGATTGGGGTCGGGGTGGGGGCTTGGTCTGCGGGGCTGTGTTTGGCTGGCCCCCCTGGGGCGGGACAATGTGGAAATCGAAGTGCCCGAGATCACCATGGGCGGCGGGGGCGACGCGGCGCCGTTTAAGGAATACCTGGGGCCGGACGTGGACAGTGGATTCCGCCTGAGCAAACATGGCCACCCCGGCGAGATGATCCTCTCGCCGCTGCTCGTGGCCTCGCTGCTGGGCCCGGAGCTGGATGGTCGGTTGGCCATCCGGGTCGAGGGGGCCGCCCCCCTGAAAGGCCTGTTTGGCGGAGAGGCCTGCCCCCTGCTCCATGGGATGGTGGCGAAGACTGGGGACTCCGCCGCCCTGATGCCGGTGCTGGACCACTTCTCCCGGGCTCTGGTGGAGAAAGGGCAGCACCCCCTGACCCCCGCCCAATTTCCCGAGCGGGAGGCGGTGTAGGGGGAGCGGCCCCGGGCTCACCTGCCCGGCGTGGGGGAGAGGACGTACTCCGCGACCAGACGGCCCAGGTCATCGCGCACCATGCGCTTCTGGATGGGGTGGCCCAGTTGGCGCAGGTCCCAGACACGGGCGGCCAAGCGGGCGCATCCATAGCGCTCCAGCGCTTCATCCTGGGTCAGGCTGTCACCGTCCAGAAAGTGGTCCAGGATATCATCGATTTGAGAGGCTTCCAGGCCCGAAACGTCCTGGTAAGCGGGCGGCCGCTGGCCTCCTTGGTCAAGGGTGGCGGAAGAGGCGTCGAGGGAATGGGACATGGGATCCTCCGTGATCATTCGTCGGGAAAACAAAGTATGAATGCAACGACGATGACAAAACAGCATTATAGAAGACCCTGTCAATGACGAAAAGTCATTTTATGTTTCAAAGACTCCCAATGGGAGAAATTGGGGTGGAAGGTTAAGGGCGAGCGTCCGGGGGCGGGGGTCAGCCGCCGCGCTTAACCCAACGGATGGGCGCGGCCATGTCCAGGGTCACGTCCTCGATATCCGGGGCGTTGTAGGAGGCGAGGGTGAACAGACTTTTGTTCCGCCCGCGCTTGACCAGCTTGATCATCAGAGCTCCATCGGTGGTGCGCACCACGCATTCCCGTCCGTGGAGTTCCTCCGGCGAGCGGGATAGGTCCTCCTCGCTGAAGAAGACCAAATCACCGGCCCGGTAGACGGGCCACATGGAATCGCCGTCGACCATCAGGGCTTCCGTTCGACTCGACGCGCCGGGCGGCAGGTCCGTATAGCCGATGGGATCATCGGGATTGAGGGTGACATGTCCGCCAGCGGCAACCTTGCCAACCACCGGAACGGGGGGATCCGATTGTTCCCTGCCGTAGAGAAGAAAGGGGGCGGAGACGTGAAGGATCCGCGCCAAATCCTCGACGATCCAGGGTTTTGGCGTGTTTCGGCCCCGTTCGTAGTAGGCGATGGTGGACTGATTGACACCCAACAGCTTAGCCAGGGCGTACTGGGACAACCCTTGATCCTTGCGCGCCGCCGCGATGCGTTTTCCGATTTCAATCATGAACGGCAATATATGCCAGTCTGTCATTCGGGGCAACTCATTTATGAAAGCTTTGGATGATACGCCATGGAGCGTCGGACGGATTTTTCTGTAATGGTTGAGTTAATTATTCTTGACACGTTTTAATAGATCGGTTACCTAGAAAAATGCTGAAACGGCATTGTATGAGTTTAATTGTGTCCTCTTTCATGATTTAATGATTTGGGGGAAATATGGCAAAGGATCGTATGTCGGTTTCGCATGGCGGGAGCACCCCATCGGACACTGGGGATGGGATGTCGGAGGAATGTCATGCCTGGGTCCATCATGGACGGTTACTCGACTCTCTCCATGACGCGTTGGACGGGGCTGAACGCTTGTCGCCCCTGGATGACGGTCCATCCCTAACCGCCTTGGAAAGCCTTCTGGCGGAGGCCGCCAAGGCGCTTCAAGGCTTGCGTGGAAAGTCCCCTGTCGCCGCGCGGACCTCGCTTAGACCATTTCAAGGAGGTGTATGATGACGTATCGTAATAATTTGGCTCCTATCACGGTTGATGAAATCATCGAAGGCATTCTTGCCAGGGAAGGCGGATACGGGGACCATCCGGCCGATCCGGGAGGGGCCACCAACCACGGGATCAGCTTGCGCTACGCCCAGGGTATCGGCCTGGATCTGGACGGGGATGGAGATACGGACGCCGACGACATTCGGCTGGTCAACCGGGACAAGGCCGCGGCCCTCTACCGCCAGGACTTTCTCCTGGCGCCGGGCCTCGACCGTCTGCCCGCACCCCTTTGGCCGATTCTCTTTGACTGGGCGGTGAACAGTGGCCCGCCTCGCGCCGTCATGGGCCTGCAACGGGTGCTAAATCTCGCCCGGGCGGGAGGCGGGTTGGATTTTCCACCGCTGGAGGAGGATGGTCGCGTTGGTCCCAAGACCCGCAAGGCCGCGGTGATCGCCGAAGCGGCCATGGGCGCATATTTGATCAACGCCCTGGTGGAAGAGCGTCTGGCCTTCTATCGCCGGATCGTTGCTGGGGACGCGGCCAAGGCGATCTTCCTGAAAGGTTGGACCCGGCGGGCGGAGTCCTTCCGTCTGTCGTTGCCCACCGCCCCGAACGGAGTCTCGTGACATGTGGGGCAAGGTGATCACGAGCCTTCTGGGCGGCGGTCTGGGCGCTATCGATGACATTCTGGGGCGATTCTGGAAAAATAAGGATCTGTTGGAAGCCAATGTTCACGGCGAAACGGACAACGTGTTGAATGCCTATGCCGCCGAATTTACGGCCACACGAGCAAACCGGACGTGGTGGGATAGCTTGGTCGATGGTTTGAACCGCCTGCCCCGACCCGCCATGGCCCTGGGAGTCGTGGGGCTGATGGCCTGGGCGCCCGTTGACCCGGTGGGCTTCTCTCAGGCCATGCGGGCCTATGCCTTGGTGCCGGAGTGGCTGGCGGGGACACTGTTTGGCGTCGCCGCCTTCTACTTCACGGCTCGCCATTTCGAGAAGCGGCTGTCCTTCAAGGCACCGGAGACGACCGCGGTGCGGAACGCGCTTTCGGATCTCACGGCCATGGAAGCCATGCGCCCGGCGAATGCCGCCCTTTCCGATCCGGAATACCGGGACGCCGTCGCCGATACCGGGACTCCCCTGTCCAACGCCGCCATCGCCGAATGGAATCGGCGGCGCGCAACGGAAATGTAATATGGCGCCCTCTGGTCCGGGGATTCTGGCGAAACCCCGGGCGCGCTTAGCGCGGAGCCCTCCCTAAAAATACATCTTGTTTCCGCCGCAATCCCGGTGCATCGATCTCCATTCTTGAGAAGACCTGTTTCCGGATGCGGGCGGAACGGATATCACCTTGAAATGTTGTATAGGGCGCAAGCCCTTTCCGGTTTCCGTCCAGGTATGACGGAGTTGGGAAAGGGCAGTGATTTCGCGTGGAGGATGACCGGTTTGTCGACGCATGTTTCCCACCGTTCCAAGACCACCGGGTCCCATTCCCTGTCCAGGATTGGGCGCCGTTCCCTTTTGCGGGGAACGGCGACGTCCCTGGCCGTCCTCGCGCTTGGAAATGGCTTGGCCCGGGCCGAGCCCGACGAGGTGTCCGCTCCCACCGGGATGGTTCTCGAACCCGAGCCGGTCGAGGCGGCCTCGCCAGCCGAGTTGGACGTCGCCGACCTCGGCTTCTCCCGACTGGTGGAGGAAGCCCGTGCGCTCGCCGGCAAGCCCTTCGCCAGCCGCAGCGGCAATCTGCCCGCGGCGCTCGCGGAGCTGAACTACGACGGCTATCGCGCCATTCGCTTCATCAAGGCGCGCTCGCCCTGGGCGGACCAAGGGGACTTCGCCCTGGACCTGTTCCACCTGGGTGGTTTCAATCGGACTCCCGTGCGTATTTTGGAGGAACATCAAGGCCGGGCCACACCCCTGTCCTATGATCCCACGTTATTTGATTTCGGTGACCTGGATCTGCCGGACTCCGTGCTGGCGGACGTGCCTGGATTCGCGGGTCTGCGGATCCGCGCGGCCCTGAACGACCCCAAGGTCCTGGACGACCTGATTGTCTTCCAGGGGGCCAGCTATTTCCGCGCCCTGGGCGCGGGGAGCCGCTATGGGGCCTCGGCCCGGGGCATCGCCGTGGACACGGCCTTGGCCAAGGGCGAGGAGTTCCCCTCCTTCACGCTTCTGCAGCCCCGTCGCCCGGTGCCGGGGGCGGACCGGGTGACCGTTCTGGCCCTGCTGGACGGACCCTCGCTGACCGGAGCCTATTCCTTTACCGTCTTTCCGGGGGATCCCACCCGGGTCTCCGTGGACAGCCATCTGTTCATCCGCGAGGACATCGCCCAATTGGGCGTGGCGCCGCTGACCAGCATGTTTGATTTCGGCCCCATCGACCGGGTTGGCATCGACGACTTCCGCCCCCGAGTCCATGACTCGGAAGGCTTGGCCATGCATACCGGGGGTGACGAATGGCTCTGGCGACCCTTGCACAACCCGGATCGGCTGGAAGTGAACCTGTTCATGGACCGTGATCCCCGGGGCTTTGGGCTGATACAGCGGACCCGGGGCCTGGAGGCCTACCAGGATCTGGAAGCCCGCTACGACCTGCGGCCAACCCTTTGGGTGGTCCCCAAGGGTGATTGGGGACTGGGCAGTGTGCGACTGGTGGAAATTCCCACCCCCGACGAGACCAACGACAACATCGTCGCCTTCTGGACCCCGGACAAGCCGGTTCTCGCGGGGCAGGCCTTGCGCTTTTCCTATGACCTTGTCTCCGGCCTGGAGCAGATTCATGTTCCACTCGCGCGGGTGGTCGCCTCGCGGGCGGGGCACTATGGCGTACCCGGCACGGACCAGCACCAGGAGGTCGGCCGGTTGGGCCGCAAATGGGTTATCGAATTCGTTGGCGGCCCCCTGGACAGTTTGGTGGATACCAGCGGTTTGGAGGTGGAGGCGTCCGCCGGAGCCTCGGACATGGCGCCCCCGGTTCTGGTGTCCAATCCGGCCACGGGAGGCGTCCGGGTCTATCTGGACCTGGTGTCCCGCGATGAGGGGCCCGTCAATATAAGAGTGTTCCTGACCCTTGAAGGCCAGCGGGTATCGGAAACCTGGACCTTTCAATGGCGTGCCCCGGTGAAGGGGTAGGGATCCCTATGGCCAAAGCCGCGTTATTGAGTCTCTTACTCCCCTGTTCACCGTAGACTTCACGAAAGAGGCGATCGGTCAATGATGTCCAAGAAGATCCAGGACCGGGGCACCAAGGGGCCTTCCGTGTCCGGTGTTTCCAGCCCTGGCCTGGAAGGCGCCCTAACCGTCCGAGCCGTGGCCTATCTGCGCTCCGCCCATGGCATGGTCGGCGAGGTTGGGCTTCAAGCCGCGACCCTGGCCGCCCGGCGGGCCCTGGCCGCCACTCCCCATTGGCGTTTGGAGCGGGCCGGCCTGGCCGTCATCGAGGAGGCCGCGCGTCTGGCCAAGGGGACCCATGGCTTTTTGGATGTGCCCCTAATGGTCCTGCCCGAAGGGGCCCCGCGGGCCATGCCCGAGCAGAACCTGGACCGCGCGGGCCTGGGGGATCTGCTTGGAGGCACACGCCGGGCGCGGCGCCGCCTGCGAGTCCGGCTGCGCGCGTTTGGCGTGGTTCCGGCTCTGGTTCTGGCGGCCCTGGTCGGGCTGCTCTTCCTGCCCGGGCTGCCCCATTGAGCACGGGCGTCCCCTCCCGGCGGTCCATGAAAACCCGGCGGCGGGTTTTCATGGCCTGTATCCTGGCACTGACCGCGGTGGCGGCCGAATCCTTCATCCGGATCCTCTCCGTCGACGGCTTGTCGCCCCTGGACATCGCCTTGACCGTTGTTTTCCTGCCACTGGCCGCCTGGCTCGCGCAATCCTTTTGCACCCTGACCGCGGGCGCCTTGGTGATTGGATATCACCGGTTCACCGGACGTCCCACCAAGGACGCCGCCCACCGATCCGAACGGCGGAACCAGGGGCGCGTGGCCATCCTCATGCCCGTCTACAATGAGGATTCCGGAGGCGTGTTCGCGCGCGTTGGCGCGATGCGAGACGCTTTGGCCGAGTTGGGGCAAGGGGATCGCTATGACCTCTTTGTCCTATCCGACAGCACCGATGGCGACAAATGGATGGCCGAAGAGGTCGCCTGGCACGGCGAACTGGCCCGCGCGCCCCAGGGGCCGCGCCTGTTTTACCGACGTCGCTTCCGCAACACCCGGCGTAAGACCGGCAATATCGCCTGGTTCGTCGAACGCCATGGGGCGGCCTATGGGCATATGGTGGTGCTGGACGCCGACAGTCTGATGACCGGGGAGTCCATCCAGGAACTGACCCGCCGCATGGACGCCAATCCCCTGGTGGCCCTGATCCAGGCGCCACCCAAGCTGATCCGGGGCGAAACGCCCTTTTCCCGTATGTTGCAGTTTTCCGGGGACGTCTATGGCCCCCTCAGCGCCGCCGGTCTGGCCTATTGGGCCGGGGGCGAGGGCAACTACTGGGGTCATAACGCCATTATCCGGGTCGAGGCCTTCGCCCAATGCTGCGGCTTGCCCGAATTGCCCGGCCGCGCCCCCCTGGGCGGGGAGATCCTGTCCCATGATTTCGTCGAGGCGGCCCTGCTGCGTCGGGCGGGCTGGCGGGTTTCCGTCGCATGGGATCTGGGCGGCAGCTACGAGGAACCACCGCCGACACTGGAGGACTTCATGGTCCGGGACCGGCGTTGGTGCCAGGGCAATATGCAGCATGGTCGGGTGCTCTTCGCCCGGGGGCTCCACTGGGTCAGCCGGGTCCACTTGCTGATCGGCATCATGTCCTATGTGACCTCGCCCCTTTGGCTGATCTTCCTGGTGCTGTCGGGCCTGCAGGCCTGGACGCTCGCCCATTCCCAGGCGGTTTATTTCCGGGAGGGCGTCCCCTGGGCTTCCTGGCCCATTTCCCGCGAGCAGGAGGCGGCCTATCTGCTCGCGGGAACCCTGGGTATGTTGTTTCTGCCCAAGCTTTGGGGTCTTCTGCTGTGCCTGTTCCACGGACCATCGCGCAGGGCCCGGGGCGGCCTGGGACGTCTGCTGGTCGGTTTCCTGATGGAAAACGTGATCTCCGCGCTGATCGCGCCGATCATGATGATCCGCCACAGCCAGTTTGTGGTCGCGATTTTGACCGGCGCCAAGGTCGATTGGAAACCCCAACGTCGGGGAGTCGAGAAGGGAACCCTCGCCGTGGCCATCGGCGCCTACCGGGACGTTTCCTTGATCGGACTGGCGGCCCTGGTTTTCGTCCTGGTCTCGGCCCCGGATCTCGGCATCTGGTTGTCACCGGTGCTCGCCGGGTTGATTGGCGCGCCCGTGATCGGATTGGCGCTTGCCGATCCCACCTTGGGCAAGCGGTTGGCCGCGTCCGGTCTGCTGTCCATTCCCGAGGATCGGACCCCCCCCGCGGTCGCGTCCCGCATGGAAGCCCTGGATCGCGCGGCCAGAGAGCGGGTGGTCTCGCCAGAAACTCTCTTCTCGAACATTATTCTAGACCCGGAATCCAATGCCCGGCATCGGAGGTTGGTGGAAGCCACGGGAGAATTGCCCACGGCGACACCGGAAACCCTGGAACGGGCGGCGGCCTTGGCCGTTCACTTGGGACCGGCGGCCTTGGACCGGGAGGAGCGCAAGGCCCTTCTGGAAAGTGCGCCCCATCTGGACCGCCTGCATGTGGCGTGCTGGGCCAGACGCCTGGAAGAGAAGGGCGGCATATCGGCGGTCTGACCGATTCTCGCCGCTTTTCCATGGGACAAATCATTCTACGTAAGCGGAACAAATACAGAGGGAATGTAGGATGAAGCCTTGGACATTACTGCTAAGCGCGCCCTTGGCTCTGACCTTGGTCGTTGCCAGCCCCGCGCTCGCCAGGGGGCCAGAGGGTGATCCCCCTGGTCAAGGCCAGCGGCAAGCGCCCCCCATGCAAGGCCACATGGAAAGACAGCAGGGCAACAAAGTCACGTGGGTGACCAGGGATCGCTTCACCGATGATGAAATCCGAATCATTCGGGCTTATTACCGCGATGGAGATCGTGATCAGCGGGGGGTCCATGACTGGGATCCGCCTCCGGGCATTCAGCGGAATTTGGCCCGGGGCAAGCCCCTTCCCCCGGGTATCGCCAAGCACGGCCCTCCCCGGGACCTGTCGAACCGTTTGCCCTCCCGACCGGGGTATGAGCGGGTGGTCGTCGGCAATGACGTCCTGTTGGTCGTCGCCGCGACCGGTGTAATCGTCGACGTTATGAAGGATGTCTTCACCAGACGATGATGGCTTTTGGTGGGGTTGATCCTGGAGAAAAACGGACGCGTTTCCTTTGGAACGCGCCCGTTTTTCATGGAACCTCCGCTTTTCATGGAACCGCGGACAGGTTGCGACCTGGAAAAGGGGCCGTCCACCGAGTGAATCCCGGTTTGGAGGGGGAGGCCGTGGACGGAGTCCTGGCGAATCAGGAGGCGGCGACGGCGCCCCCGGCACCGATCAAGACCGCGCCCGCGCCCTTGTTGAGGCGGGCCATGGCCTTGGGGGAGCGGATGACGGTCCGGGCCTTGTTGGCGGCCAGGGCATAGGGGATCAGGACCAGGGTCAGCACGATGGTGGCCGCGACCATCAGTTCGGCGACCATGCCAAGGGTTAGACCGTGAAGGTCGAGGACCATGGGCATGACGCCCATGTAGAAGACGATGGTCTTGGGGTTGGACAGGGTGGTGGTCAAACCCGCTGCTCCCGCGGCGAAAAAGGAGCCCTTCCTGGCCTCGGCTTCGGAGGCGAGGGAACTGGAGCGCCAGATCTTCACGCCCATCCAGATCAGATAGACCGCGCCCGCGAGCTTCACGATGAGGAAGGCCTCGCCCATGGTTTCCGCCAGCGCCGCCAGCCCGCCCACGGCGAGACAGAGATAGACCAAATCACCCATGATCAACCCAACGGAATAGCCGAAAGCGGCGCGCCCGCCCCGCCCCAAGGTCCAGCCCAGCAGGCCGAGAATGCCGGGTCCGGGGATCAGGGCGGCGATCCCCAGGGCGAGGGAAAAGGCGAGCAGGCTTTCGACGGGCATGGCGATGACTCGGTCTATGGATCGGATCCAACATTCATAGCAAATGCACGCGGGGAAAGCTTGTCGCATTTCAGGGCCGAGGGCTCCGGGGAAGCCAGTTACCCGTGTGGTTTGGCCATCTTCGCGGGTTGGACCGCGGCGCCGAAGTCCTCGGGCGTGACCCCGGCCAATCGCTGGGCTTCCTCGCGCAGGGTGGTGCCATTGGCGTGGGCGGCCTTGGCGACCTCCCCGGCCTTGTCGTATCCGATAATCGGCGACAGCGCGGTGACCAGCATCAGGGAGCGCTCCAGCAAGTCGGCGATGCGGGCCTCGTCGGCTTTCAAACCCTCCACCAGATAGCGGGTGAAGGAGGTGCAACTGTCCCCCAACAGGGCGATGGAGGTCAGCACGTTGAAGGCGATGAGGGGCTTCTGGACATTCAGCTCGAAATTTCCCTGGGATCCGGCGAAGGCTACGGCGCTATCCAAACCCATGACCTGGGCGCAGACCATCAACAGTGCTTCGCATTGGGTGGGGTTGACCTTGCCGGGCATGATCGAGGAGCCGGGCTCGTTGGCGGGCAGGATCAATTCGCCGATGCCGCAGCGCGGGCCGCTGCCCAGCCAGCGCAAATCGTTGGCGATCTTGGTAAGCGAAACCGCGAGCCCCCGTAGGGCGCCGCTGGCGGCGACCATGGCGTCATGGGCGGCGAGCGCGGCGAAGCGGTTGGCCGCTTCCTTGAAGGGAACCCCCGTATCCTCGGCGAGCAGGGCGATGGCGCGCTTGGCGAAATCCGGGTGGGTGTTGAGGCCCGTTCCCACCGCCGTGCCGCCAAGCCCCAACTCCAACAGGTTGGGCAGCGTCGCCTCGACTCGAGCCGTCGCCTGGTCGATCTGGGCCAGATAGCCGGAAAACTCCTGACCCAGGGTCAGGGGCACCGCGTCCTGTAGGTGGGTGCGGCCGATCTTGACGATGGAATCGAACTCCAGGGCCTTGGCCAGAAAGGCGGCGCGCAGGTCCTTGAGGGGGGGCAAAAGATGGTCGCGCAGTTCCAGGACCGTCGCGATATGCATGGCCGTGGGAAAGGTGTCATTGGACGATTGGGCCATGTTCACATGGTCATTGGGATGCACGGGAGTCTTGGACCCGAGGATCCCCCCTGCCCGTTCGATGGCCCGGTTGGCGATGACTTCGTTGGCGTTCATGTTGGTCTGAGTGCCACTGCCCGTCTGCCAGACTCGCAGCGGGAAGTGGTCCATCAACCCTCCGGCGGCCACCTCCTGGGCGGCCTGGACGATCAGATCGGCCAAGGGAGGCTCCAGCAGGCCAAGGTCGGCGTTGGCCCGGGCCGCGGCGCCCTTGAGCAACCCGAAGGCGCGGATCAGCGGGGCGGGTTGGCGGTCATGGCCAATGTTGAAATGAAGGAGGGAGCGCTGGGTTTGCGCCCCCCAATAGCGGTCCGCCGGGACCTGGATGGGTCCCATGCTATCCGTCTCCACACGGCGATTTGTCGGGGTGCCCGGGGGGGATTCGGGAACGGCATCCGGCATGACGCGGCGGTCCTTTCCTGCGAAATCGGGGAATGGGAAGAAGTTCGTCCTCTCCTTGAGATGGGGCCGGAGTGGGAAGATGGAAAGGGTCCGGTTCCGCGATCATATCCCCCCGCCTTGATCGGGCCGGATGGTTCCATGGACCAATCCGGAAGTCGGGACATCGGATACCCCGGCCGCTTGGAATATCAATTTAAAGTATGTTGGTATTTAGAGGCTGCCGAGTCGGATAAATGGCCCGAGTCTGGAGCCACAAGGCTCTAAGGATCCCCGGGCCATGGGGCGCTTTGGTCAGGGGTTTGAATTATTTTTTTACACCGGGGACCACTCCGCCCCCTTGGCGTGGGACAGCGACTTGCGTGGATAAATGTTCTGTGTCTAGAATTCTATAAATCCATGAAAAGGATAGGCGGTTACCGTGCCGTACCGGGAAATAGGCCCCGGTTCGGCTCCAGGGCGAAAAAATCAAAGGCCCGGAACGGAAATCGATCTCAGGGAGGAAGTAAATGCTGCAGGATACCGCGGTGGCGCAAGGCGCCCCGTCCCGGACCGTACCGGCGCGATCCGCTTTGATTATCGACGATCATCCCCTTTATTGCGATGCACTCGCTTCCATGATGGAAATGACCTTTGGCATGCGGCGCGTGCGGAAAGCGGCTTCCATGCGGGATGCCTTGGCCCTGCTGCGGGGCCGGTTCTCACCGGATCTGGTGGTGCTCGACCTCGGTCTGCCCGATGTCTCGGGCCTGAGCGGTTTCATGAAGATCAAGGGCAAGCTGCCGGACGTGCCCGTCGTGGTGATTTCCGCGGTCTGCGCCGTGGACGTGGTGTCCTCGGCGATGGCGTCGGGCGCCGCCGGATTCATCTCCAAGGATCTCGCCCGGGAAGGCTTGGAGCAGGCGATGACGGATATCTGGGAGGGCAAGACCTGTGTGCCCGCCGGCTTCCGGGCATCCTCTCCCGTTGGGGAAAGTGGCCAGGCCATCGCCGACGTGTCCCGGCGCATCGCGGGACTGTCCCAGCAGCAGGCCCGGATCCTGGCCCTGATCTGCGAGGGCAAGCCCAACAAGCTGATCGCCTATGAAATGGACTTGGCCGAAGCCACGGTGAAGGCCCATATCACGGCCCTGTTGCGGCGCCTGAACGTCCAGAACCGGACTCAGGCGGCCTTGATGGTGCGCGAGGTGTCGATCCGCCACCGGTTGCAGTAACGGGGGCGCGTGTTCATGGGTCGTGGTTCGCGGCTGGGCCTCGGGGGACTGGGCGTCCGCGGTCCCGATCTGTCGGCGCTTCCGGCGGAGGCGGTGCTGGTCGTTTGCTCCCACGAGACCGACGCCCGGGCCGCCGTGGCCGAGATCCGGGCCGGGATCGGGGAGAGCAAGCCGAGTTTCGTCTTGCTGTTCGTTCCCGCCACCTTCGATCGGACCGCCTTGGCCGCGGCGCTGAGGGAGGGGATGACGAGCACGGAAGTGTTTGGTTGTACAACCGCCGGGCAAATCACCCCCGAAGGGTACGAAAATAACGCCCTGTTGGCTTTGGCGTTCCGGCGGGAGCACTTCCGTGTGGCCTCGGCCCTGGTGGATTCCGCGGCGCCGGTGGATATCGCCCAGGTGGTGACCCAATCTCGGCGGCTGGTGGATCGGTTCCCGTCGTCCTACGGGCATCGACGATTGGCCCTGGTCTTCATGGATGGCCAATCCAAGCAGGAAGATGTTCTGGTCGCCGCCCTGGCCCAGGGACTAAGGGATATCCCCGTCTTCGGGGGATCCGCGGGCGATGGTCTGGCCTATGGGGAGACATTGGTGCTCCATGGGGGGAGCTTCCACAAGGCCGCGACGCTTCTGCTGTTGTTGGAAACGGACCTGTCTTTCAAGGGAATCGGCTTCGACCATTTCACGCCGACCGACAGCCGCATGGTGGTGACCCGGGCGGTTCCCGAGGAACGGCTTGTCCTGGAACTGAACGGCAATACGGCGGCCGTGGAATACGCTCGCCTCGTCGGTGTGCCCGTGGCCGAGTTGTCGCCCATCGTCTTTTCCGAGAACCCCGTTCTGGTGCGCAATGGCAACAACTACCATGTGCGGGCCATCAAGCGGGTGCGGGAGAACGGCGGGTTGAGCTTCATGTCCGCCATCGATAATGGCCTTTTGCTGCGGCTTGGGCGGGGGAAGGAGATCCTGCGCACCTTGGATGGTGGTCTGACGATCCAGGGAGACCTGGGCGAGAACCCGGACATCATCCTGGGGTTCGATTGCGTGCTCCGCCGCCTGGAGATCGAGAACAAGGGCCTTCGGAGCGAGGCCTCCGACAACCTGCGGGCCCATCGGGTGGTTGGCTTCAATACCTACGGGGAGCAGCATTTGGGGGTTCATGTGAACCAGACCTTCGTCGGCGTGGCTTTCTTCGGTCCGGGTGGAGGAGGGCCGGGACAGGGCACCCATTGCCACCGCCCCTCCCTGGATTAGACCGCGGTGATTAACCCCATGGCCACCGTTGAAAGCGAGGCGGAGTTTGGTGGTGGTCCCGTGGTGGACCAGTCCGAACCCCTGGACGTTCAGGTCGCCCGGCAGGCCAAGATCATCGATGCCCTGATCGCCCGCCTGGAACGGGAAAACGAGTTGGGGGATACGGCCTATTCCCTCTTCCAATCGGCCATCGCCCTGCAAGGAGAAGTCTGGGAGAAAACCCGGGACCTGGAGCGGGCGCTGGATACCCTGGGCCGGGCCAGTTCCGAGTTGGAATCCGCGGAGCGGTCCCGTGACCGCATGCGCAACAGCCTGTCCGACGCCATGATGGCCGTCGAGGGTGGGTTCGCATTGTTTTCCGAGGAGGGGCTCCAGGTTTGCAACGACCTTTTCAAACGCCTTCTTCCCGATGTGGAGTCCATGATCCGGCCGGGTTTGACCTTCGAGGCCTATTCCAACGCCCTGAGGGAAAGTGCCTTTCTCGTCCAAGGCGGGGGGGGATCCCGGGGCCTTCGCCTGGACGGGACCCTCGGCGAGGGGGAGGACGTGGCCGACCGGCGCTACGCCAGTTTCGTCGTGGCGCTGAAGAATGACCGGTGGTTCCAGGTTTCCTGCCGCCGCACGGGCTACGACAACATCGTCATCCTGCAAACGGAAATCACCGATGTCGTCGAGCGGAACCGGCGGGAGAAGGACGCGCTGATCGACCAGCACGCCAGTTTCCTGCAGGCCGCCTTTGATCATATGTCGCTCGGTATCTGCACCTTCTCCGCCGAGGGGCGCCTGCTGGTTACCAACGACCGGTTCGGGCATCTTCTGGGGCTGCCCCTACCCCTGCTGCGCAAGGGCACGGCCTTCCGGCGCATCCGGGAGTTCGTCGAGCGGTTCGAGCCCTTCAATCCCCGGGGACTGGAGCGCTGGGTGCGGGAGTCGCGCCGGGGCGAGCGGGTGCGAGAGCGCTTCCGTCGTCCGGATGGCATCAGCATCGACCTTCAGATCAACGGCTTGCCCGACAATGGCTTTATCGTCACGGCGGTGGACGTGACGGCGGAGACGGAGGCCGAGGAAGCCGGTCGACGCATGAGTCAGATGCTGGAGCGCCGGGTGGAGGAGCGGACCGCCGAACTGACCGAGGCCAATCTGCAATTGCGCCTGCGCGCCCTGGAGCAGCTTCGGACGGAGGAGGCCCTACGCGAGGCCAAGGAATTCGCCGAGGCCGCCCATGCCTCCAAGACCCGCTTCCTGGCCGCGGCGAGCCACGACCTGTTGCAACCCATTAACGCGGCCAAGTTGTACTTGTCCCTGCTGCGGGCCACGGTGGCCGAGGACGGACCCGCGGACATGCTGGCCCGCCTGGGTCATTCCTTCTCGATGATCGAGACGTTGTTGCAATCCCTATTGGAAATCTCCCGCCTGGACCATTCGGGGGCGGAATTCACCGTGAAGAGCGTCAACCTGCGTGATGTGATGCGGGTGGTGGAGGCGGACATGGCTCCCCAGGCGGCGCAAAAGGGGATCGCCCTGCGCGTCATGCCGACCAGCCGCTGGGGAATGTCCGATCAGGGTTATTTGACCCGCTGCCTGCAGAATCTGGTGTCCAACGCCATCCAGTATACGGACCGGGGCAGGGTGCTTGTGGGCTGCCGCGCGGCGGGCAAGGGGATCCGCCTGGAGGTCTGGGACACGGGTGTCGGCATCCCCGAGGCGGAACAGAACCAAGTGTTTATCGAATTCGCCCGGGGCTCCGGGGCCCGGGCCGGGACCGGCATGGGGCTTGGGCTGTCCATCGTTCAACGGGCCTGCCACCACCTGGGCCATCCTGTGACCCTACGCTCGGTTCCCGGTAAGGGCTCCCTGTTCGCCATTGAGATCCCCTTGGCCGAGCCGGGCCTGGATCTGGCGACCCTGGGACGGGCGGAGGAAGAGGAGGCGCTGAGCGACCTGGACCTCATCGCCCTGGTTGTGGAAAACGACCCGGATGTATTGAACGCCACGGTCCATTGCCTGGAAAGCTGGGGAGCGGGGGTGCTCGCCACGACCTCCACGACGGAGGCCCTGGCGCTGTTGGAGGAGCTGGGAACCCCTCCGGATATCATTCTGGCCGACTACCATCTGGACGGCGACGAGACGGGGGTCGACGCCATCCATGCCCTGCGGGCCGCCGCCGGTGTGGAGGTTCCCGCCATCCTTGTTACCGCCGACCGCTCCAAGGCCCTGCGAAAGTTGGGCACGCGCCAGGATTTCACGGTGTTGGGTAAACCGGTCCAGCCCTCGCGTCTGCGCGCGTTGATCGATTGGAAAACCCGCAACCGGGTGGCTTGACCGGTCGGGGTGGGGGCGCCCACAGACCAAAGTCTCGGGTGACAGGGGCCGGAGATGGGATAGCCTCGACGGGGAAAAGAAGCCCTCGCCCCCCGGATTCTGGGTTGGGTGGACGAGCGGGCTCCACGAAAAAAAGAGATGGGTTTAGGGGAGGATTGGTGATGCGCAAGGCGCTTATGGGGCTGGCCGTCGGATTGTCGCTCGCGGTGGTGTCCATGCAAGGGACGATTGGCTTCGCCCAGGCCGCGGAAACAGGAGGGGCACCGGCATCGGCGGGGACCTATGCGTTGCTGTTCCGCGAAGGGGTATTGGACAGGGTCGCCGAAAGCGCCGAGTTGGACTATGCCATCCACCGCGACGGGTGGTCCGCCCCCCGGCCGGAGGCCGCGGCCGACGCCACCAAGTTCGATGGATCCATCTCCCTGAAAAGCGCGCCGGACGACAATGTCGTCCTAACCATTGAGCGGGAGGGGCGGAAGGCGACCGCGGGAACATTCCCGCGCTCCGTGGGCAATCCCATCATCATGTACTTTCTGGAATCCGTCCTGCGGGACATGGCCAATCAGGCCGGGGGCAGCCCCTTCTACATCCGCAACCGGATCAAGGCCGCCCTGCTGGAAAAGTCCGAGGTCAAACCTGTCTCCGTGACCCTGAACGGCAGGGATGTCCAGGCCCAGGAGGTGACCATCCATCCCTTCGCCAAGGATGAGGCCCGGGCCCGCATGTTCGGCTTCGCCGACCTGGAATTGGTCGCGGTCCTGTCCGAGGACGTGCCGGGTTGGTACTACTCCCTGAGCGCCAAGGCGCCGAGCGAGGGCGGAGGCGCGGACCCCGGCTATAGCAATCGTCTGACCCTGGAACCGGAGGCCATGTGATGCCGCGCCCCTTTCTTCTCCCGGGCTTTCTGCTCGGGTCCTTTCTCGGATCCTTGCTCGGGGGGCCGGTTCGGGCCGCGGACATGGCCGACCGTCTCAACGACTACCCGACGGAGGCCCGCGCCGACTACGTCTTCGGTTGCATGGCGGCCAATGGCCAGAGCCGGGAAGCCTTGCGCAAATGTTCCTGTTCCGTCGATGTGATCGCCGAGATCCTGCCCTACGAAAACTATGTGACGGCGGAAACGGTGTTGTCCATGCGCCAGGGCAGTGGCGAGCGGATGTCCATGTTCAAAACCATGGCCGTGGCGACGGACGCCGTCAGTGCCCTGCGCCGTGCCCAGGCCGAGGCGGAAATGCGCTGCTTTGAGTGATTTCAGGGAGAGGGGGTTTGGTCCGCCAATCTTCCTCTCCCCCCGGGCTCTCCCCCCGGGCTCTCCCCCCGGGCTCTCCCCTCGCTTTACCCCTGGCCTTTGGACAGAACCTCGTCGAAGACGTTGCCTTCGGTATCAACGGCGTGGACCCGCAAGGTGGGGGAGCCATTGTCCTTGTAGCCGAACCGGAAGACCGGATTTTCCGAGATCGAGATACCGCCTTCCATCGAGAACAACAGGTCGTCCCCCTGGCGCACGGTCAGTTCGTGGATGAACAAGGCGGGAATATAAAGCTGGGTGAGCTGGTTCATCTGAAGGCCCGAGTAGTTCGGGTGGCGGATCATGATCTGGGCCTCCCGCCAGCCCGTGGACCGGGCCTCCTCGGACGTGGGTTCAAAAACCCGCAGACGCATCTTGCCAATGCCCTTCAGAGCCGCCGCGGAATCCTTGGTGGCTGGAGCGGAGCATCCCCCCGAGGCCTTGATGTAACGCCCATGCATGAAGATCCCGTCCGGGGTTTCGGCCAGAGCCCGCAGGTTGGAATACTGGTTCACCCGCACCCGGGTTTCCAGTTCCAGGGGGTGCATCGCCGATCCGAAATGGAAGGAAGCCGCGAGCGGCGAGGGGTTCTCGTCGATCACCAGTTTCAGGTCGGTGATCGTCTGGGACAGGTCCATCTGGTGAATGACCACCGGTACGGTCGCGGCGTCCTCGGCTCGGTAGGGGGCGTCGATGGTGAACAACGCGGTGCCATCCTTGACCGACGGATCCTCAAGAATGTCTCCCGCGATTTCCCCCCAGGTGGGGCTGTCGACCATGGGCGAACTCGTGACCTCGAGGGTCTGGGTCTGGGCTTGAGTCTGGGTCTGGGCTCGGGCCGGATGGGGGACCAGGGCCGTGGCACCGACCAAGGGAAGAAGAAGGGGGGCGATGGTCAGGGCGGTATGGATCCGCCCCACGGGACGTGGGCTTTTCATGGTCCGGAAGCTCCTGATGGTTCCAGACAGTCTAACATGCACGCCTTGCACCAGGAATTGAGCCTTTAGGATGCGTTGTCGCGCCCCGTTCGATGGCGGGAGAATCGGAACAAATGTCATGGGAGGCAAAGATGTTCGAGGCGATGGCCGTGCTTTGCACGCTGGCGGGCGGGGACTGTCGGGAGGCGGTTCTGCCCGGATATGCCGCGGAAACCCAGAAGGCTTGCGCCGCGGCCCTTCAGGCTCATCCACCGGAGGCGCTGGCATCGATGGCCGACATTGCCCCTGGTACCCCAACCTGCGAGCCCCGCCCCCCCTCTCCCCTGACGGTCACGGAGGTCGCGCCGGACACCTTTGTCCACCGGGGAGCGGTGGAAGAGCCCGGTCCGGGCAATGGGGGCGATGTGGCCAATCTGGCCTTCGTGATTGGCGCCGACAGCGTGGCGGTCATCGACGCGGGTGGCTCCCGGGCGGAAGGGGAGGCCATCTATCTGGCGATCCGCGCCCGCACGGAAAAGCCCATCACCCACCTGATCCTGACTCATATGCATCCGGACCATGTCCTTGGCGCCGCCCCGCTGAAGGAGGCGGGCGCGGAGGTCATCGGCCGGGAGGGCCTGACCCGGGCCATGGCCGAGCGGGAAGGGACCTATGAGACCAATTTCGCCCGCTTCATCGGGCAGCCGGGTTTCCTGGGCACGCGGATGATTGCCCCGGATCGGGAGGTGACCGAGGAAACCTTGAACATCGGGGGCCATGTTCTGACGCTGTCCCACCAGTCCCTGGCCCATACGGCCACGGATCTGACGGTGCTGGACGAAAGCACCGACGTGTTGTTCTCCGGGGATTTGGTCTTCGATTCCCATACGCCGACCCTGGACGGATCTCTCCTGGGCTGGCGGAAGGTGCTGGCGGAATTGGGGGCCGGTCCGGCGACCTCCGTCGTTCCGGGCCACGGTGGCCCCATCCTTCCCTGGCCCGAGGGCGCGCGCGACACGGACCGTTACCTGTCGGTCCTGGAGACGGATGCCCGGGCCGCCATCACCGCCGGGGAGCCCCTCTCCTCGGCCTCCCGGACCATTGGTCTGGGGGAGGCCGGGAACTGGCGCTTGTTCGATGCCTACAATGCCCGCAACGCCACCGCGGCGTATACGGAATTGGAGTGGGAATAGGGGGGCGGACCCAGGCCTCCGGTTCAGATCGGGACTCAGGTCCGGGTCAGGGTGCCTGCTCCTGGAGCAGGCGGGCCACGGCGTAGGCCCGCTTCTCCAACAGAACCGGTGTTTCACAGACGTAGGTCAGGGATTTTTCCCGGTCTGAATAGATGCGCTTGTCCCAATCGAGTTGTTCCTCCAGGGCATCCAGCCGGTCGAAGTCTGGTTTTTCGGCCTGTTCCAGGGAATCGAACTCGGCCTGGGCCTGGGCGATGCGTTTGGACAGGGCGACCTGGCCCCGGGAATAGCGGACAATCCCCGAAAGCAGACGGGTTCGATCATGGTCGATCCGCTTGAAGGCTTCCAGGAAAATGGCCCCCAGTTCGGTCATGTCCAGGTCCGGATGGGCGGCGGCGTAGTGTTCGACCCGGGCCTTGGCGTCCTCCATGTCCACCCGGCGCAAGGCCAGGGCGGCGCCCAAATCCTGGGCTTCCCTGGCAAGGGGGGCCGCCGCGTCGAGTGGCGCGGGCCACAGCACGCCGGGGGAGAGGGCACCCGCGCGCCGCTGGACGCAGGGCCAGTCCGGATCCTTGTCGGCGGCCTTCGTGGGGCTCGGCGGAAGGACGGTCGCGGCCAGGCCGATCAGCGCCGCCAGCGCGAGGCGCGCCGAAAGTAAGGAGCCGCGGATTGGGGCATTGCTCGGTGTGGTCATGTCTTTTTCTCCCTGTGGCGCCTTTTGCCTCTGGACCGGGTCGTTGACGCGCGCATCCCCATTATAACGGGGAGATGGGGCGCCTTTCCAGGGCGCGACCCCACACTAAGGTCGTAGTTGTCGCCGACCCCCCCTCGCCTATACTCAGTCCCAACACCCCAAGAGGGGGCGACCCTTTTCGATAGGGGGGCGAGATATGACCCGAATGGGGTCCGTTGATTTGGAACGTGGGGAGGACGTATAGAATGCGCACACGCGCCGCTGTCGCCATTGAAGCTGGCAAACCGTTGCAGGTCATGGAAGTCAATCTCGAAGGCCCGAAGGCTGGAGAGGTTCTGGTCGAAATCAAGGCCACCGGGATTTGCCACACCGATGAATTCACCCTGTCGGGCGCCGATCCGGAAGGCCTGTTCCCCGCGATTCTGGGACATGAAGGCGCCGGCGTGGTGCTTGAAGTTGGCGAAGGTGTCACCACCCTGAAGCCTGGCGACCATGTGATCCCCCTATATACGCCGGAATGCCGGGAATGCCCAAGCTGCCTGAGCCGTAAGACCAACCTGTGCACCAAGATCCGCGCGACTCAGGGCCAGGGTCTGATGCCCGATGGCACCACCCGGTTCTCCATGCTGGATGGCACCCCGATCCACCATTACATGGGCTGCTCGACCTTCGCCAACCACACGGTCCTGCCCGAGATCGCGCTGGCCAAGGTGCGGGACGACGCGCCCTTCGACAAGATCTGCTACATCGGCTGCGGCGTCACCACCGGTGTCGGCGCGGTGATCAACACCGCCAAGGTGGAAATCGGCGCCAAGGCCGTGGTCTTCGGCCTGGGTGGTATCGGTCTGAACGTCATTCAGGGCCTGAAGATGGCCGGAGCCGACATGATCATCGGCGTCGACCTCAACAACGACAAGAAGGCGTGGGGCGAGCGCTTCGGCATGACCCACTTCGTCAACCCCAAGGAAATCGACGGCACCATCGTCCAGGCCATCGTTGACCTGACCAAGACGCCCGAGGATCAGATCGGCGGCGCCGACTATTCCTTCGACTGCACGGGCAACGTCAAGGTCATGCGCGACGCCCTGGAGTGCACTCACCGCGGTTGGGGACAGTCCATCGTCATCGGGGTGGCCCCCGCGGGCGCCGAGATCTCCACCCGTCCGTTCCAACTGGTCACCGGCCGGGAGTGGAAAGGCTCCGCCTTCGGTGGTGCCCGGGGTCGGACCGACGTGCCGAAGATGGTTGACTGGTACATGGATGGCAAGATCGCCATCGACGCCATGATCACCCACACCCTGTCGCTGGACGACATCAACAAGGGGTTTGAGTTGATGCACGCGGGCGAGAGCATCCGGGCGGTCGTCGTCTACTAAGACCCAAGCCGTGTCCGCCCCGCTGGCGGGCACGGCTGTTCCATCATGTTTCAGGTCCGTTGTACGGGACGCTCGCGGCAAGTTCAGTGCCCCGGGTGGGAAGGGGAAGGCATGGACGTCAAGGGTATGGAGGTTGTCGCCGAAAACCGCTGTTATGGGGGCACCCAATGGGTGTTCCGTCATAAGTCGGCGGTCACGGCCTGTGACATGACTTTCGCGGTGTATTTGCCACCTGGGGCGGAAAAACGCCCGGTGCCGGTCCTGTGGTACCTCTCTGGCTTGACGTGCACCCACGAGAACGCGATGAGCAAGGCTGGACTTCAAGCCCATGCGGCCAAGGCTGGCATCGCCCTTGTCTTCCCAGATACGAGCCCCCGGGGCGAGGGAGTCGCCGATGATCCCGCCTATGACCTGGGGCAGGGGGCGGGTTTCTATGTCAACGCCACCCGCGATCCCTGGCGCCCGCATTTCCAGATGTATGACTACATTACAAAGGAACTGCGCGGGCTGGTGCTCGCCACCATGCCGGTCACGGATGTGCATGGTATCACGGGCCACTCCATGGGGGGGCACGGGGCGCTGACCATCGCCTTCAAGAACCCGGAGCTGTACCGCTCCGTGTCGGCCTTCGCGCCCATCGTCAATCCAACCCGGTCGGAATGGGGTCGCAAGCAGCTCTCCGCCTACCTGGGCGACGACGAGGCCCAATGGGGCGCCCATGACGCCTGTTTGCTGCTCGCGGAACGGGGTTGGCGGGGAGATATCCTCATTGACCAGGGCGCCAAGGACCAGTTCCTGGAACTGTTGCGTCCGGAGGCCATGGCCTCCCTGCTGGCCGAACGGCGTCAATCGAGTGTGCTGCGTCTGCAGGATGGATATGACCACAGCTATTTCTTCGTCGCCAGTTTCGGCGAAGATCATGTGACGTGGCACGCGGATCGTTTGCGGTCCGTTTAACGCCAAGGACGGGCCGAGGGTGGACGCGGAAAACCGCGGCATCCCGGAACCCGAAGACCCTAAAAAAGTGTGAGGAGTGTTCACGGATGAACTGGGGAAAAAGTTGCGCGGCGATGGCGCTATCGCTGGTCCTGGGTGCCACGGGAGCCCTGGTGGTTGGAAGCACGGCGCCGTTGGCCCAAGCCGCGGGGGAGTCCTTCGAAATGGGGGATGCCAAGGCTGGCGAAAAGGTCTTCCGCAAGTGCATGGCCTGCCACGAGGTCGGTCCCGGCGCCAAAGCCAAGGTCGGACCGCCGCTCACGGGTGTCATTGGTCGCCACGCCGGGGGCGTGGACGGATTTGAGTATTCCGATGCCATGAGCACCAAAAGCCAAGAAGGCTTGGTCTGGACGCCGGAAAACATCAATCACATGCTGGCCAAACCGAAGGATTTTCTTCCAGGGACGAAAATGAGCTTCGCTGGTCTGCGCAAGGATAAGGAACGCGCCGACGTGATCGCTTATCTGGCTACATTCTCGGACAAGTAGGGTCCACGCCCGAAATAGGGGCGTACAGGGAATTGCATGGCGGTCATCCCAAGGGAACGGCCCAACCGCTGCGTTTCGTGGCGGTTGGAGGGATGGAGCTCTGTTTGGAAATAGCCAGAAAGTCACGCGGTTCGATGACTTCGGTCCCGGAAGCTGAAGCCAAATAGTTAAAATTTCCGGAACGGTGCAAGGGATATCCAAAAGGGTATTCCGCATAGGGAGGATAACATGAAGAAACTTTGTTTGCTTACCGCCGCTCTGGCGATTGGCGGCGCGGGAACGGCGCTGGCGAACGCGGACCTGCAAAAGATGATGGATGACCCGAACCAGTGGGTGATCCAGACCGGGGACTATGCCAACACCCGGTATTCGGAGCTTGACCAGATCAACGCCTCGAACGTCAAGGATCTGCAGGTCGCCTGGACGTTCTCCACCGGCGTGTTGCGTGGCCACGAGGGGTCTCCCCTGGTTATCGGTGACGTCATGTACGTCCACACGCCTTTCCCCAACATCGTCTATGCCCTGGATCTGAAGGACGAGGGCAAGGTAATCTGGAAGTACCATCCGCAGCAGGATCCCAACGTGATTCCGGTCATGTGCTGCGACACGGTGAACCGTGGCGTGGCCTATGGCGATGGCAAGATCTTCCTGCACCAAGCCGACACCACCGTCGTCGCCCTGGACGCCAAGACCGGCGCGGTGGTCTGGAGCGTCAAGAACGGCGATCCGGGCACCGGTGAAACCAACACCGCCACGGTCATGCCGGTGAAGGACAAACTCCTCGTTGGAATTTCCGGTGGCGAATTCGGTGTGCGCGGGTCCATCACCGCCTACAACATGAAGGACGGTTCCCTGGCCTGGCGTGGCTATTCCATGGGTCCGGACAGCGATACCCTGATGGACCCGGAAAAGACCACCCATTTGGGCAAGCCCGTGGGTAAGGATTCCGGTACGGCCACCTGGGAAGGCGACCAGTGGAAGATCGGTGGAGGAACCACCTGGGGTTGGTATTCCTACGATCCGGACCTGAACCTTGTTTACTACGGTTCCGGTAACCCCTCGACCTGGAACCCGACCCAGCGTCCGGGTGACAACCGTTGGTCCATGACCATCTGGGCTCGCGATGCCGACACCGGCATGGCCAAGTGGGTCTACCAGATGACCCCGCACGACGAGTGGGACTTCGACGGCATCAATGAAATGATCCTGACCGATCAGAAGATCGACGGGACGGATCGCAAGCTGCTGACCCACTTCGACCGGAACGGCTTCGGCTACACCCTGGACCGGGTGACCGGCGAACTGCTGGTGGCCCAGAAGTACGATCCGGCCGTCAACTGGGCGACCGAAGTGGTCATGGATCCGAAGTCGGATCAGTATGGACGTCCCCAGGTCGTGTCCCAGTACTCCACCGAACAGAACGGCGAGGACGTGAACTCGACCGGCATCTGCCCGGCGGCCCTGGGGTCCAAGGACCAGCAACCCGCGGCCTACTCGCCCAAGACCGAACTGTTCTACGTGCCGACCAACCACGTCTGCATGGATTACGAGCCGTTCTTTGTGTCTTACACGGCGGGTCAGCCCTATGTTGGCGCCACCCTGTCCATGTTCCCGGCTCCGGACAGCCATGGCGGCATGGGGAACTTCATCGCCTGGGACGGCAAGAAGGGCGAGATCAAGTGGTCCTTGCCCGAGCAGTTCTCCGTCTGGTCCGGGGCTCTGGCCACCGCCGGGGACATTGTTTTCTACGGAACCCTGGAAGGTTACCTGAAGGCCGTCGACGCCAACACCGGTAAGGAGCTGTACCGCTTCAAGACCCCCTCGGGCATCATCGGCAACGTCATGACCTACACCTCCGGCGGCAAGCAGTATGTCGCGATTCTGTCCGGTGTGGGTGGTTGGGCCGGTATCGGTCTGGCCGCGGGTCTGACCAACCCGACCGATGGTCTGGGCGCCGTGGGTGGTTATGCCGCGCTGAGCGACTATACCGCGTTGGGCGGCAGCATGACTGTCTTCGCCCTTCCCAACTAAGACCAAGGGACCTCCGCGGGGGGCCCGGTTGGGGCCGCCCCGGGATCCGGCGGTCCCATGCCCTGGGCCCCGGGGGGGGTTCCCCGCG
>JAIOYK010000039.1 GCA_021741145.1 Rhodospirillum sp. | reverse complement strand
CGGCCTCCGCCTTCTGAGCATCCGTCAGCTCGTCGCTCGCTGACAACCACGCTTGAAATGTCTTTTGGTCCATCGATCAGAACTCCCGCATTTCCGCCATTCTAGCATGAGTGCCTACGAAACGCGAATTGAGCCAAATTTATACATATCTTGCGAATGGATGAGCTTGAATCCAAAGGACGCGCTGGCTACTCTATTTCTCAGAGGTAAAAAAAATTTCCGTTAAGGGTCGGTATTTCCGGCATGGGGGCACAGCCACATGGACGCCATTCTTCCCACGATCCACGGTCCTGGCGCCGTTGAGTCCTTCAGCCCGGAGGCGGAAGAAGACGACGGTCTGTCGCGGGGGATTTCCGCCAGCTTGACGCATACCCATCACTTGCTCCGCTTCGCCAAGACCCTGGGCGAAAGCCAGGAGGGTCTGATGCGGGAGATCGATGCGCGATCGACCAATCTTCGGGCCGGTCTGGGGGAAACCCGTCGGGAAATCGAAACCAGTACCCAGGCGGCGGGCGAGATCCAGGAAAGCACCCGTGCCGCGGTGGGATCGAAGACCGGAGCCATTCGCGCCAGTCTGGAGCGGATCAACGCCGAACTGGAGGCCAAGGCCAAGGGCGCGACCAAGGTTCTAGGGGCGATCGAAGGGATTGGCAAAGGCATCAAGCTTCTGGCCCTGAACGCCGCCATCGAGGCCGCCCGGGCCGGAGACCATGGTCGGGGATTCGCCGTCGTCGCCAAGGAAGTCGGGGCCTTGGCCCAAAATACCATGCACCGGACCAACGAGGCGGTGGATCTGATCGATCTGTCGGGTGTGACCCGCGCTCTCACGGAAACCATGACAACCATCGGGGACGATTTGGATGACCTTGGGTCCAATATCGAGGGATCGTTGAACGCGCTTCAGGCGCGGTTCGCCCAGATGTCGGAGCGACTGGAAACCATCGGCGATCACAATAAGGTTGTGTTCGAGCTTCTTGACGCCAGTAAGGAGGCGTCATCCCGGACCAGTGATAAAGTCATCCGCGCCCTGGATGTCACCAAGTCCTTGGGGGATTGTCTGGTGGACGACCGATCGGCGAGGGAGCGGATGGACCGCTTTCTCCGCACCAACCACATTTCCGACGATCCCGCCTTTGACCGGCTGGCCGCCATTAAGGCCCGGGGCAAGATCCGGGTCGCCGTCGAACCGGCCTTCACCGGCCTGTCCTTCCGCCTGAATCCGGGAGATCCCCTGCGCGGTCTGGACGCTGATTACGCCCGGGCTTTCGCCAAATGGTTGGGGGTGGATTGCGAATTCGTCGAGCACCCCTGGGACCTGCTGACCGAGCTTCTGTTCGTTGGTCCGAAACCGGGGGAGCCGGCCGCCGATATCGTCTGGAGCGCTCTTCCTCCGAGTGCGTTCTTCCAGGGGGTCGCCTATTCGGAAACCTATACCTACCTGGATTTTTCCCTCTGCCGTCGGGTTGGGAACACGGAGATCCGGCGCCTCGAGGACCTGGACGGCAAGGTCCTGGGAATTGTCAACGATCCGTCGGCCTTCAGCGCCTTGGAATCCCAGGGACTCCGCTGGACGGGCAACGAAAGCAAGCCCGGTGGGGTGGCCCGGTTGTCGAACCTGATCGCCTTCAGCGACCAGACCCGATTGCACGATGCCTTGGCCGATGGCGCCGTGGATGCCTTCGCCGTGGATCGTCCCATTTTTCACTGGGCGTCGACCAATCCGGAAAGCCCCTGGTACAAGCGGGTGGAGGTGATCGGAGGCCTCTTGCCTCTCCCTTTCTATTACGCCGCCGCGGTCGCCGCCGAGGCGTCCTCCTGGACCCTGCTGCGCGCGGTGAACCAGTTTATTACGGCCTTTCGCGACAGGCCGGAGCGGCTGGCCATCGAACGGACGTGGCAAGGGGAGGTCATCCACCACCAACGGACCTACAGGGACGAGCCGGGCAATCTGATCGGAGAGCCGGAATTGGCGTCTATCCAAGCCGCGCACCGCCGCAAGTTCAACTTACCCATGCCCCAGTAGCCCACGTTCCAACGGACGGTAGGGTTTGGGAGAAAGCGTTCCCCCTCGGTCGCGGGCTGGTCATGCCGAAGGCATGCGTTCCGCATGACGCCGCGTCCAGATCGCGATGAGGCAAACTCTCCTACCGCTGGTATTACAACGGTCGTCGGGCAATGACGGTAAAGCGCAGGGCCATGGCCATGAGTGACGCCATGCTGGCCAGGGCGATGGCTTGATAAATGCCCGCCAGCCCCTGACCGACCGGAAACGTGAGCCAAACGGCCAGCGGAATCATGATGACCCAATAGCTGACGAGGTGAAAGCTGGTGGGCACCCAGGTATCGCCGCGTCCCCGGCAGGCGTGGTTCATGACCGTTTGGCCACCGTCGAACATGAGCACCAGGGCCGTCCACCCCAGGATGGGCGTCGCTCCGGCGATGACGCTCGCATCCGTGGTGAATAGTCCCACGAGGCTTTCCGGGATCAGCAGGTAGAGGACGGCGGCGGCGCCGGTGATCAGGGAGGCCAACGCCAACCCGATCCAACTGGCCAGCCACAAGCCGCGCGGATCGCCGCGCCCCCAGGCATTGCCCACCCGCACCTGGGTGGCGGCGGCGATGCCGAAGGCCACCATGAACGGCAAGGCGATGAACTGGAAGAGCACGCCGTGCATGGCGAGGGCCAGCGGCCCCAGCAGTCCGACCACCAGGGTGATGACGCTGAAAGATCCGGCCTCCATGCCATAGGACAAACCCGCGGCGTAACCGATCCGACGCACGGCGGTGGCGGCGGCCCATCCGCCGCTGGGCTGCCCGACGACCCCCAAGGCGGCGCGGTCGCGCAGACCATATCGGATGTAAAGGAACAACCCGGCGGCCAGAAAAGCCGAATTCAAGGCGGTCGCCAGCGCGCATCCGATGGCACCCAGGGCCGGGATTGGACCCCAGCCGAAGACCAGCGGGATATTGAGTGCCAGGTTGGCCAGATTGGCCAGCAGGACCGCCATTGTCCCCACCGAAGGCCGGTTGATGGCCTCCAGGAAGCTGCTGCTGACGATGACCAAGGCCAGCGATGGCAGTGCGCAGGCCAGCATGCCGGTGACCGCGCTGCCGCGGGCGGCCATGTCCGCGGGCTGCCCGGCCCATAGAAATAGGGGCTCGGTGAATTGCAGCAGGCCGCACAGGCCCGTGCCCAGCAAGAGGCCATACAGCAGGCCGCGCCACCAGATTGGCCCCAGCGTTCGGAACTCTCCGGCGCCGAATGCCTTGGCGGCCAACACCGGCACACCCAGCAGCAGCCCAGCCATGGTGGCGATCAGGCCCTCATAAAGGGCCGTGGCCAGCACATAATCCGCCAGGGCGTCGGCTCCGGCGCGTCCCAACACGATGACATCGACGGAGGCCATGGTCATCATGCCGACGCGTGTGACCACGACAGGCGCCGCCAGGGTCAGCGTGCGGACCACATGATGACGCAGGGAAAGGTCCAGCCCGGTGGGTTGGGGAGTGGAATGAGACATGAGAGCAGGGCCTTGTCGCGGAGCCATGACCGAATCTGGAGGATGGTTCGAGAAGGATGTGGCAAGGTGAGGTCGTCCGCGACCAAGGGAGCGATAGGGGCGGGCCGGGCAATCGGATCGGTGAGCCGGACCTCGCGGTGATCCATGCCGCGCGCCGCTGGAAGGTCAACTCGCCCGTCCCCCAATCCCCCTATTCCAATACTCGGACGGGGATGGGGGGAGACTTTCCCCGGGACTCACCCTAACTAAAGGCGGGATTTGTGTGTTCGACCAGGGTGTCGGGCCGGGCGGTGGCGAAGCTGTCCCGGGGCACGGTTCCCCCCAGGAACAGGCGGATGCAGTGCTCCTGGTGGGCGATCCGGTCGGCGTGGCTTTCCTCCTGATCCGGGGATCCCGGCCTCAGGGGCGGGGCTCCGAACATCATGTCCATCAGCATCCGCGCCGCGCCCATGGGGCTTTCCATGGAGAGGCGACCCCGGGCGCGCTGGTCGGTGAGCCAGTCCGCCAACAGACGGCGCGCCTCGGCGATGCCGTGCCGGTGAAGGGCCTCGCCGATCTCCGGATGGCGGGGGGCCTCGGTCAAGGTGATGCGCACGAAGGCCATGCGTCGGCGTTCTTCCTCGATGTCGATGTCCAGGCGGAAAATGGCCGCCAAGGCCGCGTCCAGCGGCAGGTTTTCTTGGTCCGGGGCCAGGGGCAGGGCCAGCATGGTCCGCCGATGGTCGTCGACCAGGGCGGAGAACAGATCGGCCTTGCTGGAGAACAGGCGGTAAATGGTTCGCTTGGACATGCCACAGGCCTCGGCGACGCGCTCGGTCGTTGTGCCAGCGTACCCCCGATCCAGGAATATTTCCCGGGCTTTCGCCAGGATGGCCGCCCGGCGCGCGTTATCGCTTAGGATCTTGGGACGGCCCCGTTTGGGGCGCGAGAGGGGCTCGGGCTGAAGTGTGTGAGGCCGACCTGTGTGCGGCTGACCTGTGTGAGGGCGGTGTGTGTCGGGTGCCGTCCGAATGTCCATGGGGCATCTCCAATCATGACGAGGTTGTAATGGGCCGCCATTTGACAGACCTGTCTCTTCTGGCGATAGTGAAACTCATTGGTTTCCAAAACAAGTCAAAAGGCGCGATGATGCGTTTCTTAGGGGGATCCGTGGGGACGGAAGTGAGAAGGGAACAGGGGTTCATGACCAGGAAAAGTTTCATACGGGGCTCGGCTATGGCCCTCATCCTGCTTACGGGCTGTTCCGTGGGACCTGAGTATGAAACGCCTGATGTGTCGATTCCCTGGCGCTGGGCAAACGAAAAAAATGAAACCACGTCCTCCATTCCAGTGTCGGAGACGTCCGCTTCCGTCGTCCGCGAAAGGCTCGCGGCCTGGTGGACTCGAATGGGTGATCCCCTGTTGGACGATCTGGTGCGCCAGGCGGTGGAGGGGAATCTGGACGTCGCCTCGGCCAAGGCCCGGGTGCGTGAAGCCCGAGCGGCACGGGACAAGGCCGTGGGCGGCCTTTGGCCCTCCGGTGGCGGATCGGGATCCGTTTCCCAAGCGAAGAGTGGCACGGCTTCGGCGGCGACCAGCTTCTCGCTGGGGCTGGACGCCAGTTGGGAACTGGACCTGTTTGGTGGAAACCGCCGCGCGGTGGAGGGGGCGGAACGGAGTACCGAGGCCGCGGAATGGGAGCTGCGCGCGACCCTGCTGACCCTGATTGGTGATGTGGTTCAGTCCTATGTGGATGCGCGGGAAGCCCAGGCCCGATTGGCCCTGTCCCGGGACACCTCGGTTGCCCAGGGGCGGACGGCGGATTTGACCCGGACCCTGGTCCAAGCGGGATCCGCCACGACGGTGGATTTGCGCAAGGCCGAAGCCGAGGCGATCAGCGCCGATGCGGACGGCCTGTCCCACGAAACGGACTTCGCCCAGGCCGCTCACCGTCTGGCGGTGTTGCTGGGCAAGGCCCCTGGGGCTCTGACCGTCACCCTGACCGAACCTCGCCCCATTCCCCAACCCATCGCGTCCCTGCCCGCGGGGATCCCGGCGACGGTGCTATCGGTTCATCCAACGATTCAACAGGCCGAGCGGGAGCTTGCCAAGGCGACCGCGGCCATCGGCGCCGCGGAGGCGGAGCGCTACCCGAGCGTCAGTTTGACGGGCAGCCTGTCGACCTCGGCGGTGCGGGCGGGGGACTTGTTCTCAACCTCCTCCATCAGTTGGGCCATCGGCCCGTCGATCAGTCTGCCCCTCTTCAACCAAGGGGAACTGGCCGCCGCGGTGACCGAGGCTGAAGCCCAGCGGGATCAAGCCCTGATCGCCTATCGGCAGGCTGTCTTGACGGCCCTGGAAGATGTGGAAAACGCCTTGGTTGCGCTCTCCCGGGAAACGTCGCGTCTGGTGAGCCTGCGGGCCGTCGCCGCGGCCTATCGGGAATCCGCCAGCCTATCCCGGGAGTTATATCAGGCGGGCGCGGCCAGCTTCCTGGAGGTGCTCGACGCCGAACGCTCCCTCTATTCGTCCGAGGACGCCGTTCTCCAGTCCCAGGCGGCCATCGCCGCGGACCATATCGCCCTGGCCAAGGCTTTGGGCGGGGGCTGGGACGGGGCTGTCGATTCCTCGACGCCCGAGGTTGTGGACGAAGAAAGCGGGCCGCGCTTCGCCTTCCCCATGTAGGAGCTTGGGCTCTCTCTCTTCGTATCGCGTGAAAGGACCCTCGGCATGACGATGGCCGTCGGTAGGAAATGGATCTTGGTGTTTACCCTTGTTCTGCTCGTGGGAGGAGGGGGCGCGGGTCTGTGGTATTGGACCTCCCGATCCGTCCCCGCCAAGGAGACCCAGGTGCTCACCACTCCGGTGATCCGGGGCGACCTGGAGGAAACGGTGCTGGCCACGGGAACCCTGAAACCCGAGAAGCTGGTCGCCGTGGGCGCCCAGGTGTCCGGTCGGGTGGTGGACCTGGCGGTCACCCTGGGCCAAACGGTTAAGGAGGGCGATCTGGTCGCCGAGATCGAATCCACAACCCAACAAAATGCGCTGCGTACGGCCCGGGCTTCGGTCGACAACCTGCGGGCCCAACGGGCGGAGAAGGAAGCCACCTTGGTTCAGGCCGACGCCGACCTGACCCGTCAGGCACGGACCCTGGCGCGGCGGGCCTCCTCCCAGGCCGATTACGACGTGGCCGTCGCCACCGTGGCGACAACGCGGGCTCAGATCGCCGCGTTGGATGCCCAGATCGTTGAAGCCGAGGTGGCCGTGGAAACCGCGGAAGTGGACCTGAGCCATACAAAAATCACCGCGCCGATGGCCGGCACGGTTCTGGCCATCGTCACCCAGGAGGGGCAGACGGTGAACGCCAGCCAGTCCGCCCCGACCATCGTCGTGTTGGGCCAACTGGAGCGCATGACCGTTCGCGTGGAAATCTCCGAGGTCGACGTTCTCAAGGTGGCGCCGGGGATGGCCGTCCACTTCACGGTCCTGGGGGATTCCAGGCGGACCCGGGAGGCGACCTTGGACGCCATCGAACCCGCGCCGGACTCCATCACCAGCGACAGCGCCCTCGGAGGGTCCTCCAACTCGTCGAGCACCTCGACCTCGGCCATCTATTACAACGGCGTATTCACCGTCCCCAATCCAGACGGATCCCTGCGCACCTATATGACCACGGAGGCGCGGATCATTGTCGGCTCCGCCAAGGACGTTCCCCTGGTGCCCGCTTCGACCCTGGGGTCTCCGGGACCCGATGGGTCCTACCGGGTGCGGGTGTTGTTGTCCGATGGTTCCATGGAAGCGCGAACCATTACCATTGGCCTGAACGATAAATCCCTGGCTCAGGTTCTGTCGGGTCTGGAGGTCGGGGACAAGGTGGTCACGGGCGAACCAGGCGCGGAAGGGAGTGGCTTCAAGATGCGCGGCTCGCCGATGAGGTTATAGGCCATGGAGCGCGCTCCCTTTATCGAACTGCGGGGCATCACCCGTTCGTTCACCGCGGGCGAGGGTCTGCTGACCGTCCTCAAGGACGTCGATCTGACAATCCAACGGGGCGAGATGGTGGCCATCATCGGCGCCTCGGGCTCGGGCAAGTCCACCCTAATGAACATTTTGGGACTCCTTGACCGGCCCAGCGGCGGCGCGTATCGCATGAACGGACGGGATACGGCCTCCCTGGGGCCGGATGCCCTCGCCGCCCTGCGCCGGGAACATTTCGGCTTCATTTTCCAACGCTACCACCTGTTGGGAGAACTGGACGCCAGGGGCAATGTGGAGATCCCGGCCACCTACGCCGGGCTGTCGGCGCCGGAGCGCCGGGCCCGGTCGGAGGCTCTGCTCGACCGCCTGGGCATGGCCGACCGCCTGGGCCACCGGCCCGGTCAACTGTCCGGGGGCCAGCAACAGCGGGTCTCCATCGCCCGTGCCCTGATGAACGGGGCCGAAGTCATTCTGGCCGATGAGCCCACCGGCGCCCTGGACAGCCACAGTGGGGCCGAGGTTCTGCGCATTCTCGACGAACTCCACGGCGAGGGGCATACGGTGATCCTGGTCACCCATGACCCCTCCATCGCCGAGCGCGCCGAGCGGATCATCGAGATCAAGGATGGGGAGATCCTCTCCGACCGTCGGACCGAGCGTTCGGCACGGAGCCCCAAGACCCCCTTGGCCGCCACCAGGGTCTCCCGGGCGGAGCCGGGGCGGGCGAGCCTGATGGGCGAATGGCGGCGGCTCCGCGACAGTCTGCGCATGGCTCTGCTTTCCATGCGGGCCCATAAGGTCCGCACCTTCCTGACCATGCTGGGGATTACCATCGGCATCGCCTCGGTTGTCTGCGTGGTCGCCCTGGGGGAGGGGTCCCGGCAAAAGGTGCTCTCCGACATCCAGGGCCTGGGCACCAACACCCTGGAGGTCTTCCCCGGCGGGGGCTTTGGCGACGTGCGCTCCGGCAAGGTGAAAACCCTGGTGGTGGACGACGCGGAAGTTCTCAAGAAGCAGCCCTACGTGTCGGCGGTGACGCCCACGGTCTCCGCGAACGGCACCGCCCGGCGCGGGTCCATCGAGGCCAACGCCCTGGTCAATGGCGTGGGCGAGCAGTACTTCGACGCGGAGGGCATGACCCTGTTGCGGGGGCGCCTGTTCGATGAAGGCGAGGTGGCGGCCATGGCCCAGAACGCGGTGATCGACGACAGCACGGCCAAGACCCTCTACGCGAACGAGCCCGGGGGGGGCCTGGGGGAGATCCTGCTGGTCGACAGCGTGCCCAGCCGGGTCGTCGGCGTGGTCAAGGCGCGGGAGGGTGGATTCGGTGGGCGCAACAATCTGAACGTCTATTTGCCCTATACGACGGTGCAGGCCCGGTTCACGGGCAGTAGCTCGTTGCGCGGAATCACGGTGCGGGTGGCCGACGACGTGGCCCCGGCCCTGGCCGAACAGGCGGTGATTCAGTTGCTGACCCTGCGCCATGGCTCCAAGGACTTCTTCATCATCAACACCGACGACATCCGCGAGACCATCACCAGCGCCACGGAAACCCTGACCCTGATGATCGCGGCCATCGCCGTGATTTCCCTTCTGGTCGGTGGTATCGGGGTAATGAACATCCTGCTGGTGACGGTCTCGGAGCGGGTCGGCGAGATTGGCATCCGCATGGCCGTGGGCGCCCGGCGGGGAGATATCCTCCGCCAGTTCCTGATCGAGGCGGTTCTGGTCTGCCTGATCGGCGGTGTCCTGGGGATCGGCGCGGCCTTGGGCTTCGGCGTTGTCTTCGCCGAGGTGGGCAGCAGCTTCACTCTGGTCTATTCCACCAACGCGATTCTTCTGGCGGTGCTGTCCTCGACGGTGATTGGCGTGGTCTTTGGCTATCTTCCCGCCCGCAACGCGTCACGGCTGGATCCGGTGGTCGCTTTGACGCGGGACTAGAGCGTCTTCGCGATCCAGTTGGTCCACTTCGTGGGTCAACTGGATCGTGGAACACTCTAACCCCGCCAGAAACGGGGCAGAATCAACACCAGGACGGTGAACAGCTCCAGCCGCCCCAACAGCATCCCCAGGGAGAGCAGCCATTTGGCCGCGTCGGGCAGGGTGGAGAAATTGCCCGCGGGGCCGATGATCTCTCCCAGGCCCGGACCGACGTTGGATATGGCCGTCGCCGCGCCCGAGAGCGCGGTGACGAAGTCCAGTCCCAGGGCGCCCAGCGCGATGGTCAAAAGGGCGGTGCAGAGGCCATAGAGGAAGAAAAAGGCCATGACCGATTCCGCCACGCCGTCCTCGATGGGCCGCTTGTTGTAATAGGGGATAAAAACTCCGTGGGGCTGGAGCAGGCGCAGAAGCTGGATCCGCGCCGTCTCGGCCAGGATCTGGAAGCGGAAGATCTTGATCCCGCAACTGGTCGATCCGGCGCAGCCGCCCACGAACATCAGGCAGAACATCACGCTGACCGAAACCCCGGACCATTGCCAATAGTCGGCGGTGGCGAACCCGGTCCCGGTCATGACCGAGGTCACGTTGAAACTGGCATAGCGCAAGGCTTGGGCGGGGTGCATGCCGCCCTCCAACCACAGCCAGAGCGTTACGCTCAGAATACCCAGGCCCAGCGTCATCAGGTACCAGCGGACCTGGGTGTCGCGGAGGATCGAAAAGGGCTTGCCCCGGGCCACCTGGAAATAGAGGAGGAAGGGAATGCCGCCGACGATCATGCCGACGGTGATGATCGCGTCGATGCGCCAACTTTGGAAATAGCCCACCGACGCGTCCGAGGTGGAATAGCCCCCCGTGGCGATGGTGGACATGGCATGGATCACCGCCTCCAGATTGGTCATGCCCGCCATCCACAGCATGATCGCCCAAAGGGCGGTCAGCAACACGTAGATCCCCACCAGGGCCGAGGCCAGCGAGGTGGCCCGGGGCAGGACCTTTTCCTGGGCCTCGAAGGCTTCGACCTTGAACATCTGCATGCCACCGACCCGCAACATGGGCAAGACGGTCAGGGCCATGATGATGATGCCGATGCCCCCGAGCCATTGGAGGATCCCCCGCCAGAGCAGCAATCCCGGCGGGCTGACGTCCAGGCCGACGATCACCGTCGCTCCCGTGGTCGTGATGCCGCTCATGGCTTCGAAAAAGGCGTCGGCGTAATCCAGGTCCAGCTCGGAAAAGGCGAAGGGCAGGGCCGCGAAGGCCGGAAGGATGACCCAGATCAGGGTGGTCAGCAGAAAGGCCTGGCGGATGGTCAGGCGGACCACGTCGGTCCGGCAAGTGAGGACCATGGCCAGACCGACGAATAGGGTGAGCAGCGCACTGGTGGCGAATACCGTCCAGTCCCCATTGCCCACGATGGCGTCCACCGTCGCGGGGATGACCATCCCCGCGGACAGAATGCATAGGAGGACGCCGTTGATCAGCGCGACGGGTCGCAGGTCCAGCACGAAGATTCCCCCGGAAGCCCGGCGGGGAACCGCGCATTCCAAACATTGACGAGATGAGGTGGGACGTCGAGGGACCCGACCCTGGCAATGGAGGGTGTATCATCGCTCCAGTTCGCGCCCCTGTCCACAGCGGAGGGAAAGGGGCGCCGGTCCCGTTATATGGAACCGCTTCCGGCGCGGGCTTGACCGATCAGATGCAGGAATTCCCGGCGGGTGTCGGAGTTCTTGCGGAAGGCGCCCAGCATGCGGCTGGTCACCATGGTGACTCCGGGCTTCCGGATGCCTCGGGTGGTCATGCACTGATGGGCGGCCTCGATCACCACGGCGACGCCCTTGGGCTCCAGCACCGAATCGATGGCATTGGCGATCTGCGCGGTCATCTTCTCCTGGATCTGCAGGCGCTTGGCGTAGATCTCGGCCACTCGGGCCAGCTTGGAGATCCCCACCACCCGGCGCTTGGGTAGATAGGCGATATGGACCTTGCCGATGATGGGCACCATGTGGTGCTCGCAATGGCTTTCGATGCGGATATCCCGCAACAGGACCACCTCGTCGTAACCCTCCACCTCCTCGAAGGTGCGGCGAAGGATGTCCTCCGGATCGGATTCATATCCTTCGAAGAACTCCTCATAGGCTCGGGCAACCCGGGCGGGGGTGTCGAACAATCCTTCGCGGTTTGGATCATCGCCCGCCCAGCGGATCAGCGTCCGGACCGCCGCCTCGGCTTCCTCGCGGGACGGTTTGTGGGTTGGCCACGTGGACGCGGCCTTGCGGGCCTGGGAATTCGGCCGCGTCTCTGAAGTGCTTTCGTCGACGGAGGGGCCCGGGAGGGAAACGGGCGTATCGGTGCTCACGGAGTGGGTTCCTTCGGTCTTGATCGGTCGACCCGCCTTACGGGACGGGAATCCGGGACGCGTCATCTTTCCGTTACATGGCGTCAAAGCGTTAACGGGGCAAGCGGTCGCGTGGATCGGAAAACCAGGAAAACATCATGGAAGAGGCGTTGGACCGGAGTCGCCTTTCCGCCAATGGCGCGACGCCTCAGTGGACGGCGCCCGTGGCGTGGGGGCTGTCGAGGCTGAAGGAGGGGATGGCCGCCCGGAAATCCTCGCCGCTGGCCAGATCCCGGAACAGATAGGTGCCTCCCATGAAACCCGAGGCTGTCGCCAGCGGTGTGCCGGAGGTATATTCGAACCGGTCCCCCTGGGACAGGGTCGGTGTTTCGCCGACAACGCCAACACCCTCCACTTCCTGGGTTCGGCCCAGGGAGTCGGTAATGATCCAGTGGCGGCGCAGCAGTTGGACCGTGCGGGGGCCGGAATTGAGGATGGTCACATGATAGGACCAGGCGTATTGCCCCTCGTCCGGCGTGGATTGATCCGGAAGAAAGCGGGGTTCCACCCGGATGATGACGTCCCGCGTGGTTTCTTCGTACATGGTTGCCCTTTCCGGGGACGGCCCCTCGCCGGGCGTCCCCCTCGCGTTCAGGGGAAGAAGGCATCATGATCGGGGCTGTCCTGGATTTTCAAGGGAAAACGGTGGGCTCCTGTTCCAGAGAGACCGGGATCTTGGCGACTAAAGGGGCTCCCTCCACCGTTGGAGGGGGGACGCTCGCGACGGGCTGGTCCTCGACCAGGATTTCCACCCGCCGGCCAAGGGGGTTGGACAGGGGATCGCCGGGGATGGGCATGAGTGTCGCGCTTTGGTCAACCTGCCCCGACAGGACCATCCGGCCCACGGGGACACCGAGGTCGCGCAGGCGCCATGCCACGAACCGGGCCCGTTCCATGGCCAAATTGGCGGTCTGGAGCAGGTCCGTGCTCCCGGTCTCTCTTTCTCCGGGGGTGGCGTAGCCGGTGATTTGGACCCGGGTTCCCTGGGACTGGAGAAGGGCGGCCAGGGCGCCCAGGACGGCGTTCGCGTCCGGGTCGATCAGGGTGGGCTCGCCCACACCATTGAACAGGACGGTCAATTGGCTCAGGCCCAGATCGATGGATCCTTGAAGGCCAAGAAGGCTTTCCAGCGCGGCCAGGGTTTCCCGGGAATGGCGTCGTGCCGCGTCGGGCTGTCCGGCGGTCAAGGCCGCCCGCCACAGGTCGATGCGGTCTTCGGTCCAGGCCACGAGGCCCGCGGCTCTCTCCGCCCCGGGGGAGGCGGAGAGGTCTCGCAGCAGAGTAAGGGCGGCCTCGGGTGTATCGGCTTCCAGGCGGCTGGACAGGGTGTCCAGGGGGGAAGGAGCATCCCGTGTGTCCCCATGACCCGGCGGCGCGATATCGGCGCGCGCGGTCGGGATCACGGACAGGGCTCCGCCAAGGCATAGGACCACGGCGAGGGCCAGGGTGGACGCGGTATGGCGGTTCGGGGCGGTCATGGCTGTTTCCTCAACTCCTGTTGGGTCGGGGGGATTGGGGTCCGCTTCGGACGATCCAATGTTAAGGAAACGTCAACCGGCCTCCCCCGGTTCCCCGAAGTTCAAGGAAAAGGATGGGAAAGAAAACCCCCGCCCTGTGGGGCGGGGGGAATGCCAACGTCCGTCGACCTCCCTGGGAATGGGGCTTCGAAGCGGTGGCGAGGCCTGGAGCGCTTTGCATGAAACATGGTTCACGCAAAATGCTCCAGGAGACTGATATTGAAGCAAATCGTCATCGCAATCTGTTCCAGATTGCTTGGGATTTACTCTAATACATGTGCTGCCCACCGTTGATGGACAGGGTCGCCCCGGTGATGAAATCGGCTTCATCGGCCACAAGGAACAGCACGCCGCGCGCGATGTCCTCGGCTCGGCCCAGACGGCCCATGGGGATCTTGGCGATGATCTTTTCCAGCACGTTGGGGGGCACCGCGCGGACCATGTCGGTGTCAACGTAACCCGGGGCGATGGCATTCACGGTAATGCCCTTGGCCGCGCCTTCCTGGGACAGCGCCTTGGTGAAGCCGTGGATACCCGATTTGGCCGCGGCATAGTTCACCTGACCATACTGGCCAGCCTGACCATTGATGGAGCCGATGTTCACGATACGGCCGAAGTTCCGCTCGCGCATGCTCTCGATCACGCAGCGGGACAGATTGTAGCAAGACGACAGGTTGGTCTGGATCACCGCGTCCCACTGATCCGGGCTCATGCGGTGCAGGGTG
Source organism: Rhodospirillum sp. (assembly GCA_021741145.1). Lineage (GTDB taxonomy): Bacteria > Pseudomonadota > Alphaproteobacteria > Rhodospirillales > Rhodospirillaceae > Rhodospirillum. The sequence continues at coordinate 35,110 of JAIOYK010000039.1, read as the reverse complement.
CCGTCCCGGGTGATGCCCGCGTTGTTGACCACGACATCGACCGGACCCAACTCCTCGGTGATCTTGGCCACGTTTTCCTTGACCATTTCGAAGTTCGACACGTCGAACTTGTACACGGCGATACCCGTTTCTTCCATGAAACGCTCGGCCGCGGCGTCATTTCCCGCGTAGTTCGCCGCCACGGTGTAGCCCGCGTCGCGCAGCGCCGTGCTGATGGCCGCGCCGATACCGCGCGTTCCACCGGTAACCAAAGCAACACGCCCCTTTGACATTTTCATTCCTCCATACACTGATTTTTTTGCTGATTGTTTCGCAATTTCCGACGCGAATAGATCGATTGTTACCATGGGCCATCCAACGGGAAAAGTCAGGGAGGGAATTCCGGACATTTTCCCCCCAGGGACGGGCGCCCCATTTGTCGGATCCGGGGGCTTCCGGCGATCTGGGTTTGGTCCTTGGATGGCATTGGGGAACGCGGGGGATCGCTCTCTCGTTCGAGCCCCCGCCTTCGACGGTGTTTGCCTCGGGGACCGCGATTGGCGGTCCCCGAGGGTCCTATGTTTCATCCTTTCACGCGGACTTTACGCTTCTGGCGTTCCACGCGGGCTTTGACGCTTTTAGCGCTCCACGCACATGGCGATACCCATGCCGCCCCCAATGCACAGGGTGACCAAGCCCTTCTTGGCATCGCGCTTGATCATTTCGTGCAGCAGGGTCACGGCGCAGCGGGCACCAGAGGCGCCGACCGGGTGGCCGATGGCGATGGCGCCACCGTTCACGTTGACCTTGGCCGGATCCCACCCCAGTTCCTTGTTCACGGAAATGGCCTGGGCGGCGAAGGCCTCGTTGGCTTCGATCAGGTCCAGGTCGTCCACGGTCCAGCCCGCCTTTTCCAGGGCCTTGCGAGAAGCCGGGATGGGACCCGTGCCCATGATCGAGGGGTCAACGCCCATGGTGGCCCAGGAAACGATGCGGGCCAGCGGGGTCACGCCCCGCTTGGCGGCATTGGCATCGCTCATCAGCACCAGAACCGCGGCGCCGTCGTTGATACCCGAGGCATTTCCCGCGGTCACCGTGCCGGTCTTGGAAAAGGCCGGACGCAGTCTGCCCAGGCCCTCGGCGGTGACCCCCGCCTTGGGGTATTCGTCGGTGTCGACGATGATGTCTCCCTTGCGGCCCTTGATGGTCACCGGGGCGATTTCGTCCTTGAACCGGCCCGCGGTCATGGCGGCCTCGGCCTTGTTCTGGGATCCGGCGGCGAAGATGTCCTGCTCCTCGCGGGTGATCTGGTACTTTTCGGCGACGTTTTCGGCGGTGGTGCCCATGTGATAGCCATTGAAGGCGCACCACAGGCCGTCCTTAATCATGGTATCGACCAATTCGGTCGGACCCATTTTGATGCCGGAGCGCAGGTAAGAGGCATGGGGGGCCATGCTCATGCTTTCCTGGCCACCGGCGACCACCACTTCGGCGTCTCCATTCCGAATCGCCTGGAAGCCCAGCGCGACGGTGCGCAAGCCCGAGCCGCAGAGCTGGTTGATGCCATAGGCGGTCTTCTCGACGGGGATTCCGGCGTTGACAGCGGCCTGACGGGCCGGGTTCTGGCCCTGGGCCGCGGTCAGGATCTGCCCCAGCACCACTTCGTCCACCTCGCCAGCTTCGGTCTTCGCGCGGGCCAGGGCCTCGCGGATGACGACTTCACCCAGAGTGTGGGCGGGCAAACCGCTCAGGGCACCATTGAAGGCACCCACGGGCGTCCGAGCGGCGCCGGCGATGACGATATCGGTCATGACGTTTTCTCTCCATGCGTTGGTGAACGCGGGCGGCTTCCGAGGGCTCCCGGTGCGCCGCGCCTTGCTTTAGATCCCCGAGTCCCACTGTCCGAGCGGGTGGGCCGGAGTGAGACAAACCATCCCCGCCTCCCGATAGACGTTATCCCGGGGGCGGAAGGCTCTCTTCATGGTGGTACTCTAAGCATCCCCGAGACGACGCGCAAACTTCCAGGTTGGGGAATATCGGCGAATTTTCCATTCCGTAATATTTGGTCGCGGTATGAAACCGTCAATTGACGGAAAACCGGAAATGTTCAACATTTAGGATATCTTCCAATGGTTGTGACGCTTGGGTGGCGAGGGGCGTGGATCCGAAGCCTTTGTTTGAGCCGCTGTCCCTAGTCCTGGGGCAGTTTGTCCAACCAATGAAGGATGGGGCGGTGGACCCGGGGGACGGCCTGCCGTCCGGTGACCATGCCGACATGGCCCAGGGGAACGATCCGAAGACGCGCTCGCGGAATGGCCCGGGCCAGGGCGAGGGCGGAGTCGGGGGGGACGATCCGGTCCCGGTCCGGGACTATGACCAGACTGGGCAGGTCGATCTCCTCTGGCCGAATGGCTTGGCCACCCACGTCCCAGGTGCCCCTGGCCGGCTCATTGCCCAGATACCAGCGGTCCAGGGCCTCGCGGGCCGCCGGGCCAGCCAAGGGAACGCCGTCGTTCAGCCAATCCTCCACGGCCATGAAGTCCTGGGCCCTGGGCGCTTGGGGGTCCAGGTGGGCGAAGCGCGCGTATTTGCGGGCAAGCGATAGGGGATCGAGCAGGGCGAAGGGCAGTTGCACCACATCCGCGGGCACGGGCTCCCCCCGGTCGATAAAGCGCCGGATCGCCGGAGCCATGGCTCGGGACAGGGCGATCAGGCCGCTGTCCCCGGCCACGAAATCCCAAGGTGTCGCCAGCAAGACCAGACCGCGGATCCACTCCCGCCGCCGCCGGGCCAGAGCCAGGGCCAACAGTCCGCCCATGCAGTAGCCCAGGAGGACGGGCCGCTGTCCGGTTCGCTCGATGACGGCGTCCAAGGCCGGTTCCAGGCGGTGAAGGACGTAGTCACCGATGGAGAAGGTTCGTTCCTCCTCTCCCGGGACATCCCAGTCCACGAGAAATGGGCGATGGCCACGCTCCGCCAGATAGCGGCAGAGGGAGCGGCGCGGCGTCAGGTCCAGGACCTGGGCCCGGTTGATCAGGGAGGGGATCAGGAGGAGCGGCGGTGCGTTGAGAAAGCCCCCATGATCCCGCAGGAGTGTGGTGCCCGCGCGCCAGACCGGAGGGGGGTCCACCAGGGTCCGGCGGTAGGGGTGGGCGTGGTAAGCCTCGACCCCCGCCAGGAAACGATCCATGCGGCGTCTGGCCTCCCGGTCCAGGGCGGCGATCAGGTTCGGCCGATTGGCCTCGCCCATCGCCTCCCTGAGCGCGGCGCCCAGTTCTCCGTCCATACCGGGTCCAAAGGCTGAGGACCCAAGGGGATCGGGGTTACTCGCTCCGGGATTTTCCGGACTGGGCGAGAATGCCGCCGAGGGCGGCCTCGAGGAGGGCAACCCGCCGGTCAAGGGTATCAATCCGCTCGGCCATCCCATCCAGGTCAGCGCCTGAAGGGCCAGGTGCAGGGCCAGCGGCCGGGGACCCCGGCGCTCCTCCGTCATTGGGTGATCCCCCACGCGACGCCATTCCGGGCGGGCCTCCCGGAGGCATGCCAGCGGAATTGGCCGCCTGGGTCATGAAATTCATGGTCTTGGACATGGCCTCGGCGAAGCTGGGGTCGGCGGCCATGGACGAAACCTGTTTGCCCCAAAGTTCCATGTAACGTTTGGCCAAGGCTTCCATGTCCGGTGGCCCGTCCTGTTCTCCCCCGGATCCGTCTGGTCCATCGGTCTGGTTGCTCATCCATTTTCTCCCCTGGAGTGAAGGTTTCCGGAACCAAGGTCTGGATTCCATAAATGCGGTTGGTTATTTCCCCTGGCTCACCATGGCCTTCCCGCGCTATCCTCGCAGTGCGAAGGGCCAAAGCGCGGTCCGATCCGGTCTTGTCCGGGCGTGAACCGATGCATGGTCCAATAGGGGTGCATGATCCACCGAGGGCAATGGGCCCGAACGGCGGGCATGGTCCAAGAATGGGGATCCGCATGGCGTGGATTTCCGGCGGAAAGGGATGAGGCCGCATGACGTCAAAGGGAACCAGGTCCGGAGGCGCCGACGCGCCGATCACGATCAAGAAGTACGCCAACCGTCGTCTCTACAACACGGCGACCAGCAGCTATGTCACGCTCGACCACTTGGCCCAAATGGTCAAGGAGAATACGGACTTCGTGGTCTTCGACGCCAAGTCGGGGGATGATATCACCCGGTCCGTTCTCACCCAGATCATCGTCGAGGAGGAAAACAAGGGCCAGAACTTGCTGCCCATCGGTTTCCTCCGTCAGCTGATTGGATTTTATGGCGACAGCTTGGGTGGTGTGGTGCCCCAATACCTGGAATATTCCATGCAGTCCTTCGCCCGAAACGAGGAACAGATGCGCGACGTGATGAAAAGCGCGCTGGATGGCTTGTTCCCGTTTCAGAAATTCGACGAAGTGAACAAGCAGAACATGGCTTTCTTCGAGAATGCCATGAACATGTTCAATCCCTTCCAAATCGACCAAATGAAAAAGGCCGAGTCCGCGTCCCGGGGAGAGTCCAAGGACGTCGATTCCCTGAAGGATGAAATTTCCGCGATGCAGCGAAAATTGGACAAACTGATGGAATCCAAGGGGAATGAGTGATCATTCGGAGGTTCGGTCCTCGGATGACTGATTGGGTTTCCTTTTCCTTCTCCAAACGGTAATATACTCCGTTGGATCGAGATCGCGGGTGGTGCGCCCGCGATCCGGTCGGCGATTTGTTTTCCGGGGAGGGGCGATATGCTCCAGGTCAAGGGATTGGGGTCGACCATTCGTGGCGTACTGGCTTCTGGCACCGCTCGGTTTGGCGCGACCGGATCCAGTGCCACCCCGCCCTCCACCCAAGCTCAATCGCCGGATGCGGCGCGGGTCGCCGCCGCCCAACGATCGACCGAGGGGACCGAGGGGGCCGCTCCCTTCCAGACGTCCCAGGGGTCGTCGAAGGGCGATTTGTCTCTGGTCGACCGGAACAAGTCTCGCACACCGGTGGTCCAGGACCGGAGCGATGCCTCCGGGGATGGCGAGAAGGCGGTCCCTCTCCCGAATTCGCGGTCCCTAGGCGGGGCATACGGCGCCGAGAAGGGGGGGGGCCTTGGCGGCAAGGGGCAGGGGACCGCCTTCCAGGCCCAGCGGATTGCCCAGGAAGTGATCCCCGAGGAGCAAGGCCAAACGGGTGCCAGAGATGAGCCCGCGGGCGCTGTCCAGGGGTTTTCCGCCTTGGCCCGACGGGTGGCCGCCAATCTTTACGGCTTTGTCCGGGACGCGGTTGGACGGTCCTCGGGGGTGGAGGGCGGTAAGGGGTCGACCCAGGTGCTCTTCCATGATGGTTATCCTGGCCGGGTGGATTTGGAAGTCTGAGAGAGTTCCGCTCAAGTATATTTTCATAACAGGCTCTATTGTTACCGGCGAGTGGCGTTTTTGATTTGGGTCTCAAGTGAATTCTCTGAATAGTGAAATCACTATAAATTAGAGTGGCCGAAAATGTCTTTTCTAGATGGCTCCTGCTTCCTTGGTGGAGCCAGCGAGGCGATTCGCTAAAGTGCGGATCAACGCTCATTTGGATCCATCGCGGGGTATCGTTTGATTGGCGATAATCCTTTCTGTCTCAATAGTCTAACAGGCTCCACCACTTTGGCTTGCCCGGCGTGGCGTTTCGGCGTAATTCCTTCGTTCGTATCATGGGTTGGTTGCTTCGGCGGGCTCTAAAAATTTGATTTTATGGGCCCTCCTCCCCGGTCGGTAGAAGGCTCTCGTCAAGGTAAGGCTCGGGGACGGTCCTCTGTTCTTGGAAGCCTTGGATGGTGGGAGAGAGAAGGGGGGCAGGAGAGAATTGCCCATATGTTTGGGGGAATGGGGGTAGGATGGACAATGTGAGTGTGTTGGCGCGTTCCTCGAAGGGGACGAATCGAGCCAGCGATGCTGATCGCCATGTGGGCAAGCGGATCAGGGAGCGGCGGGTCATGCTGGGTCTGTCCCAGCAGCAAATGGCCGATATGATTGGTGTTACCTACCAGCAGGCGCACAAATACGAGCGGGGTATAAACCGGATTTCGGCGGGTCGGCTCTATGAGATCGCCCAGGTTTTGAACGTTCCGATGAATTATTTCTTCGAGGGGCTGGACGACGATGCTCCGGAGAACGTGGGGTCCCGTCAACGGATGTGCCTGGAACTGGCTCGGAACTTCGCCCTCATTCAGAACGAGCGCCACCAGGAGGCTCTCAGCCAATTGGCGCGCGCCCTGGCCGCCCAAACCGTTTCCCTTGAGGAAGCCGAGGAGCGATCCGGCACCCGGGGATAACCCTTGGTGCCGCCCGCTAGGTGCTCGCGAAGGCCTGCGTCCCGTTACGGGGAGGCGGGCCTTTGTGTGGACGGCTTTAGGAGGCCCCGCGGAAATGATCCGTGGAACGCTGGGTAGCGACGTGGATTTTGGGAAAATTCGGTTTTCCAGTCGTGGCGAAAACCTTGGCGCGTCACCGGAAAAGAAAGTGGAGCGGGTGAGGGGAATCGAACCCCCGTATTCAGCTTGGGAAGCTGATGTTCTACCATTGAACTACACCCGCCCAGGGACGGTGTTTCGCGCCAGAGCAATGCATATAATCGAGCTCCGGATGTTTGGCAAGCGCTTGATCGCGGTGCGATGTCCTTTCACCGGTCGTTGGTTATCGACGGCTAAATCTCAGTCGTGTCAACCCATGGTGGAAAAGGTGTTCGATGGTTTCCTCGGGCAGACCGCCCGTATTGACGCTATGCAAGTCCACCATCCGGCCGTCGCCGAGCCGCTTGAGGCAAATCCGCCCGTCTTTCATATAATAGGGATTTCGCACCCGGACTCCCGGACGGCCGGGAAAGTCCGTCAATTCATAGGGATCCGTCGCCGGGGAACTGGAAATCAATTGATCATCGAAGATCGCGTCCGCTTCCGCCCGGCCCAGGTGAACCGTGCGGAGCGCCGTCCGTGATCGGAAAATTTCATAGGCCCCCATCTCCGTGAAGGCGTGGCCTGGGTGCGCGAGGAGGTTGTTCCGGGTCTCTTGTAGAAAGGCCTCGTCCTCGAACAGGGCGATGATCGTATCCAGATAGGCCTCGACCACGGAGCGGGAGGCCACGAACCCGTTCATGCAGGACCCGTGACATTGCTCCGTGCAATCAACCCGACCCCGGAAATCCGCCTCCAGCGGCGCAAGGGCATGGAGCAGGAGGACATCCGTGTCGAAGGTCCAAAAGGACTCGATGTTTCGGTTCACCAGGAAGGCATGCATCAGGAACCAGCGGCGGAACACGAATTTCAGCCAATAGTCGGCTCCTCGGGGCTTGGGGGGAGTGTGGGCGATCCCCTTGATTCCCTGGTAGACCGCGTCGAAACGCGCCAGTCTGTCGGTCCCGGGTATGCTCTCCATCGGGATGTGGGTGACGCCCAAGGCGGCGCAGACCGCGTTCTCCTCGTCCCCGATCAGAAAGACGGGCTTGTCTGGGTTGAAGGTGCGCGCCGCGCCCAGGGTAAACCGCATGTTCGGATGAACGCCGTAATGGATGAACAGGATCGGCGAAGGGGGAACCGGGGGAGAGGGGGGGGGCATGCGCGCTGGTCCATTGGGATGGAAGGGGAAAGAACGCGGGTATCGGGTGGCGAAAATCGCCGCCGCGACCCAGTCTAACCCATTGGCTTGCTCCGTCCAGCCGCCCCTGTTCTGGACAGGACTGGCGTCAAATGGTATCGCGGGAGCCCCCATGGGGGGGATGGACGGGTGGAGAGCGGACGCTCCCCGTCAATAAGGACCCATTTGATCCAAGGATAAGAGACAGTGGCCGCCCTGCAGCCGGTTCGAGGAACCCACGACTACCTGCCCGATGACTCCCGCGCCCACCGCGCGGTGGAGGACATCGCGCGGGAGGTCGCCGAACGCTTTGGGTTCGGCGAGATCATCACCCCCATCTTCGAGTTCACCGAGGTCTTCGCCCGCACCTTGGGCGACACTTCCGATATCGTGACCAAGGAGATGTACACCTTCGAGGACCGCTCCGGAGACCGGCTGACCCTGCGTCCGGAGAACACCGCGGGCGTGGCCCGGGCCTTCATCTCCGGCGGTCTCGCCCAGAGCGTCCCCGTCAAACTGTTCTACCGCGGCCCCATGTTCCGCCACGAACGCCCCCAGAAGGGACGGCTGCGCCAGTTCCACCAGGTCGGGGTCGAACTGCTCGGCGTGGAAGGTCCCCTTGGCGACGTCGACGTGATCTCGTTGGGCTATCAGCTCCTCGATGCCCTGGGGCTGGGCGGGCGCTCCATTCTGCACCTCAACAGCCTGGGGGATCCGGAGAGCCGTCAGGTGTATCGGGAGGCCCTGGTCGCCTATCTCTCCGGCCACAAGGAGAGGCTCTCCGAGGACAGCCTGAACCGCATGGAACGCAACCCCCTGCGCATCCTCGATTCCAAGGACGAGGGCGACCGCGAGGTCGTCGCCGACGCCCCTCTGCTCTCCGACCACCTGAACGCCGCCAGTCGGGCGTTCTTGGAACGGGTGACCGGCGGCTTGACCGATCTGGGGATCGCCTTTGAATACGACCCCAAGCTGGTGCGTGGTTTGGACTACTATTGTCATACGGCCTTCGAGTTCGTGACCACAGACCTGGGGAGCCAGGGGACGATCCTGGCCGGTGGTCGCTATGATGGGCTGGTCAAGCAGATGGGAGGGCCACCCACGCCGGGCATCGGTTGGGCCGCGGGCGTGGAGCGTTTGGCCATGCTGCGGGGCGAGGGGACCGTGACCGCGCCGCGGCCCATCGCCATGGTGCCTACCGGGGCCGATGTGGAAAGCGAGACAATCACGCTCGCCGACCGTCTGCGGCGGGCCGGTTTTATCCTGGATCTGGGGTATTCGGGGAACATGGGCAAGCGCATGAAGCGGGCCAACAAGATCAACGCCCGGGCGGCGATCATCGTTGGCGGCGACGAATTGGCCCAGGGCACCGTGGGCGTCCGCGACCTGGATAGCGGGGATCAGGAAACCGTCGCCCTTTCGGCGCTGGAGGCGTTCCTGGCCCGCTTCCGTTAGGGCGATCCCCAGCCATGGACGAGGGGTCGATGGAAACGGAACGCGTTGGGCTGGAGGGATACGCGCTGGTGGAGGTCAACCACCGGTGCACCCCCATGGGTCTGCGCGATCGCTTCGCCCTCGATGACCCGGGCACCGCGGCCCTGCTCGCCAGGCTCAAGGACCGGGGCGTGCCCGAGGCTCTGGTCCTGTCCACCTGCGACCGGGTACAGCTCTGCGCCCATGGACCCGCGGCCGCGCCCCTTGCCCGGATCCTGCTGGAGACGCTGCTGGACTGGGGTGGTCTCGCCCCGGGGGCTTTGGAAGGCACCCATTTGACCCTCCTGGGGGCGGCGGTTCCCGCCCATGTCTTTCGGGTCGCGGCCTCCCTGGACAGCCAGGTGATTGGCGAACCCCATGTCCTGGGACAGGTGAAGGCCGCCCACCGACTGGCCCGGGACGCGGGCATGGTGAAGGACGATCTGGAAGCCCTGCTCGCCGCGGCCTATGGCGCGGCGAAGACCGCCCGGGCGGAAACGGCCATCGCCGAGGGGGCGGTCAGCATCGCCTCGGCGGCGACGCGGGTCGCCCGGGATCTGCATGGCGACCTGTCCGGCGTGACTCTTCTGTTCCTGGGCACCCAGGAGATGGGGGAATTGGTGGTGGAGCAATTGCGTGCCGCGGGCGTTGGCCATGTGATCGTCTGCGCTCCCCGCCGTCCCCGGGCCGAGGCCGTGGCGGCGCGTCTGGGGGTTTCCGTGGCCGACCACGGGGATTTGATGAATTTGCTGGTGACCGCGGATATCGTGGTCGTGGGTCTGGGCGGAGGCGCCGTGGCCTTGAGCGAGGAGGCCATGCGCGCCGCCTTGAAGCGCCGCCGGAACACGCCGGTGCTGGTGGTGGATACGGGGGTTCCGGCCAATGTCGACCCCGGTGTCCAACGGCTGGACGCGGCCTTTCTCTACGATCTGGTCGATTTGGAGGCCGTGGCCGAGAAGGGGCGGGCCAGTCGGGACGCCGCGGCCCACGCCGCCGAAGCTCTGGTGGCCCGGGCCGTGGACGCCTTCGTCAAGGATCGGGGCGGTCGGGTGGCCGGCCCGGCCATCTCCGCCCTGCGCGCCCTGTTCGAGGCCGAACGGGCCCGGGCGTTGGCGGAGGCGCCGGACGACGCCGAAAAGGCCACCCGCCTGTTGGTGGGGCGTCTGTTGCATGGACCCTCCAGTGCCCTGCGGGCCTTCGCCGCGGAAGGCGGAGACCCGACCGGGGCGGAGGCTTTGATACGACGACTGTTCACCCTCCCAGCCGATGACGGATCGTCGGATGCGGGGGTCCTGGGCGAGAAACCGCCGGGCAAGACCGATGACAAGAAAGAAGAATCGCCATGAGTTTGGAAGAGAACCTCTCCCGGGTGGTGGCCCGGCACGATGAATTGCGGGCCCTGTTGTCCACCAGCGCCGGGGGGGGCGAGGACTTCGTGCGCATGTCCAAGGAACTGTCGGACCTGTCCCCCATCGTCGCGGCCATCGAGACGCTCAATGGCGCGAAGAACGAGTTGGCGGACAGTCGGGTCCTGCTTGACGACCCGGACATGAAGGAACTGGCCCGGGAGGAAGTCTTCCGCTTGGAAGAGCTGGTGCCCGCGTTGGAACATCAGGTTAAAATCCTGCTGTTGCCAAAGGACGAGGCCGACGATCGGGGAGTGATCCTGGAAGTTCGCGCCGGAACCGGTGGCGACGAGGCGGCCCTCTTCGCCGCGGAGCTGCTGCGCATGTACGAGCGCTACGCCCAGGACCACGGCTGGCGGTTCGAAGTGATGGACGCCAACGAAACCGATATTGGCGGCCTCAAGGAAGCCAGCGCCAGCATCTCCGGCAAGGGGGTCTTCGCCAAGCTGAAGTTTGAATCCGGCGTCCATAGGGTCCAGCGGGTGCCGGTGACCGAGGGGGGCGGGCGGATCCATACCTCCGCGGCCACCGTGGCCGTGCTGCCCGAGGCCGAGGAGGTGGATGTGACCATCGATGACAAGGACCTGCGGATCGACACCTACCGGTCCCAAGGCGCGGGTGGCCAGCATGTGAACACCACGGACAGCGCGGTGCGCATCACGCACCTGCCCACCGGGGTCGTGACTCAGTGCCAGGAGGAAAAGTCGCAGCATAAGAACAAGGCCAAGGCGATGAAGATGCTGTTGGCCAAGCTCTACGACCAGGCCCGCCAAAGCGCCGACGACGAGCGGGCCGCCGCGCGCAAGAGTCAGGTGGGATCCGGTGACCGCTCCGAACGCATCCGCACCTACAATTTCCCCCAAGGACGGGTCACCGACCACCGCATCGGCCTGACCCTGCACCGCTTGCCCGAAGTCATGGCCGGGACCGCGCTGAACGAAGTCATCGATCCCCTGATCGCCGAGGACCAGGCCGCGCGGTTGGCGGATCTGGGGGGGTGACGGCGGTGGTGGGGGATGGGGATGGGTCACCCCTCCGCTTTGGGGACTGGCTGGCGGACGTAACCGCGCGGTTGCGGGCGGCCGGGGTGGAAGACCCCCGGCGCGATGCCCGGCTGCTCGCCGCCCATGGTCTGGGGGTGTCGGCGGGATCCCTGCTGACCGCCGGGGACCGGATCCTGAGCGGAGAAGACCAGGTCGTGCTGGAGGGCTTGGCCGCCCGTCGCGCGGGACGGGAGCCCGTGTCCCGGATCCTCGGGCGGCGGGGCTTCTGGACCCTGGACCTGGCTCTGGGGCCTGAGACCCTCGACCCCCGGCCCGACACGGAAATCCTGGTGGAATTGGCGCTGGATGCCCTGCCCCCGGGGGATGGGGCCGTGCGGATCCTCGACCTTGGGACGGGGACGGGCTGCATCTTGCTGGCTCTGTTGACGGAACGGCCAGAGGCCATGGGGGTGGGGGTGGATATCGCCCCGGGCGCCGTCACCGTGGCCCGGGACAATGCCCGGACCCTGGGCCTGGAGGATCGGGTCGCCTTTCTGGAGGGGAATTGGACCGATGGTCTGGACGGTGTCTTCGACTTGGTGGTGTCCAATCCGCCCTACATTCCGATCGGGGATCTGGATGGGTTGGAGCCGGAAGTGATCGGTTTCGATCCCCGACGGGCCTTGGACGGGGGACGCGATGGTCTGGATCCGTACCGTGCCCTTGCCCGGGGGGTTCCGCGGCTGTTGCGGCCCGGAGGAAGGCTTGCCGTGGAGTTTGGTCAAGGACAGGCGGCCGATGTCGCCCGGATTCTCGGGACGAAGGGATTTGACTGTCTTGAAACCCGGCGGGACCTGGGGGATCTGGAGCGCTGTTCCCTCCATCGGAAGGGGGGATCGTGAAAAACCCGGCACGGTATTGGGGTTTTAGCGAAAAAAGGTCTGGAAAAAAGCCCAAGGGGCGAATAGGCTTCCTAACGAACGCGAAGGAAAACCTCACATCCCCAAGAGGGAGCGGGTCCTCGTCGGAATCCCCAGGAAAAGCCGTGAAGACGTTTTCCCCTTTGGAAGGCAGTGGGCGGTTTGGCTGTCGGGGGTGACAGGCCGGAAAAAACGGGGTATCGGGAATGAAATGGGAGCGGCTGGACCGTTTCCCAAAAAGATGCCGGATCGGTAGGGGCCGCCGGACTCGCGACAGAAAGACGGAATTGGGTGGGGGCCCGGAAGGCCGTCCGATGCGCTGCTTGAGTCACCGGGAACGATCTGTTTAGAAGGCAACCGGATCCCCGGACCAGAATGAAGATGCTGGACCGGAGACACGATGCGGTTCAAGGAACACTCCCAAGGGGGAGCGGTGCCTTCGCGGTTCCCGCGAGGGGGGCGAAACGGGACCGCGCGGCGGTGTCCGGGTTCGTTTGAAATGTCCCTGTCGGATGGTCTTCCGGCATGGGTTTGGGTCTCGCCCGCGGTCAAGGTGGGTGAAGATCCGGCGCGCGCCACGTCGATGGCGACGGGAATGGTGGTCCGCCCGTTGTGGTGGATACCCAGTTCCCATATATCCGGTCGCCGATCCGGGAAGAAGAGGGGTGATCCCCTTCCGATTACGGCGCGAACCACGGTTTATCCTATCGTCACCAAAGAGATTTGACGGGACCATGAAAAACGCGAACAACAGAGGTCGTCCCCGCGGCCGCGGAAATATGAACAATGGCAAGCGCCCGCCCAATCGGAACCAGGTTTTCGACAGCAATGGTCCGGGCATTCGGGTGCGTGGAAACGCCCAGCAATTGGTGGAAAAATACTTGGCGATGGCGCGCGACGCGTCTTCCCAGGGAGATCGGGTGCTCGCGGAGAACTGCCATCAGCACGCCGATCACTATCAACGTGTTCTGAATGCCCTGACGGGGCGGTACATTAAGCCCGACGATCAGCAGCAAGGCTCTTCTTCCTTCGACGACGATGATTTCGGCGACGAGGACGAAGGTGGTGATTCGTACATCGATCCCAACGGCGAACAGCCCCGCGAGCAGCGGGAGTCCCGTGAGCAACGGGAACCCCGCGAGCAACGTGACTTCCGTGAGCAACGGGAGCCTCGTGAGCAACGCGACTTCCGTGAGCAACGGGAACCCCGCGAACAGCGGGAACCTCGTGAGCAACGGGAACCTCGTGAGCAACGGGAACCCCGCGAGCAACGGGAACCTAGGGGTCGGGGTGGCCGTCGGAGCCGTCAGGACCGATCGGACCGTCAAGACCGCCCGGACCGCCCGGACGACCGTCAGGACCAGGCGGCATCTTCCCCCACCGAAAGCTCGGGCGAGGGCGAAGAGCAACGCGCCTTCCAGCTCGAGGCCGTCGTCGAGGCGCCCGTGAGCCTATCGGAACAGCCATCGATGGAAGCCGCCGATGCGACGGAGAAGCCCGTCCGGCCCCGCCGCCGCCGCCGCACCGCCGCGGAAATGGCCGAGGCCCGGGCCGCCAAGGCCGCCGAGAAGGAAGAGGGTGGCTCCAGCGATACCGCGGACGAGAGCGTTTCCGCCTAATCTTGGAGAGAGACCAGATATCAAGGCCGTGCCCCGGTTTGGGGCGCGGCCTTTTTTCATGCCTGTTCGGGTCTCGGCGATGCCACGGGAGGCGCCCGGTGTCCGGCGGCGATCAGCCCGTAAATACAGACCACGACCACCACAAAGACGCCGATCTGTTGGGCCGTTACCACCTCGCCAAGGAAGACCGCGGAAAGGATCATGGTCAAGGCGGGCCAGGGGGTGGTGATGGAACTGGCGGTGGAGACGGAGATGAAGCGCATGGCATGGAACCAGACAATAAGCTCCACGGTATAGGCGAATCCCATGGCCAAGGCGGAGGTTTGCCCGTTCAGGTCCCCCAGGGTTCGCGAAAGGGCATCCGGTGACAGGCTCGCCGCGAGACCGCCCAGGAACAGGGTGGAGAGGACAACCCGGACAAAGGTCACCTGAACCGGTGTGATGGGGGTGTTTCCCAGTTCCTCGCGGATAATGACATGGGCGATGCTCCAGAGGAATGGGACCACGAGGGTTACCAGGAACCAGGGGGAAAGTCCCTCGATCCGGAAGGTTCCGCCCGTTCCCAGGGTGACCAGGGCGATGACCAACCCCGCCGTGAACAGCAGTTCCAACGGGGTTTTGCGGCGCTTCAGGAAGAGGCTTTCCCACAGGATGGCGAACAGGGGGTAGGCCTGGATGGCGATGGCTCCGCTGACCGCTCCGGCCTTTTCCACGCCCAGGACATAGAGGTAGGTGGATAGGCCAAACAGGATGCCGGTGATCAGGGTCACCAGGGTGATCCGGGTGCGCTCCCGGGGCGGGAATGACGCGCCGAAGATCCCTCTTTTCCCGGTCTTGAATTCATGAAGGAACAGGGGCAGGGCGAAGACCACCTGCCAGCAGGACAGAAAAAAGGCGAAGGTCAAGGCGTCGATCCCCGACGGCCGCCCATTCGACAGAATGGGCATGATCCCCAGGATGCAAAGGCAGATGAAGGCCAGGGCGATGCCCCGCCTGGACTCTGTGTGGGTCATGGCGGAAATCCGTGCTTAATTGCATCGATTGATGCGAGAATTGCCTTCTTTATCTCCCGTATCAATGGAAAGATTGCTCTGATGGCAATATGGATCCCAAGCTTGGCGGGACGGCGCGGTCCCAAGTACCGGCAAATCCTGGATGCCCTGGCCGAGGAGATCGCCGCGGGGACCCTGGCGCCGGGCACGCGATTGCCCCCCCACCGGGACTTGGCCTATGCCTTGGGGGTTTCGGCCAACACCACCAGCCGGGCCTACGCCGAGGGCGTGGCCCGGGCGCTGCTGCGTGGGGAGGTGGGCCGGGGGACCTATGTGCGGGAGCCTTCCGGTCCGGCCCCCCACGAGGGTCCCATGGATTTGCGCCGTCCCCCGGGGGAGGGGCCGATCGATCTCTCCCGCAATCTGCCCGCGCCCGGGGATGGCGCGGTGTCTCTGGCCCAAACCCTGGCCGACTTGAGTCGGGGCGCGGATCTGCGGGCTCTTTTGGACTACCAGACGGAGGCGGACCAGCCGGGGCGGGTGGCCGCTTTGGTGACTTGGTTGGAGGGCCTGGGCATCGCGGCCCTGGGGGACGAGGTGGTGATCACCATCGGCGGCCAGCATGGGATTCTCGCGGCTTTGATGGCGGTCACACAACCCGGGGACCTGTTGGCGACCGAGGCCCTGACCTATGCCCCCCTGCGGGCGATGGCTCGGCGGATGGGGGTGCGGACCAGGGCGGTCGCGATGGATGGGGATGGGCTGATTCCGGCGGCCCTGGACGCGCTCTGCCGGGAGGCATCGGTGCGCGCCCTTTACCTGACGCCGACCTTTCAAACGCCCACCGGACAGACTCTGGGCATGGACCGGCGGGCGGAGTTGGTGGCCGTCGCCCGTCGCCATGACCTGTTGGTGATCGAGGATGATGTCTTCGGTTCCCTCGCGCCGGTCCGTCCGCCCGCTTTGGCCACCCTGGCACCGGAGCGAACGATATACCTGACGAGCCTGTCCAAATGCCTGGCGCCGGGGCTGCGGGTGGGCATCGTCAAGGCTCCCACGGCCCTGGCCGAGCGCATCCGGGGGGCGGTGACCCTGTCCTGCTGGATGCCGCCGCCGCTGATGGCCGAGATCGCGGCGCGGTGGATCCGCGAGGGGAGCGCCGCCCGGATGACCGAGGCCCGTCGAGCCGTCACGGCCCGCCGCCGGGTCCTCGCCCGGGAGGTGCTGGGGGGATTCGATGGGGGGGTGGGGGACCATTCGCCCCATGTCTGGCTGGCGGCGCCGGACGGTTGGACGGCGGATTCCCTGAAAACCGAAGCGGCACGGCGCGGCGTCTGGATCACGGAGGGCTCGGCCTTCGCCGCGGATCCGGCGACCTGTCCGGAAGCCGTCCGGATTTGCCTGGGGCATGAGGCCGACGAGGACCGATTGCGGCGGGGATTGGCCTGTCTTCGAGACATTTTGAGTGGACCGAGGGGGGGATCCACCCTCATTCTATAGGCCTAAAAATCCCGTTGCGCCGCGCTTGGATCAGGCCCATATGAAGAAAAGACCGTAAGCCTGGAAGGGCCAACGGGGGTCGCTCATTGGGAGGGCCTCCTGTTCGGGTGGGTCACGGGCCGGGAAGACCGGTGCCTCAATTTGTTGTCCGTGAACCGCTCCAAACGCCCTGTCCATAGAATGGGTGAGGATTAGGACCATGGATTTTGAAAAACTGACGGACCGCTCCAAGGGATTCCTTCAGGCCGCGCAGACCATCGCCTTGCGCGAAACGCACCAGCAGGTAACGCCCGAGCACCTGTTGAAGGCCTTGCTCGACGACAAGGAAGGGCTGGCCGCAAATCTCATCAAATCCGCGGGGGGTGACGCCGTCCGCGCGTTGGATGCCGTGACCGCGGAGCTGGATAAGCTCCCCAAGGTCCAGGGCGCCAACCAGATGTATCTGTCCCAGCAACTCGCCCGGGTGATCGACCAATCCGTCGCCATGGCCGAAAAGTCCGGGGACAGCTTCGTCACCGCCGAACGTCTGCTGGTGGCTCTCGCCCTTGCCGATGGGCCGAGCAAGCGCATCCTGGCCGACGCCGGGGTGACCCCCCAGGCGCTCAACCGCGCCGTGGAGGCCCTGCGCCAGGGCCGCACCGCCGATAGCGCCGGGGCCGAGGGGCAGTATGACGCGCTCAAGAAATACGCCCGCGACCTGACCGCCGTGGCCCGGGAGGGCAAGCTCGATCCGGTGATCGGCCGGGACGAGGAGATCCGTCGCACCGTCCAGGTGCTCAGCCGCCGCACCAAGAACAACCCGGTGCTGATCGGCGAGCCCGGCGTGGGCAAGACCGCCATTATCGAGGGCTTGGCCCTGCGCATCGTCAACGGTGACGTGCCCGAGGGGCTGAAGGACAAGCGGCTGATGGCCCTTGACCTGGGCGCCATGGTGGCGGGCGCCAAGTTCCGCGGCGAATTCGAGGAGCGGCTGAAGGCCGTTCTGACCGAGGTCTCCGCGGCCGCGGGCGAGATCATCCTGTTCATCGACGAAATGCACACCCTGGTGGGCGCGGGCGCCGCCGAGGGCGCCATGGACGCGTCCAACCTGCTGAAGCCGGCCCTGGCCCGGGGCGAACTGCATTGCGTCGGCGCCACCACGCTCAACGAATACCGCAAGCATGTGGAAAAGGACGCCGCTTTGGCTCGGCGGTTTCAGTCGGTCTTCGTTTCCGAACCCACGGTGGCCGATACCATCTCCATCCTGCGGGGGATCAAGGAGAAGTACGAGCTGCACCACGGCGTGCGCATCGCCGACAACGCCCTGGTGGCCGCGGCGACCCTGTCCAACCGCTATATCACCGACCGCTTCCTGCCCGACAAGGCCATCGACCTGATGGACGAAGCGGCCTCGCGCCTACGCATGCAGGTGGACAGCAAGCCCGAGGAACTGGACGAATTGGACCGCCGGGTAATCCAGCTCAAGATCGAGCGGGGCGCCCTGCGTAAGGAGCCCGACGCCGCCTCCCAGGCGCGTTTGGTCGATCTGGAAAAGGAATTGGCCGACCTGGAGCTCAAGGCGGGAACCCTGTCCGAGAAATGGCGGCGGGAGAAGGAGGGGCTGGCAGGGGCGACCAAGATCAAGGAACGCCTTGATCAGGCCCGGAACGAACTGGATATGGCCAAGCGGCAGACCAATTGGGCCAAGGCGGGCGAGCTGGAATATGGCGTCATCCCCGATCTGGTGAAGGCCCTGGAGCAGGCGGAAAGCGCCGAAACCCAGGGGCGCCTTGTCAACGAAGTGGTGGACGAAGCGGCCATTGCGTCCGTTGTCTCCCGCTGGACCGGCATCCCCGTGGACAAGATGCTGACCGGCGAGAAGGAAAAGCTGCTGAAAATGGAGGACGCCCTGGCCAAACGGGTCGTTGGCCAGAAGGAGGCCCTGGTCGCCGTCTCCAACGCCGTGCGCCGGGCGCGCGCCGGTCTTGGCGATCCCAACCGGCCCATGGGGTCGTTCCTGTTCCTCGGTCCCACGGGCGTGGGTAAGACGGAGTTGACCAAGGCGTTGGCGAGCTTCCTGTTCGATGACGAACAGGCCCTGCTGCGCATCGACATGTCCGAGTACATGGAGAAGCACGCCGTGTCCCGCCTGATCGGTGCTCCTCCGGGCTACGTGGGCTATGACGAGGGCGGCTCGCTGACCGAAGCCGTGCGCCGCCGCCCCTACCAGGTCGTCCTGTTCGACGAGGTGGAGAAGGCCCATCCCGATGTCTTCAATGTCCTTCTTCAGGTGCTCGACGATGGGCGGCTGACGGACGGCCAGGGGCGAACGGTGGACTTCCGCAATACCCTGATCGTCCTGACGTCCAATCTGGGCGCCGATATCCTCGCCGGGCAGGCGGAGGGAGAGGATTCCGGCGCCGTGCGCGGCGAGGTCATGGAATACGTCCGCGCCGCCTTCCGGCCGGAGTTCCTCAACCGGCTGGACGAGGTCCTGCTGTTCCACCGCCTGTTCCGCGAGAACATGGCCGGGATCGTCGATATCCAGATCGCCCGTCTGGCGGCCCGCCTGAAGGACCGCAAGATGGACCTGGACCTGGACGACGGCGCCCGGGTGTGGCTGGCGGAGCGGGGCTACGACCCGGTCTATGGCGCCCGTCCCCTGAAGCGGGTCATCCAAAGGGCCTTGGAAAACCCCCTGGCCATGATGGTTCTGGAGGGCAAGATCGTGGATGGCGACACCGTCCGGATTTCCTCGGGCGAAGGGGGATTGGTGGTCAATGGCCAGACCCTGTCCTTCGACGAGGCCGCGTGAGCGAAGACACGACATATGGGGGACTGGCGCCGCTGCCGGTCCCCCTGTCCAACGAGGCGGTGGCCGCGGCGGTCGATGCCGCGGCCGTCCGGTACCTGGAGGCCCGGCGGGCGCGGATCCACGCGTTCACCGAGCGGACCTACTCCCTGGGCGCCTCCCTGAAGCTGCACCGCAAGGCCTTCGGCTGGGACATCGCCCGGGCGCCCGCGAATATGGCCCTGGCCCTGCCCCAGGTGGTGGTCAGTGGCACGGGCTGGGGGTTGGGCAAGTTGGGCCGCCGCTGGGCTCCCGCGGCCCGGGCCGGGGAAAAACTCGGGCGCACCACTCTGATGCTGTCGACGGAGGTGGGACGGGAACTGACTTTCCGGTTGTTCGACGAATTCCTGGAAATGCCCATGGAGGACAACAAGGGCCGCCGGGTCACCAAGGATGCCTTGGCCACGGAGATCCTGGCCGACCCCCGCATCCAGGCCCTGACCGAGGCCGTTGCCCGGGAGGTGGCCGCTCGGCGGGGTGATCCCGAATTCCGCGCCAAGCTGGAAAGCAATCTGGCGGCTTACGTGGGCGGCCGGACCGCGGCGGCGGAACTGGTCAACGCCTTCGTCTGCGCGGGCACGGGGGTGGCGCTGGCCCATAACCTGACCCCAGGCACCTGGGGGCTGTCCACCCTGCTGGCCGGTATCGTGGCCCAGCATTTCGCCGTCGTGGGCTTCCCCCTGGGCGCGACCCTGGGCTCGGCTTGGTACGGCCTGTTCCCGGCGGCGGCCTCCGGCGCGGTGATGGGCGCGACCTTCGCCACGGTGGCGGGGGCGGCTTCGGTGGTCGGTGCCTTCGCGGGCGTGGTGGCCGATCCGCTTCAAAAGCGCTTGGGCATTCACCAACGGCGCCTCGGCAAGCTAGTGGACAGCCTGGAGGGGGATTTGCGCGGTGGCGTGGGCAAACCCCTGGTCCTGCGCGACCACTATCTGGCCCGGGTCTTTGATCTCATGGACCTGTTGACCGTGGCCCATCGCATGGCGACGGCGGGGTAGGGCGCTATCCTTCCCGTGATATCGCCAGGCGCAGCCCTAGCGCGATGAAGAGCCCGCCCGCGATTCGGTCGATCCACGTCCGTGCGCGGGCATAGGCCCGGGCCGCGGACGTCCCTCCCAGGATCATGGCCATGGTGCCGTACCAAAGGATGGAGATCCCAGTCATCACCCCCGCCGCCGAGACGCCCAACAGGAGACTCGCCTCCCGGGGGAAGGAGAGGGCGAAAAGGGAGGCGACGAAGGCCGCGGTCTTGGGGTTGGACAGGCTTGTCAGTAGGCCACTCTGGAAGAACCGGCCCTTTCCGGTTTCGACGCCGCCGTCCATGGGGCTACCCGTCCGACGCAGCAGACCCAAGCCCAGCCAGCAGATATAGAACCCGCCGCCCACCTTGAGTCCAAGGTAGAGCCAGGGGGCAGCGGCGAACAAGGCGGAAACGCCGAAGGCTCCGGCCAGTCCCCAAAGGGCGGTGCCACAGGCCACACCGTTCGCCGTCCTCAAACCGGCGCCCCGTCCCCGCGCCGCGGCGGCCCGCGCGGTCACGAGAAAGTTCGGGCCGGGGACGACCACGGCCAGGGTCCAGAGCCCACCGACGGTCACTAAAATGGTCCAGGGCATGGGAGGCTCCGTGTCCAGGGGATGGGCATGAAAGTGGATTTGTAGTTTAGAGCATCGAGCGCAAAAGTGGGAACCGGTTTTCCGGTCCACTCGATGCTCTAACCATATGATTCTAGATCAAACCGCCTTAAATCGATTCCGATTTAAGGCGGTTTGATCTAGCCTATAATGCTCCCCATAATATTCCTTTTGGCGCGGCCCGGGCCGTATCGGCGCGTGGGGGATTCGGGCATGACATCTGGAACGGATGGGCTAAAAGGCACTCCCGAGGGATTTTCCCTTGTTCGGATGGACGGCCCGAGGCCCTTCGCGATCCTTCACCGGCACATGTAGCCGTAGTGGGTGCTTCCCAAAGCGGGATCCGTGACCTCGATGTGGTGCAGGTGGCTGCCGTAGCCGATGACCGTGATGGTCAGGGGGGAGAGGCCCTCCCGATGGGCGGTAACCCGATCCTCGACCATGGTGTAGTGGACGGCCTCCTGGCTGGGGGAGACGCCAAGGGTCTTGATCCGACCGTCCTCGATCTGCAGGGCGTTGGAGCAGGAATCGGGGACGAATTCATCGTCCACCCGCATGGATTCGTCGAACATTTCCCAGCGACCGACCAGGAAGGGAGGGGCCACCGACGTCGGGCGGGTGTAATCGTGGGCCTCTAGGTATTCCTCCAGATAGGTGCGGAAGCCCTGGGCCTGCAGGATCTTGTCCAGGTAGAGTTCGACGTTGTTTTCCTTCAGGTCCGCGTAATAGGCCTCCATGGCGTGCTCTTCGTGGTTCACCAGCAGGATGTATCCGACCAGAAAAACCAAGGTGGTCAGGACCACGATCACACGGCGCCGACTGCTCCGGAGCGCGAGGGGGAGGCGTAACGTCGTCATCACTGTTCCGTCCAAAGGGGCGATTCGTCAGAATCGCGTAGTCATTCAAAGGGGCGATTCGTCAGAATCGCGCAATATGGTCCTTTGAAAGACCATGAAAAACTTGGGTGTGGAACCCTTGTGGTCCGTTCCCGGTTCGGTTGCCGCCAAATACTCACCAGACACTGACCAATGCGGATTGCGCAAGGGTGCCATGTCGACTATGGCCAGACTTGAGTCTGGCCGTGATTGGGCGTTGAAACAACACCGTCGTTATGTCAAACACGGGGGAGATTTGCAATTCCTCGATTTGCGATTTTTGGCGCATGGGTGTTGTTCGCTATCCAGCGGAACTGGACGGCGAAGTGCTGGTTTTGTTTAGGATGGTGGATACCAAAATGGGTTCTGGAACAATCGTGGCGTCCCGGTCACGGGTTCGAATGGGTTTGCTGGCCCTGTGCACGTTGGCCTTGGTCGTGGGTGTGGTCACGGGGATTGGCGCCGCGGCGCTGCGCGTGTTGATTTCGCTGGTGCATAATCTGCTGTTCTTGGGGGAGTTCGGCTGGTCCTACGAAGCCAACGATCCCACACCGGCCAGCGCCTGGGGACCTT
The DNA here is from genome assembly GCA_021741145.1 of Rhodospirillum sp. Classification (GTDB taxonomy): domain Bacteria; phylum Pseudomonadota; class Alphaproteobacteria; order Rhodospirillales; family Rhodospirillaceae; genus Rhodospirillum. The sequence continues at coordinate 12,728 of JAIOYK010000039.1, read as the reverse complement.
TCGTTATCCTCGCCCCCATCATCGGCGGTTTGATTGTCGTTTTCCTGGTGCGTCGCTTCGCGCCAGAGGCCAAGGGCCATGGCGTGCCCGAGGTGATGGCCGCCATCTTTTACAATAATGGCAAGATCCGCCCTGTCGTGGTGATCGTGAAATCCATCGCATCGGCCCTATCCATCGGCAGTGGGGCCTCGGTCGGGCGCGAAGGGCCGATCATCCAGATTGGCAGCGGCATCGGCTCCACCCTGGGGCAGATCTTCAAGCTGCCCAAATGGCAGACCATCACCCTGGTTGCCGCCGGGGCGGGCGCGGGTATCGCGGCCACCTTCAACACGCCCCTGGGCGCGGTGATGTTCGCCATTGAACTGATGATGCCCGAGGTCAGCGCCCGGACCTTCCTGCCGGTGGTGATCGCCACCGGCGCGGCCACCTATGTGGGACGCATTTTTTTTGGCATCGCGCCAGCCTTCACCGTGCCCACGGGCGTCCTTCCCGATCTGTTGTTCCCCAGCGCCGCCCAGTTCCTGCCCGTCTATGTGATCTTTGGCATGATGTGTGGCGTCGCCTCGGCGATCTTCGTGCGCTTCCTCCACTGGGTGGAAGACCTCTTCGATGACATGCCGCTGAACCCCTATGTGAAGAACATCATCGGCATGACCGTCATCGGCGTGATGATGTATGTCTTCTTCCTGATCTATGGGCGCTATTTCACCGATGGCGTGGGCTACGCCACCATTCAGGGAATCCTGAACGGGGACCTGCGACTTGCCTATCTGATGGCCATCCTGTTCCTGGCCAAGATGGTCGCCACTTCGGTCAGCTTGGCCGCCGGGGCTTCGGGTGGGGTGTTCTCCCCCTCCCTGTTCCTGGGCGCGACGCTGGGAGGGTGTTTTGGCGCGGTGTTGTCCACGCTCTGGCCGCACCTGGGCTTCGGTCCCATTCAGTTCGCCATTATCGGCATGGCGGGCATTGTCGGCGGGGGTACGGGCGCGGCGTTAACAGCTATCTTGATGATCTTCGAGATGACCGGTGACTACACCACCATCGTGCCGGTGATCATCGCCGTGGCCGCGGCCATCGGGACTCGCCGCATGATCATGGAAGACAACATCTACACCATGAAACTGGTGCGCCGGGGCCAGCATATCCCCAAGGACCGCCATTCCCACATGTTCACCATTCGCAAGGCGAGGGACATCATGGCCCCCGTCGCGGGGGTCGTGACCCTGGACAGCTTGTCCGAAACCATGCGGGAGACGGGGGACGGCACCGTCCGGATGGTCGCGGAGAACTACACGGCGGTGGAGGATGAAAACGGGCGCTTCATTGGTGTTGTCGCCACGGACGCCGCGGGGGTTCCCTTGGCCGGCGCCAACATGGAACGCTCCTTCACGGTGATCCGCGAGGGGGATTTTCTGCAGGCTCTGATGACCCGCATGGCGCGACGCGACGCGCGGGCCGCGTTGGTCCTGAACGCACGGGGTACCCTACGCACCCATCGGGTGTCGGGTGTGATTCACCGCGACACCCTGGCCGACGCGATTCTGGAGGACTACAAGGACTAAGCACGGTGGGCCTGGGAGGCGGCCGCCTCCCGGTGGAGATTCTGGGAGGCCGCCGCCTCCCGGTGGAGATTCTGGGAGGCCGCCGCCTCCCGGTGGAGATGTGGAGGCGGAGGTCCCCAGCGTGTGGTCAGCCCGTCTTGTCGCGGGGGAAGACAAAGACCTCGTCCGGGATCAGCCCCAGACCGACCACGTCCCCGGTGGCCATGGGGGGCAGGTCATGGATATGGGCATGCAGGGGTGTGCAGCTCTCCTCCGTTTCCACCGCCAGGGTGATGTCATGGATCCGTCCCAGGTGCCGGATGTCCAGGATCCGGGCCTGGGGTTGACCGGCACCGGGTGACGGGGAAAGGACAAACCCTTCCGGCCGGATCATGGCCAGGCACGCCGTGCCCTCGGCGAGGCCAGGGGCGGGCAGGGGGCCGACGGGGGTGGCGGCCAAACCGTTCCGCACCACCGCGGGCAGTTCGTTGATTTCCCCGAAGAAGCGGGCCGCGAAGGGACAGGTGGGTTGGTGATACAGCGCCGCGGGCGGCCCTTGCTGGATCACCCGGCCGCCATCCATCAGGGCGATCTGGTCGGCCATGTACATGGCTTCCTCCGGATCGTGGGTGACCATCACCGCGGCGACGTTGTTCTTGCGCAGCACTTGGAACGTCTCGGCCCGGATCTGGTGACGCAGGCGCGCGTCAAGGCCCGAGAATGGCTCGTCCAGCAACATCAATCGGGGTTCCGGGGCCAGCGCCCGGGCCAGCGCCACCCGTTGTTGCTGGCCACCGGACAAGGTGTGGGGATAGGCCCGCATATAGTCCGTCATTCCCACCATCTCCAGGGTTCGCGAGACGCGCTCCCGCCGCTCCAGCTTGGTCAGATGGGTGAGACCGAAGGCCACATTATCGGCCACGGTCAGATGGGGGAAGAGGGCGAAGTCCTGGAACAGGAAGCCGATGCGCCGCCGCTCCGGCGGGACGGCGTTGGGACCATCGGCGACAATTTCCCCATTCATGCGCACTTGGCCCGACCAGGGGTGTTCCAAACCGGCGGCGATGCGCAAGGTCGTTGTCTTGCCGCAGCCCGAGGGACCAAGCAGGCAAAGCAAATGCCCTGGCATCAAGGACAGAGAGACATCCTTGACCACGGGACGATCTCCATAGCCATGGGTGATGGCTTGGAGGTCCAGGCTGGGGATCTCAAGGGTCTTGCGCTGGTGTGTCGTCACGGTCACGGTCTCCTTATCCCGGGGATTGGTCGCCGGTCTGGCGGGACCAGTCTCGGGATTGGGCGATGGAACGGCTGAGGAGAATCACGGGCAAAAGCCCGGCGGCGACAATGGCGAGGGCGCCAAGCGCCGCCTGTTCGATCTGTTCGCTGGAGGCGAACTGAAACACATGGGTCGCCAAGGTGTCGAAATTAAAGGGGCGCAGCAACAGGGTCGCGGGCAATTCCTTCATGCAATCGACGAAAACAAGCAGAATCGCGGTGAGCAAGCTGCCCTTGATGATCGGCAGGTGAACGCGAAGGAGCACTTTGCCCGGGCCGCACCCCAGGGTTCGCGCGGCCATGTCCACGGTGGGACGCACCCGGCCCAGGCCTGCCTCCACCGTGCCGTAGCTGAGCGCCAGGAAGCGGACCACATAGGCGAAAACCAGGGCGAAGAGCGTGCCGCTGAGCAGCAGGCCCGTGGAGATATCGAAGGTCTCCCGCATGAAACGGTCCACGGCGTTATCGAAGGCACCGAAGGGGGCGAGGATGCCAATGGCCAGAACGGTTCCGGGGATCGCGTACCCCAGGCTGGCCAGTCGGGTGAACCACTTCAGGGTCTCTCCCTTGCCCAGGCGGACGGCATAGGCCATGAACAGGCCAATGGAAAGCGCCACCAGGGCCGCGGTCAGGGACAGGCCCAGACTGTTGGTGGCGTAGCCGACGAAGGCCGGGGTCCAACTGTCCGAGAGCCGCAGGACGGCGTTGCGGGCAAGCACACTCGCCGGAACCACGAAGCCCAGGAGTACCGGCAGGGCGCAGGCCAGGGAGGCGAAGCCGGCGCGAAGGCCGGTCAAGCGCTTGCCTTCCACCGGGCGCATGCGCGTACCCGTGTTCTGATAGGCCTTCTTGGCCCTGGCCCACCGTTCCAGGATTATCAGTCCCATGATGAACAGCAGCAGGACGCAAGCCACTTGGGCACCCCCGGCTCGGTTTCCCATGATCAACCAGATATTGTACATGCCATTGGTCAGGGTCTGGACGCCGAACAGCTTGACCGTGCCGTAGTCGTTCAGGGTCTCCATCAACACCAGGGCCAGCCCCACGGCCAGGGAGGGCCGGGCGAGGGGCAGAGCCACCCGGCGAAACCCCTGCCAGGGAGTGCAGCCCAGGGTCCGGCTGACCTCCAGCGTGCATTGGGACTGCTCGAGGAAGGCGGAGCGGGCCAGCAGGTAGACATAGGGGTAAAGGACCAGGGTCATCATGGCGACGGCCCCGCCCAGGCTTCGGATCTCGGGGAACCAGTACGCTTGGGGCGAGGACCATCCGAACAGGGTCCGCAGGGTTCCCTGCACGGGCCCGGCGTAGTCCAAAAGTTCCGTATAGGTGAAGCCGATGATGAACGCGGGGACGGAGAGGGGCACCAGCAGCGCCCATTCGAACAGCCGGGATCCGGGGAAGCGGTAAAGGGTGACCAGCCAAGCCGTGCCGGTGCCGATCAGGAAGGTGCCCAGCCCCACGCCGGTCATCAGGAACAAGGTGTTGATCACATAGGTGGGCAAGACCGTCTTGGCCAAATGGGGCCAGATGGTCGGATCGCCGGGCATCAAGGCCATGACCACCACGGCGACGACGGGGATGGCGACGATCAGGGCCGCGCCCGCCGCGCCGAGCGTCCAGACGGACGGCGACCAGCGCCAGTTCCTTCGCGCCTGCTGGGCCAAAACGCCGATAGGGGGCATGCCTTGGCCCCCTTGTTCCCTGCTCCCTGCCGCCACTCTCATATGTCATCCAGTCTCATGTCGTCGTCCTCCGTGGCGAACAAAAGGACGCGCGACCTGTTCGGGGCCCTGATCCGAACAGGTCGCGCTCTTCGAGGATCTCCGGGGGGACGGTGGAGGTCCTCGATGTCCGAGTGGGGGCCTAAGGCCCTTCGTTAAATCCGGTTTCGTTGACAAGGCGCAGGGCCTCGTCGGCGTGGGCGGCGATCTTGGCCAAGGGGATGGTGTCCGCCGTGAACTCACCCCAGGAGGCCACGAGGTCGCTCCGCGGCACGCCCGGTTTCACCGGATATTCGTGATTGACCTCGGCATACAATGCCTGGGCCTCGTCGCTGGACAGGAATTCCATGAGCTTCAGCGCGTTTTCCTTGTTCGGCGCGCTTTTGGTCATGGCCATGCCACTGATGTTGATGTGGGTGCCATGGCCGTCGAGATCCGGGAAGACCATATAGGCGCTTTCCGCCCAGGCCCGTTGTTCCGGGTCGGCCAGCATGGCCCCCATGTAGTAGGTATTGGCCAGGGCCAAGTCGCAGATGCCCTCCATGATGGCCTTGACTTGGTTGCGATCGGCTCCGGCGGGCTTTTGGCCCAGGTTGGCCTTTACGCCTTCCAGCCAGGTTCGGGCGGCGTCGACACCCACATGTTCGATCATCGCCCCGAGAAGGCCAATGTTATAGCTGTGGTCTCCAGGGCGGGAGCAGACCTTGCCCTTCCACTTCGGGTCGGTCAGGTCATCGTAGGAGGTGATGGTGCCCTTTGGCACCCGGTCCTTGGACGCATAGATCGCCCGGGCCCGGGTGGTCAGGCCAAACCACAGGTCATCTGGGTCGTGGAAATTCTTGGGGATATTCTCGTCGAGTACGGGAGACGACACGGGCTGCACCACATCGGCCTTGGCCAGTTCAGTCAATCGGGCGACATCAACCGTCAACACCACATCCGCCGGGCTGTTCAGACCTTCCGCCTTCAAGCGTTCCACCAAACCCTGATCCGTGAAAACGACGTTGGTTTTGATGCCGGTTTCCTTGGAGAAGGCATCCAGCATGGGCTGGATCAGAAACGGCTGGCGAAAGGAGTAGATGTTGACTTCGCCCTCCGCCGAGGCGCTGGCGACGCTTCCCAGGGAGGCCGCCGCGATGACGGCTCCGACCAGGACGGTCCGTGTCGTACGCATTCGAAAAGTTCCCATATCCTTGATCACCACGGTGTCGTTGTTAAGAATGAAAATCATAATCAACAACTAACGCCAGAGTTCCGCATATGCAAGGGGGAAATAAGCACCCAAGAATCCTTTTTTTCCGCGGAATGGGGAGCCAGGGGTTTGGTGGATTTAAAATTTTTGCGCCTGCAAACCAATCTCAAACACATAATCCATAATCCGAATAAGGGTATGATGCAAGAGGGTTCGAGGGTTGTCTTCCTGGGAATTGCTGTTCCTCGGACCCACCGCGGGGCATTCCCAAGCGCGGCCGTCGAGACCCTGCCCGAGGACTGGATTTTGTCTTTTCGAGGTTTCCCAAACGCTCCTGTGGTCGCCTCTCGTCCTCATATTATTTAGGTGGCCTGGGATTGGACGAGGTTTTTGTACCGTCATCGATGGCAAGATGGCCTTCCATTGGGATATTGGGACAAGCTGTCCTTTTTGACGCATCCCGGTTTGCCCCTAGAACCAGGACCCCAGGAACCGAGCGGTGCCTGGTCCGGGAAATCGGCCCTTGGCCCAGGCCACCCATCCCGGTTATTGTTGACCCCGGAGAGGGGTCTTTGAAGGCGGGTTGCGACGAACCTCCCTCCCGCACCCTGGAAAATGGTGAACCACGGAGGAGGGGGACTCGGTGTACGCCTTGAACGAAGCCTTTCTGTTCATGGTTGCCGCGCTGTTCACGGTGCCGCTCTTCAAGCGGCTCGGTCTGGGATCCGTGCTTGGTTACCTGACCGCGGGCATTCTCATCGGCCCAGCTGTGTCCGGGCTGGTGGTGGATGTGGAGAGCATCCTCCATTTCTCCGAATTGGGTGTCGTCCTTCTGCTTTTCATTATTGGTCTCGAACTGCAGCCCACCCGGCTGTGGGCTCTGCGCAAGCCTGTCTTTGGCATGGGTGGGGTCCAAGTGATGGTGACGGGCGTGGCTTTGACCCTGATCGGGATGCTCCTGGGACTGCGCTGGGACGCGGCCTTGGTGGCGGGGGTTGGATTGGCGCTGTCCTCCACGGCCTTTTGTCTGCAGATTTTGGCGGAGCGCGGGCATCTGCGCACCGCCTATGGGCGCAAGGCCTTTTCCATTTTGCTGTTTCAGGACCTGGCGGTTGTACCCGTTCTTGCCCTGGTTCCCCAACTGGCCCCAGGAACCGCCGCGGCGGATGACCTGAGCGCGGCATTGCTGGCCGCGGGCAAGGCCGTTGGCGTCATTGTCGCGGTGGTGGTTCTCGGTCACTACGTGGTGGGCCGTTTCCTGGGATTTGTGGTCAAGACCAAGGTGCCAGAGATGTTCACCGCGGCCGCCTTGGCCGTGGTGGTCGGAGTGTCCCTGCTGATGGAAGCCGTTGGCCTGTCCATGGCCCTCGGCGCCTTCCTGGCTGGGGTTTTGCTCGCCGATTCCCTCTACCGCCATGAACTCGAGGCCACCATCGAGCCCTTTAAGGGCCTATTGCTGGGCCTGTTCTTTATCGCCGTGGGCATGAGCGTCGACCTGGGCCTGATCTTCAACCATCCGGGGGTTGTGTTCGGTCTGGTCGCGGGCCTTTTGGTGGTGAAAGGGACCATCCTTTTCCTGCTCGGTCGGGTCTTCGGTGCGTCGCCCCGGTCGGCCCTGTCTCTTGCCGCCCTGATGCCCCAGGGAGGGGAGTTTGGTTTCGTGATCTTCGGCGTAGCCACGGCAACGGGGATTCTGGCGGAAGAGACCGCGGACTTGCTTCTGGTGGTTGTGGCGCTTTCCATGGCCATCACCCCCATTCTGGTCCGCCTGAACGCCTTGGCGCAGAATCGGGCGCCGAAGGTGGACAAGGTGCCCTCCTACGATTCCATCGACGCCGTCGAGGACCATCGCGTGATCATCGCGGGTTTCGGTCGATTCGGACAGATCATCGCCCGAACCCTGCGCATGGCGGGGATTCCCTTTACGGCGCTGGAAGCCGATTTTGAACAGATCGGTTTCGTTCGGCGGTTCGGAAATACGGTTCACTATGGGGACCCCTCCCGCCCGGACCTGCTGCGGGCCGCGGGGATCGACCGAGCGGAGGTTTTCGTGCTCGCGGTGGATGATCCGGAGAAGGCCCTGACGATCGCGGCCTATGTGCGCGCGCATTACCCCGAAGTCAGGGTCTTGGCCCGGGCACGCAACCGGAACCATGCCTACAAGCTCATGGAACAGGGTGTTTACAAGGTCTTCCGCGAAACCTATGCCTCTAGTCTCGAGATGGCGGAGGAGGTCTTCCTTGACCTGGGGTACTCGGAAACCATGGCCACGCGGACAGTTACCTTGTTCCGAGAGCACGACGAAGCCTTGATGGCCGAACAATTCGAAATCCGCCACGACGAGGAAGCCCTGATCGCCAGCGCCCGGGAGGCGGCCGAGGAACTGCGCGGTCTGTTCGAGCATGACGGGGGGGCTGATCATTTGGCCCCGGACCTTCGTCTGCCTTCCCTCGAGGTGCAAGGGGACGTCTGCCCCATGCCAAGGGATCCAGGAGCCAAGGGAACAGAGACCTAGGGATCGGGGACCCGGTGGAGTGGGGCGATCCGGTTAAGTCCGCCCCCTGGCCAGCACCTCCGCGAGGGGCGCCAGTTCCTCGGCGTGCTCCTTCCATCTGTCCGAACTGCCCCTATAGAGCGGTCGCCGGACCTGTTGGGAACTGGCGGAGACCACGGCCCGTCGGGTTTCATGGAATCTCAGGCAAGCATCATTCCAGGGCAGGTCCAGGAAGTCGAGGAGGCGTCGGGTCTCTTCTTCCTGATGTTCGGTCAAGCGGTCGTAATCCATATCCAGGATGCCCCGGGAATCCCGGTCGCGCCAGAAGTCCATCAACGCCTGAAGGGTTAGCAGGTGTTGGCCAATATGAGCCAAGTCATAGGCGAAGGCATGGCCGTCATTGCCGAAAAACGACCGCCAGATGGACCATCCCACGGCCATGGGGTCGCGGAGCATGTGGATGATTCGGGCGTTGGGAAAACTGGCCCGGATCAAGCCCAGGTTCCAGATATTGATCAATTGTTTGTCCACGACGACGGGTTCGGTCACGCCCAGGGTCTCCAGGTCGGACAGATAGAACCGGGCGATCTCGTCGAGGAAACCGGGCTCATTCAGGAAATCGGTCTCGTTCAGGAAGCCGGGTTCCGGTCGCGGACCGCCCTCGCCCGGGCTCCGGTCCATGGCCCGAGCAAGGGCGTTGGGGAAAAAGGGCGCCTCGCCAATGCCGCGAACCAGGGGGTGGCTCGCCAGGATTTGCTCGACAAGGCTCGTTCCCGATCGAGGGGGGCCGACGATGAACACCAGACGTGGCGAGGAGGAAGACCCCTTCGGGTCCGCTTCCGGAGAGGGGGCCGTCCAGGTTGCGAACCGGGCCATGGTGTTTCGAGCCTGGGACCACTCTCTCTCGGGATCATGGGGCAGTTCCCGGCGACGCAGCCCATTGGCTTCTCCCAAAAGGGCACGGGCTTCCTCCCGATTACCCCGGAATTCCATGGCCCGGGACAGGGCGGTGACCAACCGTCGGCGGTCCCCTAGAGGGAGGTTGGGGCGCGCCAGCAGGCTCCGGATCCGATCGATATCGGCGTCCGTGGGCCGGTACGAGGAGAGGACGCTCAGGAACTCATAGGCCTCCGTCCGGTCAGGCTGGAGCGCAAGGGCCTGGCGGTAGGCGGCTTCGGCTTCGACTTCTCGTCCCCATTGTCGGTGGAGGAGGCCAAGATTGACCTGGATGTCCGCCGCGTTGGGCCGCAGCGCGGCGGCTCGTTCCAAGTGTGACAGGGCCTCCTCGGTTCGGCCCAGGTCGATCAGCAGGCCAGCCATGTTGACATGGGCGGGGACGTAATCCGGATCCGCGGCCAGGGCCTGGGCGAATGCTGCTTGAGCCATGTCGGGGCGGCCTTGGTGGTGGCGGATCAGACCCAGGTTGGTGAGGGCCTGGGGGTGGTCGGGCACTTGCTCAAGAAGGGCCTGGGTGGGAATCTCGGCCTCGGCGTAGCGGTTCAGGCGCATCAGAGTCAGACCGAGTCCCTGGAGGGCGAGCCCCTCCCCAGGGTTTAGCGATAGGGCCCGGGTGAAGTGGTCCAGTGCGCCCTCCAGACATCCCGCTTCCAGGCTGGACTGACCCGCGGCGAGGGCGGCGGTGGTCCCGGCGGCCCGGGTTTCCCAGTCCTTCAAGGCGGTCAGACCGTCCAGGGCGCGCTGGTTTCCCGGGGAGCGGTCGAGCACGCAATGGTATAACGCGCGCGCGCCCGCGGAATCACCATCCGACGCGAAAGCCTCGGCTTGAGCAAGCAAGTGGATGAGGGCTGGGGAGGGAGGGGGCATGGCCGGATTGGATGGTTGCTTAGATGACCCTTCAAGGTACCACGGGGGATGTCTTCCCCGATGTCCTAAAAGATAAGGTCCTTTCGGGATACGCGGGACTCGTGCCTTCATTCATCATGACGGAAAGCAATCTGTCCATGGGGAGAGGTGCCAATCCCCCTTCATCCCCGATGATCCAAAAAAAACGACCCCCAATAGGGGGCCGTTTGATCGCCGTTTCGGGGGGGGGGGGCGGATAATCAGTCGGCGCGGGCGACCGTGGTGACCGTGGGCGTGCTCTGGAAGGCGACGTCGATCCGCTGCCGTTCCGCCTTAAAGGCCGCCAGTTCGGTACCCTTGAGGGTCTTGCCGGAGGGGAAGCGGACGTCCAAGGGGTTCACTTGGTTGTCTTGCTTCAGCACTTCGTAATGCAGGTGGGGGCCCGTGGATCGTCCAGTCGTGCCCACATAGCCGATAATTTGCCCTTGCTTGACCCGGGCGCCGGTCTTGATGCTCTTGGCGAAGCCGTTCATGTGGGCGTAGGCGGTCTTGAACTCGCTGTTGTGGCGGATCCGCACATAATTGCCAAAGGTGCTGAAGGGACCGGCCTTTTCAATGACCCCATCCCCCGCGGCGTAGATCGGCGTGCCCCGGGGGGCGGCGAAGTCCACGCCCTTGTGCATCTTGGAGTAGCCCAGCACGGGGTGGAAGCGCTTCCCAAAGCCGGAGGATAGGCGGGCCCCATTGATGGGCGTGCGCAGCAGGGCTTTCCGGACCCCTTCGCCCTTTGCGTTGTAGTAATCCACTAAGCCATCGTTATCTTCGAACCGGTACAGGGTATATTTGGTGCCCGAAAGAGTCATGGAGGCATAGAGGATATCGCCGGTGCGGGCAAGGCGGCCATCTTCAGTATAGTATTGTTCATAGAACATCTGAAAGCGGTCGTCCTTGCGGATGTCGCGCTGGAAATCCACGTCGAAGGAATAGATACGGATCAGTTCGGCTAGCGCCGATTGGGACGCACCCACTTCCAGACCGGCCTCGAACAGGCTGGATTGTATGGTCCCGTCATAACGCAGAACCTGTCGGACGAGGGTGGCTTCCTGGGCTTCTGAGTGAAAGCTCCCCTCCTCGTCCTGGTTCAGGGTGATAACGGTGCCAACCTCGGGCTCGAACCGCAGACCGATCAAGTCGATACTGGTCGTCGTGCCTTCCGCCTCGTCTTCACCCAACGGGGTCTCATGGGGGCGGAGGTCCAAGTTTAATTCATGACCAGGACGGATGTCCCGGGGGTCAAACACCTTGCGCATGGCTTCAACGGCGGCATAAGACTCCGCCCGAGGAATGCCTTGCTCCCCGAGGAGCTTCATCAGGGTGTCGCCGGAGGAGACGGTGATGGTCAGTTCAATGGTGTCATCCATTCCATCCGCCCCGTCGTCGGCCAATTCCCCGTCCTCGATGAGGGCGGGATCGTTGTCCTCCGGAAGGTCCTCGACGGTGGAGGAAGGGAGCTCCTGTTCCTCGTTTAGGTGGGTGGTCGTTGGCCATTCGAGGTCGCCGGGGGTGATCAAGCTGGCCCAGCGTTCGGGTTCGCTTGGAGTCAGCTCGACAAGGTCGAAGATACCCTTGGAGCCAAAGGCTCCCCCGTTCTCAAACGGAGGGGAGAACGCGTTGGGCGCCCCGTCGGTATTTGGCGGCGCCTCGGACAGAGCGACGATATCCTCGGTCTTGGCGGGAACGGACGCGCTTTGAGCGTCGACATCCTGGACGATTTCGTCCTTCTGTATGACGGCGGTCTCGCGTCCCTTTTCCGGTGTCGGATCTTCCTTTTCGGCCTCAACCGCCTTTCCGAGGGGAGGAAGAAGGACTTCCATCCGGGGGGGGGCGGGCTCTTTCACCGACGTCTGGATCTCACTCGGGTGGGTCGCGACGGAGGTGTCGGTCCGGGCGAAGGTCCTCGGGGCGACGGGAATGTCCGCGGTGCTCGCCCCCGCGGGGAGCTGAATAAGGAAAAGCACCGCACCGCAGGTCGCGCCCGCGATGGTTCCATATAGGGTGTGGCGGACCGGCCTCGCGGTCGGCGTCATGGCGAAACTCCCATGGTCTGCGCGGTTTGGAATCCAGATGTTCTTCGATCCCAACGAATATCGCTTTGCCCATGTTCGATGGGGTCATCACGGTTCATGCGAAATTCAACCGGCCAGGAACGACTGAACCCCAGAATGCGGGAGCCGGGAAGGACTGTCAATGGTTCCAGGTCGCGAATCAGTGGCTTGAAGAAAGTTTTTCAGATGTCACTCACGCGCCACCATGGAAGTGCTTGTTTTAAGGGGACTTAGAAGGATTCGCCTGCGCCTCGGTAGGGACCGGCTATCAGAGACATCCGCGCCGACCCTCGCGTGAGCCCGCCGCGCGAGGGTCGGCGCGGGTTATGTGCTCTCATAATGGAGACTTTCTTACCGACTATGTCTGTCCATGGCAATGGATTCATCCCGGCCGGGGCAAATTTACAAAAATGCCATCTTTCCCATTGACCGGTGAGTTGGATGGCTTTAGAACCCGGCCTCCCGACGGACCGGTGGTTTTGTTGGGTCCGGGTCTTGATCCTGGTTTGTTTTGACCAGCCCCTTGAATTGGCGTGATTTTCGGATCCGCCGCCGCTTTCCTCGGGAACCGGAAACTGGGTTGGATGGGACGAA
>JAIOYK010000038.1 GCA_021741145.1 Rhodospirillum sp. | reverse complement strand
AACACCTTCGCCTTCTGCGCTTCCGTGAGGTGATCGATCTCGCATAGCCAGCGGTGAAAGCTCTTGTGGTCCATGGTGCCTAAACTCCTGCATTTCTCTCACTTTATAGCAATTCAATGCGATCTGCGAATAGAGCCTTTATTTTGGGGCACTGTAGCCGAATGACGTAAATTGACTTTATTGCGATCTTAAACGGCAGGTAAAATTATGTTATCGTTCTGTAAATGAGACGCAATTCGCGCCATTTTCCGTTGTGTTCTCGGAACGAAAACTTCCTTTCCTTGGTGCGGTTTAGAGATACCCCATGACGGATCGATCCCATCTTTTGTATATCCGTGAGGATGCCCCGCCTCCTCCCGCCTTGGCCACTGTGTTCGAGCGGTCCGGGTTTTCCCTGTCCCATGTGGCCGAGCCGGAGCGGATTGGTCGGGTCAATGGGGGAAATGGCCATGGTCATGGGGTTAACGGCCATGGGGTTTCTCCGTCCCTGGTGATTTTCGATACGGATCTCCCTCCACCCGGGGGCATGGAGGCTTTGAAGGTCATCCACGATCAATGCCCCCAGGCGGGTATCATCATCCTGACCGCCGTGGCCGATTCCGTCGCCTGTATCCTGGGGCTGGAGATGGGCGCGGACGATGTGGTGGAGCGGACCCGGGATCCGCGGGAAGTCCTGGCCCGGGGAAAACGTCTGCTCACCCGCCTGTCCGAAGCCCGGGATTGGGAGATGGACCGCCATGATGTCCAGTTCTCCGGCTGGGTGCTGGACCTGAATCAAAGGGATCTGCTGTCTCCCAAGGGAGAGTCCCTGCGCCTGACCCGGGGAGAGTTCGAATTGCTCGCCGCCCTGGCCGCCCATCCAGGACAAGTGATGAGCCGGGATGCCCTGCTCGACCATGTCAGTCACCGGGAGTGGGCGCCCGCGGATCGCACCGTCGACGTGCTGGTCAATCGCGTGAGACGCAAAATGGGAGAGGATCCAAAGGATCCCCGCCATATCGTCACCGTCCACGGGGTGGGCTACGTGCTGCGGACGTGAGTCTCGCCCCCCGGACACAAGCCCACTTAGATCGAAAACCCCATCAAAAACCTTGCCAGTATTGGGCTTCCATCCATGACCTTGTCCCCGTCCGCCTCCGAAACGAGCCGCCCCGCCCCCACCCCCGCCCTTCCCCCCGCTGACCGGGCTCTTTTGCTCGATTGGCTCGCCGGGCTCCTCGCCCGGGAGCCCGACGCCGAGACCGTTGGTCTGCTCACCGGCGAAGGGGGCGACCGGATGGTCGCCGACTTGGCCGACTATCCGGGGTTGGACCGGGAAGCCGAGGCGCTGGTCTCCGCCCTGCGCGCCGTGCGGGCGGAGGAGGGCACCGACGAACGTACCGCCCTGGCCCTCGCCGGAACCTTCGGCACCCTGTTCCTGGGAGCGGGGACCAAGTCCAAGGTGGCTCATCCCTATGCCTCGGTGTACCGGGACGGCGGACGGACCCATGGGGCGGCGACGGATCGGGCCGCGGCCTTCCTTGCTCGCAATGGCCTGGATCTGGCCGAGGGAGTCACCGAACTCGCGGACCATGTGGGGGTTCTGCTCGCCGCGCTCGCGGTTCTGGCCGAACGGGAGGCCGATGCCTTGGAGGAGGGCGACCAATCCCGCGCCGCGGCCTGTGCCGCGGAACAGGCCCTGTTCACCGCCGAGGAGATGATCCCCTGGTTCCCCCTGTTCCGGCAGCGGGTGGAAGCCGGAGATCCCCGAGGGTTTCACGCCGCGGTCGCCCGTTTGGTGGACCTGGTGCTGAAGGGAATGGTCCCCGGTTAACAGTCCAGTTACAAAGTTTTACTCCTGGTTTATTTCTTACCCGAAGGTCGTTTACCCCTCCCTCCTATACTCCCTCTCGAACCCAAGAATGAGGCGGTTCGTGATCCGGGCGTGACCACACGTCTGGCGGGGCTGACCCGGAGTTAGGGGAATTGACCATGGGACATCTCAATAAAACCAAATGGGCGGCCTTCGGGGTGACCCGGCGGACCTTCCTTGAAGGCACCACACTGGCTGGCATCGCCGCCCTGGCTGGACCCTCCCTGTTGATCGGCGCCCGGCGGGCCCGAGCCCAGGCCGCGGCCTCGGGCCTGGCCCTGCAAGGCTCCCATTGGGGACCCTTCCACGCCGTCATGGAAAACGGCAAGTTCGTCGCCGCCAAGGCGTTGTCCGTGGACTCCCATCCCACGGAAATGTTGGACGGCATCGCGGATTCCGTCTACGCGGACAGCCGCATTCGCTATCCCATGGTGCGCAAGGGCTTCCTGGAAAACGGTCCGCGCGCCAACGACGCCACCCGCGGTACCGAGGATTTCGTGCGGGTGAGTTGGGATCAGGCTATTGATCTGGTCTCCAAGGAACTGACGCGGGTCAAAGCCGACCATGGGAACACGGCGATTTTCGGTGGATCCTATGGTTGGAAGAGCGTCGGCAAACTGCACAATTGCCGCAACCTGCTCGGCCGTCTGCTGAACCTGAATGGGGGGTATACCAACCACACGGGTGACTATTCCACCGGCGCCTCCCAAGTGATCATGCCCCATGTGGTGGGCCGTCTGGAGGTCTATGAACAACAGACCGCCTGGCCCGTGGTGGTCGAGAATTCGACCCTGGTGGTGATGTGGGGCGCCGACCCCATGACCACCAACCAGATCGACTGGCTGCTGTGTGAACATGGCGGATTCGAAGGCATGGCGGCCCTGCGCGCCAAGGGGACCCGGGTGATTGTCATCGATCCGGTGCGCACCGATACCGTGGATTATCTGAACGCGGAATGGATCGCGCCCCGGCCCCAGACCGATGTGACCATCATGCTCGCCATCGCCCATACCCTGATGAGCGAAGGCTTGGCCGATGAAACCTTCCTGGACGAATTCACCGTCGGATGGCCCGAATTCGCCGCCTATCTGAAGGGCGAGGAAGACGGGGTCGAGAAGACCGCGGACTGGGCGGAGGGCATTTCCACCGTCCCCGCCGACGTCATCCGCCAACTGGCCCGCGACATGGCCGCCAACCGCACCATGCTGATGAGCGGCTGGTCCATGCAGCGCATGGACCATGGCGAACAGGCCCACTGGAGTCTGGTGGCCGTGGCCAGCATGCTTGGCCAGATTGGCCTGCCCGGAGGCGGCTTCGGCCTGTCCTACCACTATTCCAACGGCGGCACGCCGACGGCCAATGCGCCGGTGCTGCCGGGGATCACGGCCACGGGCAAGGCCCTGGAAGGGGCGGAATGGTTGGAAAAGAGCGGCCTCGTGTCGATCCCGCTCGCCCGCATCACCGACATGCTGATGAACCCGGGCAAGACCATCGACTTCAATGGCGGCAAGGTGACCTATCCGGACATCAAACTGATCTATTGGGTCGGCGGCAATCCTTTCACCCACCACCAGAACACCAATGCCCTGGTGGAGGCCTGGAAGAAGCCGGAAACCGTGATTGTCCATGACATGTTCTGGACCCCCACGGCCCGCTTCGCCGATATTGTTCTGCCCGCGACGACATCCTATGAGCGAAACGATATCGAACAGGGCGGCAGCTACTCCCTGCGTCTGATGACTCCCATGCGCAAAGTCATTGATCCGCTGTTCGAAGCCCGCAGTGACTTCGATATCTTCAATGACGTGGCCAAGAAGTTGGGCTTCGGCGATGGTTTCGATGATGGAAAGGACGAAATGGCGTGGATCCGGAGCTTCTATGAGGCGGCGTTGGATCAGGCCAAGGCCCGCAATATCGACATGCCGGACTTCGAGACCTTCTGGAACGGCGATCTGCCCCTTGTTTTCGAACCCGACGACGCGGCCTTGAATTACGTCCGTTACGCCGACTACCGGGAGGATCCGCTCCTCGAGCCCCTTGGAACCCCCTCGGGCAAGATCGAGCTATACTCCAAGGCCATCGAGAAGATGGGCTATGACGATTGCCCGCCCCATCCGACCTGGATGGAGCCGGTGGAATGGACCGGTGCCAAGGAGACCAAGTTCCCGCTGCATGTGACCACGGCCCACCCGAAATACCGTCTGCATTCGCAATTGAACGGCAGCCCCGTGCTGCGCGCGAAGTATACCGTCCAGGGCCGTGAACCCGTGCTCATCAACCCGGCCGACGCCGGAGAGCGGGGCATTAAGGATGGCGATGTGGTGCGGATCTTCAATGACCGCGGTCAGGTTTTGGCGGGCGCGATCGTGACCGACAAGGTTCGCCCGGGCGTGCTCCGTCTGAACGAAGGCGGCTGGTACGATCCGGTTGATCCGGGCACGCTTGGGAGCCTGGATGCCTATGGCAGCGCCAATGTGCTGGCCGTGGACAAGGGAACCTCCAAGCTGGCCCAGGGCAACTGCGGCCATACGGCGGTCGCCGATGTCGCCAAGTACGACGGTGAGCTACCGAAGGTGAAGGTGTTCAGCCAACCCGATGGGGCCGCGTAACGGTTTGAAGGGCGCGCTCGAGCACCCCGGGTGAGGAAAAACCAAGAACCCAAAGCCCGGGGATATCCTCGACAAAGGGGAAACGTTCGACTAGATGGAACGGGCGGCGGAGCAATCCGCCGCCCGTTTTCGTGTACGGTTTTCGCCGTGGTCCTTCTCTCATTTCCGCTATCGGAACGACGTCCCATGACGACGGTGTCCACAAAACCCGCCATCGCCCTGGCGGCCATTCTGACCATGGCCCTGATCCTGCTGACCGGCTTGGTCGATACGCCCTTGGCCAAGGCCATGGTGGTCGTGCCCCTGGCGGTCGGTCTCTGGGCCACCGCGGCCCTTCCCGAGTGGTTCAGCGCGCTGGCCTTTTTTACCCTGTGCATGGTGGGCAAGGTGGCGGCCCCGGAAACGGTCTTCGCCGGATTCGCCTCCTCCGCCATCTGGCTGGTTTTCGCCGGGATCGTCATCGGTGGCGCCATGGCCCATACGGGCCTGGGGGATCGCATGGCCGCCCGGTTGGTGCCCCTGGTCGGAGGGTCCTTCACGCGGTCCATGGTCGGGACCCTGCTGTTTGGGCTGTCCCTCACCTTTTTCATGCCCTCGGCCATGGGGCGGGTGGTGCTGATCATCCCCATCGTCACCGCCCTGGCCGTCCATTTGGGATATGCCAAGGGAACCAAGGGGCATTTGGGCATCATCATGGCGGGAGTCCTGGGGACTTTCCTGCCCGCCTTCACTATTCTACCCGCCAATGTTCCCAACAATGTTTTCCTGGGCACGGTGGAAGCCATGCTGGGAGTGCCCCCCTCCTACGCCACCTATCTGGTTTTGCACTTTCCGGTTCTGGGGCTGGGTAAGTTGCTTCTGTTGGCCCCGCTTCTGATTCGCCGTTACCGGGACCGGCCCGATCCCGATTGCCGGGCGATTCTGGAGACCGCGCCTCCGTTGGAGGGGCGGGAGCGGCGCTTGGCGCTGCTCCTGGTCCTGGCGTTCGTCCTATGGTCGACGGACGGGATCCATGGGATCACGCCGGCTTGGGTGGGCATGGTGGTGGCGCTCTGTTGTCTGGTGCCCGGATCGGGGTTGCTTCCGGAAAGGCCTCTGAAATCCATGGGATTCGAGCCCCTGTTCTACGTGGCGGGGATCGTCGGCATGGGCGCCGTTGCCCATGCCAACGGCTTGGGGGCCTGGGTGGCCGACCATGCCCTGGCCGTTCTGCCCCTCGAACCGGAGACGCCGGCCCGGACCTTTGGCGTGCTCTCCGCGGTGTCGATGGTGACGGGATTGGCGGTGACCCTACCCGGGATTCCCGCGGTGATGACACCCCTGACCGATCACTTGGCGACCGCGGCGGGATGGCCCCCCTGGGCGGTGGTCATGACTCAGGTCGTGGGCTATTCCACGGTGCTGTTCCCCTATCAGGCGCCCCCTCTGGTGGTGGCCATCCAGGTCGGTAAACTGCCGCTTTGGGACGTGGCATGGTTTTGCGCGGTCATGGCCCTGCTGTCCGTTCTGCTGCTCTGGCCCCTGGATTACCTGTGGTGGCGCCTTTTGGGTTGGGCGTGAGGACGGGCCTCCTCACTTTGTCAGAGGGACCTCCGCTTCCGAGGTCGCCTCGAGCGGGGTGTCGCAATCAAGCGGGGCGCCACCCCTGTCCCGGCAGACATCGACCCGATTGACCAGAAGGTCCGACACGACCGAGCAGGGCGAATCCAGGACCGGCAGGGTCACCCGGGTGATGGTCTCGGTCCGCGAGGGCATCAGGGCCAGGGAGAACAAGCGGCCGGGCAAGTTGTCATTGCGCTGCACGGCGATTTCCAGGGTCAGGAAGCCGATGTCCCGTCCCATCCCGTTGTCCATGCGGAATGTTCCGAAGCAGGTATTGCCCCGGCTTTCCACGGCCTCCAAGGTGACGGTCAGGGCCGCCTCCTGGGCTGGGGTGGGAAGTGCCGGAAGAAGGGCGCCCAAGGCGCCAGTCAGCCCCACCAGGACCGTTCGTTTTCGCGATTTCATGCCATGTCCATCCCCAGTTATTTCCCTTTTCTAGCACGGGGCAAGCGCGCTCGCCATGGCGCAGGCGCGGGATCGGTTGCGTCCCGGAGGAGAGCGGGCTAATCAAGGGGATCGTTCCGTCATTTGGAGTGCCTCCCACCATGTCCCGTTTGCGGTCCCTTTGCGTGTTTTGTGGTTCGTCCATCGGCTCCGAACCGGCCTATGAAGAGGCCGCCATGACCCTGGGGCGTACCCTGGCGCGGGAAGGGATTACCCTGGTTTTCGGGGCGGGGAACGTGGGACTGATGGGGGCGGTGGCCACCGCGGCCCTGGATGGGGGCGGACGGGTCGTGGGTGTCATTCCGGAGCATTTGACACGAGTCGAAACGCCCAACGGCAATTTGATGGAATTGCATGTGGTCGAGTCCATGCATACCCGCAAACGGATGATGTTCGACCGGTCCGACGCCGTCTGTGTCCTGCCCGGTGGCCTGGGAACCTTGGATGAGACCTTCGAGTTCCTCACTTGGCGGCAACTTGGACTGCACCACAAGCCGGTCATCCTGGTGAACATCAAGGGATACTGGGACCCTTTGCTGGCCCTCGTCGACAGGGTGATCGAGGAGAATTTCGCGCGGCCCACGGCACGGGATTTGTTCACCGTCACCAATGATGTTACCGAGGTGGTGCCCATCGCCCGGGGGGAATTGCCCATGAATGGAACACACCCAGAAGGTCCGTCCGCCCATTTGTTCTGATGCGCCGCGGGGTGGATCCAAGCAACGGAGTCGCCATGTCCAACGAATCAGAGTTTCGGAGTCTCAAGGGACCCATCACCATGATTGCCGCGGTTGGCGGCGTCGGTCTCCTGATCCTAACCTCCGCGCTGATCTTTTTCGACGTCTTCGAAGCTTTTTATGCCTATTCCCGGGACCACGAGAACTGGCAACTGGACGAACTGGTTCTCGCCGGCATCGCCGCGCTGCTGACGATCAGCCTGTGCTGTGTTTGGTTGGCTTGGATTCTGATCCGCCGGCTGAAGGCGCAGGTGGCCGATACCGAGATCGCCCGGCTCGAGGCGGAACTCCACTCCGAGCGGGCGGTGCGGGCGGAAGCCGCCCGGACTCGATTCCTCGCCAATATGAGCCACGAGTTGCGCACGCCTCTGACCGCCATCAGTGGCTTCTCGGACCTGTTGATGGAGGATCTGCCGTGGAACGCGGCCGATCCCCGGTTGGTCGGATACGCCCGCCATATCAACGACGCCTGTGGGACCCTCGCGGCCCTGGTGGAGGATGTGCTGACCCTGACGGACATGGAAACCCGGGGTCGGACCATCATGGTCGAGGCGGTCCATCCCCTCCAATGCCTGGAGCGGGTGGCGGGCGAATTGGCCCCGATGCTTGCCCCCCGGTCCTGTGTTGTCGTTATTCCTCCACCGGCCACGCCCGTCGGACCCATCGCGACCAACCAGAATTACCTTGTCCGGATTCTACGCAACCTCCTGTCCGAATTGGCCCTGGAATGTTCCTCCTCGGAAATTGTCTGTCGGGCGGAGGCCGCCGGGGCGGGAGAGGCCCGCTTGTCCCTGCTGGCCCGGGGGCTCGTCTGGTCCGATGAGCGGGTCCTGGAACTGGAAAGCATGCATGGATACGGGACAGGCGAGGCCCGGAGACCCCGTCAAGGCCCCGGAACCGGATTGGCCGTGTCCCTGGCCCGGGGATTTCTCGCGGCATTGGAGGGGCGGTTGGAGGTCGTGCGGGACGGCGGAAATGGGTGCGGCTTTCGGGTCCTGCTGTCCTCCGCCCACGAACCCACCGCCTGAAGCCGCTTTCCCGCCGCCCTACCCGCCGCCCTACCCGCCGCCCCAAAGGTCGCGAGCGACCTGGGATTCAAGAGAAGTTTCTTGCGAAAGGTGGCGGCGATGCTATGGTGCCGCCGTCCGTGACGGCGCTGTCTCGGGTCGATTGTTTTTTGACCCGGGAATACCAGAGCCGGGACGGTGAGAGAGGCCGGGGATGCCGGGCCTCTTTCCCATCCGGTCTCGCCGCGCGATCAGATTTTTTGGGGCACACCCCACCGGACGCCGCGACCTTCTCACCACTCCGGGGAAATGATAATGAGCAAGATCAAGGTGAAAACCCCCGTCGTCGAGCTCGACGGCGATGAAATGACCCGCATCATTTGGCAGTTCATCAAGGACAAGTTGATTCTGCCTTATCTGGACATCGACCTGAAGTACTACGATCTCAGCGTCGAGAAGCGGGACGAAACCGACGACCAGATTACCGTGGATGCCGCCAACGCCATCAAGGAATACGGCGTGGGCGTAAAATGCGCGACCATCACCCCCGACGAGCAGCGGGTCGAGGAATTCAGCCTCAAGAAGATGTGGAAGTCTCCGAACGGCACCATCCGGAACATCCTGGGTGGCACC
This sequence comes from Rhodospirillum sp., assembly GCA_021741145.1. GTDB lineage: Bacteria > Pseudomonadota > Alphaproteobacteria > Rhodospirillales > Rhodospirillaceae > Rhodospirillum. Next base: position 40,755 of record JAIOYK010000038.1, on the reverse strand, counting down.
GTGTTCCGCGAGCCGATCATCTGCTCCAATGTGCCCCGCTATGTCCCGGGTTGGACCCAGCCGATTGTCATCGGCCGTCACGCCTTCGGCGACCAGTACCGCGCCACCGACCTGAAGGTCCCGGGTGCGGGCACCCTGACCATGAAGTTCGTGCCCGAGGACGGCGGCGAGCCCATCGAATTGGAAGTCTTCAAGTTCCCCGACGCGGGCGTGGCCATGGCCATGTACAACCTTGATGAGTCCATTCGCGGCTTCGCCCGGGCCAGCATGAACTACGGTCTGGAGCGCGGTTGGCCGGTCTACCTGTCCACCAAGAACACGATCCTCAAGGCCTACGACGGCCGCTTCAAGGACCTGTTCCAAGAGGTCTTTGACGCGGAGTTCGCCGACAAGTTCAAGGCCGCGGGCATCACCTACGAACACCGCCTGATCGATGACATGGTCGCCTGCTGCATGAAGTGGTCCGGTGGCTTCGTCTGGGCTTGTAAGAACTACGATGGCGACGTTCAATCCGACACCGTCGCCCAGGGCTTCGGCTCCCTGGGGCTGATGACCTCGGTTCTGATGACCCCCGATGGCAAGACCATCGAGGCCGAGGCCGCCCACGGCACCGTGACCCGTCACTACCGTCTGCACCAGAAGGGCAAGGAAACCTCGACGAACCCCATCGCCTCGATCTTCGCCTGGACCCAGGGCCTGAAGTTCCGCGGCAAGTTCGATGAGACCCCGGAGGTGGTGACTTTCGCCGAAACCCTGGAAAAGGTCTGCGTGGAGACGGTGGAATCCGGTTTCATGACCAAGGATCTGGCCATCCTGATCGGTCCGGATCAGCCCTGGTTGACCACCAACCAGTTCCTGGACAAGCTGGACGAGAACCTGATGAAGGCCATGTCCGCCTAAATCCAGTGTTTTTCGCCGATGATGCCAGATTGAATAGGGAAAGGGTCCGCCTCTCGCGGACCCTTTTCGCGTTTGGGTGCGGGGTCGGTTATGGTGATCCCGGTGGTGTGTCCGCATGGATGTTGGACAGGCAAAGGGAAGCGGCGATGCGGTGGCGAGACGGCAGGCGGAGCGATAATGTCGAGGACAGGCGGGGAGAAGCCCCGCGCTTCGGGCGCACGGCCCGTGTGGGAGGATCCCGCGGGAATGGATTGCTCGGGCTCCTGTTGAGTGGACGCTTTGGGAAGGTGGGACTCCTGGTCGGTGTCGGTCTGGTCGTGGCCTCTTTCCTGGGCTTTGATTTCGGCGGGATTCTGGGGGGCGTGGACCCGGCCCGGGCGCCCTCGTCCGGTCGCCAGGCACAGTCCTCCGCCGCCGAGGACGACCTCGCGGCCTTTGTCTCGGTGGTCCTCGCCGATACCGAAGGCACGTGGCGAGCGGTGTTCCAACGCATGGGCGGGACCTATAAGGAGCCCAGGCTTGTCCTGTTCCGGGAGTCGGTGCGGTCGGCCTGTGGCATGGCCGGATCGGCCATGGGACCCTTTTATTGCCCCGCCGACCAGAAGGTCTACATCGACCTGTCCTTTTACCAGGAGCTGAGGGACCGGCATGGGGCGCCCGGTGACTTCGCCCAGGCCTATGTCATCGCCCACGAGGTCGGCCACCATGTGCAAACCCTGCTGGGCATTTCCGCCAAGGTCCATGAATGGGGCGCCCGACTGTCCAAGGCGGAGATCAATGGACTTTCCGTTCGCCAGGAGCTGCAGGCCGATTGCTTCGCCGGGCTCTGGGCCCATTCCGCCGACGCGGACCGGAGCCTTCTGGACGCGGGCGATATCGACGAGGCGCTCCGCGCGGCCTCGGCCATTGGCGACGACCGCCTGCAACGGGAGTCTCGCGGCACGGTTACGCCCGACAGTTTTACCCATGGCACATCGGAACAGCGCGTCCGCTGGTTCAAGAAGGGCTTCACCGAAGGGCGTTTGGACGCCTGCGATACCTTTTCCGTCACGAATCCGTGAACCGGGGGGGTCTCATGGCTTGAGGCCCGGGGGGCGTTGGAGTACTGTCCCCTCCCCTTAAATCCACGGATTGACACCGTTTGAGAGTGGATGGCGCACAGATGACCGATATGACCGCTTCCGCCGTGACCGAGGACCGGATCCTCATCATCGATTTCGGCTCCCAGGTCACCCAGTTGATCGCCCGCCGGGTGCGGGAAAGCGGGGTCTATAGCGAGATTCACCCCTTCAACGCGGTTACCGCGGACTTCATCAAGGCCTTCGACCCCAAGGGCGTGATCCTGTCGGGTGGTCCGGCTTCTGTCACAGCGGCCGATACGCCTCGGGCGCCGCAAGACCTGTTCTCCATGGGGTTGCCGGTTCTGGGGATTTGCTACGGCCAGCAAACCATGGTCGCCCAGCTCGGTGGGTCGGTGGAGGACCCAGGCCACCGGGAGTTCGGTCGGGCCTTTGTGGATGTCACCGACGACTGCGTTCTCTTCCAGGGCGCCTGGGACAAGGGTGCCCGGGAACAGGTCTGGATGAGCCACGGCGATCGGGTCGATACTATCCCCGAGGGCTTTCGGGTCGTGGGCACGAGCGAGGGGTGTCCCTTCGCCGCCATCGCCGACGACACGCGCCGCTTCTACGGCGTCCAGTTCCATCCTGAGGTGGCCCACACGCCCCATGGTGCCCAATTGCTGCGCAACTTCACCCATGGGGTCTGTGGTTGTAGCGGTGACTGGACCATGGCGGCGTTCAAGGAACAGGCTATCACCAAGGTGCGGGAGCAGGTGGGCTCTGGCCGGGTGATCTGCGGCCTGTCCGGAGGCGTGGACAGCTCGGTCGTGGCGGCGCTGATCCACGAGGCCATCGGGGATCAACTGGTTTGCGTGCTGGTTGACCACGGCATGATGCGCCAGGGGGAGACGGATCAGGTGGTGAAGGTCTTTCGCGACCGCTTCAACATCCATTTGGTCCATCGGGACGCGAGCGACCTGTTCCTGAATAAGCTGGACGGCGTGACCGATCCCGAGGCCAAGCGCAAAATCATCGGCGCGACTTTCATCGATGTCTTCGAGGAGGAGGCCCGGAAGGTGGGTGGGGCCGAGTACCTGGCCCAGGGGACCTTGTACCCGGATGTGATCGAAAGCGTCTCCTTCACTGGCGGCCCGAGCGTGACGATCAAAAGCCACCACAACGTGGGCGGCCTGCCCGAGCGCATGAACATGTCCCTGGTGGAGCCCCTGCGAGAGCTGTTCAAGGACGAGGTCCGCGATCTGGGCCGCGAACTGGGCCTGCCCGAGGAAATGGTGGGTCGCCATCCCTTCCCGGGTCCGGGCCTGGCGATCCGCATTCCCGGCCAGCCTTTGACCAAGGACAAGCTGGACATTCTGCGCAAGGCCGATGCGATCTATCTGGAAGAGATCCGGGAGGCGGGCCTTTACGATGCGATCTGGCAGGCCTTCGCGGTGCTTCTGCCGGTGCGCACTGTCGGTGTGATGGGCGATGCCCGCTCCTACGACTTTGCCCTGGCTTTGCGGGCGGTGACCAGCACGGACGGTATGACTGCGGATTACTATCCCTTCGACCACGGCTTCTTGGGCCGGGTGGGCAACCGCCTCATCAATGAGGTGAAGGGCGTCAATCGTGTGGTCTATGACGTAACCAGCAAGCCCCCCGGGACCATCGAGTGGGAATGATTTTTACCCCTCCGGCAGTATCCGTTTGTACGCTCCAGTACGACCCAAATGATTGAAATATAAAGATAAACATTGCGACGTCTATCGTCGTCTATCGAGGGGCAGTGCTCCAATTTGACGGTATAGCAGACGGCATGGGGGAACTTGTTCGATTGGGGATTTCGCTATACCGTCAAGGCAAAGAGAGCTGCTGACGGTATCGGTTTTGGCGGTAACTGGCTGAATCAGAAAGGGAATTGCGCTTCCAGCGCCCCCTGTTTTAGCGTGACGGTATAATCGGTGCCTCTCTGCTGTTTTTAGGACGGTTTTGGAGGCACCCATGCTTACTGACGCGGCCATTAAGGCACTGAGATCACAAAAGAAATTGTACAAGGTGAGCGATCGTGACAGTATGTACGTCGTGGTCCAGCCGTCGGGGGCGATCGTGTTCCGGTACGACTACCGCCTCAACGGACGTCGCGAGACGCTGACGCTCGGCCGATACGGCCCAGAGGGCCTTTCACTTGCCAGAGCTCGCGAGAAGCTGGTCGATGCGAAGCGGACCATTTCTGAGGGCCGGTCCCCTGCTCAAGAGAAGCAGCACGACAAGCGGCGACTGAAGGAGGCAAAGCGGTTCGGCGAGTTCGGCGAGAAGTGGTTCCAGGAGTCGCGGATGGCCGAAAGCACGCGCGCCATGCGACGCTCGATCTATGAGCGGGACATTCTGCCAACGTTTCGAAACAGGCTTCTGACGGAGATCACGCCGGACGATCTCCGCATGATGTGCGGGAAGGTCAAGGATCGGGGCGCTCCAGCCACGGCCGTGCATGTGCGGGATATCGTGAAGCTGATCTTTGGGTTCGCGATCTTGTCATGGCGAGAAGGTCGCCAACCCAGCGGATGAAGTTGGACCCGCGTCTATCGCGACCTTCGTACCGAAGGATCGTTCGCTATCTCCTGCCGAGATCCGCGTCATGCTCGGTCAGCTCGAGCATGTACCGACCCTGCCGACTATACGGCTGGGAATGAAACTGTTCCTTCTAACGATGGTTAGGAAAAGCGAGTTGCAGGACGCGACGTGGGATGAAGTGGACTTCGAGAACGCCGTCTGGTCGATACCCAAAGAGCGAATGAAGCGGTCGAAGGCACACAACGTCTACCTGTCACAGCAGGCTGTCGACATCTTCATCGCGCTGAAAACTTGCGCGGGGAATTCGCGCTACGTCCTTCCGTCTCGATATGACGCTGATGCGCCGATGTCGCGTGCTACGTTCAATCGGATTACGACCGCAGTCGTTGTCAGAGCGAAAAAGGAGGGGCTGCCACTCGAACCTTTCACTGTTCACGATCTTCGACGCACAGGCTCGACCCTGCTGAATGAACTCGGCTTCAACAGCGACTGGATCGAGAAGTGCCTAGCGCACGAAGACGGAAGGTCCTCTCGGGGTGTCTACAACAAGGCGGAGTACGAGCATCAACGCCGGCATATGATGCAGGAGTGGTCCAATCTGGTGGACGCATGGGTCTTGGGGCGGAAGTATGTCCCGACTCTGCTCCCGCCGACGATGGAACTGCTTGAGCTCGAGCCTAGTGTTTGACTGGCCGGGAACGGCGCAATCTCACGTCGGGACTGGGAGCGCGCTTGACGGTGTTAGTCCGAGAGGCATGGCGTCGAGCGTCGAGCCAGGCTTCGACCTCTGCCAAGTCCCAGACGACGCAGCGCGCTGTGAGATAGAAGCGCTGCGGGAATTCCCCTCGCTGCTCCATGTCATAGATCGTGCTGTCGGCAAGCGGCACGATCTCTCGTAGCTGCTGCCGGCGAATTGTCCTGCGGGCGACATGCTGGGGGGTGCTCATACCGTATCTCCACTTCTTTGCTCTTGTGGAGATAGAAGGCGATAGATCTTCCACTTTGAAGCCTGCGCGCGAACGCGTGCGGCAATTTCGGGCTATAGCGTACACATCGGCGGGATCAGTGAGTATTGTTGAGTGCGCCGAACTTGCTCGATGGCCTGAGTAGCCCTGACACCCATTGGCCGCTTCAAGACTCTGTCGGCAGCTCCGGCAAGTCGAAACCAGCCACAAGGAAATCGAGCAGCACGCGGACTGCCGGCACCATACCGCGCCTGGAGGGAAAGATCGCGTGTACTAGGCCGCCGGGTGTCTGCCATTCGGGCAGCAGGCGGGTCAGCAGGCCGGCCTCAACTTCTTCGGCCACCAGGTGTGCCGGAATGAGTGCGGCGCCGAGGCCGTCTAGAGCCGCGCCTTTCAGTGTGAGGAGATCGTCCGTCGCAAACCGTGGCACGATGGCGACTTCTGCTTCTTGACCGGACAGATTGTTCAATCGCCAAATCTTCCTGCCATCAGGCGCGGCCATCGAGAGCAACGGCATGTTGGCTAGGTTCTCAATAGCAGCGGGCTCACCATAGGCGCGGATGACGTCTGGCGTTGCGACCAGGATCATCTCCGAAATACCGAACTGGCGCATTGCCAATTCGGAGTCCTCGAGCGGCGGCAGTCTCACCCGGACGGCGAGGTCGAGACCTTCTTCGATTACATCTACGCGCCGATTTGTTGCGTCGAGGGCAATGCGAACATCGGGATAGTCGCGCAGGAAACGGCCGAGCAACGCGCCAAGACCGCCGTGTAGTAGCCCGATCGGACAGGACATCCGCACTAGGCCCTGTGGTCGCGACAGGATCTGGTCGACCGCGTCTCTTGCCGCCTGTGCTTCCTCAATCAGCGCCACGCAGTGTCTATAGAATGTCTGACCAGCTTCGGTGAGCGATAGATGGCGCGTCGTGCGATTGATCAGGCGCACGCCCAGCTCCCCCTCCAGCCGAGCAACCCGCCGGCTTAACTTCGAGGTTTGCAGGCCGAGCGATTTTGCCGCGGCCGTGTAGGACCCAGCGCCAACCACCTGGGCGAAATAATAGATGTCATTGAGGTCGGTAATGGCTCGCATGATGCCTATTATTCTATTTAGGGCAAAGATCCATTGCAACATCTGCCCTGAACACCAGTCTGTTGCAGTTCTATCTCCTGTGTAGAACAATTCAGGAGATAGGCCATGACAGAGAACGAGAAGATTGTCCGCGCGGCTTATGAGACCGCCGAGCGCCAGGACCTCGAAGCCTTCATCGACTGCTTCACGCCGGATGGGACGCTCACTGACCAGTCCATAGCCGTGACGTACCAGGGGCGCGATGTGGCGAAGACGGTGGAGGTCTATGCCCGAGCGTTCCCCGACATGCATCGTGAGCTGTTCCGCTTCTTCGAAGTCGGCGACACGATCATCGTCGAACTGGCGCTGCAGGGCACCCACCAAGGACCACTCGACCTGCCGTCCGGTACGGTTCAACCGACGGGTAGGCGAATGGATGCACCCTGCTGCGATGTCTTTCAGATGCGGGACGGCAAGATCCAATCGTTCAACTGCTACCCCTCTGGCACCGTTGTGATGGAGCAACTCGGGCTTCGCTGAGGTCGAGACCGACCCCGTGAATCCTGCCAGCTCGTGCAGCCTGGAGGCGGCCACTTCGACGGAGAAAAAAATGGAAATCGGAATTATTGGCGCAGGAACTGTTGCACAGGCCTTTGCACGCAAAGCGATTGGCGCCGGCCACCGGATTGTCCTCAGCAATAGCGGGGCGCCTGAAAAGCTGGCAGGCGTGATCGGCCATCTTGGCTCCAGTGCGTCGGCGGTCCCGGTCGCAATCGCTGCTGAAAAGCCCCTCGTCCTTCTCGCTGTCCCTTGGTCCCGGGTTGAGGCGGCCTTGCGTGGATTGCCCGTATGGCAGGGCCAGATTCTGATCGACGCGACGAACGCGTTCAAGGACGGCACACCCGCACAGGGCCTCGTTGATTTTCATGGTGGCAGCTCCAGCGAGCATGTTGCTGCCTTGGCGCCCGGGGCTCGCGTCGTGAAAGCGATGAACACGCTCTTCATGAGCAATTTCGCGGCTGAGGCGAGAGACGGCCGGTTTCGACGGGCAGTATTTGTCTCGGGCGATGACCATGGCGCCAAGAGCATCGTGGCGGATCTTCTTGAGAGCTTCGGCTTTGCGCCGATCAATCTCGGAAACCTCACAACGGGTGGCCGCATCCAGGCGGTCGGTGGGCCGATCGCAGGTCATGACTTCTTCCTGCCGTGGCCTGCGCCTCGCGCGTTATCCCTACAGAACAGTGACGATAGGAGGGTCTGACAATGAATGAGACATCACAAGAAACAGCGACAGCCAGCATGTACAGGCAATACATCGCCTGCCTGAATGCCCGTGCCTGGGACGAGCTTGGCGAATTCGTGGCCGCCGATGTGGTCCACAATGGGCGCCCGCTCGGGTTGGATGGCTACCGGGCCATGCTTGAAGAGAACTTCCGAGACATCCCGGACCTTCATTTCAACGTCGATCTCGTCGTGGCGAATGAAGGTCATGTCGCTTCACGGCTTCGTTTCGACTGCACGCCTGTCCAAGATTTCCTTGGCGTTCCGGTCAATGGACGGCGCGTCGTCTTCTACGAACATGCTTTTTACACGTTGAGAGAAGGCAAGATCGCAGAAGTTTTCTCGGTCATCGATAAGACAGCAGTTGAAGCGCAGGTGAGGCCCTAACATGGCTACGCCCTTCACAATTCACATTCCCGACGACCGCCTGGCGCAAATCAGACGAAGGATTGACGCCTATGATTGGGATCTGCTCCCGGATGCCGGGGGCTGGACATCCGGCGTCGGCAAGGCCGACTTGCGACGGCTGGTCAGCTACTGGCTGGAAAGCTTTGATTGGCGTGCTGAAGAGCGCCGCCTGAACCGCTTTCCCCAGTTCACGACTGAAATCGAAGGCCAGCGCATTCATTTCGTCCACGCCGCAGGCGACGGAACCAAGCCGCCCCTCCTGCTTCTCCATGTCTGGCCCGGCTCCTTCATCGAGTTTGAGGACCTCATCGCGCCGCTCGTCGCCGACGGGCACGATGTGGTCGTCCCATCGCTGCCGGGTTTCGCCTTCTCGCATCCCATCCGCACGATAGTCGGGCCGATCCGTATAGCTGAACAGTTTCACCAGTTGATGGGCGAGTTGTTCGGTGAGGCGCGCTACTTCGTGCAAGGCGGCGATTGGGGCTCCGGTATCGCCACCCACATGGCATATCGCAACCCCGACGCTGTTCTCGGCATCCACCTCAACATGGTCGCCATCAAAGCCGCGGATGTGCAGCCGACGACGAAAGAGGAAGAGGATTGGCTTGCCCGCTTTGCTGCGAGTTTCGAACGGGAGAGCGGCTACAGCCATGAGCAGGGCACCCGTCCGCAGACGCTCGGTGTCGCAATGGCCGATAGCCCCGTTGGCGTGGCAGCTTGGGTTCTGGAAAAATTCGGCGTGTGGTCGGACCTGCCCCGGAGGAATGATGGCAGTCCCGATCTCTGGACGCGTTTCTCCGAAGAGCGGCTTCTGACCAATATCATGCTCTACGTCGCGCCCGGAGCGGCGGTGACGGCCACCTGGATCTACCAAGGGCAGCGCGAAGATGGCGCCGACAAACTGCCGGCAGGCGCGCATGTAGGCGTGCCGACTGGCGTGGCGGCGTTCCCGGATCCCGTCTTCATACCGCCGCTCCGGTCTTTCGCTGAAAAGACGTACAACATCGTCCGTTGGACGGACATGCCGAAGGGCGGGCATTTTGCGGCGATGGAACAGCCGGAATTGCTGCTCGGTGATCTGCGCGCCTTCGTCACTACCGTCCTTGGGGATCATCGCTGATTGACCGATCACGCCCGGCCGCGACGCCCAGAAAACGAAAACGTCATTCCGGGAGTGAACGCAAACATAGAAAGGGACAGTCATGTCTAACAGGACACTTGAGCAACTCAACGACATTGAAGACATCAAGCAACTCAAGGCCCGCTACTGCCGACTGATCGATCAGAAGAATTGGGAAGAACTCGAAGCGGACTTCGTGCCCGATGCGGCGATCGAGATTGCTGGTGCCCCCGGTGGCGCCGACGACACGCAGAAATTCAGCTCGGCTCATAGCTTTATTGAGGGTCTGCAGCAGTTGATGGGGCCTCTGATGTCCGTGCATCAGGTGCATGCGCCGGAGATCGAGATCCTGGACCGGGAGAATGCGCGAGGAACCTGGACGATTTCCGATCGCCTCGTGTTTCCTGATGGCAGCCCACTCAAGATCCTTCAGGGATGGGGGATTTACCACGAAACCTACAGGAAGGTTTCGGGACGCTGGCGTTTTGCCAGTGTTCGGCTTGAACGGCTCTTGGTGGAGCCCGTGGAAAGCAACGTTCCAAACGACGCCAAGACTGTCGCCACTAAGCTGTTGCAGTGCATTGGCGGCAAGGATCTCGAAAGCATGAAGGCGCTGTTCGCCGATGAGATCGACTGGTTTGTGCCGGGATCTAGCAATCTGCCCTGGACCGGTCGCCGCACCAAAGGAAGCCAGGCACCAGAATTCTTCGCGGTGATGTGGCCCTATTATGTGGAAGGGCAAAGCTCCGCCACCATCAACGACATCATCGTAGATGGCGACAATGCCGTCATCACCGGAACGTTCTCGCACGTCATTGCACAGAGCGGCAGGTCGTTCGAGACTCCGATTGCACTGCATCTGAAGGTGCAAGAGGGCAAGATCAGCCACCTTCAGCTCTACGAAGACACCCTGCTAATCTCCCAGTCATTTGATGCAGCCGACGGATCTCCGGCGGTCGGGCCGGACGATCTGCCCAAGAGTCTTCGGGCCGCTGAGAAGCCCGGACTGAACAAGGCGTCCTAAGACGCGCGCCGCTTCCCACAAATCACCATGCGGCGGGAGGCGGCGGAGCTTATAACGGCGTGGACCACAACCCAGGCCATCCCCGCATCCCGTGCCGGGTCACAACCTGCAGCCGGCGCAACGCCTCATCACTCGTCACAGGGCCGTTCCTGCTGGTAGATGGTATCTTCGCCAGTGCGCTTTCACTGTCCTGCGGCAAGGCAGGACCGGCGCGCTGCCGCACCCGACCTACTCATCGGATTGCTCGGAGCCTTTCGCCATAGCAGCGATGCCGTGGCTCGCTGCAGGACTCTTGACATTCGTTCGCTACCTTGCGATATTTGCAAGGTAGCGAACGAACTAAAAGGGCCTTCGCGGCATGCAGGACGAACATCTGACTGTGGGGGCATGGACAAAGCGATGCTACTTTGCAGGACGGGCCCTGATGGACGCGACATTGCGACCATACGATCTGGGTTCGACCCAGTGGTACGTTCTCTGGCATCTCGCAAATTCTGGTCCAACGGTGCAACGCGATATCGGCCGTGCGCTTGAGCTGGAACGGGCGACATTAAGCGGGATCATCGCCACGCTCGTTCGCAAAGGTCTGGTCCAGCAGACCTCGGACGGAGAAGATCAGCGCCAGCGTCTTCTGACACTCACGAGTTCGGGCGAGGCCCTGTGGCGCGAACTCCCAGACCTCTCATTTATTCACCAAGCTGCTTTTGACGGCATCGCCGAGACCGATCTGGCCACGACGATCCGCGTCCTTCGGTTGGCGACCGAGCGGCTACAGACCCTGTCACGAAAGGCATGAGCTAATGACAATCCTGATAACTGGAGCGACAGGTCTTGTCGGCGAGCGGCTTGTTCCGCGGTTGGTGGAAGCAGGTCTTGACTGCCGGCTGCTGCTGCGGACAGGGAAAACCTGCCCCCCGGGCGCAACGGCCGTGACTGGCGATATTCTCGACCCTTCGACGCTGTCGGATGCTGTTCGGGGTGTTTCGGCGATTGTGCACCTAGCCGCCGTCTTTCGCAGCCCGGATACGGATTTGATCTGGAGGAGTAACCTGGAGGGCACTCGCAATCTGATCGCCGCCGTGCAAGCTGATGCACCTGACGCTCGCTTCATCATGGCGAGCACGTCGAATGTCTATAACAGGAACTCCACCCAGCCCGGCCGGGAGAAGGATAGCGTCGAGCCGGAACAAGCTTACCCCGCCAGCAAGGTCGCAGCCGAAAAACTGCTGCGCGAGAGTGGCTTGAACTGGTCGATCTTGCGGTTCCCGTTCGTTTATGGCGACGGCGACGGCCACCTGGAGATGCTGCCAAAGCATCTGGTCGCCTCCGGCTTCCATCCCGCCAATCGGATGAGCACGATACATCATCGCGATATTGCGACGGCGATGAGATTGGCGCTGGCAGGCGCCTTCGATGGCCGGATCGTCAACATTTCCGATGAAGCGCCGACGACGGTCTATGAACTGGTAGGACTTGTGGGCCACCAGATGGAACCCTCGGCCGAGGCAATGCTAAATCCCTGGTATCTCCATGTCGATGCATCGCTGGCGCGGAGCCTTGGTTTCCGGCCGACCGTAAGGACCGTTTATCAGGCCGCACAGGAAGGAATACTGTAGGCACATGATGCATGTGGTCCGGCGGCCTTAATCGGCTGCCGGTCGATGCTTTCAATATGGGGGCTGCCCCAAGTCCTGTCTGATCTCAAGACGCACTTGGTCTCCGGAAAACTGCGGCCCCGGTGTGATATTCCCCGGAGGAATTGAGGTGCCGGATATCGCTTTCGACTTGCGCTACCTGCGATACGCAGTTCTCGCTGCTGAGCATGGTAGCTTTCGGCGGACGGCGGAAATTCTCGACGTATCGCAGTCGACCGTCAGCCGGCGGATACAAATATTAGAGCGACGTCTCGGGATTGCGTTGTTCGAACGACATAGATCGGGTGCCCGCGCGACATTGGCTGGCGAACGTTTTCTCAGGGAGGCAGCGATCGGCGCGAAGCATCTCCACGAGGCAGTAAGTACAGTCGCTCTGGCCAAACGCGGCTCAGTCGGAGTGCTCCGCGTCGGGTTGATGGTTCCACTGGGCAATGGGTTTTTAGCCGATTCGCTGACGGCTTACCGTCAGCGCTTTCCGGCGATTGAGATGACGTTCCAAGAGGCGACTTCTCAGATGACTACGAGCGCTTTACTCAACGGCCGGATCGACATCGCCTTTATGCTAGGAGATCCACAACTGACCGGATGTCGAGCTGAAAGGTTGTGGGATGAGAGGATCTATTTAGCCGTTCCTGCCTCTCATGGGGTCGCTTCCCTGAATGCGGTTAATTGGCATGACGTAAAACACGAGACCTTCCTTGCGATGGCTGACGCTGCTGGACCCGAGATCGAGCGCTATCTGGTGAGGCGCCTTTCTCACTCTGGTTTTCGTCCACGGATTTCGGTCCAGCACATTGGCTGCGAGAACTTGATGAGCATGGTGGCGCAGGGGTTTGGAATCGCGCTTGCTACGAACGCGACCATCGGCATCGCCCCCCCCTGGCGTTCGTTTCGTTCCAGTCTCCAGCTCGGAGAATACGGTATCGTTCAGCGCCGTCTGGTCCGACGCCAGTCAGAATCCGGCGCTTAAATTCTTACTCGACATGAGTGTTGAGCGACGCGCGAAGACAAGGGCGACGAACAACGTGATCGCTCCGAGATTCAACTTTAAAATCTGATTGGTCGTCACGAAGGTTGTCGGCGCGCCTTCGCAAAGCCGCGGTCGGTAGCGATGAAGCGCTGAACCATCGGTGCAATTAGCTTCGCCGGATCGGTAACCGTTTGCCCAGTCTCGCGAGCCAGGACCTCGGCATAGGCGACGAGATCGCGGTGCAGCAGCGCCGGCAATTCGATGGTGAGCTTGTTCGGCTTGTTGTCTACGATCGCGCCAAGCTTGAGTTTGGTCATATCACCCTCCGTATGGTTCGAGCACGAGGTCGCGCGTGACGATCACGCGCACCGGGAAGCCGGGCCGGATCGTGAGTGTCGGAGCGATATTGAGCTGGCGGCGGATGATCTGCTGGCCTGCGTCATTGATCGTGTCCTGGCCACCATTGCGGATCGCCTGGATGAGTCGGTCGTCGTCGTTGGTGGCGAGTTCGGCGGCGACGCTGAGCAGCGTCGAGAGCCCGGCCGCCTTCGCGAGGTCCCACCAGTGATAATCGACGCCGTCCTGGAGGCCGGCATATCCCTCAGCATCGGCGCCCGGCTGGCGCTCCAGCACAATGCTGCGGCCGTTCGGGAAGATCAGTCGATTCCAGACCAGGAGGACGCGGCTCTGCCCGAACTGGACGTTATTGTCGTACTGGCCGATGATGCGTGTGCCTTGGGGCACGAGGAGGATGCGACCAGTCGGGCTATCGTAGATATTTTCCGTCACTTGGGCGGTGATCTGGCCGGGGAGATCTGAACGGATGCCGGTGATCAGTGCGGCGGAAATCACGGCGCCCGCCTGCAGGATGTTTGGTGACGCCGACGCTGCAACGCGATCGGGCGCGACAGTGCGCCGATCGGTAGCGGCATTAAGGAAGGCATTCTGTCGATCCCGCGCCGATGCGGCTGCGCGCCGAACCGCCGCGCGTCACCCGACTGTCGCGAAAGGTGCTGGCCGGTCAACGGCCGAGCCTCCTCGTCCGGCCCTTCCTCTTTCCGGGGCTCTGTCTCGCTCACGACGCCGGCCTCCCATCGGTACGCACGATGCGGACGCGCTTCTGGCGATCGCCGGAGCCGTACCGCAACTCGGCGGCGGCGAAGAGCCGATCGACGATCATGTGATGGCCGCGAACCCGGTAGTTCACCAGTTCCGAGGTGGTGCCCTCGGGACCGACCACGAACAGCGGCGGCATCTCGCCCTGTCCGATCCCGCGCGGGAATTCGATGAAGACCTGGCGACCGTCGTCGAAGGCGCGCAGCGGCCGCCACGGCGCGCGGTCGCCGTCGATCGCGTAGCGGAAGGTGACGTTGGCGAGGTCGACGCCGGATGCGACCGGTTGTGCTACTTCGGCCTGTTGGTTCTGGCGACGCAGCGCGATGAGTTGGTCCTGCGGATACTGCCAGGAGACCGAGGCCATGTAGGTCCGCTCGGTCGAGCGAAGTTCCATATGGTAGGTGCGCAGGCTGGTGTTGATGACGAGGTTGGTCATCAGATCCGGCCGGGTCGGCTTGACCAGGATGTGGACCTGAAGCGTGGGCCCGGCGCCGCTCTGCGTGTCGCCGATGATCCAGCGGACGATGTCGCCGGCGGCGACGGGCCCCGATCCGACCAGCTGCTCGCCCGGCTGCAATGCGATGTCGGTGATCTGCCCGACGGCCGTGTAGACCTGATAGAGCGCCCCTTGCGTAAAGGGATAGACCTGCATCGAATTGATGAAGCCGTCGCGCACCGGCTGAATGCGGGCTGCAGCGTTGGCCTGGTTGACCCGCGCTGTCGGATCGGTCGGTTCGGGTGTCTGACGAGATTGCTCGACCGGTTTCATTTGCCCGGGCAGCGGCAGGGGCCGCGGCAGTTCTACGACCGTTACCGGTGCCGGGGGATCCACTGTCTGCACCGCAGGCGCGGCGTTGTCGTAGGAGATTTCCGGCGGTGGATTGGTGGTGGCGCAGCCGGCGAGCGCGGACGTCGCCACCAGCAGGATCGGCAATGCGCCTCGGCGCAAAGCCGGGATTGCGGAAATGTGTAAAGCCGGGCTTCCGGCTTTACGGAAAGACGGCTTCATTGACCAAGCTCCCGTGACCAGTTGATGGCGTTGACGTAGATGCCGAGCGGGTTCGCCCTGAGCCGATCGGCGTTGCGTGGAACCTGCACGACGATGGTGCGGCCGAGCCGCCGCCGGCTTGGGCGACGCCGCCCAGGCCCGACGCGACGCCGCTGACGCCCGATTGGCCGGCTGCGCCGAGGCTGTTGGCCGTGGATACGCCACCCGCCATCGCCGCGCCGCCCCGGGCCGCGGCTGCCGCGCCTCCCGCAAGTGCCGCGCCGCCGGATGCGACGGCGCCGGCCGCGCCGACTCCGGCGGCGATCATGCCGCCAGCCGCGAGACCTGTACCCACCGCGGCGCCAGCGCTGAGCTGTGGGCCGCCGGAGACGATGCCGCTGGCGATACCAGGGCCGAAGATGCCGAGACCGAGGAGCGACAGCGCGGCGAGCACGATGGCCATGGCTTCGTCGATGGATGGTGTTGCACCGCCAAGGCCAGCGGTGAATTCGGAGAACAGCGTCGAGCCGATGCCGATTATGACGGCCAGCACCAGCACCTTGATACCGGACGAGATGACGTTGCCGAGCACGCGTTCGGCCATGAAGGCGGACTTGCCGAACAGGCCGAACGGAATGAGGACGAAGCCGGCGAGCGTCATCAGCTTGAATTCGATCAGGGTGACGAAGAGCTGGATCGCAAGGATGAAGAAGGCGAGCAGCACCAGCGCCCAGGCGAGGAACATGCAGGCGATCTGGATGAAGTTCTCGAAGAACGACCAGTAGCCCATCAGGCCGGAGATCGATTCCAGTAGTGGTCGCCCGGCATCGAGACCGGTTTGCGCCACCTTGCCCGGCCGCAGCAGATCGGCGGTCGTGAAGCCCGTGCCACTGGCCTTGAGGCCCAAGCCGGCGAAGCTCTCGAAGACGATGCGCGCGAGGTTGTTCCAGTTGCCGATGATGTAGGCGAACACGCCGACGAACAGCGTCTTCTTCACGAGCCGGGCGAAAATGTCGTCGTCGCCGCCCCAGGACCAGAACAGCGCCGCCAGCGTCACATCGATCACGATCAGCGTCGTGGCGATGAAGGCGACTTCGCCGCTCAGCAGGCCGAAGCCGGAATCGATGTAGCGGGCGAAGACTTCGAGGAAGTGGTCGATGACGCCAGTGTTGCCCATGACGCTACCGCGTCTCGGTCGGCGGCGACACCGTCGCCGGCTGGGTCGGGATGGCCGGGCCCGCTTGCGGATGGGGAGCCGGCGCCGCTTCCTGCAGCCGCTCTGCCGGTCGAGCGCCCGGCGCGAGGAAGCGGTTGCGGTTTTCCGCCCAGGCCCGCAGGCAGGCAGGATCACGCGGCCCGGCCTCGCCAAGGGCCTGGCAGCGGAACAACTCGTCGCGCAAAGGGTCGGACGGGGTCGTATTCGGCCGTGACGAGGCCCAGCTCTCCGTCGGCTCCTCTTTGTGGCTCATCTCAATCGCCGTCGCGGTGACGGCGACCGCCACGAACACGACAGCGCCGACGCGGGCGAGCATCTTGCCGTCCATGGCCGCGCCCTCAGTTGCCGCTGTTCGGGAACATGCGGGCGTTCCCCGCCTGATAGCCGGAGCCCGGCGTGAGGAAGCGGCGGCGCTGCTCGCGGCCCTGGTCGGCGGCTGCGGCGCGCTCTGCCTGAGAGAGCGCCTGTGCTCGACCGTTGGCCGCGACGACGGCCGTAAGATCAGCGAGCTGTTGCGCCTGAAGTGCGAGGAGTTGGTTGCCGGCCTGCGTCGCTTGCAGCGCGCCCGTCGCCCCTTGGCTTCGGCCGATCAAAGAGGACATCTCAGACCGGTTGGTGTCGATGTTGCCGACGACACCGGCCTGCACCCTCATCGCGTCCCGCAGGCCGCCGACCGTGTTCTGCCAGCGCTCGCGGGCACCCGCGACAAGCTGCTGGTCCGAGGCCGACATCGAGGCGTTGCCGTATGTGGTCTGGAACGCCTGATCGATATTGTGGACATCGTAGGCGATGCGCTGCGCCTGCTGTAGCAGCTGCTGGGTGCATTGCACCGATTGTTGCAGTTGTTGAATCGAGGAGTACGGAAGGCTCGCGAGATTCCGAGCCTGGTTGATCAGCATGGTCGCCTCGTTCTGAAGCGAACTGATCTGGTTGTTGATCTGCTCCAGCGACCTGGCCGCCTGGAGCACGTTCTGTACGTAGTTCGTGGGATCTTTCACGATCAGCTGGGCCGATGCTGGCGGCGCCCAGAGGATCGGTGACAACGCGGTGGAAGCGGTGAGCAGCGCGGCGGCAAGGCGCACGCCGCGCGAACGGCGCGGGTTCATGGGGACGTCTCCATGTTGTTGAGGTTAGGGATGAGGTCGGCGGCCCACCCGAGGCCGCGCTGGCGCAGCCAGGCCGGCAGGAAATCCTCGCGGCCGTGAGCTGCCATAGTCTGGGCGATTGCAGCCTGATCGGTCTTTGAGGACGTCGCGCAGAGGGCGAGCGCTACATCCGACAGACCGAGCTCGAACAGGCGATTGCCGCGCCGGGACTGGCAGTAATAGTCGCGCTTGGGCATGGCCCGGGCGAGGATCTCGATCTGCCGGTCGTTCAAGCCGAAGCGCCGATAGATCGCGGTGATCTGCGGCTCGATCGCGCGCTCGTTCGGGAGCAGAATGCGGGTCTGGCAGCTTTCGATGATGGCTGGCGCGATTGCCGAGCCGTCGATGTCCGAAAGCGACTGGGTGGCGAAAATGACGCTGGCGTTCTTCTTGCGCAGCGTTTTCAACCATTCGCGAAGCTGCCCCGCGAAGCCCTCGTCATCGAGCGCGAGCCAACCTTCATCGACGATCAGCAGCGTCGGCCGGCCGTCGAGGCGGTCCTGGATGCGATGGAAGAAATAGGCGAGCACGGCGGCAGCGGCGCCGGTCCCGATCAGACCCTCGGTTTCGAATGCCTGGACTGAGGCCTCGCCGAGATGCTCGGCCTCCGCGTCGAGCAGGCGCCCATAAGGACCGCCGACGCAAAACGGCCGTAGCGCTTGCTAGAGGTCGTTGGACTGCAGCAGGACCGACAGGCCCGTCAGCGTGCGCTCGCTAGTCGGCGCGGAGGCGAGCGACGAGAGCGCCGACCAGAGATGCTCCTTAACGTCGGGGGTGATCGCCACGCTTTCGCGGCCGAGAATGGCGCCGATCCAATCAGCCGCCCAAGCGCGTTCCGCGACGTCGTCGATGCGCGCCAGCGGTTGAAGCGACACGCTATCGTCGGCACCTTCCGTGAGACTGCCGCCGAGGTCATGCCAGTCGCCACGCATGGCGAGCGCCGCGGCCCGGATAGAGCCACCGAAATCGAAGGCGAAGACCTGAGACCGCTCGTAGCCGCGGAACTGCAGGGCCATCAGCGCTAGCAGAACCGATTTGCCGGCGCCGGTTGGGCCGACGATCAGTGTGTGACCGACGTCGCCGACGTGGACGGAAAGCCGGAACGGGGTCGAACCTTCGGTCTTGCCGAACAGCAGTGGGGGTGCTGCGAAGTGTTCGTCCCGTTCCGGTCCCGCCCATACCGCCGACAGCGGAATCATGTGGGCGAGATTGAGCGTGTTGATGGGCGGCTGCCGGACATTAGCATAGGCGTGGCCGGGCAGGCTGCCGAGCCAGGCGTCTACGGCGTTGATGGTCTCGGGCATGGCGGTGAAGTCGCGGCTTTGGATGACCTTCTCGACGAGGCGCAGCTTCTCTGCGGCGATGCGTGGATCCTCGTCCCAGATAGTGATCGTCGCTGTGACGTAGGCTTGGCCGGCATAGTCCGCGCCGAGCTCCTGCAGCGCCATGTCTGCGTCGGCCGCCTTGTTCGCTGCGTCGGTATCGACCAGCGTCGAAGCCTCGTTGGTCATCACCTCCTTCAGGATGGCGACTATGGACTTGCGCTTGGCGAACCATTGCCGCCGGATCTTGGTCAGCAGCTTGGTAGCGTCGGTCTTGTCGAGCAGGACGGCCCTGGTCGACCAACGGTAAGGGAAGGCCAAACGATTCAGCTCGTCGAGGACGCCGGGCGTCGTCGCGGTCGGGAAGCCGACAAGGGTGAGGATGCGCAGATGCGTGTCGCCAAGGCGAGGCTCTAGCCCGCCGGTGAGCGGCTGATCGGCCAGCAGCGCATCGAGATAGATCGGCGTCTCGGGCACGCGGACGCGGTGGCGCTTCGTTGACACCGTCGAATGGAGGAAGGTCAGCGTCTCGGCATCATCGAGCCAGGCGCATTCCGGCATGAAGGCGTCGATGAGCTGAAGGATGCGATCGGTGCGATCGGTAAAGCCACGCAGGATCTCGTGGGCATCGACGCCGGCGTGATCGCGGCCCTCATAGAGCCAGGTCTCGGCGCGCGCGGCGTCCTCGGCGGGCGGAAGATAGAGGAATGTCAGGAAGTAGCTCGACTCGAAATGCGCGCCGGCTTCCTCGAAATCCGCTTTGCGTTCGGCGTCGACCAGCGCGGAGGCGCTGTCGGCGAACATGCTGGCGGGATAGGTAGCGGCGCCGTGCCGCTGCGCCTCGACGAAGATCGCCCAGCCGGAGCCGAGGCGACGAAAGGCATTGTTGAGCCGTCCAGCGACCGCGATCAGTTCGGCCGGCACGGCGCTATCGAGATCGGGGCCGCGAAACCGGGCGGTGCGCTGCAGGCTCCCGTCCTTGTTGAGCACGACGCCTTCGCCAACCAGCGCGACCCAGGGCAGGAAGTCGGCAAGGCGGGTGTTGCGGTTGCGATATTTGGCAAGGTTCATCATGGCCGCGTGCCCTCAAACCGACAGATGACTGGGGATACGCAGATGCCTGCGCACCACGTCGACGAACTGCGGGTCGCGTTTGGTGGCCCAGACGGCGGAGAAGTGGCCGATCGCCCAGAGACCGAGGCCGACCAGCCAAAGGCGCAGGCCGAGGCCAAGCGCCGCCGCCAGCGTCCCGTTCAGGATGGCGATGGAACGCGGCGCGCCGCCGAGCAGGATGTGCTCGGTCAGTGCGCGATGAACCGGGACCGAGAAGCCCGGTACTTCGCCTGCCGTCTCCGCCGACGTCGCCATCAGACCAGCGCTCCGCCGCCGAACGAGAAGAACGACAGGAAGAAGCTGGAGGCGGCGAAGGCGATCGAGAGGCCAAAGACGATCTGGATCAGGCGCCGGAAGCCGCCCGAAGTGTCGCCGAAGGCGAGCGTGAGGCCCGTCACGATGATGATGATCACCGCGACGATCTTGGCGACAGGGCCCTCAATGGATTCGAGGATCGATTGCAGCGGCGCTTCCCACGGCATCGACGAACCGGACGCATGGGCGGCGGGAGCAAGCGCGAGGGTGATGAAAGTGACGGAGGCCGCCGTCGCGATACGACGACGAATACGCATGGCATGCTGGATCATGACGGATCTCCTTTGGGGGACTGGCTTGCGGAGAGGACGCGGTAATCGCCATCGGGACCGAGCCCTTCGACGCGAGCGAGTTCGGCGAGGCGGCGCGAGGCGCCGCGGCCTGAGAGCACTGCGACCAGATCGATCGTCTCGGCGATCAGGGCGCGTGGAACGGTGACGACGGCTTCTTGGATGAGCTGCTCAAGGCGGCGGAGCGCACCGATGGCGGTGCCCGCGTGAATGGTGCCAATGCCGCCGGGGTGCCCGGTGCCCCAAGCCTTGAGCAAGTCGAGCGCTTCAGCGCCGCGCACCTCGCCGATCGGGATGCGATCAGGGCGCAGGCGCAATGAAGATCGGACGAAGTCGGACAGCGAGACGACACCGTCCTTTGTACGCATGGCGACGAGGTTCGGGGCGGCGCATTGGAGTTCGCGCGTGTCCTCGATCAGCACCACGCGATCGGAGGTTTTCGACACTTCGGCGAGGAGCGCGTTGGTGAGTGTGGTCTTGCCGGTCGACGTGCCACCGGCAACCAGGATATTGCGGCGCTCAACCACGGCGACCCGCAAAGCTTCCGCTTGGTCGGCGGTCATCACACCGGTCCATACGTAGTCGTCGAGGGTGAACACGGCGACGGCGGGTTTGCGGATCGCGAAGGCCGGCGCGGCGACGACCGGGGGCAGAAGCCCTTCGAACCGCTCTCCCGTTTCCGGCAATTCTGCAGAGACGCGCGGGCTGCCGGGATGAACCTCCACGCCGACATGGTGCGCGACGAGGCGAACGATGCGCTCGCCGTCGGCAGGCGACAGCCGTTCACCCGTGTCGGAGAGTCCCTCGGAGAGGCGGTCGATCCAGAGCCGCCCATCGGGGTTGAGCATCACCTCGACGATCGCGGGATCTTCCAGAAATTGGGCGATCGCCGGCCCGAGGGCCGTGCGCAGCATGCGTGCGCCGCGAAGGATTGCCTCCGATTTCTGGTGAGTGGCCGCCACGTCGTCCCCGTTCTCGTGCGGGCCCGCGAAGTGCGGCCCTGGATCGGGGATGAGTAGAAGAGGCAGAAATCAGGGCATTGCAACAACCGAAATGTGGCCGTCGTACTGTGGCGTACAAAGACAGGCGATCGGCGGACCCGCAGATTACTTGAGTTGCCGCAATCGGTGGCTACTCGCCGTGGCGGACGCAGCCAGCAACCTTTGAGCCGCCCGTCCCCTGGGGTGCAGCGGCAGCTCACGACCAGAATCGGTCGCTCTCAGTAGCGGTGGCGATTGGCAGCTTTGTCCTAAAGTCGGTCGATCGCTAGGCCGCGACAGCATTCTGAACGAAGGGCAGGTTTTAGGAAGCTATGGCCATCGCCCGAAACGACACCAGGATAGCCCGTCCGGCCAGAATGGCTGGCCGGGAGCGCGGGTCTGATTTGGGGCAAAGGCGCGGCTGGGCCAGCCGCGCCTTTGCCTGATGGATTCTATTTCGCGGCCGCTTCAATGTCTTCGGCCAGTTTGTCTGGTGCCGTCAGGAACGGCGTGTGCCCAGTTTGTAGGGTGAATTCTTCGCGGACGGGCGTGGCGGCGATCATTTGCGCCTGGAAGGTGGGGCTGATGACATGGTCGAGCGCGGTATGGATATAGACCTTGTCGACCCGGCCGAAATTGGCCGCCGTGACGTGCACCGGCGTGGCTAGCGGGGCGAGAGGCTCATCCACGATCGCACTGGGGATCGCCTGCCGGACCGCTTCCGGGGCGCCGTTGGCGAACAGGTCCGCGCGGGCCGAATATTCGACCGAGGCGAGACCCTTTGCCTTGTCGATCTGCAGGTGCGAACCGATCTGCGCATCCACGTCCTTGCCCGTCAGTGATACCAGTGAGTCGCCGTCCTGCGGCAGGAGAGCGGAGACGAACACCAGGGTCTTGACCTTCGCCGGCACTTTCTCGGCCGTGTCGGCAATGACGATGCCGCCAAAGCTGTGCCCCACCACGACCGCAGGACGATCGAGCTTGTCCAGCGCCGAGACCACGGTGTCGCGATAGAGGTCGAGGCTGACCTTGTCCGGTGTTGCCGGGTTGCCGGGACGGCCAGGCAGATCCACGGTGACGACATTGTACCCGTCGGCTTTCAGCCTGGCGCTCACATGGCCCCAGATTTGGGCGTCTTCAAATGCGCCATGGACAAGGACCACCGGCGGCTTTTCCGCCGCCATGGCATTAGCGCCAAATGCGAGAGCAGAAGTGGCGAAAGCTGAAGCGGCGAGAGCAGAACGAAACAGTTTCATGTCGAAAATCCTTTTGGAGATGGAGGAATAGTGATTCAGGAATTGCATTCTGCACATTGATATTGTTCGGATATTTTACGCGGAGAGCGCGACCTTCTCCGCATAGCGGGCTGCGGGCTTCGATTTCGAAAGATTGGGAGCGAGCGCCTTTCGGGCATTCTCGAACGCGGTCCAGTCGCCAGCATCGGGAAGCGAGGGGATCGTCACCAACTCGCCCTGGGCGAGACCGGCAAGCGCCGCGTCGACCATTTGATCGGGCGTCATGACGATGCTGGCCGGCAGGTTGGATAGCGGCAGGCCGGCAGTCGCCCAGAATGTGGTGGCGGTCGCACCCGGCAACACCGCCTGGACGCGCACGCCCGTTCCGGCAAGCTCGTGTTGCAAGGCCTGGGTCAGGACGAGGACATAGGCCTTGCTCGCGGCATACACGCCGTTGAAGAGTTCCGGGGTCAGCGCGGTGACCGACGAAATGTTGATGATGGTGCCGCGTCCGCGCTGGGCAAAGGCCGGTGCGGCGGCACGAGTCAGGCACGTCAGCGCCGTGACGTTGAGGTCGATCATCGCCTCGAGCGCGTCGATATCCGACGCCAGTAAAGGCGCGGTGGCACCGATGCCGGCGTTATTGAGCAGAAGCGTGATGGTTTCGTCGTTGCGCAGGATCGCCGCCACCTCGGCGATATCGGCGGGCTTTGTGAGATCCGCAGCGACGGTGCGCACTGTGCGGCCGGTGCCGGCCAGCGCGTTCGCCTTGGCCTTCAGGCCGCCCGCGTCGCGTGCCACCAGAATGAGATCATAGTCCTGTTCGGCGAGACGGTCGGCGTAGATTGCGCCGATGCCGGAGGATGCGCCGGTGATCAGGGCGGTGCCTTTGTTGGTCTGGGTCGTCATGGTGAAATTCCTTGGGTTCGTGAGGGATGTGCAACGGCTCGTTGCCGCCTGTTTGGTTTAGGCGTACTTGTTAATGTCTCAAATGTCATATATGCCACCTTTCAGGACATGGAAGGAAAACGCCTATGCTGTCGGTCGCGCTGGTGGTCGGACCTCAATTCCAGGTAATGAGCATGGCCGCTCTGACGGCCTTCGAATTCGTCAACCTGGTGGCGGACGAGCCGGTTTATGAGCTGCATCTGGTGTCCGAGACAGGCGGGCCCGTTCGTACGTCGTTCGGCGTGACGATTGACACGCATCCATTCGACATGCGCATCCACGACACCGTGATCGTCGCGGGTGGGATTGAAGTGGTCCCGGCCGGCCCCGGCACCATCGGCTATCTCCAGACAATCGCCCGGCATTCGCGCCGCCTTGCCGCGATCTGCAACGGCGCCTTCATCCTTGCGGAAGCGGGCCTGCTTGATGACCGCCGCGCCACGACGCACTGGGCAAGCGCGCGTCTGCTCCGCGAGCGATTTCCGGCAGTGAAGGTCGACGAGGATCGGATCTTCATTGTCGACGGATCGATCTGGACCTCGGCCGGCATGACGGCCGGACTCGATCTGGCGCTGGGCATGGTCGAGAACGACCTTGGCGCGGACATGGCGCGAACTGTGGCGCAGAATCTGGTGCTGCATCACCGTCGCGCCGGCGGCCAGTCCCAGCATTCGGCGCTCCTCGAACTGGATGCCAAGAGTGACCGGATCCAGACGGCGCTCGGCTATGCGCGGCGCAATCTTCGATCCGAACTGTCAGTCGAGGAACTCGCGGGCGTGGCCAATCTCAGCCCGCGCCAGTTCAGTCGCGCGTTTCGCGCCGAGACTGGCCAGTCACCCGCCAAGGCGGTCGAGCATTTGCGGATCGAAGCAGCGCGCGTCATGATGGAGCAGACACGCCATCCGGTTGAGACCGTCGCCGCGGAAACCGGATTTGCGGATCGCGAGCGGATGCGACGCGCATTCGTTCGGACCTTCGGTCAGCCACCCCAAGTGATACGCCGCAACGCGCAATTCGGTGAAGCCGATGACAAGGCCAAGCGCATCTGAACGGAGCCGAAGGCAGCGCATCCCCGGTCGCAGTAATAACGCAAGAGCCGCGGTCACGACCCGCTGAACACCGCATTGTGACGGTGTAGGTTTCGTCGGTGCAGGGACAACGGTCTGTGCGACCAGTGAGAGGGAGCACGGCCCAGCGAATGCCCGGTGACAGGTCAATCCTGCTACGTCCGCTTCGGACAGAAGCCGCCGTTTCCGGCGTCACCGAGAATAGCCGCAAAGTCCCAGCATCGGTCAGTTGCTCATTGGTACGGTCCAACAAGCGGCCCGTTTCGCTTCATTATCTGGTCTGCCGCGACGCTTTATTGCGTCTCCGGCATCGGGTCGATGTCCTCCGAAATTTCCTGTCTGAGCTTCGGCCCATTTGCGAGTCGACGCCCCAGAGCCGCGACAAAGGCGTCGTACCGCTCGCTGGCTTTGGCACGAGCTGCCTGGGCGGCGGGTTCGGGCAACGCCGGCGTCGTGGTCAGCCAAAAGCGGACGAAGATGGCTAGCGTCTCGACGGAGATGCCGACGTCGCGCTCGACGCGGGTCATGCGCCGGTCGATCTGGTCGAGGCGCTTGGTGATCGCCGCCTCCTGACGTTCCGCCGCGTCGGGCGACAGGAATGATGCAATACCGGCCTCGGCGACCAATGACAGCGAGTGGCCACGCCGGGCCGCATGCGCTGCGAGAGCTTTCATGACGTCGGGCTCGAGATAGACGGAGAGCCGCTGCTTCTTGGGAGATTTTGTCATGGCGGGCTCCTAAAGCTCGATGCCGTCGCCGGGATCAAGGGAAGCCTGGCGCGCGACCTGCCGCATGTTCTGGTTCATGCGGCTGAACCGCGCGGCCTCGTCATCGGCATTGTCCGCCGGATCGATCTCAAACTCGTTCTCGATCGGCGCCACCTTGGTGATCGGCTGCACTCGGCTCAGTTCGGGTTGGCGGCGACGCTCCGAATCGGTCGTGTCCTCATCGTCCGGATTAGCTCCAGTCGCGGAGATCAGGATCTCCGGTGAGGGCGGCAATGCCAGTTTGCTCCAATCGTCGGTCGAGACCGTGTCCGGCTTCGTTATCGTGGGCGGCGGCAGCACTCGTTCCTGAAAACGGCGGTCCTCGTAATAGCGCGACTTCTTGGCACGGATCGGCGGGGTGCCCGCGACCATGACGATTTCGTCGGAGGGTGGAAGCTGCATGATCTCGCCGGGTGTGAGCAACTGCCTGGCGGTTTCCGACCGCGACACCATCATGTGGCCGAGCCAGGGCGAAAGCCGGTGGCCGGCATAGTTCTTCGTCGCCCGCATTTCGGTTGCGGTGCCGAGCGCATCTGACACACGCTTGGCGGTTCGCTCGTCATTGGTCGCGAAGCTGACGCGGACATGGCAGTTGTCGAGGATCGAATTGTTGGGCCCGTATGCTTTTTCGATCTGGTTGAGCGACTGGGCGATCAGGAAGCTCTTGAGGCCGTAGCCCGCCATGAACGCGAGCGCGGACTCGAAGAAATCGAGACGTCCCAGCGCCGGGAATTCGTCCAGCATGAGGAGCAGACGGTGCCGGCCGCGCTTCGCCTGCAGGTCCTCGGTGAGGCGCCGGCCGACCTGATTGAGGATCAGGCGGATCAGCGGCTTGGTCCGGTTGATGTCCGAGGGCGGAACCACGAGGTAGAGCGTTGATGGCCGCTTGCCGCCGACGATATCGGCGATCCGCCAGTCGCAGCGCCTTGTCACTTCGGCGACGACGGGATCGCGATAGAGACCAAGGAACGACATCGCCGTCGAAAGCACGCCGCTGCGCTCGTTGTCCGATTTGTTCAGCAGCTCGCTGGCGGCGCTCGCAATGACGGGATGCGGACCGGCTTCGCCGAGATGTGCGGTCTTCATCATCCCCGCCAGCGTCGACTCGATCGGCCGCCTTGGATTCGGAGAGGAAGGCGGCGACGCCGGCGAGCGTCTTGTCGGCTCCGGCGTAGAGGACGTGGAGGATCGCGCCGACCAGCAGCGCGTGACTGGTCTTTTCCCAGTGATTGCGCTTCTCGAGCGATCCTTCCGGATCGACCAGGATGTCGGCGATGTTCTGGACGTCGCGGACCTCCCACTCGCCGCGGCGCACCTCGAGAAGCGGATTGTAAGCGGCCGACTTGGGATTGGTCGGATCGAACAGCAGCACGCGGCCATGTCGCGATCGGAAGCCCGCCGTCAGCGTCCAGTTCTCGCCCTTGATGTCATGTACGATCGCGGAGCCTGGCCAGGTCAGCAGCGAGGGCACGACGAGTCCCACGCCCTTGCCGGAGCGGGTCGGTGCGAAGCACAGCACATGCTCTGGCCCGTCATGGCGCAGATAGTCGCGGTCGAGCTTGCCGAGGACGACGCCGTCCGCACCGAGCAGGCCGGCGGCCTTTACTTCGTCATCCCGCGCCCAGCGTGCCGAGCCATAGGTCTCGACGTTCTTCGCTTCACGTGCCCGCCAGACGGACATGCCGATCGCCACGGCGATCGAGATGAAGCCACCGGACGTCGCGATGTAGGCGCCCTCCACGAAGATTGGCGGCGCATAGGCATCGTAGAAGTACCACCACCAGAAGAAGGCCGGCGGATAATAGATCGGCCAGCCCGCAAGCTCGAACCAGGGCGGGCCGAGCTGGGGCTGGAAGCCGAGCCGGTAGGCCGTCCACTCTGTCGCCGCCCAGGTCGTGAAGAGCACGATCATGAAGACGGTGAGGATCTGGCCCCAGAGGATTTTGGTCGCCGACATCGCGGGGTCCTTTCTTGGTTACGGGCTACAGGCCGAGACCGCGCTTGCGGCCGAAACTCCAGTCAACCCCGCCATCGCCGCGGGCGACGCCGGAGACTTGCTGGCCAAGGTGCTTTTCGAGAGACGGCGACCAGGGGACGAGCTGGAAGCCGAGACCGTCGTCGATCATCGCGAAGCGGCCCGACGCGAGCGCGATCCGCTGCCGATAGGCGCCGGCGACATATTCCCCAGTCCCGGCCTTGGTGACCGGCAATGGGCGGCCGGTGGCGCGATATTCCTCGTAACGCCCGGGACCGGCATTATAGGCCGCCAGAAAGCCGGGCGAACCGTAGCGATCGTGCATCTCGCGCAGATAGGCAGCGCCCGCCATGATGTTGTCGCGTGGGTCGTAGGGATCGCCGCCGAGACCATGTCGAGCGCGCAAATCGCCCCACGTCGCTGGCATGATCTGCATCAGCCCTATCGCACCCTTGGGCGAGATCGCGCGCACATCACCGTGGCTCTCGAAGCGCATGACGGCCCGAATCCACGCCTCCGGAATGCCGAACCGGCGCGCTGCGTCGGCGATATGACCGGCATAGGGATCGCTAGGTGATGCGCGCTCCACCGATGCGTCTTGTGCGGCGGCCGGGACGGTCGACGACAGGCCGCTAAGCAGGCCGGAAAGGAGAAGCAAGGCTGTGCGCCGGACGGTGGGAAACGGTCCGACGACAGCGCGATGGCGGCGGGACGGCATCGCTCAATCCCGCTCGCCGCGCTTGGGCGGGCGACTCCAGTGCAGACCCCAGGCAGACTTATCGTCGGCCGACTGGAACAGGTTGGCGCGGATCGGCTGAGGAAAGCATGGATCGTCGAACTGCAGCGCGACGTAATCTTCGGCCTTCTCGCCGGTGCGCTTCCAGCCCGCACCGATCTCCGCGCCGGTTTCATTGTTCATGCTGTCGAGAACATGGACGCGGAAGTCGGGCGCGTTCTCGGCATCGGACGGTTCGGCTGGGACGATGATGATGTCTTGGTGCAATGACAGCGTCATCAGGTGGCCGATGAAGCCATCATTTTTGCGCGTGAATTGACCGATCAGGGACATAATTGCCTCCATTGATGTGCGGTGAGGTTGGGCATGGGCACGTCGTCACCGCGTCGGCGCGCGCCAGACGAAGCGGCCATCGCCGTCCTCGTCGGTGTAGAGAGGGATGGCCCGGCCGATGACGGCGGAGGCGGGCAGCGGTCCGAAGTAGCGACCGTCGAGGCTGTCGCGGACCTGCCAGCTCATCAGGAACAGCTCGCCCTCGGCGATGACGCTGCAGCCCTGCCAGACAGGCAGCGGATTCCCGCGACGATCGCGGTCGAGCGCCTCGCCCATCGGCACGGCGTCCACCGTGATCGCGAGGCCGGTCCTGCAAACCCGCTGGCCAGGAAGCGCCACGACGCGCTTCATCAGCGGCACGCCGCGCGGCAGATAACCGCCCTCAGCAAGGAAGCTCGTAACTGGCTCGGGCGCATTCACGGCGACCAGATCGGTGACCTCCGGCGACCGGTCCGGCTCGATGGCGTAGAGGCCAATGGGCATGCTGGCCGACGCGTTCCAGATCAGCTTCGGCGAGAAGGAAACGAGCGACAGAATGCCCAGCAACGACACGGCGGCCGTGGTCGTGATGGCGTAGCCGAGCCGGCTCATGCGCCAATCTCCCGGCGTAGAAGGAAGGCGCGATGGCGCTGCATCGTGTAGCCGCGCGGCGTCTCGCTGGCGGCAAGGCGGTTGTGGACGTGCCGCCAGTGATCTGGCGCGACCTCGACCGGATCGATGCTGGCCGCCTCGATCGCGTCGATGTGCTGGAGCATGCGCTCCACCTTCGGCCAGCCATCGACGCGCAGCAGGATGTCGCCGCCGGGCGTAACGGTCGGGATCGTCTGGCAGGCTTCGCCGGGAGCGACGGCGCGCAGAATGTCGAGCCGGGAGAGCACGGTGCCGTGCTCGTTCGCGGCCCAGCGCACCAGCGCGAAGGTCGCGCCGGGAGGGAAAAAGAGGATGCGGCGGCGGCGGTCGAGGACCTGTTCGCGGACCTCGCGGCCGAAGCGGATCCAGTGTTCGATCTGCTTCCCGATCCAGACCAGCTCGACCTGGGTGAGATCTTCCGGCGGCGCATGAAGGGCGCGGCCGGGGCGCGCGGATGCGGCGGCATGGCCGGTCATTGGGCGTCTCCTTGGGTTGGTGGAAATTCGCGTTCGAACAGCGCGCGGAGCATGTCGGCGACCGTCTGGCCGCGCTGGAAGGCCGCGATCTTGATCCGGCCGCGCATGTCGGCAGTGACGTCGATGGTCAGCCGGGCCGAGAAGTCGTCGGCGTTTTGAGGTTGCCGGGTCTGGCGATCGGGCGCCTTGATCCAGCTCTCCGGATCGCCTGGTCGGGACGCGAAGCCGCGCTTGGGGGATTGTTCCCTCATGCGCCGATCCTCCCGACTTCGGCCGCCAGTGCGGCGATCTCGCGCGCGCCTGGGCAATCCTCGTCCTGCTCAGCAGCGATCCGGCCGGTCTGCACGACATCGGCGAAGACGATGCGCTGACCGATGGTGGTGGCGAGCAAAGGCGGGTCGTGGTCGGCGAGCGTCTCGGCGGTTTCGCGGGCGAGCACCGTGCGGGCCGCGCAGCGGTTCAGTACGAAGCGGGCGGCAAGCTGCGGGCGGTAGATGCGCGCTTCGCTGAGCAACGTCAGCATCTCGGCCGACGCCCAACCGTCGAGCGGCGACGGCTGCACCGGGATCAGCACGAGATCGGCGGCGAGCAGCGCCGAGCGCATGAGGCTGGCGACACGTGGCGGCCCATCGATGACGACATGGTCGGCGTCACGCGCCAGCTCCGGCGCTTCGCGATGCAGGGTGTCGCGGGCCAGGCCGACGACACCGAAGAGTCGCTGCAATCCCTCCCGGCTGCGTTGCTGCGACCAGTCCAGCGCCGAGCCCTGTGGATCGGCGTCGATCAGGGTGACGCGCTTGCCGCTGCGGGCCCATTCACCGGCGAGATGCAGCGCCAGCGTCGTCTTGCCGACGCCGCCTTTCTGGTTGAGGAGCGCGACGATCATGACGGTCTCCCGGCGATCGGGGACTCGTCCACACGGCGCGAAAAAGCGGTTTCCGTTAGAAAGATTCCGAAGGAATCTAGGTTAGATAAGTTACGTGGCTCGCAAGCTGCTGATTCAGCGCGAGGAATCGACGATTCCGGTCCCCGATAGCACGAGAGTCCGGTCCCCGATGGCACGACAGTGCCGGTCCCTGATAGCACGAGATGATTCACAGCTTATCCCCCGGGCGAGTTGGCGAACGGCGACGGCGGCGCGGGATGCCGAGCGCGTCGGGATCAGTGGGTGCGAAGGACAGGATCTCTGGACCACCGAGGCATTGCTCGATGGTGAGCCGGTAGCCCGGCAGCGGTTGACGGCGGACGATGTCGCGCAGGTCGTAGGCGAAGTGTTTGAGCGGCGAGAGGCTACCGGACTTGGCGTGGAGGTGCGGGAAGTCGAAGCTCCAACCGAATTCCTGCTTGCCGCCGTGCTTTCGTACCAGACGGTAAAGCCAGCGCTCCAACCCGCCGGTGAGATCGAAGTATTTGCGGTCGATCGTCAGCACGAGCGCGTCGTCGAGGACGGCGCCGTAGAACCAGTCGGGGAGGATCAGTTCGAGGCCGAGCGGACGGCCGCGGTGATCGGCGCGCTCCTTCCACTCGTTGATCCAGGAGAAGCGGTGCATCCGCCGCTCAGTCGGTTGGCGGATGGATGTCGCGACCGTGGTCGACTGGAGCCGGTCGAGCGCGGCCTTCAGGCGGTCGTAGTCGCGCAGCGACACGCCGCGGCCGATGAAGTTCAGAATCTCATAGGGTGTGGTCGCCATCAGGCGCGACGGGCTTAGGCCGACGTCGCGGGCTTCGACGATCTGCGAGGCCGCCCAGATGAGGACGTCCGCGTCCCAGATCGTAGCCATACCATGCTCGGGGACGGCTTCGACGCGGATCTTTACCGAGCCCGCCTTGAAGTCGATCGGCGCCAGGCGCTTCGACTTGGCAAGCGAGAAGAACGGATAGGCCATGAGGTCCTGCGCATCGCGCGGCGCGAGATCGCCGGGCAGCGCCCGGAACAGATCGAGTTGCGCGCGCTCATCGTGATGGGTGTGGCGGGACGACACGGCCGGCCACCTCAGCGCGGGAAGCGTCCGCCGGCGGCGGTCGAGGCTGTTTGGCGCTTGGCCGGCAGAACAGTGCCGCCGCGCGGATCGGACGTGGAGGTGACGAGACCGCGATCCGCCCAAGCCTGAAGGTCGTCGAGGGAATAGACCACGCGGCCGCCGAGCTTGCGATAGACCGGACCGGTCCCGTAGGTCCGATGCTTCTCGAGGGTGCGTTCGGAAAGGCCGAGGAAGCGAGCCGCCTCCTGCGTTCTCAGGTAGCGTGGCGGTAAATTGGCGGCTCTTTCGGCCATGATCGCACCTCCGTGGTCTCGCGGGCGGCCGCTTCGAATAAGCGGCGGGTTGCGAGAACGGTGGCGCGAAGACGGCGCCCCGGACGATGTCGAAGTAAGATGCTAAAATCGACACCCGAGCGGGTATCAGCGATCCCGGCGTGGGCGGCGCAGCAATGTCCGATAGCCGCCGCGAACGAGCTTCATGCCGTCGCGGGCGAGACGGATGGTGATCTCCCGGATCGGGTCGCCGACCCAGGATGCTGCGTCAATCTTGTGCTGGGGGAAGAGATGCTCGGCGACGGTGCGGTAGATGGCGCCGCTCTCTCGCGCGTCGATGGCGCGCAGCATCTGGCGGGCGCGCTGACGTCTTTGCGGCGTCAGGCGTGGATCGGGCGGCACGCGCTTGCCGAACATTGCGTGCCAGAGGCGTTCAATCGCGGTCAGCCGGTCGGGCGTCAATTCGTCGAACATCACGAATGCGCCGAGGGGGCGGGCATCATCGACGTTGAACAGGGCCACGTCGTGGGACTCGCCGCGCAGTTCGAGCCGGATCTGACCAGGATCAAGCTCGATGGTGGCATGGGCGTGCAGATCGTTAACGCGGAGGCGGAGTTCCCCCGCCGGGCTCGGTGCGGCGGTGAACGGGAGCGTCGCCGGATCGGTTTGCGGGGTCCAGAAGATCGGCTGGATGAGCGCCGAGTTGCGAGGGTCGGCGACGAAATCGCAAGCCCCATTGATCGGCGAATTCGCCCGCGACATCCTCGGTCAACCGCCCGACCGCTACCAGTTCCTTATAGGATTTTCTGTATTCAGGATTACGACGCAGGAACTCCCAGGCGAGATCGCCGGGGGTCAACTTGTCGATATAGTCATAAGCGGCTTCGGACCGCCAACTTTCATCCTCGGACATTCTCCACTGCCTCCGCGCAAGGTTGTGCAACGCGAGTTTTACAGTGGATACGATTCCGGGTTGAACGGAGCGCGGGAAGAACGAAGTGGCCGCAACGTGATGCGGTTTGCGCATCACCTCAGTGCAGGCGGCCCTGGAGCAACTCGCAAAAGCCGCTCTTCGTCATCCATTTCGCGCGGTCGAGATGGCTGGTGTAGATACGCTGAGCGCGCTCGGGTTCGGCCTTGGCATCGAGGCCGAAGAGGACTTCGACCACCTCACGCCAATCGACGCTTTCCGCGTCGGCATCGAGCAGCCGGACATAGAGCTTCAGATGCGCCTCGTCATAAGCGGTCAAAGCCGCACCGGCCGGCGGCTGATCGAGAAAATCATCTTTGGTCACAACATCCCCCGATGGCGAGATGTATCCAAACTGGAGGGAATTGTTAACGATGATTTCATCGGAAAAATGACGCAAGGGCTTAATGCGGGGAGATGTGGGAACGCCACGACCTGTCGAACGTCAGGTTTCCTTCTTCGCATCAACGAGCAGCACTCCCTTGCCCTGATCGGAGTTCAGGAAGACAATGCCGGCGCGTTCGAAAGCCCGTCTCACCTCATCGCGCGTGCTCTCAAAAACCTCGAGGCCACTGGTGGATTCGAGGCGTTTGAGCGCGGTCAATGAGACCCGGGCCTTGTCAGCGAGCGTCTCCTGTGTCCAACCCAGCAACGCGCGTGCGGCCCGAAACTGTCGGGAGGTGATCATATATGATCACCTCCCACACGGACCTACGCGTACGCCAAGACTACGACTATTATAGTCGTTCTTGACAAGATATTCCAGCCGGAAGTGGCTGTCTGGGTTCTCTACGGTCAATTGGGCCGCAACTGATTCGGTCGCCGCAGAATCGAGGGGCCCGACCTTCGAGCCGGCCCCAAATCAGCGAGAAGATGTCACTTTCCTCGTCGTCGAACAGGTTGGCGCAGATCGGGGCGTTGAAGCTCGGATCGTCCAGTTTGAGGCCCATGAAGGTTGTCCAAGGCCGTCGCCGGTTGCTTCACAACGCGGCCTTGCCAATCGAGGCCCCGCCATCGACGTGGAGCGTCTGCCCGGTGATGAACGCCGCATCGTCGGATAGCAGGAATGCAATCGTCGCGGCGATCTCCTCCGGCCTGCCGAACCGGCGCATTGGGACACCTGAAAGATAGCGTGCCTCTCCCTCGCTGCCGACCGGATTGTTCTGCCGAAACAGCTCGGTCTCCGTCGGCCCCGGCGAGACGGCGTTGACCGTGATGCCGGATGAAGCGAGTTCGAGCGCCCAGTTCCTCGCGAAACTGACGAGGGCGGCCTTGGCGGCGGCATAGCTGGTGCGTTCGACGCTGCCGAGCACTGTCAGACTTGAGACGTTGACGATCCTGCCCCAGCCGCGGGACCTCATGCCTGACAACGCGGCCTGTGATGTGATGAGTGCAGGGTGCAGGTTGACCCGCATGACCTCTTCAAGGGTCGAGACCGCGATTGCTCCCAGCGGCTCAGCTCGCACCAGTCCAACGTTGTTGACGATACCGTCGACCGCGCTCCTTTCGACGATGTCGGCAAGTTCCCCTCCGCCAGCGTCGGCCAGGTCGAGTAGATGGAGCTTTCCGGGAAAGCTATCAACGTTATTGCGCGCTATGCCGACGATATCGTGCCCCTGGCTTGCGAGGCGATTGGCCAGGGCAAGGCCGATGCCCTTGCTGGCGCCGGTGATCAGAAATCTTCTCTTCATGGCAGTATCCTTCGGCCCCGCTCCCTTTGGGCGGGGCCTGTTGAACGGGTTTCGATCAGGCGGCGAGGCTGGCGGCGCGGCGCAGCGCGGGCAGCATGTCTTCCGGCTCGGGACGGCGGGTGTAGTCCGGGTTTACCTCGGCGTAGAGGATGGTCCCGTCCTGGCCGACGACGTAGCGGGAGGGCATCGGCAGGGTCCAGCTCGGATCGTCGTTGAAGGCCGGCAGATCGTTCTTCAGCGACTTGTAGAGGTCGACGAGATAATCCGGCATCTCGAAGCGCAGCCCGAATGCAGCGGCGACGTCATTGTGCGGGTCCGACAGGATGGGGAAGGACAGGTTGTTCTGCCGGACGGACTTGCGGCTGTTGACGGGGTTCTGCGGCGAGATCGCCACGAGCTTCGCACCCAGTGCCTCGAATTGCGGCAGGGCTTCCTGCAGCGCCTGGAGTTCCATATTGCAATAGGGGCACCAGACGCCGCGATAGAAGCTGATGACCAGCGGTCCTTTGGACAGAAGGTCGTTGGATGACACCGCGTTGCCGTCGGGGTCCGAGAGCGTGAAGGCAGGCAGGCGGTCGCCGGCCTTGAGCGCCCGCTGAGCCGCCCCCGACGCGATCAGCTCCGCGGTGGCTCGGCGCATCGTCTCAATGACGGACTGGGGAACATTGTAGGGCGGCTTGCTGGCCTCGAAATCGGCTTTGAAGGCGTCGAGTTTGGATTGCAGGGTCATAGTCATTCTCCGTTGATTGGGAATGGTTGATAACGAGGCGGCGTGATCAGCCGTTGGCGGCCATGGAACGGGCGACGTCTGCGGCGCTGATGCCTTCGAGCGCGAGGCCGTAACCGGCACCTTCGTCGACGATCCGGCGCAGCTTCTGGGTCAGAGCGATGCGGGTGTAGCGGCTGGTGAGCGGCGGCAATGCTGCGATACCTTCGGCAATTTCATGGGCTCGGGCGAGCAACTTGTCGGCCGGCACGATCTCGTTGACGACGCCCCAGTCCTTGGCCGTCTGCGCGTCGAGGATCTGCCGGGTGAGAATGAAGTAACGACCGCGAATGCTGCCGATCACTTCCGGCCAGAGCAGGTTCACGCCGTCGCCGGGCACGATGCCGAAGTCAAAATGCGGCTTGTCCTGGAAGATGGTCTCCGGCGTTGCCAGCACGATGTCTGCAAGCAGCGCATATTCGGAATGCAACAGAACCGGGCCGTTCAGGGCGGCGATCAGCGGCACCTCGATGTCGAGGATGTTCATGAGGACTTTCTTGCCCTCGCGGAAGATCTTGTCGTAGCCGCGCGGCGAGAAGAAATCGAAGCCCTCGGGGCTGATTGCATCCATGAAGGCGTCGCCCGAACCGGTGAGGATGACGACGCGGTTGTCGGCGTCGGAGCCGATCTGGTGGAAGACATCGACGAACTGCTGATGGGTATGTCCGTCGAAGACGAGCTTGCCGCCATCGCTGTGCAGCGCCACCTCCAATACGCCGCTTTCCGAGCGGGTCAGGCGGGCGTTGGCGAAGGATTCCTTATAAGCGTTAAAGTTGGACATGATGGTTCTCCTGTTGTCCTGGGTGGATGAGTGTTGGGGAAGGATCAGGCGGCGGGCACGAGAGCCTCGACGCGGGCAGTGGCGCGCTGGACGGCAGGGCGCGCGGCCACTTCGTCGTACCAGCGGGAAAGGTTCGGGTGGCCGTCGAGCGTTAGGCCGGGGAACTGGCGGCGCCACAGCCAGCCGAAATGGGCGATGTCGGCGATTGTGAAATCATGACCGGCAGCGAAGGCCTGATCGGCGAGCTTCGTGTCGAGAAGACCGAGGATGCGCTCGGCCTCGCCGGTGAAGCGGGCCTCGGCAACCATCTGCCGTTCCGGTGACGACCGCTTGAAGAAGCCGGCATTGCCGAAAGCGGGACTCAGGCCGGACGCATGAAAGAAGAGCTGCTCGAAGACACGGGCACGGGCAACGCCGCTCTGCGGTAGCAGCTTGCCGGTCTTCTCTGCGAGATGGACGAGGATGGCGGCGCTTTCCGTCAGGACGAACCGCTCGCTGTCCACGTCATCGACCAGCACCGGCACCTTGCCGTTCGGGTTGAGAGCAATGAAAGCCTCGTCCTTCTGCTCGCCCTTGCGGACGTTCACGGGCTTCAGTTCGTAGGCGAGCCCCATCTCTTCCAGCGCGATTGGTACTTTGACGCTGTTGGGCGTGGCGAAAGCGTGGACTTCGATCATCTCTGTCTCCATCGGACTGTCTGCTGTCGTTGGAGGGAGTTATGACCATTCCTGGTATATTGCGGCAGGCGCCTTGAAGCGATATTGCTTATTCCCAAGGAGAATAGGCATGGACAGACTGCAGGCGATGACTGCCTTCGTGCGTGTGGTGGAAACGGGTTCCTTCTCGGGAGCAGCCCGGCATATCGGTGTCGGCCAGCCGGCGATCTCGAAAACGATCGCTCAACTGGAGGACAGGCTGCAGGTGCGGTTACTTGTTCGCTCAACCCACGGCCTGACGCCGACGGATGCAGGTGTCCGCTTTTACGAGCGCGCCAGGATGGTCATCCAGGAGGCTGACGAGGCGGAACTGGAGGCGCGCGGTGCGGGGGCCGGATTGAACGGTCGGCTGCGCGTATCGGCGGCGACCACTTTTGCCAGGCTTCTGGTCGTGCCGCGGCTGCCGGCGTTCCTGGCACAACATCCGGACCTCGAAATTGACATCGTCCTTGATGACCGCGTCATCGACCTCGTCTCCGAAGGCATCGATGTGGCGCTGCGAATGGGCCAACTGTCGGATTCCTCGGCGGTGGCAAGGCGGCTGGCGCAGGGGCGGAGATCCGTCATCGCGACACCCGCCTATCTCGAACGGGCCGGAACCCCATTCGTGCCGGCAGACCTCGCGGCGCATGAGGCGATTGTCTACAGCCAGCTCGAAAACAGCTGGATGTTTCGCAAGGATGGCACCGAAGCCTCGGTCGCGATTCGTGGCCGTGTCCGGGTTAGCGCGGCGGAAGGCATCCGTGCGGCGGTACTCGCGGACATGGGGCTGACGGTGAATTCCGACTGGATGTTTGCGCCGGAGCTGGAAACCGGCGCCGTCATCCGCGTGCTGGAGGACTGGGAACTTCCCCCCGTCGATCTATGGGCGGTCTTTCCAACGGGACGCCTGGCAAGCGCCAAGGCACGCGCATTCGTTGAATTTGTGGAGA
Organism: Rhodospirillum sp.; assembly: GCA_021741145.1. Lineage (GTDB taxonomy): Bacteria > Pseudomonadota > Alphaproteobacteria > Rhodospirillales > Rhodospirillaceae > Rhodospirillum. The sequence goes on along the minus strand of JAIOYK010000038.1, from coordinate 2,969 downwards.
CGGGCCCCTTATAAGCAGGCGCCTAAGCATTCGATCACTCTGAATTTGCGCAGCAACCCAGACGTTTGGTCGATTTGGAAAGCAAGGCCCCGGCCTTCCGGCCGGGGCCTCGCGCGGCGCCTCAGTCGCCCCGGCGCCCGTTGGGACGGGACCAGATGAGCGAGAGGGTCTCGCCTTCCTCGTCGTCGAAGAGGTTAGCGTAGATCGGGGCGTTGAAGCTGGGATCGTCGAGCTTCAGGCCCAGATAGGCGCGCCCTTCGTTGGAGGTCTTGGACCAGGCGGCGCCGATCTCGGCGCGGCCCACGAAGACGCGGTGGCTCGGGGCGTTCTCACCCGTAGCGCGGGCCTCGGGGACGATGCGGACATTCTTGGTCTGGACGCTGAGGATGACGATTTCGCCGGTGAACTCGTTGTTGCCGGTCTTCTTGAAGGTGCCGATGGTCGCCATGGTAGTTCTCCTTGAACTCTGTTCCGGGTCCGCACCATTGCGGCCTCGATGGCGATCGAGAGGCCGGAGGCGATTGACGGCGCACCCTGCGGGGGCCTGACAGCAAAGGAGGAGCTTTCTTGCTTCGCGAGGAATGACGGCGCAGCCGGCAGGGGAAGAAAGTTTCGACGCCGCTGTTGCGGCATAGGCGATCGAGGCGCAGCCGACCTTCGGCCAGATCAGCCCATTGAAGAGGCCGTTTTGGAGCGGTTGACATGACAGAGACGCATCACAGGAGAACGTGGCGACCATACCGACCGATGGACCGTAGCGACGTCTGACACCGCGGGCCAAACCAGCTCCGCCAGAGGCTACGTTCCGCCGATTCCTGCCCGTCGCCCACGAGATCGCCCCCTCCCGGCACTCGCACCGTCTGCGCGCTGTCACGGCATTGCCACCGGCGCCGTCACCGATGGCATGGCGCGTCAGTTGGGTTAACCGTCGATCCGGTCAGCGCGATTGCAAACGAGCCTGGCGACGAGGAAGGCGCGACCGCTAAGACATCAATTGACCATCCCGCCGCCGCCGGCACCGATGTCAGGTTCGCACAATGGCCTGCCCAGTTGGCCCGGGCGTGGCCATGGCTGTCACCCGGATCAGCGCCGTGACGCCAACGGCGATTGCGCCGATAACTGAGAAGATGAGCTGCCAGGTGTCGGAGGGCATGGTGTGTTTCACGATGCCATGCGTCGCGTGGTAGCCGGCAAGCGCCGCGGGCGCGACGAAGGCGAGTGCGATCGCGAGCCGTATCCAGAGCGGTCGGATGAAGGCGAGCAGGAACTGCCCCAGGCCGAGTGTGAGTGCGGCAGCGACAAGGCCGACGAGGATTGCGCCGAGCCAGCCGGCGCCGGTCTGATAGGCCCATGCCCCGACGCTGACGCCGGCGAAGAACGGCAGCGCGAAGACAGCCAGCGTGAACAGCAACCAGCAGAGAACGCCGATCGCCGCGATGCTGGAGAGGATGCCGATGAAGATCATGGTGGTGTTCTCCGTGAGATAAAGGTCTGACGGTTGCGCCTCCACCACCACCACGGCGCGTTGATAGTATAGGCGAAGAGAAGGCAGGGCGGGAGCGGAAATCCCGTAGGACTTCCGCTTGCGGTTCTGTCGCCTTCCCCGCGGTCAGCGGGCGAAGGGATCGATCTCGTGAACGATGGCGGCGAGTTCGCCGTCATATTCGCCGGCGGGCATGACGCCCATGGTGCCGTCGCCGGCCTGGAAGATGACGATGGAGACCATGAGGGTGGTGGCGAGGCTGAAGGCGAAGGCGTGAGCTTGATTGAGGGACATGTGACCGGCTCCTGTCTTGGAGGCGGGAGACCATCTCCCGCGCGACAGGCGCCCGACGTGTCCGGCCGATGGCCGCAATCACCGCGCAGGCAAAGCCGGAGCGGCGGCACGCTTTGCGTAGTCCGACCCTTTACGGGTTGATGGCGTCAGGCCAGCGGCCGGACCAAGGATCAGCGCAATGGAAGCGGGAGGTGGTTTTCCGCCGTGACCGGGGCCACGATGGGATCTCCCGTTCAATGCTTTCGCGCCAAAGCATCGTCGCCATGCTGCCGACATGGGCGGGTATGGTCATGCTAAGCGCAACAGCCGACGAGGACGCCAGTGCCGAAGCTTCCCAAGAAAAGCGATTTCCCAGTGAGCCAGGTGCGGCGTTATCTGGAGCCCGGCCCGATCGTGCTGGTGTCGTCGAAGTGGCAGGGCGCGACCAACATCATGACGCTCGGCTGGCACACGATCCTTGAATTCTCGCCGTCTCTGGTCGGCCTCATGATCTCCGGCGGCAATCACAGTCACCGCATGATCCGCGAGAGCCGGGAGTGCGTGATCAACCTGCCGACGACGGCGCTGACCGATACCGTGGTCGGGATCGGCAACACGTCAGGAGCCGAAATCGACAAGTTCGCCAAATTCAATCTCACGGCGGAAGACGCGACCAAGGTGGATGCGCCGCTGATCGGCGAATGCCATGCCAGCTTAGAATGCCGCCTTCACGACGATGCGCTGGTCGAGAAATATAATTTCTTCATCGCCAGCTTAGAATGCCGCCTTCACGACGATGCGCTGGTCGAGAAATATAATTTCTTCATCTTCGAGGTGGTGAAGGCGCATGTCGCCGCGTCGCCGAAGCATCCCGAGACGTTGCACTACACCGGCGACGGCGTGTTCGTGGTGTCCGGCAAGATCATCAGCCGTAGATCGCTGTTCCGACCTGAAATGCTGTGAGAGGCGGCGCTCACGCGCCACCTCCTTTCCGGCGAAAATCGAACAGCGGGATGCCGAGCTTCTTCGCCTTGTCGGCGAGATTGTCCTGAATGCCGGTGCCGGGGAAGACGATAGAGGTGGCCCCGGAAATTCGGACAGGGTGTTAAGCTGTTCCCATTCCTGAAAAGGAGAGGGAAATTGGGCAAGGTTACACGGAAGCGTTACGGAGCCGACTTTAAGGCGAAGGTGGCCCTTGAGGCGATCAAGGGGG
>JAIOYK010000103.1 GCA_021741145.1 Rhodospirillum sp. | reverse complement strand
CCGGCCTCCGCCTTCTGAGCATCCGTCAGCTCGTCGCTCGCTGACAACCACGCTTGAAATGTCTTTTGGTCCATCGATCAGAACTCCCGCATTTCCGCCATTCTAGCATGAGTGCCTACGAAACGCGAATTGAGCCTTTGGGAAAGGCCGATTGCATTCGCCAATGCAGGGTCGGCATGGACTGGGCGATGGCTGGCTTGGGAAAGGACGAGGCCAGACCCACCACGCCCGCGGCGCCCGCCGCCCCCAGACCACCAATGAACTTACGACGATCCATTTACGCTCCTCCTTTAATGGGCCTCTCCGGTTCCGGGATGGCGCCAATTTTTTGGGTCGGACGGACGGAGCGGACCGGCGTCCAGGGACACCGGACCAGGGCGCCTGGAAGGTCCAAGGCACCTGGATCGTATTCGATTGGGGAAAGGATCGAACCCAGCCGTCGGCCAGCACCCCAGAGGGATTTCTTGGCCGGTTAAGATTATACCTATTGGGTATGGGTTCTGTTGTGAGGGGTCCTCATCGCGACACTTCCGCCCGTCCGTGTTTTCTTATTGGATCCCCCGCCTTGCTGGCTTTTTGAGATCCATTGCCCGCCGTTTCCAGGTTTAGCTCCGGTCCGGTTGGGTTGATGAGGCTACCTTAGCGAGGTAAAGGAAGGTTCGAAAGGTATGAGATCATATCAATTAGGTATACCAAACCTTCCGACTCTGGGCGCCGGGGGCTGGGGGAGTCAGTGGAGGCGATAGGCGGATTCGGGGATGGGCTCCCGGCAAACATCCCGCGCGACCTTAAGGAAATTGGTGAGGTGGGGTGTCAGGTTGTCGCGGCGGTAGACGAGCGACAGTCCGGTGCCAGGATTGTACCCACCATAGCGCCGATAGGCGATCCCTTGTCGCTCGGAAAGGGAAACGGATTGGGGCACCAGGGAGACTCCGACGCCGACGGAGACGAGGCTGATGGTGGTCTGGAAGTCCGTGGCCATGACCTGATGGGGGGGCGTGAAGCCCTCGTTCCGGCAGTTGTCCAGCACCTCGTCGGCGAAGCTGGGGCGGGGGCGGCTGGGGTAAAGGACGAAGGTCTCGGCGTGCAAGTCGGACAGCTTCACCTTGGGTACCGTGGCGAAAGGCGAGGTTTCGGCCATGGCGACGATCAGGGGTTCGCGCCAGAGCGCTTGTTCCTTCAACTGCACGTCACGCAGGGAGGGGCGGGCCACGGCGATGTCGATTTCCCGCTGGATCAGCGATCTCCGCAGTTCAGCGTTGTTCATGGTCGACATGGCCAATTCGACGTCCGGGAAGGACAGACGAAAGGCCTTGATGATATTGGGCAGAACCCCGTAGGTGGCCGACCCCACGAAGGATATGCGCAGGCGACCGGAGGTTCCCTCGCCCGCGCGCTTGACTTCCCATTCGGTTCGCTCCACGCGTCTCAGGATGTCGCGGGCTCCCTCCAATAGGGTTGCTCCGGCTTGTGTCAGGGCGATCTGGTTGCGGCCGCGGTCAAACAGGCTGACTCCCAAACCCTGTTCCAGTTGGGCGATCTGACGGCTGAGGGGAGGCTGGGCCATGTTCAGACGCGTCGCCGCCCGGCTGAAGTTCAGTTCCTCGGCCACGGCGATGAAATAGGTTAGTTGCTTCACATCCATAGACCGAATGTCTCCAGCGGTATTGGCGCGGGGGCGTGAAGGACCCCGTTCCAAATGGGGCGTGGGGACCCTCTTCCGAAGCCCTGAACAGAAAAATACAGCCACGACTGACTTGCTTGGTCGGAGGAGGACCGCTTCGGTCCGTTCCCCATTCACCTGGGTGGGTGAAAACAAAAAACCCCCGGAGCGGATTGGCGAAACGCCATCTCTGCCCCGGGGGTCGAATTGGTGGGCACGACTGGGATTGAACCAGTGACCCCCTCGATGTCAACGAGGTGCTCTCCCGCTGAGCTACGCGCCCCCTGTCGGGGTTTGGGACCTTGGCCGAAGCCTCCGTCCCGACGGCTTGGCCGAAGCCTCCGTCCCGCCGGTCGATACGGGTTGTTTCGTCCGGGGAGGCCAGCTTTTACCCGTGGCGCGGACGTAATGCAAGTGCCTTTTTTCTCCGGATGGCGCATCTTTTTTCCTTTCCCCCACGCGCGCGCCGGCAAGCCGGTGTCTATCGTCCATTTCATCGGTTGGAGGAGACCAAGTGACCGGGGTATAGTCATGGGATGGATGGAAAACCCATGAGCTCCGCGGGGAAATGCCCGCCATTCGAGGTCCGCGCGCCGAAGCGTCGGACCTTACCGCTCGTGTTGGCCTCTCCCCATTCGGGGACCTTTTATCCCGATTCCTTCCGCCGCCAATCCATCCTGGACGACCAGAGCCTGCGCCGATCCGAAGACACCTTTGTCGATGTGCTGTTCGGCGCCGGGCCAAGTTTGGGAGCACCCCTGCTGCGGGCCCTCTACCCCCGGGCCTTCCTCGACCTGAACCGGGAACCCTACGAGTTGGATCCGGACATGTTCTCCGATCCCCTGCCACCCTACGCCAACGTGAGAAGTCCCCGGGTCGCCTCGGGGCTTGGCACCGTCGCGCGGATGGTCGGTGGCGGGGCGGAGATCTATGGCCACAAGCTGCCCTATGCCGAGGCCGAGGCCCGGATCGAGGGGATTTACCGTCCCTATCACGCCGCCTTGTCGACCCTGATCCGGGAAACCCAGGAGACGTTCGGTTATTGCCTGTTGCTCGATTGCCATTCCATGCCATCGGTCACCCATGGCAATCCGGCCTATACCGCCCAGGTGGTCCTGGGGGATCGCCATGGGCGATCTTGCGCCCCGGAAGTCATCGAGGCCGCGGAGTCGGTCATCCGGGCCTCTGGCCTAAGGGTGGCCCGGAATGTGCCCTATGCTGGCGGCTTCACCACGGGCCACTATGGGCGCCCGGATTCGGGGTTGCATGTTCTGCAAATCGAATTGGCCCGGGATCTCTATATGGATGAAGTGACCCACAAGCCCAATGGCGGGTTTGATGGCTTGAAGGAGGTCCTGACCACTCTGACGGGGACCTTGGGCGCCATTTCCCCGCTGTTCCTCTTGCCGGATTCCACGAGGTATCGCGCGCGGAGCGCGGAATAGGCGAAGGGTTGACGGGCCGGAAGGTTCGTTCCTTCGGGTTCGTTGAAGAACGGTCACGGGTTTCAAATTCTCAATCGTGCTTCGCGGACGGATAGCGTCATTCTCACGCCGTCGCGGAAAAATGTCCGGACCACGGCGTCGGACCAAGATGCATGGGGTCCAACCCAGCCTCTTGGTCCGTGCCCATGGGCCGCGCGCGAGACGGGGGAGGTCATCGACATGCGAAGGATGATATGGATCAGGCTTGAGCGTCGCCTGGAGTGGTGGACGGCTTGTCGCCGAATTTGTTGGATCCGTCCGTCCCCTTCGAAACGAGAAAGACCACCATAACCACAAAGCCAATCAATGGGATGATCCCAATGAGCAGCCACCAACCCGTCCGATTGGTATCATGAAGGCGACGGACAGCGACAGCAAGAGATGGAAGAAGCAAGGCAAGGGAGAAAATTGTACTGAGAATGCTAAATCCAGAATCATCTGCCCCTAACACAAAAACATCAACAAAAGACAGGGCGATAACAATAACAAAATAAAACAATGCAAACCACCAATATTCTGGTCTGCTCGCGCGTCCTTGAAAGTTCGCGTAGTTTTTTGAAACAACGTGCAAAAACCAGGTCATATTTTTCTCCATAGGAATGTTCGGTATTGAATTCCGATGACATTGACTTTGCCATCAGGAATAAAATTTTTAATGTCGGGTTCCTTGTCGCTCATCATTTGGTTTTCATGAATTCCCTGAACGGAAAGGACTGTTTCAAACGTATAATCGCCAAAGGCATCACCCAATCTCCGTCGGCCATGGAAGACGAGATTGACATTCAACTCGTTTACAATACGAGCGTCATAACGAGCCTTTGCTGTCTTCGTCGGTCTTTCTTCGAGATGGTGAACGGCAAGCCTTGGTCGCGGATGGTGGGCATTGTTCCAGTTTGGTTAGGGCAATGCGCGCAAAGCTGCCAGACGCAATTTAAGTCCGCTTAAGTCAGCAGACCGTCTCTCTGCTTCCCATCATACTGACGGAAAAGTCGTCGCAACCATTGGTACATTGCAAGTGTTCATTACGCCATCTGAAAGCTTCCGTCAATTGACTGTTCTGTTAAGTGAAGGCTTCGGGAAGGGAGCCAATTGATCAATTCCATCGGTGGACGCCTTCAAGAATCCGGGCACTGCATCGGATAAACTCTCGGATCCAGTCCGAACGCCCTTGGATTAAAAGGCGGGTCATCTGGGATACGCGGGAATCGTGCTCGCGCTCATTCAGGGCTCGTCCAAACCGCTTAAGCGGGCAGGGCGGAAAAATCAAAACCCCACCGGAAGAAACTCCAACCCCGGATTTCCCGGACGAGCCAAAAAAAGGGGCCGTGGTTGCCCACGGCCCAAGTTCAGGGAGGAAACGTCCAAGAACAGCGCGGGACGTCCATACGACCGTTGCTGCAATGCAATATCTAACCCCAATTCAGCGCGCTATTCAAGTGCTTATGGATGATCCAGAGACGCCCTTGGCCACATGTTTCTCGGTTTTGAATGACCGATGGCAGGGGGGTGTCTCGAAATTATGAGATTGCTGAAAAATAGTTCCAAATATTTCTCATTTCCTGCTGTTTCGGAATGAAACTTTCGTATCTCGCGGCGTTTCGTTGGGTGCAACGATTTCGATGTTCAGGAAACACACTGTTCACGAAAGGACACGCGATATGAGGGTCTTGATGGCACGGCCATTGCTAGGAGTGGGGTGGACCTCATCAGGTTTCCGCCGGGTTGGGTGGAGGCCTTCCACCGACCGGGAAATCCATCATGTCAGGTTTCATGTCCCCCATTCTTGCCACGGCCTTTTCCCTCATCCTGACGGGAATCCTTGGATTTCCGGGCTCTTCGGCGCGGGCGGAGACACCGGCGCGGGCCCTTTGCGCCGCCCAGACCCTCTCCCAGAATCGGGAGGAAGGCTTCCCCGAGCATATGCTGACCGCCATTTCCCTGGTGGAAAGCGGCCGCTGGGACCAGGACCTGAAGGCAAGAATTGCCTGGCCTTGGACGGTCACCTCGGGGGGGGAGGGTACATTTTACCCGACCAAGGTCGCCGCCCTTGAGGCGGTGCGGGTCCTTCAGGCCCAGGGCGTTCGCAATATTGACGTCGGCTGCATGCAGGTGAACCTGCGCTACCATGGCGATGCCTTTGGGGGGGGATTGGATGAAGCCATGGACCCCGCCGCCAACGTGGCCTACGCCGTCAACTTCCTGAAACGCTTGTACAAGGAAACGGGCGATTGGGCCAAGGCCGTAACCGCCTACCACTCCAAGACCCCCGAATACGCCGCCCGCTACGCCAAGAAGATCAACGAGGCCTGGGCGGAAGCCAAGACCTCCGTCGACGACCGGGTGGAACTGGCTTCCCTGGTGACCGATGTCGCCATCCCGTCCTCCAACACCCTGTTCAGTCTGGCCAGACCCTACGAGGGATTTTACTACCAGTACGACGCCAAGAAACGGCAAGCCCGGTTCGACGCCGTCGCCGAACGGCAGGCGCGGGAAGCCATCGCGCGGGCCAAGGCGGTCGACGTGGCCTATCAGACCCGGATGGACAAGGTGCGCGCGGAACAGGCCAAGCAGGCCGCGGCCGCCAAGGACTTCGCCGACAACTGGCGGGCCCGGAAATTGGAAGCGTGGAAAGCCAAGCAGGGTGGCGACGAGGCCTCCTGACGGATCGTTTTCCTCTGTCATAAAAGGGTTTTTCCGGGAGGGGGGTGCCATTGTCCCGGGAATTGCCTATAGTTTCCCCATCGCGGGGGCGTCCTTCGGGCGTTCCTTCATGGCAATCACCCCTATTAAAAGGGGTTGGGCTCGGCTCGCGAAGCCAATCCCCTCCGGGATAACGGCCGCCTTCCTGGCGTGCCCCGTTTCGGGAGGCGGGTCCGACCGATCGATGGCACTCCCATGACCGACCCGAAGGGGACATCCCCAGGGGATGAGTCCAGGCCCGATCTGTTCTCCCTGGGCCTCGACGCCTTGATTTGCGACCTTGACGGGGTGGTGACCGATACCGCCTCAGTCCACGCGACCTCCTGGAAGGACCTGTTCGACGGCTATCTGAAGGACCGCGCCGCCCGGGACGGGGAACCGTTCATTCCCTTTTCCCTGGCCGAGGATTACATCGCCCTGGTGGATGGCAAACCCCGCTATGACGGGGTGGACAGCTTCTTGCGCTCCCGGAATATCGTTCTGCCCTGGGGCACGCCCGAGGACCCCGCCGAGGCGGAGACCATCCGTGGTCTGGGTGCTCGGAAGAATATTTTGTTCCGCGCGGCCCTTGGGCGGGATGGGGTGACGATCTTCGACGGCGCCGTCGCCGTCATCCGTGCCTTCAAGCAGGCCGGGGGACGGGTGGCGGTTGTATCGTCCTCCAAGAACTGCGGGCCGGTTCTCGACCGGGCCGGTCTGTCCGACCTGTTCGATGCCATGGTTGATGGTCTGCGCGCCGTCGAGGAGGGCCTGCCCGGCAAGCCCGCGCCGGATACTTTCCTACGCGGCGCGGCCCTGTTGGGGGTGACGCCCGAAGCCTCCTGCGTGGTCGAGGATGCCGTCTCCGGTGTCGTCGCGGGAGCCGCGGGCCGGTTCCGTTTGGTGGTCGGTGTCGACCGGGGAGCCGGGGAAGAGGCGCTGCGTGCCGCTGGCGCCCATTGTGTTGTAAGTGATCTAGGAGAGTTCCTGCCATGACCGACGAGACGGCAACATTCGCCGCATCCGCCACACGCGCCACACCGATCGAATCCCTACCCGATGCCCTGGCCGATGGCGCGGCCCTTCGGGCGGCGCTGGCGGGGCGGACACCGGTCCTGTTTCTGGATTATGACGGGACCCTGACCCCCATCTGCGACCGCCCCAAGGATGCGATCCTGTCCCCCGAGGGGCGGGAGGCCGTTCGGGCCCTGGCGGCCAAGCTGCCCGTCGCCGTGGTCAGCGGCCGGGATCGCGCCGACGTGGAGGCCATGGTGGGGCTTCCCGATTTGATCTACGCCGGATCCCATGGATTCGATATCCGCATTCCCGGTCAGGGCGAAATTGCCTTGGACGGCCTGGGCGACCATGTGACCTTGCTCGACCAGGTGGCGGTGATGCTCCACGAGGGGTTGGATCCCATCAAGGGGACTCTGATCGAACGCAAGAAATTCTCCATCGCCGCCCATTACCGCATGGTGGCCGACGACGATTATCCAGCCTTCCGGGCCTGCCTGGACCGGGTCAAGGCCTTGGACGGCGTAAAGGAAAAGACCGGTAAGAAGATATTCGAATTCCAACCCGATATCGACTGGGACAAGGGAAAGGCCGTGCTGCGCCTGAGGACGGTCCTGGATTTGGATGGCGAGGACAAGGTTCCCATGTTCTTCGGTGACGACGTTACGGACGAAGACGCCTTCAAGGTCCTACCCTCCGTCGGAGGTATCGGCATCGTGGTTGCCGGGCCAGAGGAGGACGGAACGGGGCGCCTGACCCATGCTCATTTCCGAGTCACCAATCCGGAGGCGGTTTATCGCCTGCTCGAGGTGATGGTCGACTAACGCCTATCGCGGGTGACGCGGGATCAATCCGTACGACAAAAAGAGACGGGGAGGGGGCAACCATGACCGACTGGACTTTGCGCTACGAGGGGTTCAACGACGCGGAACAGGGGTTGCGAGAGGCCCTCTGCGCCCTGGGCAACGGCTATTTCTGCAGCCGGGGCGCCTTTCCCTGGGTCTCGGCCGACGATGCGGTCCACTACCCGGCGACCTACCTGTCCGGGGGCTATAACCGGGCGCGGACCAAGGTGGCGGACCGCTGGGTGGAGAACGAGGATCTGGTGGCCTTGCCCGATTGGTCGGCCATCGACATCGTGCTGGACGGCCAGTCCCTGGATCCCCTCACCGCCGGGATCCTGGAAAATACCCAGGAGGTGGATCTGAAGGCCGGGGTGCTCCGCCAGAAGACCCTGATCCAGGACCCAAAGGGCCGCCGAATCTCCATCGAGGCCGAACGCCTCGTCTCCATGGACGACATGCATCTTGCCATCCAACACCTGTCGGTTACGGCGGTGGGTTGGTCTGGGACGGTCCGTTTGTTCGCCCGCCTGGAGGGAAATGTCCGCAATTGGGGCGTGGCCCGCTACCGCGATCTCGAATGCCGTCACCTGACGGTGGAAGAGGCGACATGCAAGGCGCTCGACGACGGCCAAGGCAAGGCGGTGGGGGAAACCCTGGCGCTGCTGGTGACCCGCTTCACCCAATCCAACCTGCGCGTCGCCCTCGCCGCCGACCTGCGCGTGGTCTCGGCGCCGGGGAAGGTAGCCCTGGCGGACACGGTCTGGTCCACGGGCTGCGCCAAGGTGGCCTCGGCGTCCCTCGCCGATGGGGAGACCCTGGCGGTGGAGAAGGTCGTGGTCCTCTATACGGGCCGGGACCGGGCGATCACCGATCCGGCGCTGTCGGCCCTGGAAGCCATCGCCGCCGCTCCGGACGGGGCCACGCTCAAGGCCCGCCATGGGGCCGCTTGGCGCCATCTTTGGACCATGGTGGACATCACCATGGACTGCGGGGACGCCCAGGTCCAACCGGTCCTGCGTCTCCATCTCTTCCATCTGCTGCAATCCCTGTCGCCCCATACCACCGACCTGGATATCGGCGTCCCCGCCCGCGGCTGGCATGGGGAGGCCTACCGGGGCCATGTCTTCTGGGACGAGTTGATGATTCTGCCGGTGCTCGACTACGGCATCCCGGAGATCGCCGCGGCGACCATAAAATACCGCACCCGGCGCCTGCCCAAGGCCCGGGCCGCCGCCGCCGCCGATGGCCTGCGCGGCGCCATGTTCCCCTGGCAGAGTGGCAGCGACGGGCGGGAAGAGAGCCAACTCCTTCACCTCAACCCCAATTCAGGGCGCTGGCTGCCCGACAACACCTGGGTCCAGCGCCATGTCAGCCTTGCCATCGCCTGGAACGCCCATCGCCATGCCCGGGTGACCGGTGATCGTGCCTTTCTGATCCGGGAGGCCGCCCCGCTGCTGGTGGAGATCGCCCGCTTCTTCGCCTCGCTCGCTTGGTTCAATCCGGAGACGGGGCGCTACGAGATCCATCGGGTCATGGGGCCGGACGAGTTCCACGACGGGTTCCCGGGCCGTCCCGACGAGCCGGGTCTGCGCAACAACGCCTATACGAATGTGCTCTGCGCTTGGCTTTTCGCCACGACGCCTCGGGTGCTGGCGGGACTCCCGGCGGAGGACCGTCGGGGCGTGATGGAACGTCAGGGGATGACCGAACGGGAACTGGCCCACTGGATGGATATGGGCCGGTCGATGTATGTGCCCTTCCACGATGGCGACATCATCAGCCAGTTCGACGGCTACGAGACCCTGAAGGAATTCGACTGGGTGGGCTATCGCGCCAAATATGGCGATATCCATCGCCTGGACCGGATCCTGGAGACCGAGGGCGACCACGCCAACAATTACAAGGTCAGCAAACAAGCCGACGTGCTGATGCTGTTCTATCTCTTCTCCCGCGAGGAAATCTCCGTGGTGATGGAGGATCTGGGCTATCCGCCGGTGACGCCGGAAATGTGGGCGCGGAACATCGAATACTATCTGGCCCGCTGCTCCCATGGATCGACGCTGAGTTTTGTCGTCCACGCCTGGGTCATGGCCCGCAGCCACCCGGATCTGGCCTGGGACTACTTCAAGAAGGCCCTGATGAGCGACGTGACCGACATCCAAGGCGGAACGACCAAGGAAGGGATTCACCTGGCGGCCATGGCCGGATCGGTGGACCTCGTTCAGCGCTGTTTCCTGGGGTTGGAGGAGGTTGACGGTCTGCTCCACTTCGATCCCTGCATGACCGACCGGATCCGGAGCCTGGAGACCCGGGTGCTCTATCGCGGACGGTGGATCGCGGTATCCCAGTCCGGTGGTGTGCTCTGCCTGACCGCGGAGGAAGGGGGGGGGCATAAACCGCGGGTGTCGGTGC
>JAIOYK010000037.1 GCA_021741145.1 Rhodospirillum sp. | reverse complement strand
CCCCCGCCGCCGCCATCGGCGGCGGTCGCGGCTTTGCCACCGTCGACGTCACCCTCCCCGTCCGCGCCCATCATGGCCTCCCATTCGGCCATCATGGCGGCCTCGTCTTCGGGCGAGACTTCCTTTTGCGGATCCTCGTCGGCCGGAACCATGGCAACTCCTCAAGGTCCTGAAGAAACGAGAGCGCTTTGCTGAAAGGCGAACCCGGATTTCCGGCGCCACAAAACGCTCGATTCAATGAAACCAAATCAAAGGTCTCGCGTCACATCGATAGCCGTTCAACGCCCTTTGATCTGGAAAGCGGTTCTTGACCCATACTGACTACGCCTACTGGATCAACATTTCCTTAAACAAGACGTCCTTCACCCGGGCCGGAGCCGCGGCATTGTTCACCCGGATCAACAGTTCTTCCTGGATGCGGTACATCCCCGCGGTGCCCTGAAGATCCTCAAGCCGCAACTCCCGCAGGAAGGTAATAAAATTGTCCATGATACGGGGCATGGCTTCCTCCACCCGCAGAACATCCTGCTGGCTTTCCAACTGAAGGCTCAATCGCATCTGCAAATAGGACCGACGGCGACCGCTGGAATTCAGGTCCACGACAATCTGATCCAGATCGTAGAAAATGGCGCCCTCCCCTCCGACCACGCCTTGGCCACCTTCCGCCGAAGGCGTCCCCTCCTCGGGCGGCGGCGCCTCCGAGTCACCGCCGAACATGGCCAGGACGGGGTCCATCAGTCCGGCGAAATAGGCCCCGGCCACGCCACCGATAACCAGCAACAGGGGCAACAGGATCAGAAGGATCAGCTTCTTCTTGCCACGTCCCTTACCGCCCTCGCCGCCTTCCCCTTCGGCGTCGTCTTCGAAGTCCTCTTCCAGATCGTCTTCGGCCATGCGCCCGTTCCGTCCTAGCGGTCCAATAAATGAATAGGGGCTCCGCGCCCCCTGGGACACCTGTCGCTTTCCCGTACCATGAGCTTACCCTAGGTCGCCTTCGTTAAGAAGATATTGAGGATTGCCCTTCGGTGGGAGTTTTTTGCCGCCTCCACTCGGCAGCAACCCACCCCCGCCTCCCGGAACACCCCCCCGCGAGCAACAGCTAACTCATTGAATAAAAAAAATATGCTGAGTTGGCACGCCCAGTGCATGTACCTGATCCAACCACCTGGACGCCCCCCCACTTCTGGTCCCAAACCGTAAACGGGGACAGATCGAGCCCAGGCGGAAGAGAGAAGAGACAGGACGGAACGGATCGAACGATGGAAAATACATCCTATATCGCGCTGTCGCGTCAGATGGGCCTGTGGCGGGAGTTGGACATGGTCGCCAACAATCTCGCCAACATGAACACGACGGGATACCAGGGCGAGCAACCGATGTTTTCCCAGTTTCTGGTCCGAACCCGGGACAGCGAGCAGCGCCTGCCGGAGAAGTTGGCCTTCACCCAAGACAAGGGGTCCTATCGGGACACGAGCCCCGGTGCGCTTGAGCAAACGGGCAACCCCCTGGATCTGGCCATCGAGGGAGACGCCTATTTCGAGGTGCGGGACGAGGTTGGCCCCATGTACACCCGGGCCGGGCGCTTCACCATGAACCCCGACGGCCAAGTGGTGACCGCGGAAGGCCTGCCCCTGATGACTGAAGCCAACACCCCGTTAATCCTGGCTCCCAATGAAACCCAGATTTCCATCGCCTCGGACGGCACCGTTTCCACCGAGAACGGGCAGGTCGGCAAGATCCGCCTGGTGACCTTCGACGAACCCTACAAGATGGAGCGGGTCGCCGGTGGGTTGCTGGACGCGGGCGACATGGAAGCCAAGCCCGCCACCGATGCCCAATTGCAGCAAGGCATGATCGAGAAGTCAAACGTGAATCCGATCGTGGAAATGACCCACATGATCCAGGTTCAGCGGGCCTACGAGGCCGCCAACAACCTGATCGAGATGGAGCACGACAGGCAAGGCAATGCCTACGGCGTGCTCTCCGGTACCAATAACTAAGCCATGGGCCGCGACGCAAAAGAGGGAAGAGAACCATGCGATCCTTGAACATCGGCGCGACCGGCATGTTGGCCCAGCAGACCAACGTCGAGGTTATCTCCAACAACATCGCCAACATGAACACCACCGCCTATACCCGTCGGCGGGCGGAATTCCACGACTTGCTGTACCAAAACCTGCGGCGGGCGGGCTCGACGTCCTCGGATACGGGCACCATCGTTCCCACCGGTGTACAACTTGGCCTGGGTGTGAAGACCGCGGCGGTCTATCGCATCACCGAACAAGGCAGCATGCTCAACACCGACAATTCCCTGGATCTGGCCCTGGAAGGCCCGGGCTATTTCCAGATCGAGATGCCGTCGGGCGAGACATCCTATACCCGGGACGGATCCTTCCAGCTTTCCGCCGATGGCGAGGTCGTGACCCACGACGGCTACCGGGTGTCCGGTCTCAGCGCCATACCCACCGCGGCGACCTCCATTACCGTCAATACCTCCGGCGAGGTCACCTACACTCTCGACGGCACCACGACCCAGTCCTCCGCCGGACAGATCAGCACCGCCATTTTCGCCAATGAAGCCGGGCTGAACGCGATTGGTGACAACTACTTCCTGGAGACCGCGGCCTCGGGCCAACCCACCACCAGCACCCCCGGCTCCACAGGCTACGGTACGGTCCTACAAGGCTTTTTGGAGACATCGAACGTCAACGTGGTCTCGGAAATCACGGAGCTGATCAGCGCCCAACGGGCCTATGAGATGAACTCCAAGGTGATCTCCACCTCCGACGAGATGATGTCCACCGTTTCGCGGCTGAAGTCCTAAGACCACCCGCGGCAGGGAGACCCAGACCATGACCAACCCCCGTTTCATCCCCCGTTTCAGCGCCAATCTCGGCCCCAGTCTCGGCCCCAGTCTCGGCCATCGCCGGTTCCGGACCTCTGGCATTCGCCTTGCCCGCTTGGCCCTGATCGGGTTGACCTCCGCCCTGGCTCAAATGACTGGGGGCGCCGTGTCACCCGCCTGGGCCAACGAGGTTCCCGCGGACATCCTATCAACGGTCGATCCGGTCGAAGCGCTGCTCGCGCCCGGTCAACCGGTCAACCTGATCCGCGCCTCGGACGTGGAGGGTCCCTATATCACCCTGGGCGACTTGTTCACCGGCGTGGGCGACCGGGCCTCCATCCCCGTGGCCCGGGCACCGCAAGCCGGACGCGCCGCCATCCTGGATGCCGAATGGTTGACCCGCACAGCCCAAGCCAACGACCTGGACTGGCATCCCCAGGGCTCCTTCGTCCAGGCCGTGGTCACTCGCCCGGGCGTGACCGTCCCCACCGAGGACATTCTGGCCGCCCTGCGCCAAGCCCTGAAGCGTCATGGAGCCCCGCAAGATGGAGAAATCCACCTTTCGACGGCCCAAAGAACCCTGACCATTCCCAGCGACGTGCCCATGGACATCGGCGTGTCGGAGGATCAGTACGATCCCTCCACCGGCCGCTTCTCGGCCATGATCGAGGCGCCCATCGGATCGCCGGAGGCCGAATACCTCCGTCTGTCGGGCCGGATCATCGCCACCCGTGACGTCCCCGTCCCCCTGCGCCGCCTGTCCCGAACCGAGGTGATCGACGCCCATGACCTGGAATACATCCGGGTGCGCGTCGACCGCTTGCCTAAGGACGCGATACTGGACGCCGAAAGCCTGATTGGCCATTCGCCCCGCACATTCCTACGCGATGGCGAACCGGTGCGGATATCGGCCGTGGTCAATCCCACGGTCGTGGAGAAGGGGGCACTGGTCACCATGGAATTACGGATGCCGGGCATGTCCTTGACCGCCCAGGGTCGGGCCATGGAAGCGGCGGGACAGGGCGAAACCCTGCGGGTCTCCAACACCGGATCGAACCAAGTCGTTCTCGCCACCGTGGCGGGCCCCAACCGGGTCATTGTCCATACCCCCGGTATCGGGGTGGCCCAGACCGCCAGCCGGTAGCTGGTGGTAAGACAAGGACTCCCGCCAGCCGGTCGCTGGCGGTGAAGAAAGGAAAACCAATCAAAAGCCCGAAAACGGGCCTTCCGGATCAAACGGCCAAGACCCGAAACAGGGCGAAAGGCTGGACTGGAAAACAAGAAAAGGATCGGATCAATGTTCGCCACCCCCACCCTCAAGTCACTCGTCAAAGTAACGTTCCTGGTCGCGGCCCTGGGCTCCCTCGGTGCCTGCACCACCTTCAAGCGCCTGTCCGAAATCGGCCAGCCTCCGCGCTTGAGCGAGTTGGAAAACCCAACCCTGAAGAAGGACTACAGCCCCGTGAGCATGCCCATGCCCGCGCCGGTGGTGGCCCAGCCCAATCCCAACAGCCTCTGGCGCCCGGGCTCCCGGGCCTTTTTCAAGGATCAGCGGGCCGGAGAGGTCGGAGATATCCTGACGGTGATCGTGGACATCTCCGGCGAGAAGGCCGCCTTCGCCAGTGATATCTCCCGGACCCGGGACAATAGCGAAAGCGCCAATCTCACGGCCTTCCTCGGCTACGAGGCCCAACTCGCCAACATTCTTCCCGATGGCATTGATCCGGAGAGCCTGACCTCTTTCGGTAGTGGCAGCGACCATACCGGGAAGGGCGGCATCACCCGGTCCGAGACCGTCAGCATGCGCCTGGCCGCGGTCGTGCTGCAGATTTTGCCCAACGGCAATATGGTCCTCGCTGGCAAGCAGGAAGTGCGCGTCAACGGCGAACTCCGCGAATTGACCGTCACGGGCGTGATCCGGCCCGAGGACATCCGTTCGGACAATACGATTTACTGGCACCAGATCGCCGAGGCCCGCATCAGCTACGGCGGCCGGGGCAGCGTTTCCGACATGGTGGAACCGCGCTATGGCCAGCAAGTCTACGACATTCTCTTTCCGTTCTGATCCGACTTCCCGAGACGGGCGACGGGAAACCGCCTCCCGTCTCGGGAAGCACCTTTCGGGGGATCGCCCAGCGATCCCCCGCTTTTTTATGCCTTTCGGCGGCGGATCGCCCAGCGATCCCCCGCTTTTTTATGCCTTTCGGCGGCGGATCACCCAGCGATCCCCCGCTTTTTTTTGCCTTTCGGCGGTGGATCGCCGGGGAATCGGGGGAAGCCCACCGCCGGGTTGGAGTGAGAAAATCTGGAGCGCCACCTCGGCATAAGACAACCTTTTAAAGGATTCAGTTCCCTAACAGGCCGTGGTATAGTCAAAGAGTTTCCCCTTGGCTTGGCCAGGAACCCCTAAAAAAGCCCAGCTTTCCCAAGGTCATCCAACTAAAGCTCGAGAGGCCCCCAAATTTCCATTCGGGAAGCCCTTCGGCACAATGGGAGGTCTCGCATGTCCGTTGACGGTGCAACCAATATTCAAATGCTCGAGGACGACGCCTACGCCCTGACAGAAGCCGCCGTCGCCATGTCCCAGGCGCTGGAGAAGAAGGACGACATCGCGCTTGCCGACGCGTTGGACCGGAACCTCCAACTATGGGTGGCGATTCGAACCCTCGTTTCCAAGGATGAAAACAAGCTCCCCAAGGAAGTGAAGGACAACCTGATCCAGCTCAGCCATTACGCCGCCCAGAAGACCTTCGAAATGCGCGACGGCTTCGTCGCCGATACCGTGGAATCGCTGATCAACACCAACCTGCAGATCGCCGAAGGGCTGCTGGAAGGCAAGGCTCGGGCCGAAGGATAAATCCTGGCGGGCGTGACAGCGCGGCTGATCGCGCCCCCCGCTGCCGTCCCGGTCACGAAAAACGGCGCCCGATTGGTATTGCGCGCCGTTTTTCGTGCTCGCCGCTTAGGTCGCGGCCAGACTGAATTCAGTCCTTGCTCAAATTCGGGCCTTGCTCAAATTCGGGCCTTGCTCAAATTCAGTCCTGCCTGTGGGTCCGTTCCATGCGCTCGTGGCGCTCCTGGGCTTCCAGGCTCAAGGTGGCGATGGGGCGGGCTTCCAAACGGCGCAGACCAATGGGTTCGCCCGTTTCCTCGCAATAGCCGTAGGATCCGTCCTCGATCCGGCCAATCGCCGCTTCAATCTTGGCGATCAGTTTACGCGCACGATCACGGGTCCGCAATTCCAGGGTCCGGTCCATCTCGGTCGATGCCCGGTCGGCGATGTCCGCTTCCTGAAGCCCGCCTTCCTGGAGACTCTCCAGGGTTTCCTCGGCTTCGCGCAGCAGCTCACCCTTCCAGCGCAGCAGTTTATGCCGGAAGTATTCCCGTTGCGTCTCGTTCATGAACGGCTCGTCGTCGGACGGTTTATAGTCCGGCGGAAGTGTCACGGCCATCCCAGATACTCCACCACGGCTGAATCACAAAAGTAAGGCACCCCTTCGGATGCCGCGGGAATATAGGGGGATAGCCCCCGCGCCGCAAGTCTCTTAACTTCGGTATCGGGAAAGGAATTTTTCAAATCAATCCATGGATCTACCGCGGTGCCTTCCGAACCGTTCGAAGGCGGAGCCGGCTAACGGCGGGTCAATTTGGCCAGTTCCACTTCCACCCGCAACTCAATTTCCTCCATCACCGCGGTGAGTTTGGGGTCCATGGTGGGCTCCCGGTTTTCCCGAAGGGTCCGGGCCATGGACACCAATTCCGCCTTGGGGATCACCCCGTCGATCAGGCCCAGGCGCACCTTCTCCAACTGGTCGAGCATGCGCGTTCCCCTTTGGACATGACGGCGGCGCCCTTCCCGGTCGCCGGTGGGGCCGACACCCCCGGTTTCCTGCAGGGCGAGCAGACCATCGACACCCGACAGGGGGCCAGCCCCTTCCAGCGGCACGGCCTCGTCACCATCCAGAATGCCCCGCAATTCGCGGTCAAAGGCGCCTTTTTCCGCCTTGCCGCCCTTGTCGGACTTCTTGGTGGACCGGGTTTCGCCGGTCCGTATGCCGCCAACTTTCATGGGAGCGCGGGTCCTTCCATCCCAGGCCACTCCGGGGGAGCGGCCACCATCGAAACAGGGTAGATCTTGACCTTACTGTAGGAGCCAAGGGGAATCGGCGAAAGGGGTAATTCCGGCTCCCCACTCGGCAGATTCTGCCCATTCAGCCTCCCCCCTACCCCACCGCCCCATGGGAAACCCGCCCATTGACTGGGTTTCCCTGGGCAGGATTTTTGGCACGCCCTTCGCATGATAGGAACCGCGTCGGTCCATTCGACGCACCCGGCGCCTTTGGTGCCATATAAAAAAAGGTTCGGTGCCGGAAGGCGCCGAGATGAAATCGGATCAAACAAGCCAAATCGGATCACGGCCATGCTGTCCAGGATCAAGACATTGAAGACAGAGCGCCCCACCCATCGAATCGCCAAGGCGAGTCGATGGGTGGCCCGGTCCCTGGCCGTTGTCGCCGTGATCGCCGTGCTGCCGATCTCCGGTGCCCAGGCGGCCTCGCGAATCAAGGACGTCGCCGACTTCGAGGGTGTGCGCGACAACATCCTGGTCGGCTATGGCTTGGTCGCGGGCCTGAATGGGACCGGCGACGACCTGGACAGTGTCACTTTCACCAAGGAATCCCTGATCGGTATGCTGGAACGCATGGGCGTGAACACCCGTGAAGGCAAACTGCAGCCGGACAACGTCGCCGCGGTCATGGTGACCGCCACCCTGCCCCCCTTCGCCCGCCAGGGCTCGCGGATCGACGTCACGATCAGCGCGCTGGGCACGTCGACCAGCCTGCAGGGCGGTTTCCTGGCGGTCACCCCGCTGATTGGCGCCGATGGAGAGGTTTACGCCGTCGCCCAAGGTCAGGTCCAAGTGGGCGGCTTTAAAGTCCAGGGCGCCGCCGCCACCGTTCAGAAAGGCGTGCCCACCAGCGGTCGCATCCCCAACGGCGCCCTGGTCGAACTGGAAGTCCCCTTCGACCTGGGCAGCATGGAAAGCGTCAAGGTGGCCCTGCGTAATCCCGACTTCACCACCGCCCGCCGGATAACCCAGGCGATCAACGCCTTCCTGGGCACCGAGCAGGCCCGCACCCTTGATCCGGGAACGGTCCTGGTGCGGGTCTCCGGCCCCTATCAAGGCAACGTTGTTGCCTTGATGACCGATATCGAACAGTTGATGGTGGAACCGGACGTCACGGCCAGGGTTGTTATCGATGAAGCCACCGGCACGATCGTGATCGGTGAGAACGTCCGCATCAATACCGTGGCCATTGCCCAAGGCAACCTGACCATTCGGGTCACCGAGACCCCCCAGGTGTCCCAGCCGTCCCCCTTCGCCGAGGTGGGCCAGACCGTTGAAGTCCCCCGCACCGACATCCAAGTGGACGAGGGCAAGGACAACAAACTGACCGTGGTCGACGGCGGCGTGAACCTGCAGGATCTGGTCAACAGTCTGAACGCCCTGGGCGTGGGACCACGCGACATGATCTCCATCCTGCAGTCGATCAAGGCCGCGGGCGCCCTTCAAGCGGAAATCGAGGTGCTGTGATGATGACCGACAGCCTGACCAACACGGGCATGAACGCCCTCTCCTCGGCCATGGCGGGCAAGGTCGGCACGCTGGCCGCCCAGGCCAACTCGGGTAAGGGTCAAGATCAAGACCTGACCAAGGCCCGAGAGAAAGCCGAGGATTTCGAAGCCATGTTCCTGTCCCAGATGCTACAGCCCATGTTTGATTCCGTCGATACCGACGGCCCCTTCGGCGGCGGCGCCGCCGAGAAGACCTGGCGATCCTTGATGGTCCAGGAATATGGTAAAATGGTCACCAAAAATGGCGGGATCGGTGTGGCCGATTCCGTAATGAAAGTGATGCTCGCGAACCAGGAGGCCTGATCCATGAACACCAACGACACCGGCTCTCGCCGCGCCTCCCCTTTCGCCCGTGGTCCGGTTGGCCCCGCGCCGGACGCAACGACACCCGAGGCCCCCGCAGGCAAGACCACCACCCCGGCTCCCGCCACCAGCGGCGGCCGATCGTCGCCCTTCGCCAGCCGGTCCACGGCCGCGGCGGCCGCGACGGAGTCCCCCCAGGTCCCATTTTCCAAGGCCCCATCTTCCAAGGCAGGGTCGTCCAAGGGGGAACCCGCGACATCGCCAACCTCCCGAGTGGCTGGCCGCATGGGCGCGCGCGCCGAGACCGAGCCAGCGGCGGCGGTCGACCTCGCCAAGCCCCCGGTGGAGAAAGCCTCTTCCGCCCGCGGGTCCCTGCGCGGAGGCGCCAAGGCCACGGTCAAGGCGGAAGCACCCCCGACCAAGCGGCGCCCCACGGCCATCCGTCGGGATCGCCCCAAGGTGCCGACTCCCCCCATGCCCAAGGAAATTCCCGGCACGGTGGGACCCAAGATCACATCCTTGCTCTTCGCCATGACCGAGTTGGTCTTGGTCCTGGTCGAGGAGAACGATGCCCTGGACCGGCATGATACTCCGCATGTGCGCGCCTTAATGGAAAGCAAACTTCTCAGGACCCGCTACTACCAGGAACAGATGCTGGCGGTGCATGCCAATCCGCGTCTGCTGCTGGACCTGGACGAGGAGCAGCGAGAGGTCATGCGCGCAGCGGCCAAGATCCTGGACACCCTCGCCAGGGAAAACGGCCGCAAGTTGAAGGCCAATATCGAGGCGACCAATCGCCTGATGAAGGCGGTGGTGAACGCGGTCAGGGAACGGGAATTGGGGAGGGCCACGACCTATTCCAAAGGCGGCGCGGTAGAGGGTGACCCCACCCAGGCCCACCGCAAGGCCGTGACCTTCAACGAAACCCTTTAGTCGGACTCATCCAAGTATTAGGTGCCCGCGCCCCAGGGCGCGTCGGGAGGAACCCGGATCATGAGCCTCAATCTCGCACTTTCCGCCGGCATCAGCGGCCTTCAGACCTCCCAGAAGGGGTTGGATCTGGTCGGCCACAACTTGGCCAATGTCAATACCGTTGGCTACACCCGGAAGACCTTCAACCCGGAAAGTGTCGTTCTGAATGGCCGGGGCGTCGGTGTGCAAACCGGTGGCATTACCCGAAGTGTCAACGCTGGCCTGAACGAGGAACTGCGCTCGGAACTGGCGACCTATACCGAGTTGAACACCAAGGACACCTATTTCCAACGCATGCAGGACCTGTTCGGTACGCCCGCCGAGAACAGCTCCATCAGTCATAAGATCAGCCTGTTCGCCCAGGAGTTCGAAACCCTCTCCCTGGAACCCGACAAATCCACCCAGCACCTGTCAGTGACTCGCTACGCCCAGGAATTGACTCAGAAATTCAACAATATCAATGATAAACTTCAGGAGATGCGCCTGAACGCGGATCAGGACATCGCCTCCTCGGTCACCGAGATCAACAACCACCTGAGCAGCATTGATACCCTGAACGAACAAATTACCCAGGGCATCGCTTCGGGCCAGGATGTAACGGACCTGCAAGACAAGCGGGATACCGAACTTCTGGGCTTGCAAAAATTGATCGACGTCACAAGTTTCGAGCGTTCTGGAGGCGCCTTGGTGATTTACACCACGGGCGGCACCACCCTGCTGGATACCGACCCGGTCACGGTCAGCCACGCCGCGTCGACTTCGGTTTCGGCCACGGACAGCTATGGGGGGTCGGACTTCGCCCCCATCACGGCGAACGGCCAGGACATCACCGCCGAAATCGGCCAAGGCAAGCTCGCTGGCCTGATCGAGATGCGCGACAAAACCATCCCCAGCTACCAGGCGCAGATGGACGAGCTGTCCGCGAAGCTGAAGGAGACGGTCAACCAGATCAACAACCGGGGCACCAGCTATCCCTCGGTGGCCAACACCTACGACGGCACCACCAAGTTCATCGCCCCCAGTACCCAAACCATGGAACTGACCAATGGCGACGTCCAGATCACCGTCTTCGACAAGACTGGGGCGCAAGCCGCCACCGCGCCGCTCAGCACGATCATGGATGGGTCCGCCTTCTCCCCCGCCCAAGCCGACTTGGGCGCTTCCGGCCCTTGGACGGTGGAACAGGTGGCGGCTCGGGTATCAAGTTGGTTGAACGATTCCAGTGGTGGCGGATTGACCGGAGCGTCCTTCGCCTACGATACCAACACGGGCACCTACGACATCGACTTAAAAAGCAATGACTATTCCCTGGCCTTCCGGGACCAGGCCAGTTCCACGACCGGATCGACCGCGGGGGACGTGACCATCAGCTACGACAAGAACGGGGATGGCACCGCGGACGAGACCGTCATGGGTTTTTCGAGTTTCTTCGGCCTGAATGACATGTTCGTATCGAGTGACAACCAGTGGCTGTTCGATAGCGACGTCAAATCGGCGAACTGGACACCCAACGTCAACGGCACCCTCCAATTCTCCGTGCCGGACGCCACCGCGCCGGGGACCAACCCACCCACCTCCCTGGGGACCCTGACCGTTCAGGGGGGGTGGTCCCTGTCCGACATCGCCGCGGCCATCAACAACAACTCGAACCTGAGCGCCAATCTGGAGGCCGAGGTCGTACAGGATGGGGAAGGCTACCGTCTGCGGATCAAGAACCGTGCGGGCGACGACATGGAAATCACCCAGACCGGCGGCACCGGGTTGATCACCCAATTGGGCCTGGACCATTCGGACGCGGGCCTTTCGGGCAGTCTCGCGCTCAGTTCCACCCTGGTCGACGACCCCAGCCGCCTGTCCCGGGGCGCGGTGCTCTTCAACTCCGATACGGGCGAGTACTATGTGAGCGCCGGTGACAACACCACCGCCAATCAAATGGCCAAGGCCTTTCAGACCCCCATTTCGTTCGATACCGCGGGTGGCCTGACCACCGGCCAGCGGACCCTATCGGACTATGCCGCCCTGTCGCTAAGCCAAAACGCCAGCGAAGCGGCATCGGTGGAGACCAGCCTGGACTACCAGGCCACCCTCGCCGACACCATCGATCTGAAGGTTTCGGAGGTCAGCGGAGTGAATATGGACGAGGAATTGGCGCAGCTACTTGTCTGGGAACAGATGTATAATGCCTCGGCGAAGGTCATCTCGACCGTGGCGGACATGCTCGATGTTCTCAACAGCATCATCAGATAAGTGTGAGGGACCCAGACCATGGCAGTGACATCCGATCGGGTCGGCACCTACAGCCAGCGCAGCTATCTGGTTAACCAGTTGCTGAACGTTCAGAAACGTCTGAACGAGACCCAAACTCAGGTCAATACAGAGAAAAAATCCCAGACCTACGAGGGGATCTATACGGACTCCTTCCGACTGGTCAGCATGGAAAACGAGTCCTCCCGCGTCACCCAGTTCCAGAAAACCAACACCATCGCCATGTCCCGGTTGGAAACCACGATGACCTCGGTGGACGCGGTGGATCAGACGCTCCGGGATTTCCGGGCCGAACTGGCGCTTTTCGCCCAGACGGATATGGCCGGGCTCCCGGACAGCGAGGATGAGAACAAACTCACCGCGATCCAGAACAAGGCTTTCGCGGCCATGAAGGATATGGAGTACTACCTGAACTCCAACCATGACGGGCGGTACCTGTTCGCCGGTGGCAAGACGGATACGGTTCCGGTCTCCATGCCCTACAGCGAACTGAGCGAATTCCAGGCGGTGTATGACGGAACCACGGTCCGCTACCCCCAATCCCGCACGGCGGCCCTGGATGACACCAAGGTCACCGCCGACATGACGTTCAACACCACGGGTTCGATCACCGCGGCCGCGGGAACCTTCAACGAACAAGCCTTCGACGAGACCACCGTTCCCTCGACACTGAGCGTCACGGGCCAGACCGTCACATCCAGCGCCGGAACGCCTTTCTCCGGCCTGTCCACGGGGGATCTGGTGCGGTTGGACGACGGAGCGAACAGCGCCTTCTTCACCGTCGAGTCCGTCAGTGCGACCGGGGACTCCTTGACCTTCAAGGCCGAACCGGACCTCGCCGCGGAGGGGTTCTCCGGTGTCTTGGCCAACTGGGATGTCACCCAGCCCTCCTTCACTCCGGGTCATGTCACCTTCTCCAACGCCGGCGCCAACAACGGCACCTATACGGTCACGGACATCTCCGCGGACGGCACCACCTTGACGGTCATCCCGAACCCCGCGGCCAACGGCACCTCCACCGGAGTCGTCGCCGCGCCCCAGACCTACTACAAGGGCGACGAACTGACCTACGAGCACCGCCTGGACGACAGCCGTTCCATCGAGGTGGGCGTGACCGCCAAGGACCCGGCTTTCGAGAAGGCCATCAGGGCCATGGGCATCATCGCCCAGGGAGATCTGTGGAATAACCCCGCACGGGTCCAGGAAGCCCTGACCCTGCTATCGGATGCCCTGGATCATACCCCCTCGAATACGCAGGAAGAGTCCAGCGACCTCAATGACGTGGCCCAATCCATCGGTTTGAACCTGTCCTCCATCGACAAGGCCATCACCGAACAGGAAGACTACCAAGTCTTCCTGTTGAACCGGATCTCCGACATCGAGAACGTGGACATGACCGAGGCCCTGGTCCGCCTAGCGGACGACGCCCAGTCTTTGGAAACGGCCTATGCCACCTTCGCCCGAATCAGCGCCCTGTCCCTGAACAACTACCTATAAAACCCGGGCGTCCAGCCCATCCTCAAAGACGCTCCCCACGCCCTCGCTGGCATGGGGAGCGTTTGCGCATGCGGCCATGCACATTATTTCTACAGCTAAAGTAATTTTGTTGGTTATTTAGGCACAAAATGATCAAACAATAGGCACGCTTCCATTCGAAGCCTCCAGGATTTTTCACTAATGGACTGATTCTTCACAACTCTTAAATCTGGCACAGCCCTTGCTACCATTGCCGACAAGATTGTCGACAATTTTGTCAACACCTAGGGAGACAGTCTATGGTCAGTGGGGCGATGGTCGGTGAGGTGATGACGACGGGAGATGAGGCCCTGTCCAAAAGGGGCGCCGTGGAGCTGGTTTCCGTGACCAAGCGGTACGGCGGCACGACGGCGGTGGACGCCATCACCCTCAAGATCCCGGCGGGCGGCTATTGCTGTCTGCTTGGCCCCTCTGGTTGCGGCAAGTCCTCCACCCTGCGCATGATCGCAGGACATGAAACCATCAGCGATGGCGACCTGATCGTCGATGGTCAGAACATCGGTGACCAACCCCCAGCCAAGCGGGGCACGGCCATGATGTTCCAGGACTACGCCCTGTTCCCCCACCTCGATTGCGTGGACAACGTCGCTTTCAGCCTGCGCATGCGCGGCGTCGGCAAGACCGAGCGCCGGGCCAAGGCCCGGGAGATGCTGGCCCTGGTTCACATGGAAGCCTTCGCCCAACGCATGCCCGCCCAACTGTCCGGTGGCCAGCAGCAGCGGATCGCACTGGCCCGGGCCCTGCTGACCAACCCCCACGTGCTGTTGCTCGACGAACCCCTGTCCGCCCTGGATCCTTTCCTGCGGGTGAAGATGCGCGCTGAATTGCGCCGCCTGCAGCGGGAACTGGGCATCACCTTCATCCATGTCACCCACTCCCAGGAGGAGGCCATGGCGCTCGCCGATTTGGTGGTGGTCATGGAGGATGGACACATCCGTCAGGCTGGCACCCCCCGGGATGTCTTCAACCACCCGCGCACCCCCTTCATCGCCCGGTTCATCGGCGGCCACAACGTGGTCCCGGCCAAGGTGGAAGCCGTGGAGGGGGGCCTGGTCCGGCTCTCCGGACCAGGCACCGGTCACTTCACCGTACCCTTGGGGTCCCATGTCCCCCCCGCCGCTGGGGGATCCATGCATTTCGCGGTCCGGGGCGACCGGGTCGCCCTTGCCCGTCCGGGTGTCGGTGACGCGAGTCCCAACCAACTGACCGCCCGGGCGACGGGGGCCGAATATAACGGCCAAACCGTGCGCCTGACCCTCTCGGCCGAGGGCCTGGAGGATTTCGTCGTGCTGATGGACGAAGCCGCCTACCACGCCGACCCAATCGAGGACGGGGCAACCGTGCGCGCCAGTTGGACACCGGAGGTCTCGCACCTTCTGGACGTTCAGTAGGCCGCCCCCCACCCTCCCCCAATTTTGCTTTCCGTTCCCCCGCCCAATGGGCTCCACCCCCAACGGTTTTCCGAGGAGAGTAACGATGAGTGACGTGACGACCACCAAAGGCCCCCTCACCGCCACGAAGGACGCCTCCGGCACCCGCGTGGCGGGTCTGTCCCGGCGTGGCCTGCTGAAGGGCGCCGCGGCCGTGGCCGGTCTGGCCGCCGGATCCGGCGCGTTGACGGGCTTCCCCACCATCTGGGCCCAGAACATCAAGAACGTCACCCTGCGCCAGTTCGGCACGGGCGTATCCAACCAGAACGCCATCGCCGAGAAGGTGAAGGAAGACCTGGGTTTCAATCTCGAACTGACCGCGCTGGATTCCGACGCCGTGGCCCAGCGGGCGGTGACCCAACCCCAGTCCTACGACATCGCCGATATTGAATACTGGATCTGTAAGAAGGTCTTCCCGTCGGGCGTCATGCAGCCCATGGACGTTTCCAAGATCAAAAACTACGACAAAATCGCCAAGCTGTTCATCACCGGCAAGCTGACGCCGGACAGCGTCATCGCCCAGGGCACCGCCCCCCATACGGTGGGCTTCGTGGAAGGGGAAGACTCCACCACCTTCGCCGATGCCCCCACGGGCTGGATGACCATGATCCCAACCATCTACAACGCCGACACCCTGGGCATCCGCCCGGATCTGACCAAGGAAGTCTCCTCCTGGGCGGACTTGCTGGACCCGGACTACAAGGGCAAGGCGTCGATCCTGAACATTCCCTCCATCGGCATCATGGACGCCGCCATGGTCTCCGAAGCCCTCGGCGAGGTCTCCTACGCCGATAAGGGCAACATGACCACGGAAGAAATCGACAAAACCATCGCCCTGATGATCAAGGCCAAGAAGGATGGCCAGTTCCGCGCCTTCTGGAAGTCCTTCGACGAGAGCGTGAACCTGATGGCCTCGGGCGAGGTGGTGATCCAGTCCATGTGGTCCCCGGCCGTCGCCGCGGTCCGCTCCAAGGGGATTGCCTGTAAGTACCAGCCCCTGAAGGAAGGGTACCGCGCCTGGGGTGGCGGCATCGGCATGGCCAAGCATTTGACCGGTCTGGAGCGCGACGCCGCCTATGAATACCTGAACTGGTATCTGTCGGGCTGGGTCGGCGCCTATCTGTTACGCCAGGGTTACTACTCCGCCTGCCCGACCACCGCCATGGAATTCATGACGGCGGACGAATGGGGCTTCTGGATGGATGGCAAGGCCGCCGAGGGCGAGATCAAGGCCCCCGATGGCAAGGTCATGGAAGAGCCTGGCGCCGTCCGCGACGGCGGCTCCTTCCAAGAGCGTATGGGCCGGGTGGCCTGCTGGAACTCGGTCATGGACGAGAACAAATACATGATCCGAAAGTGGAACGAGTTCATCGCGGCGTGATGTGGACCACTTCCGGCGCGGCTTCCGCCCGCGCCGGAGATGTCCTTTTTCCGGTATTTCCGCCCTCCTCCTTCATCATTCCCGCCTGCGCGGAAGCGCACGGAGATGGTGTCACGGGGGCAACCGTTGAGTGACCATCGCGATTAAGAAAAACCAGGAGACCCGCCCATGTCCGCCACCGATGCCATTCCGTCCGCCAAGGGACCCAAGGGCTTGGCGCGCCTTGGGGCCGAGGCCGTTTCCTGGCTACAGGCCGCGCCCCTGACCCTTGTCCTGGGCCTGTTCCTGATCTTCCCCATTGTCACCATCGTCATCGTCAGTTTCTGGGATTACAGCGAATACGCGCTGATCCCGGACGTGATCCTCGACAACTATACCTATCTGCTGAGCTCGCCGGTCACCTGGTCGATCTTCCTGTCGACCCTGGGATACGCGGCGGCCTCCTGGGTCCTCACCCTGCTGATCGGCTTCACCGTGGCCTATTTCCTGGCCTTCCACGTCCGCACCCTGACTTGGCAGATCGTTCTGTTCATGGTTTGCACCATCCCTTTTTGGACGTCCAACGTCATCCGCATGATTTCCTGGATCCCGGTCCTCGGCCGGAATGGGTTGGTCAACCAGGGGCTCATGGGTGTGGGAATCATCGACCATCCGCTGGAGTTCCTACTGTTCTCGGACTTCGCGGTGATCCTCGCCTTCGTGCACCTTTACACCCTGTTCATGGTGGTGCCGATCTTCAATTCCATGATGCGTATCGACCGCTCCCTGTTGGAGGCCGCCGCCGACCAGGGAGCCAGCGCCTGGCAAACCCTGTGGTCCGTGATCGTTCCGCTCTGCCGTCCGGGGATCGTCATCGGCTCGATCTTCGTCGTGACCCTGGTCATGGGAGATTTCATCACCGTGCGCCTGATGAGCGGAGGCCAGGGGGCCTCGGTCGGGGTGATGATGAACAACGAGATTTCCCTGCTGCAATACCCCGCCGCGGCCGCCGACGCCGTGGTCCTGCTGGCCGTGGTCCTGCTGATGGTCTTCGGCATGCTGAAAGCCGTCGACATCCGGCGTGAACTGTAAAAAAGGGAGAGACCAGCCATGCAGTCCGAGACCCGCTCCAAGGCTTTTCCCTTTCTGGCCGCCTTTTTCGCGCTCTTCGTGCTCTTCCTCTATGGGCCGATGATCGCCATTTTCATCCTCTCCTTCCAGGGGCCGGAGGGGGGGCTGACCTTCCCCATGCGCGGCGTCTCCCTCCATTGGTTCGCCAATCTGTTCGAACCCCAGATGGTGGGCGACTTCGGCGGCTCCCTCCAACGGTCCCTGCTTCTGGCCTTCGTGGTGATGGTGCTGACGGTGGTCATCTCCGTCAGCGCGGGCCTTGCCTTCCGGCGGCGGTTCAAGGGGTCCACCACACTGTTTTATTTGACCGTCACCAGCCTGATCGTGCCGTCCATCCTGGTCAGCCTTGGCATCGGCTTGATGTTCCGGGTCCTCGGCTGGCAACCGAACTGGTGGAGTTCGGCGCTCGGCGCGCACTTGACCTGGACGCTTCCCTTTGGGTTGCTGATCATGTTCGCCGTTTTCAACCGCTTCAGCCCCTCCTATGAGGAGGCCGCCCGGGACCTGGGCGCCACGCCCTGGCAGACCATCCGCCATGTGATCCTGCCCATCATCGCCCCCAGTCTTATTGGGGTGGCCATGTTTGGCTTCACCTTGTCCTATGATGAATTCGCCCGGACCCTGATGACCTCCGGGGTCAGCAATACCTTGCCCCTGGAAATCTATGGCATGACAACCAATGTCACCACGCCGGTTCTCTATGCCCTGGGCACCGTCACCACGGTCTTTTCCTTCACGGTGATCGGGGTCTGTCTGGCCGCCGTCACCCTCACCCGCCGACGTCGGCTCCGCCAGGGCTCCGACGCGGGCAAGGGAGTTTTCTAATCATGCCTCGCCTCCTGGTTGTCAACCCCAACACCACTGAAAGCATGACCGCCAAGATCGGCGCCGCGGCCCAGGCCGCCGCCTCTCCGGGCACGGAGATCATCGCCCGCAACCCCGCCATGGGACCAGTCAGTGTCGAGGGGTGGTACGACGAGGCCTTCTGCCTGCCCGGCCTTCTGGAGGAAATCGCCCGGGCGGAAAGTGAGAGCGTGGACGGCCATCTGATCGCCTGTTTCGACGACCCGGGACTGGACGCCGCCCGGAGTCTCGCCACCGCCCCCGTCGTCGGCACCTGCGAAGCGGGGATGCGCCTCGCCCCCCTGATCGCCAACCGCTTCGCCGTTGTCACCACGCTGTCCCGCTCCGTGCCGACCATCGAGCACCTGGCCCACCGCTATGGGGTCACCGAACGCTGCGCCATCCGGGCGAGCGACATCCCGGTCCTCGACCTGGACAAACCGGGTTGCGCGGCGGAGGACCGCATCGTCGAGGAAATCCAGTACGCCATCCGGGACGACAAGGCCGAAGCCATCGTCCTGGGGTGCGCGGGCATGGCGGACCTGCCCTCCCGACTGGCCGCGCGCTGTGGGGTCCCGGTCATCGATGGCGTGGCCGCCGGGGTGCGCCTGCTCGAGGGGTTGGTGGGCCTGGGGTTGCGCACCAGCAAGGTCGGCCCCTATGCGCGACCGCGCCCGAAGACCTATACTGGGACCTTCGCCAAATATGCCCCGGAGCCTTCATGACCGCCCCCTTCTCCATCCGCCAAGCCACGGAACCCGAAGCCGCCGCGCGGCTCGTCGATTGGGCCCGGATGGAAGGGTGGAACCCGGCCCCGACCGACGCGGCCACCTTCCACGCCGCCGACCCCAAGGGCTGGTGGCTGGCGGAAACGCCGGAGGGCGAGGCTATCGGTGGCCTGTCCCTTGTTCATTCCGATGACCGGAGCTTCGCGTTCCTGGGCCTTTACATCGTCCACCCCGATTGGCGGGGCAAGGGCGTGGGGTGGGCCAGCTGGCGCGCCGCTCTGAACGGGAGCGAGGCCCGCTCCGTGGGCCTGGACGGGGTCCCCGCCCAGCAGGCCAATTACGCCAAATCCGGGTTCGCCCTGGCCTTCACCAGCCACCGCTTTTCCTTTTCCGCCGATTCCCTGCCTCCGGCCAGACCCGACGCCACCATCGACCTGTCCGGGACACCCGGGCCGGGCCTGCGTGCCCTGGACAAGGCCGTGGCCTATCCAGCATCCCGGGACACCTTCTTGAACCACTGGTACAGCCAACCCGGTGCCGCGCGCGGGCTGGTTCGCGACGGAACCCTGGTCGGTTGCGGCGTCATCCGGGCCTGTCACGACGGCCACAAGGTGGGACCGCTGATCGCTCCGGACCTGGACGGGGCTCTCCAATTGCTCGCCGCCCTCGTCAAAGCCGCTGGAGCAACCAAGCTGATCCTGGACATACCCGAAATCAATCCCCTGGGCGCCACCCTGGCCCGGGACCTCGCGGCGGAAACGGCCTTCGAATGTGCCCGCATGTATCGCGGTGCCCCGCCCATCGCCCTGGACCTCGACCGGCTTTGGGGCATCACCACCTTCGAGCTTGGATAGAAGAAATCCATGTCCCGTTCCGGGAACATGGTATAACCAATCAAATCGTTGACATGACTGTCGACAATCACGACCCACCGAGACCATTCACGCCCCGTTTGACCGGACGCCAAGGACATGTCGCGCCTGACCGCAGCCCCCCTTCACACGCCCCCCTTTCACCTGGGCGAGGACATGACCGAGGACGACGTGCATCGCCACATCGCCGAGGCGATCATCGACCGTCGCCTCCCTCCGGGCACCAAGCTCGTGGAACAGAATTTGGCGACCATTTTTTCCGTCAGCCGCGCCCGGGTGCGCTCCGCCCTGACCCGTTTGGCCCACGAAAAAATGGTGACCGTCGAACCCAACCGCGGCGCCCGGGTGGCCACCCCCTCGGTGGAGGAAGCCCGCCAGGTCTTCGAGGCCCGGCGGCTGATCGAGGACGGCATCGTGCGCGCCGCCGCGGCGCGCATGGACACCGACGCCCGCGCCAAGCTGGAGGCCCATGTGGCCGCCGAAGCCGACGCCCACCGCCGCCGGGACCGCCACGCGGTCATCCGCCTGTCCGGCGACTTCCACCTGCTGCTCGCCGACATCGCCGGAAATATCGTCCTGATGGATTTCCTGCGGGAGCTGGTTTCCCGCTCCTCCCTGGTCATCGCCGTCTACGAGCGGCCGGGCTCCACGGACTGTTCCCACCACGGCCATGATGGTTTGCTGAACCGTCTGATCGCCATGGACGTGGAGGGCGCCGCCGCGGCCATGGCCGCGCATATGGACGAGATCGCCGACAGCCTGGACCTCTCTTCCCACCGGGAGGATGGCGTGGACCTGAGGCGAGTCTTCGCCGACATCCTCAAGGACAGCCCATGATCGATCCCGCCACCGCGGGGACCCGTCTGATGACCCGCTGCGACGCGCTGGCCGCCCTGAGCGCGGACGGCGCCTCGAAGCTGACCCGCATCTATCTGACCCCCGAGCACGCCCAAGCCAATGCCCTTGTCGCCGAATGGATGACCGCCGCGGGGATGATCCACCGGGTGGACGCCCTGGGCAATGTTATTGGACGCTATGATGGGATGGATCCAGATGCGCCCGCCGTGCTCGTCGGCAGCCATCTGGACACGGTGCGGGACGCCGGACGCTACGACGGCATGCTCGGCGTCGTCACCGGCATCGAGGCCGTGGACGCCCTGAACCGGGCAGGCACACGCCTGCCCTTCCCCATCGAGGTCGTGGGCTTTGGCGACGAGGAGGGCGTGCGCTTCGGCGCCACCCTGATCGGCAGCCGGGGGCAGGCGGGCACGCTGGATCCCGACACCTTGGGTGCCTTGGATCGGGATGGGATCAGCCTATCGGAGGCCCTGAACACCTTCGGCCTTGATCCCGCCCGTTGGAGGGAGGCCGCCCGGAAACCCGGATCCCTCCATGCCTATCTGGAAGTTCACATCGAGCAAGGCCCCCTTCTGGAAAGCCTCGGTCTGCCCCTGGGCGTCGTCTCGGCCATCGCCGGAGCGACCCGCCGGGCCTATCGGCTGGCCGGTTTGGCGGGGCATTCGGGCACGGTCCCCATGGCGGCCCGCCGGGACGCGCTCGCCGGGGCCGCCGAGGCGATTCTGGCCGTGGAGTCCGTGGGCCGGGACCATGGGGTCGTCGCCACCGGGGGCCAATTGGAAGCCCTGCCCGGCGCCGTCAACGTCATCCCCGGGGCCGTCCGCTTCACCCTGGACCTGCGCGCGGCGAAGGACGAGGATCGCGCCAAGGCGGTCGCCGACCTGGACGACCGACTGGACGCCCTCGCCCGCCGCCGGAACCTCATGCTGTCCATGGAGCCCCTCCATGAAAACGCCGCCACCCCCTGTTCTCCTCGGCTGATGGAGGCTCTTTCCCGCGCCATCACGGGCAGGGGCCTGTCGGTCCATGCCCTGATGAGCGGCGCCGGACATGACGCCATGGCGTTCCCGGGCCTGACGGAGGTCGCCATGCTCTTCGTCCGCTGCGCGGGCGGCATTTCCCACAATCCTCTGGAACGCATCACCGCCGAGGACGCCGGTCTGGGCGCCGTGGTGCTCCATGACACTCTTCTATTGCTCGCCAAGGACGTCCTCCGATGACCCTCGACCCCGCCGCCCTACTTTCCGCCGTCAATTCCCTGCACGCCGATCAGGTTCGGTTCCTGGGGGAACTGGTCAAGGTGCCCTCGGACAATCCCCCCGGCGACTGTCTGCCCCACGCCAACCGCGCCGCGGTCCTGCTGGAGGCCCTGGGCTTCACCGTGGAGCGCCACCCCGTGCCCGAAGACCTGGTGAAGGCCAACGGCATGGTTTCCGCCACCAACTTGGTGATCCGCGAGCGCTTCGGTGACGGCCCGGTGATCGCCCTGAATGCCCATGGCGACGTGGTCGCGCCCGGCGAGGGCTGGACCCGTGATCCCTATGGCGCGGAGATCGTCGATGGCCTGATGTATGGGCGGGGCGTGGCCGTCTCCAAGTCCGACTTCGCCAGCTACGCCTATGCCCTGCTGGCCCTCAAACAAGCGGGCGCGGTCCTGAAGGGCACCGTGGAACTCCACCTGACCTACGACGAGGAGGCTGGCGGCTCCATCGGCCCCAAGTGGCTGTTGGAGGAAGGGATCAGCACCCCCGATTATGCCGTCTCCGCCGGGTTTTCCTATCAAGTGGTGACGGCCCATAATGGTTGCCTACACCTGGAGGTTACGGTGTCGGGCAAGTCCGCCCATGCCGCCCGGCCAGATACTGGCCACGACGCCCTGGAGGCCGCGACCACCCTGATGGCCACCCTTTATGGCCTAAGGGACAAGCTGTCGAAGACCAAATCCCAAGTCCCGGGCATCGATACGCCGACCCTGGTGATCGGCCTGATCTCCGGCGGGATCAATACGAACGTGGTTCCGGACAAGGTGACCTTCCGCCTGGACCGCCGCATGATCCCCGAGGAGAACGCCTTGGACGTCCAAGCGGAGATCGAGACTCTTTTGACCGAGACCGCCAAGGACATGGAAGGCATCAGCCTGAACATCCGCCGGATCATGCTGGCCATTCCGTTTGGTCCGGTTCCCGGATCCGACCGGTTGGCCGAGGCCTTCCAGACCGCGGCGGAAGCGGCCATGGGCGAGCCCGTGCCAACGGTGGGCGTGCCGCTCTACACCGATGCCCGTCACTATTCGGAAGCGGGTATTCCGACGGTCCTCTATGGCGCGGGACCCCATTCCCTATTGGAGGCCAACGGCCACCGGGCCGACGAGAAGCTGGTGCTGGAGGACCTGCGCAAGGCCACGCTGGCCGTGGCGTCGGCGCTGGCCGACCTGCTCGGGTAACTCTTCCGGGCCATCAAACCGACCGCACCTCCGCGAGGAAAGCTTCGATCCGGTCTCGCAGATCACCGGCTTTCCCGTTCATCTCCAGGGCCGCGGCGTTGACCTCCTCCGCGGCGCCATCGGTTTCCCCGGCGGCCCGGGTCACTCCCAGGATATTCAAGGTAACCTCCCGGGTCCCAGCGGAGGCCTGTTCCACATTGCGGGCGATTTCCTGGGTCGCGGCCTCTTGCTCTTCCACCGCGGATGCGATCGCCGAGGCCACGGCATTGCTTTCGTTGATCGTCGCGCCAATGGATTTGATGGCGGCGACGGCATTCTGGGTCTCCGCTTGGATGGCGTTGATCTGCTGGCTGATTTCCTCGGTCGCCTTGCCGGTCTGATTGGCGAGGCTTTTCACCTCGTTGGCGACGACGGCGAAGCCCTTGCCCGCGTCTCCGGCCCGGGCGGCCTCGATGGTGGCGTTCAGGGCCAGCAGGTTGGTCTGGTCGGCGATGTCGGAAATCAGGTTGATGACCTCGCCGATCCGGCTGGCGGAGTCCGCCAGGCCCTGGACCTGCCGGTCCGTCTTGTTCGCCTCTTCCACCGCGCGACTGGAAATCGACGAGGATTGGGCGACCTGACGGGCTATTTCCTGGATGGACGACGCCAGTTCTTCCGTCGCCGCGGCGACGGTCTCGACGTTCGCCGACGCCTCCTCCGCGGCCGTGGCCACGGTGGTCGCCCGGTGCTTGGTGTCATCGGCGATGCTCGACATCGATGTCGCTGTCCGTTCCATGCCCTTCGCGGACTGACTCACCGCCTCCAGAAGTTTGGAGACACTGGTGTCGAAGTCCCGGGTGAAGATCTCGATTTTCCTCGCCCGTTCCTCATGGGCCCTGGCGTCCTCGGCCTCCTTCCGGGCCAACCCTTCGGCTTCGAGCATGCTGTCCTTGAAGACGACGACCGAGGCGGCCATCTCACCCACTTCGTCGCGCCGCTCCGTCGCAGGAATTTCCGCGGTCTTATCGCCATGGGCCAAGCGGACCATGACATCGGTCATGGCCCTGATGGGCTTGGCGATGGAATCGCCAATCAGCAGACCACCGCCGCCGCCCAGGACCAAGGCGGTGATGATGCCAGCAATGATCAGGAAGGTCGTGCCGCGTTCCGTATCCAGGTTCCGCTGTTTGCGGACCTCCATCAGGGCGGTTTCCTCCCCGACGAACTCGGCCATGATCCCGCGGAATTTATCGAAGAAAACCTTGCCCCGGGCCTGTCCGACGAGACGGGCCATATCATCCATGGTCTTGGCGTCCCCGATGTCACGGCGCAATGCGATCAGGGGTTTGATGACCTGTTCCCGCCAGGCCGAGATGGTCCCGTCCACGTCCGTCAGCAACTGGACCGCTTCGGGATCGTCCGCCACGACGCCACGCAGCTTCTTCGTCAGGGCGGAAAATCGTTCCGCGCCAGCCTTGTAGGGATCGAGGAAGGCCTCCTTCCCGGCCAGAAGATACCCCCGCGCGCCGGTTTCCATATCCAGGACCGTGGCCACGAGGGCCCGAGCCTGGGAGATCACAGAAAAAGTTTGATTCAATAAGCCGACGGCATCCCGCACATCGTTGCTGGAAATGGTGGGCGCGGTCAGAAGACGGGCGAAGCCGACCTGGTGTTCATCCAGCAAGGACTCTTTCCGCGCGATAAAGGTCGCGATCTGGTCGCGGAACTTATCGATGAACGCCTTTCCCTCGGCCGTGCCGATCTTGGCCGAGACGTCGTTCATGGTCGCCGCGTCGCCGATTTCCCGACGCATGGCGATGGCTTCCTCGGCGACGGTTTCCCGCCATTCCTTCAGGATCGACTCGACTTCGTTCAGACGCTCCACCTGGGGAGGATTGTCCGACACGATCTCCTTAAGCGCGTTGATCTGCTCTTGGAAAGCCTTTTGACCCTTGACGTAGGGGACCAGGAATTCCTCCTTCCCCGCCAAGAGATAACCCCGCATGCCGGTTTCCATGTCCACCGCGGAAGCCACGATGTCGTTCGCGTGCCCGATCACAACATTCGTATGATCAACCCACCCCACGGTCTCCACGATCCTGCCAATGCTGGACAAAGACAGGATCCCCAAAAGAACCATCAACACCGTGGGAATGGCGACGCCCACCAGGATTTTCGGCTTTGTCCTTACCGATGACCAATTCATGACCGACGGCCCTCCCTGAACCATTCAGTGCCCAGTTCGACCTTGGACACCAAGGGAGCCGGGGACCATCACGAGTATTCCGAGGCATGGACTCCAAGGTATGGAAACCGCGGCCCATCCCGGCGATTCAGAGGCGACCCAACGGTCGCATCTTCGCCGCGGCACCACACGAAAAAAGTGTTCCTAATCAATTAATGTTATCAAAGGTCGCACATAAAGAAAAGATGATTTCCATCAAAAGTTCAAACCAGCCTTAAACTCCAAGAATACGGACACATCCATTCACATCACCAATTTTGGTGATAAAATAAATATACACAGGACTTTTATCTATAAATTTTAAATGATTCTACATCCAACAAGCTTATTTTCCTCGAACCTTGAGAACATCCACAAAAAAAGACATTCTGAAAACTTGAGGCAAGGTCGAGTATAGGGAGATTCACGGGAGAATAAGCAGTGGGTCTCCGACCGGGGGGACATGCGCCGCGAGCGGAACAAATTGCCTTTGTCCCTTAAACTCGGATCAAATTCCCTGTCCGAAATCGGGATCGATTGCGCGCAGGGAATTTGATCCGGACCGTCCATTCGCGGTCCGAGAAGTCTGGCGCCCCGCATTCCCTAAGGCGCGACGAGGCCCGCGACCTTCCGTAGGCCAAGTTGATACCCCAAGGTCCCGCACCCCGCGATCACCCCATCGGCCCGCAGGGAAACGTAGCTGTGGTGGCGAAAGCTCTCGCGCTTGTGGACGTTGGAGATATGGACCTCGATCACCGGCCCCTCGAAGGTATTCAGGGCATCGAGGATCGCCACCGAAGTATGGGTATAGGCCGCCGGGTTGATGACGATGCCCACGGCCTTTTCCCGGGCCTCGTGAATCCAGTCGATTATTTGGTGTTCGGCGTTGCTTTGGTGAAAGACGATCTCCATGCCCAACTCTCGAGCCAAGGCACGGCAATCGGCCTCCACGTCGGCCAGGGTTTCATGGCCATAAATCTCCGGCTGGCGCTTGCCCAGCAGGTTCAGATTGGGGCCGTTCAGAATGTAGACACAATTTGTCATCGGACAGGCTCGCCTTCCCTAGGATAGTGAGACACACTTATTTCATGACATAGCGGAGGACCATTTCCTCCACGTCCCGACGCATATCGCCACGGCGATCCGGGGCATAGAGGCTGTCCCCGAAGATCAGGGTGAAGGTCGCCCGGTTCGACACACTGAAAAAGCTGAGCGCGCTGATTTGCCAATGGAGTTGTAAAGCGGACAGCCCTTCTCGGAAAAGTCCCGCTTCCAAGCCACGCCCGTAGATGTCCTCCAAGTTTTCGATGGCCGCGCTGTTCAGTTCGCGGATGACGTCGGACACCGCCAAATGGGCCCCGTGGTGGATGTTTTCGATCATCACCAAACGGATGAATTCCGGATTGTCCCGATGGTGGTCAAAGGTGTGACCCACCAGCTTGCGCAGGGCCTCCACCGGCGGCAGGCCCGCCAAATCAAGGGAGGCTTCCCGTCCCCGGACGGTGCGATAGGCCTCTTCCAGCACCCGACGGTAGAGGCCGTCCTTGTCTCCGAAATAGTAGTAAATCATCCGCTTGGACGTGCGTGTCCGCGCGGCGATATGATCGATCCGCGCCCCCGATAGGCCGTGAGTCGCGAATTCTTCCCGCGCCACCCGAAGGATGTCGGTTTTCACCGCGTCCGGATCCTGCTTCCAGGACCCCCGCGCCAATGCGTTCCGCCCTTCCGCCTCCTCGCCCCCCATGCGTAACGCCCCCATCCCGATCTCATTTTCTCAACGCCCGCTGATTCTAGCAAATTTAACCACGTCGAACAAAATGTTTGACGCTTTTAACTATTTAGTACATTCTTACCGTCGACGAGACTGGACAAACGCGTGCCTTCTCTAAAAGAGCGGCACCCAATGTAAAGAGCGGAAACCAGATGCCGGAGGTCCTTCCCATCGCCCTCGATAGAGCGACGGTCACCGAAACGGACCG
Source organism: Rhodospirillum sp. (assembly GCA_021741145.1). Lineage (GTDB taxonomy): Bacteria > Pseudomonadota > Alphaproteobacteria > Rhodospirillales > Rhodospirillaceae > Rhodospirillum. The sequence continues at coordinate 22,608 of JAIOYK010000037.1, read as the reverse complement.
TCCCACCGTGCTCGTTGGTCTGATTGGGCAAGGCATCCAGAAGTCCCGGACGCCCGCGATGCACGAGGCCGAGGGGCTCCATCACGGCCTCCGGTACATTTATCGCCTTTTCGACACGGACCGCATGGGCGAGCCCCGCCCCGCCCTGGCCGACATTCTGCGATCGGCCGAGCTTTGCGGCTTCACCGGGTTGAACGTGACCTTTCCCTATAAGGTGGAGGTCATGGCGCTGATGGATGAGTTGTCCGACGCGGCCCGGGCCGTGGGCGCGGTCAATACCGTCGTGCTGCGGAATGGCCGCCGAATTGGCGACAACACCGACTGGTGGGGCTTCGCCGAAAGCCTGCGCCAGGGCTTGCCCGACGTGCCCCGGAACCGCGTTCTTTTGATCGGTGCCGGTGGTGCCGGAGGGGCCGTCGCCCAAGCCCTGATGGATAGTGGCGTGGCCCATCTTGAAATCTTCGACACCATTGCCGAGCGGGCGAGCGATCTGGTCGAACGCCTATTGGCGCGCAATCCAACCGTTCAGTCGGTGACGGCGCTGGAGAGTTTGGATCACTTGCCTGCCCGCGCCGCGGCTTACCCCCTGGACGGCGTGGTCAACGCCACTCCCATTGGCATGGCCAAGCTGCCGGGCACCCCCCTTCCCAAACCCGTCTTGAAAACCGGCCCCTGGGTCGCCGACGTCGTCTATTTCCCCCTGGAAACGGAATTGTTACGTGACGCCCGCGCCGCGGGGTGCCGGGTCCTGCCCGGTTCGGGCATGGCGGTGTTTCAAGCGGTGAAAGCCTTCGAACTCTTCACGGGCCAGGCACCGGACGCCGGACGCATGGCCGAAACCTTCAATGCCCTCTCCGATCCAAGGGAGAGGGGGGCCTGATATCCCCCCTTCCCCGACACGATGGACAAGGGGGGGAGACAAGACAACAAACCGGCCCGAAATCAAGGGCCACATCCTGGGAGGAAGATCATGACCTTTTCCATTCGCGGACGTTCCCTGGCGGGCGGCTTCGCCACGGCCACCCTGGTCGTCGGCCTGACCGCGGGCATCGCTTCGGCGGAAACCACCATCCGCTTCGGCCATGTGGATCCGGCGGAGTGGCAGACCTCCAAGAAGGGCGCGGCGGCCCAAATCTTCAAGAATATTGTTGAAGGCGAAAGCGACATGACCGTCGAGGTCTATCCCGCGGGCGCGCTCGGCAATGAAAGCGAACTGGTGCAGCAGGCCCAGGAGGGGATCACCCCCGTCGTCATGGTCTCCGGAGCCATGTCCAAGATCTGCTCCGTCGCCCAGGTTCTGGACATTCCCTATACCTTCGCCTCGGCCACCCAGGCCTGGACGGTGCTCGACGGTTCCTTCGGTCAGGAGTTGGGCGATTATTGCCTGGAGAAGACCGGCCTGCGTACCCTGGCCTATGGGGAGACGGGCTTCCGCAACTTCACCAACAACAGCCATCCCATCAAAACACCCGAGGACATGAAGGGACTGAAGTTCCGCGTCCAACCGATCCCGCTCTACGTGGAGATGGTGAAGGGCTTGGGCGGCGAGCCCACCCCCATCGCCTGGACCGAACTGCCCACCGCGCTCTCCACCGGCGTGGTCGATGGCCAGGAAAACCCCGTTGGGGTCATTTACAACAACAACCTGCACAAGCTGCAGAAGTACCTGACCCTCGACGGCCACGTCTATGCCGCGGACTTCCTGCTGATCAATGACGACTTTTTCCAATCCCTGTCGCCGGAAAACCAGGCCATCCTTGCCCGCGCGGCCAAGGTCGCCGGAACCATGGGCCGCGCCATCCAGCAGTTCAACACCGCGGAAGGCGTCACCAAGGTCTCCGCCGAGGGCATGGAGGTCTACGCCCCCACCGCCGAGGATCTGGCCAAGTTCCGCGAGGCCGCCCAACCCGCCGTAAAGACCTGGCTGGCCGGCGAGCTGGGCGGTGACGCCGGTTGGATCGAAAAGCTGGACGCCGCGGTGGCCAACGCGGACAACTAAGATCGCGTGTCACGAACCGGCTCCTCGGACCCGGTTCGTTCGGCCAAGCGGAAGGGAGCGGGGTCTCCCGCCCCTCCCCCTGGCCCCATGGGGGCTGGGTGATTCTTCCCTGTCTTCGCCCGGTCCCCAATTTCCGTCGACATCGGGTCGCGCGCATTCCGCGTTCCCCCAGCGAGCCAAGGAGCCGCCATCATGTCGGGGCTTCGCCGTCTTATCGGTCTTTACACCACGGTTTGCGCCTTTGGCGCCGGAACGATGATGGCCATCGTCTTCGCCGTCATCTTCCTGAATTCCCTGGGCCGGTACCTTTTCGGCGGCTCCCTGCCCTGGGGCGAGGAAGCACCGGTTTACCTGACCATTTACGGCGTCATGTTCGGCGTCACCGTGGGATATATGCAGGATCGTCACATTGCCTTTACCGTGGTGACAGACCTGTTTTCCAGACCAATCCGACGGCTTCTCGAGCGGTTCGTGGATCTGGCCATACTTGCCACGGGCATTGCCTTGGCCGTCTCCGGCGTGATGTTCGCCACCAAACGCGGGGGCGTCCAGGCCTCCGGGCTCATCTCCTCGGCCCGGGATCTGGCCGAGGCCACCGGCATTCCGGGGCTCGAAGCCCTGGGATACATGGGCACCTGGCAGGCGGCCATGCCGCTCGGCGGAATCTTGTTGACCATCGCGGCTCTCCTGAAGCTCGCCACCGCCCTTGAGGAGCGCCCCTGGGCGCGGGAGGCCTGAAACCATGGCGATCCTTCTTTTCCTGGTTCTTGTCCTGCTGGGCATGCCCCTGGCCTTCGCCATCCTCGCCGGGATGGCCCTGTTCATGGGAACGGGAGATTTCCCCTATCACCTGCGCATCGTCGCCACGGAGACCTTCAAGGGGTTGAACTCCTATCCCCTCCTGGCCATTCCCCTGTTCATCCTGGCCGGGGAGTTGATGAACGAAAGCGGCATCACCACCCGCATTATCGCCTTCGCCAATGTGCTCGTCGGTCGGCTGAAGGCTGGGCTTGCGTTGGTGAACATCTGGGCCTCCGTCATTTTCGCCGGCCTGTCCGGCTCGGCCATCGCCGACACCTCCGCCCTGGGCCGGGTCTTCATCCCGGAAATGGAGCGCCATGGCTACCGCCGGGACTTCGCCGCCGCCCTGACCGCAGCATCGAGCATCATCGGCCCCATCATCCCACCCTCCATCCCGGTCATCATCTATGCCTTGACGGTCACGGGCGTTTCGGTTCCCGCCCTGTTCCTCGCGGGCGTGGTGCCGGGCGTGCTGCTCGCCCTTTTCCTGTCGGCCTATGTCCTGGCCTGGGTGAAGGTCGACAGCCCCGATCACGTCAACGAGACCGAAGCCCTGTCCGGCGGCCAGACCCCGGCCCAGGCCCTGTTGGGGGGCATCCTCCCCCTGATGATGCCCCTTTTCGTTGTCGGCTCCATCCTGCTGGGCATCGTCACACCGACGGAAGCGGCCAGCTTCGCCGTCGGCTACGCCCTGTTTATCGGTCTCGTGGTCTACCGCAATATCCACCTGTCGGCTTTGCCCCGGATCTTCTCCGCGGCCATGCGGGACAGCGCGGTGATCATGGTCATCATCGCCGCCGTCGCCGCGGCCAATTGGGTCCTGACCTACAACCGGGTGCCCAACATGTTGACGGACTGGGTGTTAGGAGCCGTGGATAGCCAGACCTCCTTCTTGCTGGCGGTGATGGTCCTTCTGCTGGTTGTCGGCCTGTTCCTGGAGGGGATCGCCGCCATGCTGGTTCTGGCGCCCATCCTGGCGCCCATCGCCGTGAATCTGGGCATTGACCCGGTCCACTTCGGCATCGTGGTCATCTTCAACCTGATGATCGGCCTGATCACGCCGCCGCTCGGCCTCTGTCTGTTCGTGGCGGAAGGCATCGCCAATGTCGGCATCGGGCGGCTGACCCGGCAGATTTTTCCGCTCTTCCTGGTTGAGGTAACCGTTTTAGTGGTCATCACCTTCCTGCCGGATACGGTGACGGTCTTGCCCCGTCTGTTTGGCTACTGATCGAAAGGAATCCCGCCATGAAGACCGCGCCCCTGAAGACCTCCATCGCGACGGTATCCATCGCGGGAACCCTCAAGGAAAAACTCGCCGCCATCGCCGCGGCGGGCTTCGACGGGATCGAGATCTTCGAAAACGACTTCCTCGCCTTCGATGGGTCCCCCCGGGAGGTGGGCGCCATGGCGCGGGACCATGGACTGGAGATTACCCTGTTCCAGCCCTTCCGCGATTTCGAGGGCATGCCCGAACCCCATCGGACCCGCGCCTTCGACCGGGCCGAACGCAAGTTCGACCTGATGGAGGACCTGGGTACGGACCTGGTGCTCGTCTGTTCCAGCGTGTCCCCCATTGCCCTGGGAGGCATCGACCGAATCGCCGAGGATTTCCACGCACTCGGAGAACAGGCGGCCCAGCGGGGGCTGCGGGTGGGTTACGAGGCCCTGGCCTGGGGTCGCCATATCAATGACCACCGGGACGCCTGGGAAGTGGTCCGCAGGGCCAACCATCCCAATGTCGGGCTGATCCTGGACAGCTTCCACAGCCTGTCGCGCAAGATCGAGTCCGACACCATCCGCGCCATCCCCGGGGACAAGATCTTTTTCCTGCAACTCGCCGACGCGCCCCTGATCGACATGGACCTGCTCTACTGGAGCCGCCATTTCCGGACCATGCCCGGCGAAGGTGATTTGCCGGTGGTGGACTTCATGCGGGCGGTCGCCGCCACGGGCTACGGCGGACCTGTGTCCCTGGAAATCTTCAATGACCAGTTTCGGGGCGGCTCTCCCCAGGCTATTTCCGTGGACGGCCACCGCTCCTTGATGTGGTTGATGGACACCGTGAGGCGGGAGGAACCGGACATCCGGATCGAGGTCCCCGCCATGCCTGGCCCCAGGACGTTGGAGGCCGTGGAATTCGTGGAATTCGCCACGGACGGGCAGGGAGCCCTCGATCTGGAGGAGGATCTGGTCCGCTTCGGGTTCACCAGGACGGCTCGCCACCGCTCCAAGGCCGTGACTCTCTGGCACCAGGGAGAAATGTCCATCCTGGTGAACAGGGAGGCGACCGGCCACGCCCGGGCCGCCTTCGAGGCCCATGGCACCACGGTTTGCGACATCGGTCTGCGGGTGGATGACGCCCGAGCCACCTTCGACCGGGCTGTCGCCCTGGGCGCCCAGGGCGCTGAAAACCCCGCTGGTCCCGGAGAACTGGCGATCCCGGCCATCCAGGGTTTGCGGGGGGGGCTGATCCACTTCCTGGACGGCTCGCCGGAGCTGTCCCGCTTCCGGGAGATCGACTTCCTACCGCTGGCCCCATCCCCATCCCCGCCCAGACCGGTGGGACTGGTTCGGGTGGATCACTTGGCCCAAACCATGACGGCGGAGGACATGCCCGGTTGGGTTCTGTTTTACACGACCCTGTTCAAGACCAGGAAAACACCGGTGATGGACGTGGTCGACCCCGCTGGACTGATCCGAAGCCAGGCCATCGAAAGCCTGGGGGGCGGCCCGCGCATTACCTTGAACGGAGCGGAAAACAGACGCACGGTGGCGGGACGGTTCCTGGTGGAAGGTCCTGGCTCTTCAATCCAGCACTTGGCATTGCTGACCGACGATCTCTTCGCCAGCGCCGAGGCCTTGCGAGAAAATGGCTTCCGCCCCCTGGAAATCTCCCGCAACTACCACGATGACCTGGAGGCCCGCCTGGGCCTGGAACCGACTCTGGGAGACCGCCTACGACAAGGCCATATCCTGCTCGACCAAAGTGGTGGAGGGGGCCGCTATCTACAGCTCTATGGGCCAACCCGGGGGGATGGCTTCTTTTTCGAAATCGTGGAACGGTCGGGGGGCTATGACGGCTATGGGGCACCGAACGCTCCGTTCCGCATCGCCGCCCAGAAGCGGCGAGCCCGGGAACCCGATGCAAGGAAGGCTTGAGCGGAAAGAGAGAAATTTCCCACCCCTACCCTTCATTTTGAACAACCATGGGCGGGGACATCTCTTCCTCCCCGGTGTCCGGATCCGCATCATTCAGCTCGTCGTCTTCCTCGTCCTCGTCATCATCCTCTTCCGCCGCCGCGCCACCCAGGTCCGGCGTCTTCGGCTTGGCTTTCTTGGCCTCCTTGGGCGCGTCCTTAATCGCCTCCTTGACGGCGGCTTGCGTGGCCGCGGTCACGGCTTCGCCATGTGTCGCCCCCTGGTATTCAGTCACCCCCTGCAACAGGGCCCAACAGGCCAACCGAACCGCCTTGGGGATAGTGACTTTCTCGCCGTCCCGCTCCCCCTTCTCGTAGTACTGCACCACACGCCGCTTCAGGCCCAGAACCTCCGCCGCTTCCTTCTGCGACAGACCGAGGCGTTTGCGCCATTGCTTGAAGGCGTTCGGAGTCATGGGGGTGTTCCTCCTGGTAAGCCCAAACACCAAAGGCATTTCACATGGGGAGAGAGGCTCGGGAGCCCACCATGGCGGGCCAACCGATCGGATGATTCGCCAATTTATAGACCCATCGTCCAGCAAACGCAAAGAAAGAGCGCACGCGGTGCGTTCCCCTAAAGAGCGATGGGTTCGTAGGAGAAACGATCCGGTGGCCCCTTGGCGAAGTGAAACAGAGGCCTGATCTCCGTCCTTTCCATGGACGGCAGGGCCACCAGGGCGGAACTGACCGTTCCAAAACCCCGGGCTGTTTGGAAGCACATGGCCGAGGACGGTCCCTTATCCACGTCGTGGGTTCTGCTCGCCAACAGGGTCGTCCACTCCCGCCACCCCTCCGGTCCCAGGTCCGGATCGGGCCGCGGGACGGCACGGAATCGGGGGAGGAAGGCGCGGATGCGGGGATCCTCCGGATCATCCAGCTCAAGGGCCGTCAGGACCGACAGGCCTACGGGCAGGGCATTGACCGTGATGGCATCGGCGCCGTCCCGGTCGGCGTGGCGGATCCAGAAGGCATCCCGGTTGTCGGCCACGATCATATTAAAGGGGCGGTAGGCCAGGGGATCGACGTCGACCAGGAAGTCCGCCGCATCCTTGGCGTCGGCCACGTCCAGGGCGTCGAGAACCAATTCTCCTCGACTGCGCACCCCGGGCAAGGGTCCCAGGGTGCCCTGCCTGTTGAGGATACAAGCCACCACCCCCCAGTCATTGATCCCCAGCCAGCTGCCCCCCGCCAGTTCGTCCATTCCAGCGACCACCTCCGGCCTGGACGGCCAGTGGCGGGCCGGTGGCAACCAGGGACGGCCCGCCATTTCGTCCCGGTTGGCGCCAAGCAGAAGCGGCCAGGCATCACCCGGCCTTCGATCAATAACGACGGTACACATGCGGCGACAGGCCCCCTCGTGATTCAGGCCAACATCTTCTTCGGCCCGGGGAGAAAGTTTGGGGGTACACGCGCCTAGGGGCAAGCGGTATAACCAGGATCCAGTCTGGATGGGAGTGGGCCGTCCGGAGTATGACAGGGGTTCAGGTCCTCCCCATATCCAGGGAAGGGCCTCCGGATGCAAACGGATTGCAGGGGATCAAACGGATATGAGTGACGCCTTCGAGAATCGGCAAAAGGGATTCGAGGCCAAATACCAGTTGGACGAGGAGCGCGCCTTCCGCATTACCGCGAAACGCGACAAGCTGTTCGGCCTATGGGCGGCCAAGGAAATGGCCATGGATGACCCCGCCGCCGAGGCTTATGCCCTGGCTCTGGTGGAATCGGAACTGACCATCCATGGGGATGACGAGATCATCGCCAAGGTCCTGGGGGACTTGACCGCCAAGGGTGTGGACATCACAGAGGGGCGTCTGAGCATCAAGCTTGGAAAGTTTCGGGACGAAGCCGACCGCGTCGTCCGCGGCTTGGATGGTCAAGGCTAACGTCCTTGCACGAAATCGAGCCCGATTTCGTGCGGTTTGATCTCTTGCGTCGCCCCAAACGAAGGCTTCAGCCAGAGTTTGAAAAGGTGATGCACCAACAAAAACCTAGGGCACCGACCAATGAAGCTTTTGAATGAAGCTTTTGAAGGTGTCGATGCACAGGGACCTTCTCTTTTTGAATATCGTGCCCGACGCGACAACCCCGGTCCCAAGACCGGGGTTTTTCATGGTCGGCCTTCGGCGCCCTTACCGCTCCCGGAAGCGATCACTGCGCCTGATATAAAACCACTCCACACCGACCAGGACCACCAGAAGACCGCACAGAATCCAGAATCCCCAGTTGGTCTCGGCTCCAGGAATACCCCCTAGGTTCACCCCCAATAGGCCCGTGATGAAGGTTAAAGGCAGGAACACACCCGCCATCAGGCTCATCCGGTAGACCACCCGGTTCGTCCGTTCCTGGGCGCGCTGTTGGATCCGGTCCCGCAGTAGGGCCGCTTGGTCCCGGAGAGAATCCAGATCCTCCAGATGGCGGGTATGCGCGTTCAGGGCGATGCCCAGGGTTTCCTTGTTGGCTTGGGTCAAAACCGGGTGGACGCTGCTTTGCAAACGGCTCAAAGCCGCCTGTTGGGGCGCCAGATAGCGACGCAAACCAACAATATCGAGCCGGGCTTGGTGCAGTTCCTCCTCCAGGTCCCGCTCCCGGTCCTGGGTCTCGCTCCCGAGGATCTCGTCCCGCTCATCCAGATCGTAGATGGAATCGGAAAGTTCCAGCAGGAAGGGCTGCATGCGGTCGGCGAGCGCCAAGGCCAGGGCGCCGCTGATGCCTCCGGCATCCAAGGGGCCATAGCCGTGTTTCAACTGGGCGCGCACATCCTGAACGGCCTTGACCGATCGGGCACGGGCGGAGACCACCAAACGGGGCGTGACCCAAAGACGAAGCGCCACCATGTCCTCGGGCTCGGCGCCGGGGTTCAGGTTCACCCCCCGCAGGTTGACAAGCAACCCTTCCCCCAGGGCCAGGGCATCGGGACGGGTATCCCCGGCGAGCAGGTCCCGCCGGGCGGCTCGTGGAACCTTGACGGACTTTAACCAGAGATCCGCGCTTTCCCATTCCCGGTGGATGTGGACCCAAAGAGGAGCCGCTTCCCCATCCGCCGCGGCCAGATGGGCGGTCACGGCATGGGGATCCAGGTTGAGATCCCGCGCCCCTCCCCTGCCGTCCAGGGAGACCACCCAAAGGATGGCGGGAGAGGCCGGACCGTCGGAAGGACCGTCAGGATTCGCCAAAGACGCGCTGGAAAATGGTGTCGACATGTTTGGTATGGTACCCGAGATCGAACAACTCCTCCAGCTGCTCGGTGCTCAGGCGTTCGGTAACATCGGTGTCACCTTTTAGCAGATCGAGCAACCGTCCCTTGCCGTTCCACACCTCCATCGCGTTGCGCTGAACAATGCGATAGCTGTCTTCCCGCGACACGCCCGCTTGGGTCAGGGCCAAAAGGACCCGTTGACTGAAGACCAGGCCCCCCATCTGGTTGAGGGTTCGATCAACGGCATCGGGGTAGACGACCAGCTTGGCCATGACGGAGGTCAACCGAACCAGCGCGAAGTCCAGGGTGACCGTGGCGTCGGGGCCGATCATCCGCTCCACCGAGGAATGGGAGATGTCCCGTTCGTGCCACAGCGCCACGTTTTCCATGGCGGGTAGGGCGTAGGACCGCACCATGCGGGCCAAGCCCGTCAGGTTCTCGGTCAACACCGGATTGCGCTTGTGGGGCATGGCCGAACTGCCCTTCTGGCCCTTGGAGAAGAACTCCTCCACCTCGCGCACTTCCGTGCGTTGCAGATGCCGGATCTCGGTGGCCGCGCGTTCCACGGACGAGGCGATGACGCCCAGGACCGCGAAGAACTGGGCGTGACGGTCCCGGGGGATCACCTGGGTCGACAGGGGTTCCGGCTTCAAGCCAAGCTTGGCGGCCACATGCTCCTCCACCCGGGGATCGATATTGGCGAAGGTGCCCACGGCACCGGAAATGGCGCAGGTGGCGATATCCTCCCGGGCGGCGATCAGGCGGGTCCGGGCGCGCTGGAATTCGGCATGGAACCCGGCGAACTTCAAGCCCATGGTCACCGGCTCGGCGTGGATGCCATGGCTGCGGCCCATGCAGACGGTCATCTTATGTTCGAAGGCCCGCTCCTTCAGCGCGGCCAGAAGGCCATCCAAGTCCTCCAACAGCAGGTCCGCGGCCTGGGTGAGTTGCACGGCAAGGCAAGTGTCCAACACGTCGGAGCTGGTCATACCCTGGTGGACGAAGCGAGAAGGCTCGCCCACATGCCCGGCCAGTTCGGTGAGGAAGGCGATGACGTCGTGCTTGACCTCGGCCTCGATGGCGTCGATCTGGGCGACCCGCTCCGCGGTATAGGGCAGACTTCCTTTCTCCCAGACCGTCGCCGCGGCGTCCTTGGGAATCACGCCAATCTCGGCCAAGGCGTCGCAGGCGTGGGCCTCGATCTCGAACCAGATACGGAACTTGTTCTCCGGCGCCCAAATGGCGGCCATGCGCTCGCGGCTATAGCGGGGAATCATCGGTCTCGCGCGCTCCAAAGCAAAAGAGGTGGTCATTGGAAGTGCCCCTTATAGACCCTGAAACGGGCCGGACCAAGGGGTGATGGAACCGGATCCCGTCCCAAGCCAAGGCGTGGTCACATCCCGACCGTCTCCGAAACCCAGCGCAGCAGGTTGGGCAAGGGGAGCGCGCCACTCATCCGGGCGACTTCCTGGCCCTGGCCGAAGAGGATTAGGGTCGGAATGGAGCGGATGCCCAGGCGCGCCGCGGCGGCCTGTTCCTCCTCGGTGTTCAGTTTCCCGAGGCGGACACGGGGATGGAGCTGCTCGGCGGCCCGCGCGAAGGTGGGGGCGAAACTTCGACAGGGGCCGCACCAGGGCGCCCAGCAGTCCACGAGCAAGGGAACCCGGTCGGACTCCACCGCGTGGAAGAGGACTTTTCCGGTCAGAACCAAAGGTTCCTTGGGGAAAAGATCGGCTTTGCATTTCCCGCATCGCCCCGCCTCCGCTGGCCGATTGGCGGGTAGGCGATTGACGGCTCCACAGGCTAGGCAAGAGAGCAGCACATCTTCCCGTGACATGGTCGTTTTCTCCATTGGGTCCCCCTATATTAAATCAGAGGACGACCCAAAGCGCATTGAGGTTTCCCAGCCCGAGGCCTGGCCCCCCTTGCCCAAGTCAGGATCCTCCCATCCATTCACCATTTCATGTCGATATGAAAACGACTCTTCTCTTCGGGCACAAGATACGAGACACTCTTCCAAAAGGTTTCCGGATAGGGGATCGAACATGCACGGTGGCCAAGCCCTCTCGCGCCCTTCTCTGTTTTGGCGCCTCACCCGTCTCGGAAACCGGGTGGTCCGCGGGCCATTGGTCGTGTTTCCCCTCGTGGCCCTGCTGGTCCTTGGTCTGCCCAGCCGTTTATTCGGCGAAGGCGGGAGCAGGGCACTCGCCCAGTCCTCCCGGGCGGAACTGACCCAACCCGTCACTCTGACCACCCTGTATTGGCCCCCTTTCACCGGCGCCGACCTGCCGGAGGGAGGAACGTCCACGGAAATCGTGCGCCGGTCGCTGAAGATCGCGGGGTTGGCCACCGCGGTGTCCTTCCTGCCCTGGCGCCGGGCCGTGGATATGACGAAAATGGGCTATGTGGACGCCGTGTTCCCGGTCTACGGCGCAAATGACCGCAATTGCGTGCTGTCCCACCCCTTCCAAGCCAGCATCCTGGGCTTCGTGGAGCGGGTCGAGGCGCCGGTTTTCTGGAAAACGATGGACGACCTCACCCATCGGACAATCGGCGTGGTGAAGGGCTATCTGAATGGAAAAACCTTCGACGGGGCCGTGGCCCAGGGGAAATTGACCGTGGAGTCGGTCCTGACGGACGTCATGAACCTACGCAAGGTCGAAGCCGGACGCCTGGACTTGGCGGTCATCGACCGGGATCTGCTGGACTTCCTATTGAACGATAATCCGGAGACCAAGGATCTCGCCGGACAGCTTCGATTCAACGCACGGGCCCTAGAGGTGAAAAGCCTGTACGCCTGCTTCCACGATTCCAAACGCGGAAATCTTCTCCGCCAAGCCTTCAACGAGGGCTTGGCGGTCATCAAGGTCCAGGCGGCGACGGAATCCAAGGCGAAGGCGAACTGATGGCGCCTATTCGGCGGCGCCAGCGACCTCCTCGGTCTCGCTCCGCGCCTCTTCCTCGGCCTTGCGGGCGGCTTGGGCGGCCTCGATCTCGGCGGCCTTCTTTTCCACCAGCCCCACCAAGTGATCCACCATCTTGTCGTTGTTGATGGTGTGGTCCGGCAGACCGGCGATATAAACCTTGTTCGCGCCTTCCTTGGCCAAGTTGCCGCCACCGGTTAGCCCGATATCCGTTTCCCTTGCCTCGCCGGGACCGTTCACCACGCAACCGATGATCGACAGGGTGATGGGAGTCCGGATATGGGAGAGGCGGTCCTCCAGGACTTCCACGGTCTTGATGACGTCGAATCCCTGACGGGCGCAGGAGGGGCAGGACACGACCCGGACACCACGGTGGCGCAGGTTCAGGGACTTCAGGATCTCGAAGCCAACCTTGACCTCCTCCTCCGGTTGGGCGGAGAGGGAAACGCGGAGGGTGTCGCCGATCCCGGCCCAAAGCATGTTGCCGATGCCGATGGCGGATTTGACGGTGCCGCCCCGCAGGCCGCCAGCCTCGGTGATGCCCAGGTGAAGGGGATAGTCACAAGCCTCGGCCAGACCCATGTAGGCGGCGACGGCAAGGAAGGCGTCGCTGGCCTTCACGCTGATCTTGAATTCGGTGAAGTCGTTGTCTTCGAGGATACGCGCGTGGTCGAGCGCGCTTTCGACCATGGCCTCTGGGCAGGGCTCGCCATATTTCTCCAGCAGGTCCTTTTCCAGGGATCCGGCGTTCACGCCGATGCGCATGGAACAGCCGTGATCCTTGGCGGCTCGAACCACCTCCCGCACCCGGTCGGCGGAGCCGATATTACCCGGGTTAATGCGCAGACAGGCCGCGCCCGCCTCGGCGGCCTCGATGGCGCGCTTATAGTGGAAGTGGATATCGGCGACGATGGGCACGGACACCTGCTTGATGATGTCCTTCAGGGCCGCGGTGCTCTCCTCGTCGGGGCAGGACACCCGGACGATATCCGCGCCCGCCTCCTCCGCCCGGCGGATTTGCGCGACGGTGGCGGCCACATCGGTGGTCAGCGTGTTGGTCATGGTCTGCACGCTGATTGGCGCATCGCCCCCCACGAAAACCGATCCCACGCGAATCTTGCGGGACACACGGCGGGAAATATCGCGATAGGGACGGACGGACATGGAAGACCCCTTGAGTGGCCGATGGTTCGATTGGAAACAGGTCGGATCCCGGGCCCGAACCGATAACGGATCGGGCGCCGGACCCGGGCAGGGGCGCGCGCATCACTCTAAACAGTCCCGCCCGCGCCCTTGGGCACCGGAAGGTGCCCTGATCACGGGGCTTACATAGCGTTATCAGCGACCGGATTTCAACCGGTTCGGTGATAGGGATATATTGTTCCGAACCGCGCCCGCGGGACCAAGGGAGGGGGCCCGTTTGCCATCGACGTAGACTTCCAGAGCCCCGGCATTGGTGACATTCAGGCTCAGACCGTCGGTGGAGGGTACCCCATAGATATCTCCGGACCGCAGCAGACGCCGCACCACCAGATCCCCCCCCTTGCGGACCTGGATCCAGGTATCGTTCGTGGCCCGCAGAATGATCTTGGCGCCCTGTCCGCTGACCGTCACCGCGGACGGCGCGGCTTGACCAACGAAGGATTCCACCCGGGGCGTTTCCTCGACCTCGGCCGCGGGCGGAGGGGGCGGCGCGGTTCCAGCGTCTGGAGCGGGTTGGGGGTTGGGCGCGGGCTCCACGGCGGCTTCGGGAGCGGGCGCCACGGCGGGTTCCGGCGCGGGTTTCACGACGGCTTCCGGTGTTGGCTCTGGAGCGGGCTCCACGGCGGCTTCAGGCGCGGGCTCCACGACGGCTTCCAGTGCCGGCTCTGGCGCGGGCTCCACGACGGGTTCAGGCGCGGGCTCCACGACGGGTTCAGGCGCGGGCTCCACGACGGGTTCAGGCGCGGGCTCCACGACGGGTTCAGGCGCGGGCTCCACGACGGCTTCCAGTGCCGGCTCTGGCGCGGGCTCGACGACGGCTTCGGGCGCGGGCGGCTCCGGTTTGACCGTGACACCGCCGTCGGAACCCGCGACTGGGGACTGGCTCGCCACCCCATCAACAGGCGTCGAGGGAGCTTGGGCCACTTGCTCGACGACCAAGGGCGCCAGGGGATCGCCCAGCCCGGCCCTGTCCCGCCCACCGAGGTCGGTTCCGGCTCCCGCCGTTTCATCGTCCTGTTTGGGGGCACGTCCCTCGCCATCCGACGCGGGTTCGAAAGCCACGGGGGGGGCCGTCGACGGCGACGTGGCTTTTTCGGGGCTACTCCCGTCTGGCTTGGTCGACTCTTCGGACTTTCCTCCCCCAACCATGGAAGCCAAGCGTTCGGGAATGTCCGGGATCAATTCGGCGACGGGCTTTTCGGAGGTGGAGATCCAATACCAAGCGCCATAAGCGCAGCCCGCCAACACCAAGGCGAAGGCCACCATGGCTCCGGCTGGGAGGCCCCCCTCATTGCTCGGGACAGGGAAATCCAGGGAGTTGGTGACGGTCTGGCTTTGACTTTCTTCCTTGAACCGACGGACCACTTCCTCGGCGTGCAAGCCCAGGTGATCGGCGTAAGCCCGGACGAATCCGATCGCGTAGGCCACGCCTGGCAGTTCACCATAGCGCCCATCCTCGATGGCTTCCAAATAGGTTAGCCGGATCCGCAGAACTTCAGCGGCACTTTCAAGAGGTTCGCCCAGACGTAACCGGGCCGCTCTCAAGACGGCACCCACTTGCCCCGATGACCCCTGCTTTTCGCCAGCGACACCATTGCCGGAGGATGTATCCACGTTACCCTCATTCCAGCGCGAGCGCCTGGCCCACGCATTCCCAATTCATACCACCGGACCGCCCCATTTTCAGGGAATCGCCGGAACCAGACTTTGGTTCCAACCCCGGGGAGGGATCGAAACACATTCATTCGGTATAGAAGCTAACCAAAAAGAAGCGCATGCACAACGCCCGTATGAGTGACATCTGTCTCGTGTCGAAATCGATATATCTTTCCTTTCCAGGACCTTCCAGCCGTTCCTTCAATTTCCTTCGATCCTGGGAACGCCGGGCGGAAGAAGGACGGAAGAAGTGGACCCGGTTTTTATGGGGGCGGGATCCGCGGGCGACCCTTTTCCGGACCGGCGCCGACCGGTATCCTCGGGTCTTGAGGCCGCCCCCAAGGGGCCAGCCCCCACCCCTTCCTTTGGCCCAGCGAGCCCACGCCCTTGCCCTCTTCCCCCGCGCCACGGATCTCCACGATCCCCCCCGGCCCCCCTTTCCTGGACACCCTCGCCCGGGGCATCGTCGCGACCCTGGACCAAGCCGGGGTCCGAGCGGAGGACCGGGCGGAGGACCGGGCGGTGCCAGACCCTTTGGCCGCCACCCGGGTGACGGTCCTGCTGCCCACCCGCCGCGCCTGCAGGGGCCTGCGCGAAGCCTTCCTTCGGGTTCAAGGGGGGACCGCGGCCCTGCTGCCGCGCATCCTGCCCTTGGGTGACCTGGAGGAGGACGAAGCCGCCGCCATGGACATGCTGGGTCCCTCGGTCGGAGGACTCCTCGATCTGCCCCCGGCCCTGCCCGGGCTGACCCGGCAGCTCCTCCTGACCCGGCTGATCCTGGCCCGGGACGGCGATATGACACCGGGCCAGGCGGCGCGCCTGGCCCTGGACCTGGGCCACCTGCTTGACCAAGCCCAAACGGAGCGGGTTGGCCTGGAAACCCTGTCGGCCCTGGTCCCCGAGGACTCGCCCCTGGCCGAGCATTGGCGCCAAACACTGGCCTTCCTGGGCATTCTGACCCAGGTCTGGCCCGCCATCCTCGAGGACCTTGGCCACCTGGACCCGGCGGACCACCGGGATCGGGTGCTGGCCGCCCAGGCTCGGGCCTGGCGGCATCACGCCCCCCCCGGACCGGTCATCGCCGCCGGCTCGACGGGCTCCATTCCAGCGACAGCCGATCTGCTTTCCGTGATCGCCAGCCTGCCCCAGGGACAGGTCGTCCTGCCCGGCCTGGACCGGACCATGGACGAAGCCTCCTGGGACGCCCTGGAGGACACCCACCCCCAGGCGGGCATAAAACGCCTGTTGGCGCGCCTTGGGGTCGACCGGTCCGAGGTCGTGGATTTCTCCGATGTGGCCAGAGTGGCCTCGGGTCCACAAACGGCCAGAGTGGCCTCGGGTCCACAAACGGCCAGAGTGGCCTCGGGTCCACAAACGGCGCGCGCCCTGCTCGTGGGCGAAGCGATGCGCCCGGCGGCCACCAGCCATGCCTGGCGGGACCTGGCGGCGCGGCGCGGCACCTTCACCGGCGCCCTGGACGGCCTGACCCTGATCGAGGCCCCCGGCCCCCGGGACGAAGCGGCGGCCATCGCCCTGATCCTGCGCGAGGTCCTGGAGACCGATGGTCGCACCGCCGCCCTGATCACCCCGGACCGCGCCCTAGCCCGGCGCGTCGTCGCCGCCCTGGGCCGCTGGGGGCTGGACGTGGACGACAGTGCCGGGCGTCCCCTCGCCCAAACCCCCGTGGGGTCCTTCCTCCGCCTCGCCGCGGAGGCCGTGGCCGACCAACTGGGGCCGATCTCCCTGCTCTCCCTTCTCCAGCACCCGCTGGCCGCCGGGGGAGAGGAACCCGGGGCCTTCCGCGCCCGCCTGCGTCTGCTGGACCGGGAGGTTCTGCGCGGTCCCCGGCCCGACCCGGGCTTTCCCGGCCTGCGCGCGGCCCTCGTGGAACGGGACATGGTCGAACGCCTCGGCCCCTGGCTGGACCGGTTGGAGATCCTGGCCGCCCCCTTCCTCGCGGTCATGACCGGAGAGGCCCGTCCCTTCGCCGAGATCCTGGAGCCCCATATGCGCTTCTGCGAGGGCCTCGCCACCTCGGAGGAATTCGGCCAACCGGTTCCCGGAGCCAGCCGCCTCTGGGTCGGCGACGCGGGGGAGGCCGCCGCCCGCCTCGCCTCCGACCTGACCGAGGCCGCGGGCCATCTCGGTCCGGTGGAGCCCCGCCATTATCCGGCGCTGCTCGACGCCCTGATGGGGGGCCTGCCCGTGCGTCCCCGCCGGGATCTCCATTCCCGGCTGTCCATCTGGGGTCCCCTGGAAGCCCGCCTGCAACGGGCCGACATCACGGTCCTCGGGGGCCTCAACGAGGGCACCTGGCCCGCGCAAATGGACACCGGCCCCTGGATGAGCCGCCCCATGCTCCAGCGGTTCGGCTTGCCCCAACCGGAGCGCCGGGTGGGCCTCGCCGCCCATGACGTGGCCCAGGCCCTGCACGCGCCGGAGGTGGTTCTGACCCGCTCTGGCAAGGTCGACGGCACCCCCACGGTGCCCTCGCGGTGGATCACCCGACTCGACGCGGTGGTCGAGGCCGCCGGGCTCAAATCCGACTGGGAGGACGCCAAGGCCCGGGGCGCCGCCCTGCTGGCCTGGGCGCGCGCGCTGGAACAGCCGGAGGGGTCCCCGCGCCGGAGCGTCCGCCCGCACCCCACGCCGCCGCTCGCCGACCGCCCCCGCCGCCTGTCGGTGACCCGCGTCGAGACCTGGATGCGCGACCCCTATGCCCTTTATGCCGAATTCATCCTCGGCCTGAAGGAACTGGACTCCCTGGAAGCCGATCCCGGCGCCGCGGACTATGGCACGCTCGTCCACGCGGCCCTGGAACGCTTCGCCAAGGACTATCCCCGCGGCCTGCCCGGCGATCCGGAGGAGATCCTGGACCGCATTGGCCGGGAGGTTTTCGCCGACCACATGGCCCGCCCCGGTGTCCGCGCCTTCTGGTGGCCCCGGTTCCAAAGGGTCGCCAAGTGGTTCGCCGACCAGGAACGCGCGCGCCGTGATCGAGTCGTGGAGGTTCACGCCGAGTTGCGGGGCATGCTCACCCTGGACGGCCCGGGCGGCCCTTTCACCCTGACCGCGACGGCGGACCGCATTGACGTCTTCACCGACGGCACCCTGGCCGTCCTCGATTACAAGACCGGCACGCCCCCCGCCCGCAAGGAGGTGGACGCGGGTCTGGCGCCCCAGTTGCTCCTGGAGGCCGCCCTGGCCTCCAGGGGCGCCTTCCCCGGCGTGCCCCCCCATCCGGTGAGTGAACTGGCTTTCTGGAAGCTGCGGGGTGATCGGCGCGGCGGAGAGATCCGCCCGGCCAGCGACGATCCCGCCGCCGCCGCGAAAACGGCGCTGGAGGGCCTGTCCAATCTGATCGCCGCCTTTGACAATCCGGAGACCCCCTATCTGGCCCGCCCCCATCCGGACCACGCCCCGCGTTTCAACCCCTATCAACATTTGGCCCGGGTCAAGGAATGGGCCGATGGGGAGGACGGCGAATGACTCCCGCCCTGATGCCCACCCTTGATCCCGGACGCAATCAAAGGCGCGCCGCCGACCCCAAGGCCTCGGCCTGGGTCGCGGCCAGCGCGGGGACCGGCAAGACCAAGGTTCTCACCGACCGGGTCCTCAGGCTGCTGCTGGATGGGACCCGGCCCGAACGGCTGCTCTGCCTGACCTTCACCAAGGCCGCGGCGGCGGAAATGGCCAACCGCGTTTCCCACGTGCTCGCCGGATGGGCGACCATGGACGAGGCGGCCCTCCACGCCAAACTGGACGCCCTGATGGGCGAGGACTTTCCCACCGACCCCCGGGAGGCGGAGGCGCTCTCCGCCCGGGCTCGGCGGCTGTTCGCCAACGTGCTCGACTGCCCCGGCGGACTGAAGGTCCAGACCATCCACGGATTTTGCCAATCCCTGCTCCGTCGGTTCCCCCTGGAAGCGGGCATCGCCCCCCATTTCGAGATCCTCGACGATCGGGAGGCCCAGGCCCTGCAATTGGCCGCCCGGGAAACCATCCTGCTGCGCGCCCGCGAGGGGGAAAACGGTCACGGTGATCCCACCCTCGCGCTCGCCCTGGTCGAGGTTACCTCCCGCCTGGACGAACAGCGGTTCAACGATGTGATGGCGACCCTGGCCGGTCAACGGGGCCGCCTGCTCGACGCGCTCCGCGCCCAAGGCGGCCCCGAGGCCCTGGGCCGCGCCGTCCGCGCCCTTCTGGGGATCGGGCCACGGGACACGGAAGAGAGCCTCCTCCGCGCCTTTTGCGACGAGCGGCATTTCGACGCCCAGTCCCTCCGCTCCTGCGCGGGGGCCCTGATGGAGGGAAGCAAGACCGACCAGGATCGGGGCATCGCCCTGGCCGCTTTCCTGGCCGAACCCAACCCCGAGGCACGGCAGGCCCTGCATCCCGTCTATGAAACCGCCTTCCTCACCAAAACCGGGGAAATGGCCAAGAGGCTGGCGACCAAGGGGGTGGAAACCGCCCGACCGGGGACCCTGGACGTCCTGGCCAAGGAGCAGATCCGCGTTTTCCGGACTCGGGAGCGCCTCCGCTCCGCCTCCACGGCCCAGGCGACGGAAGCCCTGATGACCCTGGTGGACGCCATGCTGGGCGAGTACCAGCGGCGCAAACGCTCCGCCGGGCGCATGGATTACGAGGACTTGATCCTGGCCGCCCGCCGCCTGCTGGAGGGGGGAACCGCCGCGGCCTGGGTGCTCTACAAGCTGGACGGCGGCATCGACCACCTGCTGATCGACGAGGCCCAGGACACCAGTCCGGACCAATGGGCCATCGCCAAGGCCCTGGCGGGGGAGTTTTTCTCGGACGCGACCCTTTGGCCCCAGGAGCGGCCCCGCACGGTCTTCGCAGTGGGCGACCGCAAACAATCGATCTACGGCTTCCAGGGGGCCGACCCCCGGTCCTTTGAAGCCTCCCGCCAGCATTTCGCCGGGCAGGTGGAGGGCGTGGGCGGGGACTTCACCGAGGTGCCGCTCAACACCTCCTTCCGGTCGACCGCCGCCGTTCTGGACGTGATCAACGCCGTCTTCGACACGGACCCGGCCCGCGACGGTGTGGCCCTGCCCTTGGAGGACTTCACCCATATCGCCTTCCGCCAGGGGGATGGTGGACTGGTGGAACTCTGGCCGCCGGTGAAAGCCACCACCAAGGTCACCGCCGAACCCTGGAAGCCGCCGGTGGAGCGCATCGACCTGGAAAGCGCCCGGGTCAAACTGGCCAAGCTGATGGCCCGGCGGATCAAGCTTATGACCTCCGGCACGGAAACTCTGGAAAGCCAGGGTCGCCCCATCGGCCCCGGCGACATCATGGTGCTGGTCCGGCGTCGGGGCGGGTTCGAGACGGATCTGGTCTCCGCCCTGAAGGACGAGGGCGTGGCCGTGGCGGGGGTGGACCGCATGACGCTGGCCGACCAACTCGCCGTCATGGACCTGCTCGCGCTGGGCAAGGCCCTGCTGCTTCCCGAGGATGATTTGACCCTGGCCAGCGTGCTCAAGGGACCGCTGGTCGACCTGTCGGAGGAGGATCTGTTCACCCTGGCCCGGGCCCGGCGGAAAGGGGAGCGCCTCTGGCATCGGTTGAAGGCCCAGGAGGGGGCGGACAACGCCTTTGGCCGGGCCTACGGCGTCATCGAACCCCTACGCGATCTGGCTGGCCGTTTGGCCCCCCATGAGTTCTACGCCCATGTGCTCGACGGGCCGGACAATGGGCGGAAGCGACTCCTCTCCCGCCTGGGGCCGGAGGCGGAGGACCCCATCGACGAATTCCTGACGCTCACCCTGTCCCACGAAGGGGTCATGCCCCCCTCCCTCCAGGCCTTCGTCCACTGGCTGGAGCAGGGGGATATCGAGATCAAGCGCGACCTGGACCAGGGAACGCCCCAGGCCGTGCGCATCATGACCGTCCACGGGTCCAAGGGTCTGCAAGCCCCCATCGTCTTCCTGCCCGACACCATGGGCAAACCCACCAAGACCGACCTGCTGCTCTGGCCCAAGAACGCCCAAGGGCGGGAATTCCCCCTCTGGAGCCCCTCGGCCGCGGATCGGGACGAAACGGTGACCCTGCTGCTGGACCAGGCCAAGGCCGACCGGGACCGGGAATACCGCCGCCTGCTCTACGTGGCCATGACCCGGGCCGCGGATCGGCTGTATGTCTGCGGCTGGGAAACCCTCCGCGCTCCCCCCGAGGACTGCTGGTACCGCTTCATCGAAGGGGCCATGGGCCGGATCGCCAGACCCGAGGCCGCCCCTTTCCTGGAGGACGCCCGGATCACCGAGGAGACGGAGGTCCTGCGCTACCGCCTGCCCCAGACCAAACCGGTCGACCCCAGGGAGATCCGGACCAGGAGCGAGGGCCCCTTTCCCCTCCCGGACTGGGCCAACCAGCCCGCCGCCCCGGAACCCCGCCCCTCCCGCCCCCTGGCTCCCTCCCACGTGGGCGACGAGCCTCCCGCCCGCTCGCCCCTGGAGGGCGGCCCGGACCCCCGCCGCTTCCAACGGGGACGGCTGATCCACCGCCTGCTCCAGCTTCTACCCGACCTCCCGCCCGGAGACCGCGCGGTCTCGGCCCGGCGCTACCTCGCCCGCCCGGCTTGGTCCCTGACGGAGGAGGAGATCGACGCACTGGTCGCCGAAACCCTGGCCGTGCTCGACGATCCGGCCTTCGCGCCGGTCTTCGCCCCGGGCTCCCGGGCGGAGGTTCCCCTGGTGGGCCTGGTGGGCCGCCATGCGGTCAGCGGTCAGGTGGACCGGCTGGCCGTGACCGGAGAGGCCGTTCTGGTCGTGGACTTCAAAACCAACCGTCCGCCGCCCAAAACCGTGGAGGGGGTGGACCGGGCCTATATCCTTCAGATGGCCGCCTACCGGGCGCTGCTAAAAACCCTGTTCCCGGACCACCTGGTGCGCTGCCTCCTGCTCTGGACCGATGGTCCCTTCGCCATGGAACTGCCCACGACCCAATTGGAGGAAGAGGCCGAACGCCTGGGCTCGTAAAGGCCGAACGCCCGGGTTCGCAAGGCCCGGGTTCGCAAGGAAGGAATGGCTGCTCCGCGTCCCCGGATCTGGCCCGGATCTGGCCCGGATCGCGCCCCTATCTTGACGGGGCCGGAGTCGGCCCCCTACATTCGGGAACGACGATCCGGCCGGGGCGGGATCGACGACAGGTGGTTTTGCCCTGGCGCTAGAAAGGAACTATGAGATGAAGCAGGTTTCCGACGCCTCCTTTGACGAGGATGTCCTAAAGGCCGACGGCCCCGTCCTGGTCGATTTCTGGGCGGAGTGGTGCGGCCCCTGCCGCCAGATCGCCCCGATTCTGGAAGAACTGTCCACCTCCATGGCCGACAAGGTCACCGTGGCCAAGATCAATATCGACGAAAACCCGCAGACTCCCTCCAAGTACGGGGTGCGCGGCATTCCGACCCTGATGATTTTCAAGAACGGTCAGGTGGCCGCCACCAAAATCGGCGCGCTGCCCCGCACCAAGCTGATCGAGTGGGTGGAAGGCTCCGTGTAAGGGCGTTTCCGCTAATCCTTACGAAACGGCCCCGTCCAAGGACGGGGCCGTTTTCGTTCGCGGCGATGAGCCTCCGCCCTTAGAGTATTCCGAGATCAACTTGGTCCGTTTCGTGGC
>JAIOYK010000102.1 GCA_021741145.1 Rhodospirillum sp. | reverse complement strand
ACGCGGGTCTGCTGGACGGCGGGTTGAAGGTCCGGGCGGTGCATGTGCCCGACCAGTTCTACGAACATGACAAGCCCGAGGTCCAATGCGCCAAGGCCGGGATCGATGCCCGGGGCATCGCCGAGCGGGTCCTCGGGGCGCTCCATATGGATAGCCTGGAGACGGAAGCCAGGGCGTAAGGACCATGGCGTCCGCTCCAAAAAAGGTCCGGCTGGACCAGCTTCTGGTGGACCGCGGTTTGGTGGAGAGCCGGGCCAAGGCCCAGGCGGTGATCCTGGCCGGATTGGTCTTCTCCGAGGCGCGGCGCCTGGACAAGGCGGGTCAACAGGTGTCTCCGGACCTGGCCGTCGATCTGCGCGGCCAACCCCACCCCTGGGTGTCTCGGGGGGGGCTCAAGCTGGAAAAGGGACTGGAGGCCTTCGGGCTGGATGTTTCCGGTTCGGTGGGACTGGACGTGGGGGCTTCGACCGGGGGGTTCACCGACGTTCTGCTGAGTCGGGGCGCGGCCAAGGTCACCGCCGTGGACGTGGGCTACGGGCAATTGGCTCACAAGCTACGGGTCGACGAGCGGGTGACGGTCCTGGAGCGCACGAATGCCCGTCATTTGACTCCGGACATGATCCCAGAGCCGGTTGATATCATCGTTTGCGACGCCAGTTTCATCGGCCTGCGCACGGTTCTACCCGCCGCCCTGTCCCTCGCCGCGCCGGGAGCCCATCTGGTGGCATTGATCAAGCCCCAGTTCGAGGTCGGGAAGGATCGCGTGGGCAAGGGCGGCGTGGTGCGCGACCCAGCCCTTCACGAGGAAGTATGCGAGACCATTCGGGATTGGCTCGGCGGGATACCCGGCTGGACGGTTCTGGGGATTACCGAAAGCCCCATCAAGGGACCCGAGGGGAATATTGAATTCCTTATCGGTGGCCGCTTCCAGGCCTAGATTGATCGGGATCTGGCCGAGGAGTTCGAAGCGAAAGATTCGAACTCCTCGATTCCGTGCAATCGGTGGATGCAAGGAAAAGCCTTCACTGATTTACATCCAAAGGGTATTGTTGTCCCATATTTTCGCGCTACGAAATTTTTTGGCTGGGGAGCGCAATATGGGTAAGCCATTGGTTCTTTATTGTGATGACCAAAAAGTTCGATTCATAGAACCCTTTAAGCTACGGCACAAAGAAAACTACACGGTTATTGATACGGATGACGCCGCGGATGTCATTCGTATGCTGGATGGTATGGAGAAAAAGCCAGATTTGATTCTCTTGGATTTGTTTCATCCGAGAAATCACGCGGATGTTGATTGCGATTTATCGCGTGAAGCGAATTTGGCATTACAGGATTTGAACCGTCGGATCGCCGAAGTCGAAACTCTGGTGAATAGGGCTTGGACGCCCCAGGGGATTACGGTTTTGAGGGAAATACGAAGAAAGTACTCCCGTGAGGAGATTCCTGTCGTGATATATACGCAAAAAGGTTTGATTTTTCTTGAGGACGGTCAAATACGCGAAATAGAGAGTCTTGGAGCTGATGTTCTTCTTAAAGATAGTGCAAAAGTCTCTGAGACGACGGAACGATTGTTTCTAGATAATAAAATAAACGAAGCAAAAGAAAATTGGGCTCGTATACGAAAAGAAAAAAGAAGTTTTAAAAATAAACTGCGAAGAGATGTGGTTATATCGACCATATCTGTTCTGGTGGGGTTTGGGCTGTCTCTGTTGTCCGCGGCGTATTTCTGATGGTACCTTTTGCTTTTGTGTACGGGGAATGGTGCGCCATTTCTATTAGTTGATCTGATCGAGTTCCAGGGTGCCGATAATGCTCATCAGGTTGTAGGACGCGAGAATAACGTCCGCCTTGGCCGAGTAGGCGTCTGCCTGGGCGTTGAACAGGGCCGTTTCACCAGACAGAAGGTCGATCAAGGAGCGTTGCCCCAACTGCCGTTCCCGCCGGGCCAGATCCAGGAATTCTCCGGCGATATTCGCCTGATTGGAGAGGATTCTCGCGTTGGCCTTGAAGGTTTGCAGGTTCTGCCAAGCGTTGCGAACCTTTTCCTCCACCTGATTACGGGTGTCGGCGAAGTTTCGGTCCGCCGAGACCGCGTCGGATTGGGCGGCTCGCAGGGTGTTGATGGCCGTTAGGCCCAAGTTGATGTCCCAACTCGCCTGGACCTTGATGGTGTTCTCGATCTTGTGGCCCTTGACCGAATCCACGTTGTTTTTGTGAATGTTTTCACCCACCAACTGGATGGTCGGGAACAGGGCGTTGCCTCGGGTCGCCCGGACCACCTGGCGCTGAACCGCCGCGGCCAGCTTCGCCGCACGCAGGGTGGGATTGGCGTCCTCCGCCATGGTCATGGCATCGTCAAGGGAGGGCGGCAGGGCCGAGGGGTCGGGGCCGGCCACCGGGGTTAAGTCGGCGAGCGCTCCGGGTAAGGCGCCGTAGACGGCCTTGAAACGGTTTCTCGAAATTTCCAAGGCCCCTTCGGCCTGAATCCGCCGAGCCTCGGCCCCAGCCAATTGGGTCTTGGCCTGTAACACGTCGGTGGTCAGGCCGGAGCCTCGGTCGACGCGCGTCTGTTCCAGGCCGGTCTGGCGACGGACATTGGCTTCTGACTGCTGGGCGATATCAAGGATGCGGGCGCTGCGCAGCAGGTTCACATAGGCCTGGGCGGCCTCCAGGATCAGCTGCTGGCGGGCGGCATCGTAGAGGGCCTTGCTTTGCCCCATGGCCAAGCGGGCGGCTTCGATCTCGCCGTTGGACGCACCGAAGTCCCATAGTAACTGGGTCAAGGTGACATCCAGCTCCCAGACGTCCAACTCCGTATTGTCGGCGTTGGGGCGGACCTGTTCCTCGAACCCGTAATTGGCGTCCAGGGACAAGGTGGGGAACCATGCGCCCAGGGTTTCCCGCGCCCGGTGTTCGGCGGCGTTCACACTCGCCCGCGCCGCGGCCAGCCGGTCATGGTTTTGGACCACCGGGGGAAGGAGGGTCTGTAGGGATTCCGCCATGGCTGGCAGGGGACCCAGCGCCAAGCCTAGGACCACGCCCGATAAACAGAGTCTCTTGATACCGATCACACCTAAACTCCCCTGAAGGATCAAGACCACGATTTGGGTCCCTTCGGTCATACGCCCTGGATAGTTTTCCTGCCTGATAAGAGGACATGTGGATTCGGTTCAGCGCCGAATGACAAGCACTCCGGACAGGCGAGCCCCCAATCCATGGTCACTCCGGGATCCAGGCCGACATTGTCTGATCTGGGACAGCACCTCGGACCTTGGCGCCCCTCACAAGCGATGATATGGGGAACCGCCTACCAAATTCCTGTATGCCAGTTTCCTTGGGACCCGTCGAGCCGCCTTGACTAAAAAGAACGCAAATTTATGGTTTTCCGTGATATTTAAAGAGTTGGGTGATCAGGCGAGGCGGAACCGGTCCCCTGTCGCGCCTTAGAGAACCGAAGGAACGATCAGCGGCTTGCCTTCGGGGGGATTGACGATGGTCTTCCCGCCGGGCAGGGGTTTGGTGAACCATCCCCGGCGCGCCGCCTCGGCCACCAGGGTGTCGGGCCTGGGAGCCTTGAAGCCAAGGGGGTGGTCCGTCCGGCCAAGGCCCGACGCCCAATGGGTCAGGTCCTGGACCAGGGCGTGGTCGCCCAGGTTCGCCACGCCGCGCTCCTCCCACAGGGCGGCCAATGTCCGCCGCTGGTCCGCGTCGAGGACGCCAAGGATGCCCAGGCGGTCGAGGTCTCCCCGCAGTTCTTCCCAGGTTCCCGCGGTGTCCATCATGCGGAGCGCGGTCGTCCATTCCTTTCCCGATGGGACCGTCATGCTGTCCCCAATCTTTTTTCGGATCCCATCAAATCCCGAGTAAGGCGATCGAGCGGATCGGCATTGCGCATGGCCTGCCGGGTTTCCCGCAGGCGATCAATGGGGGTGACGGCGAGGGGGGCCTCGGGTGCCGCTCCGCCCAGGTGCAACACTGGGAGCCCGAGGCCGCCGGGGATCAAGGCGTAAGTGGAGCGGATATGGGCCCGGGCCATTTCCCGATCGGCGAGGCGTCGGTCGGTCAGGAAATAGGCCCCATCACAGGCAGTGATTCCGTAATCGGTCAGGTGGCGTCGCGCGCACCGCCTCGCTTCGGAAAGGCTGGAAAAGGCGAAGGGACGTCCCTCCCGCCCCAGGAGGTTCGCACCGGTGGCGGCGAAACTTTCCGAAGCGCGCATTTCCCGGCTCTCGGGTCCGGTCTCGGTGAGGTCGAGGGGGACGGTCTCGTCTAGGATCCGAGCCACGAGGCTGGGCAGGAGGAACAGGCCGAGGGCGGACAGAGCGGTGACGAGACCGAGAGTTCCGCCAACCATGGCGGTTCCCGCGGCGAAGAGGGCGGCCAAGACGCCACCGAAAAGCAGGCGAATGGTGAGCATGGGAGAACCTCGAGCACGTCGGATTGTTTGTTCGCTCGATCATGATCGAAAGGGGTTAAGAAACCCCCAAAGGTCTGTCTATCAGTTGGGAGGATGGATTTGGGGCATCAAGCGGTCAAGCCAGTCCGTTATCCGCCGCGCGTTGGTACCCAGGTCTGAATAACCGAGGCGGGACCGGCCGAGGACGAGGACCGAAGCGCTGTCGTCCTCCAAGGAGACCACTTGAAGGGAAATGGTGTCGGGAAAGCCAAGCCAGCGGGTTCGGGCCACCGCGTCCAGGCGGCGTATCACCGGATCCCGATGGGTCACGGTGACATTGGGCAGGTCCTCGACCATGGCTGTGGCCCGGCGGAACAGGGCGTCCGCGGATAGGGGATAGCGGGGGGCGGTCAGGATCGCGCCAGCTTGTGGGCCGTCGGGGCGGGTCGCGCCTGGGGGCAGGGCGAAAGCCCAGTTGGGTGTGGTCGGCAGGGGTGGGTCGGCAAGGTCTTCGACCGGTGCCAGGGGCGCGGCCATGAGCGCCGCCGTCGGCGGAGGCCCGCCGGTCACCACCGCCCAAAGGAAGGGGCCCCCGAAAAGGAGGGCGCCCAGGCCAACAAGGAGGGCGGTGGCGCTCATGGATCGGTTCGTCTACATCAAGCCCGAGGTCCGGGCTTCCTCCAGAAGGAGGTCACGGAACTGGGGGTGGGCGATGCCGATCAAGGCGCGGGCGCGCTCGGGTAGGCTGAGGCCCTTCAGGCAGACGCAGCCGAATTCCGTGACCACATGGTGGCTGTCCATGCGGGGATCGGTGACCGGGCCGCTTAACCTGCAGACGATGCGCGACAATTCGCCCTTCTTGGCGGTGGAATGGAGGGCGACGAAAGACTTGCCGCCCTTGGAGGCATAGGCGCCCCGGATGAAGTCAAGCTGGCCACCGGGGCCGGAGAATTCTCGGCCCCCCAGGCTTTCCGAGTTGATCTGGCCGGTCAGGTCCACCTCGATGGCCGAGTTGACACTGATCATGCCGTCGTTCTTGCGGATCACGCTGGGATTGTTGACCCAACCCACGGGGTAACCAACAACGCTGGGGTTGTTGTCCATGAATTCGTACATGTCCTTGTCGCCCAGCGCGAGGGTGAAGACATGTTTGAAGGGCAGCACGGACTTTCGCCGACCGTTCATGACGCCATTCTTGATCAGCTTCACCATGGGCGGGCTGAACAGCTCGGAATGCAGGCCCAGGTCATTGTGGTCGGCCAAATAGTCCATGACCGAATTGGGCACGCCACCGATCCCCATTTGCAGGGTGGCGCCGTCGGGGATCTGATCGGCGATGATGCGGCCAATGATCGTGTCTTCCTCGGACGCTCCCTTTTGGGCCACTTCCATCAGGGGAACATGGTGTTCCACCACGGCGTCCACGTCGGAAATGTGCAGCAGACTCTCGCCGAAGACCCGGGGCATGTTCTCGTTGACCTCGACGATGATCTGTCGGGCGTGGCGGACCACGGTCGCGCCATAGTCGGAGTTGGTGCCCAGGCTGAAGAACCCGGCCTTATCCATGGGCGATACGGTCACCAGGAAAACGTCGGGAGTGATGTGCTCTGTCAGCAGGCGGGGCGCCTGGAAGAACAGGGCGGGGACATAGTGGACCCACTGCTTGCCCTGCTCGTATCCCTTCTGGGCCAGCGCGCGGTCATGGGCGCTCATGAACAGGGGGCAAGGGCGGACGGTTTCCATCAGATCGGGAACGAGCAGGGTCTTTGTCGCCGCCTCGTTGGCGTGCATGTAATAGACCTTGATGTCCGCGAGGGAGCCCGACCGGGCCCGGTCGGCGACGGCCTGCATCAGGGCGGGTGGTTGGGACACACCCATGGACAAAATCACATTGCAGCCGCTTTTGATCGGGGCGACCGCCTGGGAAGGGGCAACCAGTTTGTGCTGGTAGGCGTCGTCGTAATAGGCCACGGGGCTTCTCCTGGGTCCGCGTACGGGAATATGCCGGGGCAGGATACCCCGGGTTCGTCCTGCCGTGAACCATGTTTTCCGCGACGCAATAACGCCGTAAACGCCGATTGGATATGACACCGGAGCCGGAGGCCCGCCCCGAGGGGCGGAACACCGGCGACGCATGCCTACCAGGAGCGGACCTTGCCCACGTCGACATGGACGAAACCACTTTTGGGATAGTATCCCACGCCCCCGGACCGCAGGCCCAGGGCCGCCCGGCGCAGATCTTTCACGGAGCGACTATCCAGGGCAACATCGATGGCCATGCCTTTCATATGGTAGCTTTTCTTGGCGACGCCGCCCCCTCCGGTCTTGCGGAGAAGCTCGTTGGTCGTGGGCGACCGATACCCGCTGATAACTTGGAACGGTTCGGAGGTCCTCAGAGTTTGCCCCAATTGGTGGAGCAGGTTCAACAGGTCCCGGTCGATGGTGGCCACTTCGCCCGTGCGATAGTCGCGCAGGAGGTGGTTGATCTCGCGCAGGGTCTGGGGGTCATAGCGCCCATCGGCCCAATAGGTCCGCTTCAGGGTTTCGCCCGTATGGAGGTTGAAAAACGAAAGGGTCCTTTCAAAGGACCCTCGTTTGCTGGCGAAAACAACTGGAGCGTTCAGGGAAACCGCCGCGCAAACGGCCATTCCCAGAATCCCGCGTCGGCTGACGGACGGGGCGATCTTTCCCTTCGTGTGCACGGAGTTCTTCTCCTTTTTCCCATTTTACAACTCAGAGCGCGGTACTGTTTTTTTGTTGGTTTCGGTTTTACACAAGGCGTCCGCTGGGATGCAATGGAAATTGCGCGGTTATGGGTGAAAACATCCGAATGATATTCGCGCGATAGGAAAGGCGAGCGATTGGTTCCCATTTTCCACTCCACTCTCCTAACCCGCGCCGGGGTTGAGTGGATTCTGTTGTGTCGCTTCGGCACGCTTATTCCGTGGACAACCGGGAACAGGCCAGCGGCGGCTGGGGTGGCCAGACGGACGGGGGACCCGAGGGAGGCTTGGGGGCGCGGGCATCCTCGGTGAACCACCAATCCAGACTGGCGTCGCACCCCGTCCCCGGTGGAATGGGATCCTGAACCTGGCAGTCCGGTGAGTCCCCGGGGCAGGTGAGGCGCAGGTGGGCGTGGCGGTCGTGACCCCACCAAGGCCGCAGCTTACCCAGCCAGACCGCCGCCTCTGGCTCGCCACCGCGTTCCTGGCAGAGGGCGCGTTTCAGGACCGGATTGACAAAGATCCGATCGACCCGGGTGTCTCGGGCGGCGGTTTCCAACAGGGCGCGGGTTCCGGCATCGAAGACCGCCGGGTTGATCTCCAGCCCATTGGGAGCGACAGCGGACAGGGCCGAGGGGGTCGCGAGCCATGTGGCGTCATGGTGTGCTGGCCCGTCGCCCCGGAACCAGATGTCCGCGTCCAGGCCGTTCATGTGGCTGCGGTGTCCGCTGGGCAAGGGGCCGCCCCTGGGCAAGCCCATGTCGGCCACCAACAAGGGGGCGTGGCCCATTGCGTCCAGGGACCGGGCGAGGTCCCGCAAGGTCGCGACCAGGATCGGATGCCCCCAGAACCGGTTGCGCTGGGGGCGGAGGATTTCCAGAGGAGCGGAATCCGGCGCGAGGGCCATGCCTCCGGTCAAGCAGCCCAGGTTGGTCGCGCCGATGGCGTGGGCGGGACCGGTGGTGGGGAAAGGCGCGTCTGGCCACTGGGGGGGCTCCGCCCCCTTGGCGACCCAGGACGCGAGACCAAGGCTTAGGGCCAGACCAACGACACGCGCGTGACCAACGGGAAACTGAAACATGGAGTTGAGTCCGCTAAAATTCCTGGAATGACACCATGGTTCCATGGCTTAGTGCTTTAGGGGAAGTGAATTCAAAGGGAGGGAGCAGCCGTGACAAGGTTGGACCCAATCGCCGACGAACAGTGGCTTTCCGCTTTTCAAGTGACCTGCGCTGGCCACGAACGATGGTTTCGGCCGATGGTTTGGGTTGCCGCGCTCGTGCTGAACGTGGGGGGCGTGATGGTGGACCCCGCCACCGCCGCGAATGGCGATACGGCGCGGGATATTCGCGCCCGGGGGGAGATCCGCTGCGGAACCAACCCCATTCTCGGTTTCGGCTTCCAGGGCGTTTCCGGGCGGTGGGACGGCTTTTTTATCGATTTCTGCCGGGCGGTCGCCGCCGCGGTCCTCGGGGACGCCGAGAAGGTCGATGTGGTCTCCGTGGAAACCCAGAGCCGTTGGGATGCCCTGCGGTCGGGCGATACGGACATCAACATGGATGGAGCCACCTGGACCTTGGGCCGCGACACCGCGATGGGCTTCGACTTTCCGGGAATCTACCTGTACGACGGCCAGCGGTTCCTAGGCGGGCCGACGGTCCACCCGGGCTCGGTGCGACAGGCCGAGGGGAAGTCGGTCTGTGTCATCAAGGGCACGACGGCGGAGGCCAACCTGCGGGATTTCCTGACCCGGACGGATCTGGAGCTGACTGTCATCACCGTCGCGTCCGACGAAGGGGCTTGGTTGTCCTTCTCCAAGGGGCGGTGTGACCTGTTCGTCAATGACGGCATCGGGTTGGCCCTGCGCAATGTCAACCACGCCTCCGACCCCACCGCCAATCACCTGTTGACCGAGGTCATTTCCAAGGAGCCCTTGGGTCCGGTGGTCCGGGCCGATGACCACCAATGGTTCGAAATCACGCGTTGGGTCCTAAACATTCTGGTCGCCGCGGAAGAACAGGGGCTGACCCAGGCCACCATTTCACGGGTCGAGGGAGTCGGTGGATCGGATCGGGCTGTCCTCGCGGGCCTGGGGAACGACGAGGCCGCCGCCCTGGGACTGGAGTCCGGATGGAGTCTCCGGGTGATCAAACAGGTTGGGAATTATGGGGAGATTTTCGACAGGCATTTGGGGATGAACTCACCCTTGAAACTGGAACGGGGTTTGAATGCCCTTTGGACGGAGGGCGGCCTGATGTACGCGCCTCCGCTGCAATAGGCCATGGGGGAGGAACATCCGAAGGGGGCTAGGGACCCCAGCCGTTTCCGGTTCGGGGTCAAGGCGCGCCTGATCACCGCCTTTGGCGCCATGGTCCTGATGATGGTCGCGGTCAGTTCCTTGGCCGTGCTGTCATTTCTGGACGTGGACGGCCGCCTGTCGCGGATCACGGATTACAGCTTGAAAGCCATGGCGGGCGCGGCCGATCTGAGCCAACAGGCGGAAAGCGTGGTCGGTCAGGCCCCGGCCCTGGCCGCGGTCTCGGGTCCGACGGAACGGGAAACCATCGGGTTTCAGATCCAGGACCAGATGGATTGGCTCAACAGCCTGATCGAAACGGCCTCCAAGGGAAACCGGAATGAAGAAAAATTCGCGCGTATCCGGTCCTTGTCCCATGAACTCAGCGAATTGTCCTCGGTCCTGGCGCGGCAGGTGGACAGGCGATTGGACTTGGAGAACCGGAATCGGCACCTGATGGAAAGATTGCTGGCGTTGGATACCCGGGTGGCGACCGTCATGGAAGGACCCGGATCCGCCCCCGAGAAGACCCAAGCCCTGGTGACCTGGCGCCATTCGGCTGGGGAGGCGGTGGTGACGCTGCTCGGCGCCCTGGGCGCCGTCGGTGTCAATACGCCCGTTCGTTTCGAGACGCCTTTCAAGGATTCGATCCGGGACATGGAGGCTTTGCCCAACGAGGGACCCTTGGCGGCCTTGACGACGGATATCAAGGAGGTCGGCCTGGGGGCGCGCGGAGTCATCGCCAACGCGCGGGCCATGCGGGATGTCCTGCTGGCGATCAAGGGAACTCTGGCCCGCGATCGATTGGGCAGCGCCATGCTGGTGGCGGAGTCTTCCCTGCTGATGGACACCGTTTCGGAGGCCGCCG
>JAIOYK010000036.1 GCA_021741145.1 Rhodospirillum sp. | reverse complement strand
ACCCAGGCTCCGTCCGCGGCCGCGGCTTCGGGTCCGCCGCGCCCACCGTCCGCCGAGGCCATGGCCGCCAAGTCGGTGACGGTGCGCCCGGAGGATTGCAGGCGCCTGGTTGCCCACCATCCGAGTCCAGACGTCGCTTACAGTCCTGGGGTGGATGTCCATGGCAAGCCCGTGGTCCCCGCCGACCTGGAAGACCGATCCGCCTGGAGCCAAGGGTTGGACAAGGGATTCACCATGACCCTGGCCATCGACCCCTATGAGCGGTCCGGACGGGAGGCGCCGCGGGGGTTGTCCGCGTCCTCGATCCCAATCGGCACCCTGTCCTATGATATCGGAACGGGACACATGACGTTGGATGGCCGGCCCTTAAGCGATCCTCAACGGGCCGCGCTTGCCGCCGCTTGCCGCGCCCAGGGGATGTGAAGGCGGTTCCGACGCGGGACCCCCTTGGAAAGCGCCCGGACAAACTATAGAGTGCGCGTCTCCATGCGTGGTTTCGACGGATCGAACCCGCGCCCTATCTTTCGCCGCCCTTCTTTCGCCGCCCTTTTTTCGCCACGTCCGTCCCTTGGAATCCCAGACCATGCGCCTGTCTCGCTTCATGCTGCCCACCCTGAAGGAAAACCCCGCCGAGGCCTCCATCGTCTCGCATCGGTTGATGTTGCGCGCGGGTATGGTCCGCCAGCACGCCTCGGGCATTTACAACTGGCTGCCGCTTGGCCTGAAAGTCCTGCGCCGCATCGAGGCCATCGTGCGCGAGGAACAGGACCGCACGGGCGCCCTGGAAATCCTGATGCCGACCATCCAATCCGCCGAACCCTGGAAGGAAAGCGGGCGCTACGACGACTACGGCAAGGAAATGCTGCGCATCGTTGACCGGCATGACGTGGATCTGCTCTACGGCCCCACCCATGAAGAGGTGGTGACGGATATCTTCCGCAAGAACGTGGGCAGCTATAAGAGTCTGCCGCTGAACATGTACCAGATCCATTGGAAGTTCCGCGACGAGGTCCGTCCCCGGTTCGGTGTCATGCGTGGCCGCGAGTTCCTGATGAAGGACGCCTATTCCTTCGATACCTCCTTCGAGGCGGCCAAGCACGCCTACAACAAGATGTTCGTGGCCTATCTGCGCACCTACGAGCGCATGGGTCTGAAGGCCATTCCCATGGCCGCGGATACCGGCCCCATCGGCGGGAAGCTGTCGCACGAGTTTATCATCCTGGCCGAAACCGGCGAAAGCGCCGTCTATTGCCACAAGGGCCTGCTCGAGAAATCCGTGCCCAAGGACGTGGATTACGACGCCGACCTGCAGCCGATCATCAATGACTGGACGAGCCTTTACGCCGCCACCGACGAGATGCATGTGGAGACCCACGGGGTGCCCGAGGGCGATCTGGTGGCGGCTCGGGGGATCGAGGTGGGCCATATCTTCCACTTTGGGACCAAGTATTCAGAGCCCATGGGGGCGACGGTAACCATGCCCGATGGGACCAACCAACCGGTTTACATGGGCTCTTACGGCATTGGTGTCTCTCGCCTGATCGGCGCGATCATCGAGGCCAGTCACGACGACAACGGCATCATTTGGCCCAAGGAAGTGGCGCCCTTCGCCGCTGGTCTGGTCAACTTGAAGAGCGGCAATGCCGAGACCGACGCCGTTTGCGCCGACATCTACGACCGCTTCCGCGCCCGGGGTTCGGAGGTGCTGTACGACGACACCGACGAGCGGGCCGGAGCCAAGTTCGCCAACATGGATCTGATCGGTCTGCCCTGGCAGATCATCGTCGGTCCCAAGGGCGTGGCCAAGGGCGTGGTCGAGTTGAAGAACCGGGCCACCGGAGAGCGGGATGAACTCTCGCTGGACGCGGCCCTTCAAACGGTCCTGGGGTAACGGTCCCCTTTGTGAAGGCATGCGGGTATGGATATCGCCCTTCTGGTCTATGACGGAGTAACCCCCCTGGATGCGGTGGGTCCCTTCGATGTTCTCGGTAAACTGCCCAAGGCCCGGATTTGGACCGTGGGTCTGGAGAAGGGCCAGGTGCATTCCCGGGGCGGCGCCTTGACCCTGCGCGTCGACCATACGCTGGCCGAGGCCGGGATGCCGGATATTGTCATCGTTCCCGGCGGGGCCGGGGCCGACGATCTTGCCCACGATCCCTTGATCCGCGACTGGTTGCGGCGGGTTGTTCCCACTTGTCGCCACTGTCTGGCTGTTTCCACGGGTTCCCTGGTCCTGGGCGGGGCCGGGTTGCTGCGGGACAAGGAGGCGACCACCCATTGGCGGGCACTCGATCTTC
The DNA here is from genome assembly GCA_021741145.1 of Rhodospirillum sp. GTDB lineage: Bacteria > Pseudomonadota > Alphaproteobacteria > Rhodospirillales > Rhodospirillaceae > Rhodospirillum. The sequence continues at coordinate 48,472 of JAIOYK010000036.1, read as the reverse complement.
TGGCCGGCTTTGGCGCCCTGGTAACGCCTGTCCATATGATCACCAGCGGCAATATCACCACCGCCGCGGGGGCGGCCGCGGGCATCGACGCGGCGCTCTCCATCGCCGCCAAGGAGGCCGGAGAGGACATCGCCCGGGCCATTCAGCAATTGATCGGCTATGATCCGGCTCCCCCCTTCGCCTCCGGTGACCTGTTCAAGGCACCAGAAGCCCGCATGAAACTCGCTCGGACTGGATTGTCGCGGCCATGATTTTTTCCGCCTTTGAACGCATGATGGCCGGACGCTACCTACGCGCCCGGCGCGAGGAAGGCTTTGTTTCGGTCATCGCCGGGTTCTCGCTGGCCGGCATCGCGCTGGGCGTGGCCACCCTGATCATCGTCATGGCGGTGATGAATGGCTTCCGGGCCGACCTGATGGATCGCATCTTCGGCCTGAACGGGCATCTGTCCATCTATGGCCAGTATGACACCCTGACCGACTTCGATCCCGCGGCCACGGTCGTGCGCGGCGTCTCCGGCGTGGTTTCCGTGACTCCCACGGTCGAGGGTCAGGTGATGTTGACGGCCGAGGGCCGGTCCCAGGGCGGGCTGGTGCGGGGCGTCCGGGCCGATGACCTGAAGGAGCGTCCGGATCTCGCCAATGCCGTCATTTCCGGATCGCTGGATGACCTGCGTGGCCAGGACGCCATCATGATTGGCTCGCGGTTGGCGTCGAATTTCCGCCTGTCCCTGGGCGACAAGATCACCCTGGTCTCACCCAAGGGAAAGGTGACCGCCATGGGCACCGTGCCCCGGGTGCGGAGTTATACGGTGCGGGCGATTTTCTCCATCGGCATGAGCGAATACGACAGCAGTTATGTCTTCCTGCCGCTGGAGGCCGCCCAGACCTATTTCCAAGTCCCCATGGACGCGGTCAATCATCTGGAGGTGGTCGTGAAGCACCCGGATCGGGTGTCCGAAGTGACCGCCGCCATTGCCGGAGCACCCCTCGGGCAGGGGCTGCGGATCCGCGACTGGCGTCAGACCAACTCCAGCTTCTTCAATGCCTTGCAGGTGGAACGGAACGTCATGTTCCTGATCCTGACCTTGATCATCATCGTCGCGGCCTTCAACATCATCAGCGGCCTGATCATGATGGTGAAGGATAAGGGGCGGGATATCGCCATCCTGCGCACCATGGGTGCCTCCCGGGGGTCGGTGATGCGCATCTTCTTTCTGGCGGGCGCGAGCGTCGGTCTGATTGGCACCGTTGTTGGTCTGCTGCTGGGTGTGCTCTTCTGCGACAACATTGAAGCCATCCGCCAGGTTCTGCAAAGCCTTCTCGGCGTGGAACTGTTCAACGAAGAGATCTACTTCCTGGCCACCATGCCCGCGAAAATGGACCTGCACGAGGTCCTGAACGTGACTTTGATGGCGCTCGGCCTGTCCTTCGCCGCGACCCTCTATCCGGCCTGGCGGGCCGCCCGCGTCGATCCGGTGGAGGCCTTGCGCAATGAGTGAGATCATGACGTCGAACGTTGCCCCCGTTGCTCTTGAACTAAGGGATGTGACGCGGACCTTCACCCAGGGCCGCGAGACCCTGGAGGTCTTGCGGGGCGCCGACCTGACCGTAAGCGCGGGGGAGATCGTTGCCCTGGTGGGTCCCTCGGGTTCGGGAAAATCGACTCTGCTGCAGATTTGCGGTCTGCTGGAAAAGCCCACCACGGGCGAGGTCTGCATCGGTGGCATCCCTTGTGGAAAACTGGCCGACGACAAGCGGACGGCCTTGCGGCGGGACCACATTGGCTTTGTCTACCAGTACCACCATCTGCTGCCAGAATTCTCCGCCGAGGAAAATGTGGTGATCCCGCAAATGATCGCAGGAAAGTCCCGTAAGGCCGCCCGGGTCCGTGCCCAGGACCTGCTTGATAAGATGGGGCTGAAGGACCGGACCCGTCACCGCCCGGGCCAACTCTCTGGCGGTGAGCAGCAACGTGTGGCCATCTGCCGGGCCCTGGCCAACGGCCCGAGACTCCTTTTGGCCGATGAACCCACGGGGAACCTGGATCCGCACACATCGGATCGCGTGTTTCAGGCTCTCCTGGACCTGGTGCGGGGCGAGGGGCTGGCGGCCCTGATCGCCACCCATAACCCAGAGCTATCCAGACGCATGGACCGCCGCGTCACGCCCCGGGAGGGGCGGATCGAAGAACTGAGCTAGTGAAACGGGATCAGCTTGGGCCAAGCTGGCCCAGTTTCACTAAATTCTCCAGTTTCACTAAATTCTATAGAAATTAGAGTATCTTCGAGATCAAGTTGGTCCGTGAAGCGGCTCAACTTGATCTCGGAATACTCTAGACCATCGAACAAAGGGAGGGGCGGGGGTCTCCCCCGAACGGATGTGGGCGGCGGCCCCCTTCGGCTTCAACCGGAAATTGCCGTTCCGCGTAAAAACCCCGTCACCGACCGGTGACGGGGATAGGGTGTGAACCCACTCCCGCGGTTCAGGCCGCGTCCAGGCCCGCGCTCCAGGCCGCGTACCAATCCTTGAACAGCGTGTACTGGGCTTCGGCGTAATTGCGCTGGGAATCCGTCAGGGCGTCGTCCTCGTTGAAGTGGAGCTGGTATTCGCTGTCTCCGCCGAGCACCATCATGTGCTTGTAGAACAACACGAGATCCGGACCCTCGTCGAAGGTGGAGAGCACATGCAGGGCGCCCTCCAGTTCCTTGGCCCGGACCCGCGCCAGGGCATCACCGGCGGCGGCTTTCTGGCAGAGCGCGACCAGGTGCAGAACTTCACGCGGCAGGGCGTTGCCGATGCCGGTGATCGCACCCTTGGCACCACAGTTGACATAGCCGTGGAACACAGTGGTGTCGACACCGATCATCAACGTGACGTTCTCGTCCCGCGAGGTGATGTTCTCCGCGGCGTAGCGCAGGTCGGCGACCCCGCCGAACTCCTTGAAGCCAACCAGATTGGAATGCTCCGCCCGCAGGGCGAAGAACAGATCGGCTCGGGTGGCGAACCCATAGTAAGGGCTGTTGTAGATGACCGCGGGGAGGTCGGGCGCGGCCGAAAGAACGGCCTTGAAATGCGCCTTCTGGGCAGTCGCCGAGGAGCCTCGGGAGAGGACGCGGGGGATAACCATCAGTCCCTTGGCGCCGACCTTGGCCGCGTGGGCGGCGTGGGAGACGGCTTGCTTGGTATTCACCGCTCCCGTGCCGACGACGGTTGGAATGCCCGCGGCGGTGAGACGGGCGACGCCTTCCTGGCGCTCTTCGTCGGTCAACAGGGGCCAATCGCCCATGGACCCGCAGTAGATCACCGCGGACATGCCGTGGGCGATCAGCTCCTTGCCCTTTTTCACGAGGGCGTCGAAGTCCGGTGTCCGATCCGGTTTGCAGGGGGTCATGAGGGCTGGCATGCAGCCGGTAAAAACGGAATTAACCATGGTCGTTTCCTTTATGCGCTTTAAGGACGAAATCGAATGGGTCCAAGCGTCATGGGGGCCCACGAGTGAAGAAGATGGTCCGCTGGTTGGGGTGCGCGGAGGAGTCCCCCGAAGACATCAGAAGCCCACGATCTGTTCGGGCAACCATGTCGCTAACGCGGGAATGAGGGCCACGAGAACAAGTGTGAGGAGTTGGAGAAGAATGAAAGGCACGACGCCCCGACACATTTGACCGTAGGTCATATCCGGGGGTGCGATAGACTTCAGGTAAAAGATCGAGGAGGCCATTGGCGGAGTCAGATAGCTGGTCTGAATGACGATGATGACCAAGGTGGCGAACCAGACGGGATCGATTCCCGCCTGACGGATGAAAGGGGTGAACAGCGGGACGCAGATCAGCACGTTTGCCGTCCAGTCCAGAACGAATCCCAGGAGAAAAACCACCACCAGGAAGAAAAGGATGAGTCCGCTGTCGCCCAGGCCCGCGGCCTCGACCGTGGATCGGATCAGGCGCGCCCCCCCATTGGCGGCGAAGGTGCCCATGAACATGGTCCCCGCGGCGACGATCAGCAGGATCATGGAGGAAATGCGCACGGTGATCCCCAGCGATTCAATCAGCATTTTCAGGCTGAATCGACGGTATCCGACGCAGAGCAGCAGGGCGCCGACGGCGCCGACGGAGGCGGCTTCGGTCGGTGAGGCGATGCCCGCGAGCAGTGAGCCGAGAACAGCGACGATCAGCGCCATGATGGGAAGAAGGGATGTCAGGGCCAGGTGCAGCTTCTCCCGGAAGGGGATCACCAAAATAGCCTGATGGGCCGCGGTTTTTTCCTCGGGGCGGATGAGGCCTCGGACGATCAGGAAGGCGACGAACAACAGGATCATCACCAGACCGGGGAACATCATCCCGGCGAGGAGTTCGCCGACGGAAATCTGGGCCAAAGAGGCATACATAACGGCGATGACCGACGGCGGGATCATCGTGCCCAGCGAGCCACCGGCGCAGATCGTGCCCGAGATCAGGCTGTTGGAATATCGAAACCGCTGCATCGCCGGGATCGCCATCATACCGATCATCACCTCGACGGCGCCGACCACGCCCGCGGCCGCGGCGAAAATCGCTCCCATGATGATGGTCGCGACGGCGAGCCCGTTCGGCAGGCGGCCGAACCAAATCTGCATGACCTTGAAGAGTCGCTCGGCGATTCCCGACCGTTCCAGGATGGCGCCCATGAGAACGAACATCGGAATGGCGGCGAGAATGAAGTTCGTCGCCGCGGAATAGAAGGATCCATAGAGCTGGGCGAAGACGTGGGGGCCGAAGACCGCGAAGCCAGCGCCAGCGGAGATGATGGTCAATGCCAAGGCGATGGGAATACCCGCCAGGATCAGCAAAAACAGGACGGGAAACATCAGGGCCGCGATGAGCATCGGGATTTGCCCTTAATCTTGCTGATGGAGGGTGGCGCGGCCCAGGATGGCCCGAAGACCATGGGCGGCGATTTGAAGGGTCAGGGCCAGGAGCCCGATGGCGAGCATGCCGTAGAAGGGCCACATGAGAGGAGCCCAGGGACTAACGCTTTCGACTTCGGAGGTCATGTAGGCCCGCGCGGCGCGTTCGACCCCGAACCAGGACAGGCCGCCAAATATCGGAGCCAGCAACAGCAGGAAAACCGTCCCTTCGACCCCGCGACGGACCCGTTCCGGCATTTTCTGGGCCAGGAAGTCAATGCGGATGTGGGCGTCTTCCCGCAAGACATGCGCGGCCCCCAGAACGAACAGGGATCCCGTGCACATATAGGAGAGGTCGAAGGCCCAGAGCGTCGGCGCGCTGAACAGATAGCGCGCCGCGACTTCATAGATCATGGAACCGACCAGAAGAAGGGTCACACCCTCGGCGACCCGGGACAACGCTTTCGCGATCACATCGATGATTTTGATTGGATCGGTCATCCCGGGCCTCCTTCTTCGTGGGTTCAGCTCTTGGTGGGTCAGTCTTTGTTCCGGATCAGGTAGCTGCTTTCGGACGCCCAGTCCTTTTCAAAGGCCATGTACTTTGTCAGCAATTCCGCCATTTCGGGTTTGCCATCGGCCTTTTGGGCCTCGGCCTTCTTGGTGATCCAGTCCCGGCCCGCATCGGACAACTGGGCGATGAACGCCGGATCAAGGGTGATGATCTCGTTCTTGCCCTTGCGATAGATGTCCATCGCCTTGATGTCCTGGCTGTAGAAGTGCAGCAGCCCTTGCATGGTGGTCAGGTCCGCGGCCTGTTCGATCAACGGTTTGAGATCATCGGGTACGCTATCCCAGGTCTCCTGCTTCAGGACGACTTCCCACAGGAAGGTCGGCTGATGGACACCGGGAACGATGATGTATTTCGCCGCGTCGTGGAAGCCTTCCGGCAGATTGGCCGACGGCGGACCCCATTCGATCAGATCGACGCCCTTGCGCTGCAGCAGGGTGTAGATCTCGCCCGGCGGAATCACGATGGGGACAGCGTCGAAGTATTCCTTCATGACCTCGGCCCAGGGACCGGAGGTGCGGTACTTCAGGCCCTTGAGGTCCTCGGCCTTGTGGATTGGCAGGTTGGAGTGGGCCATGATCTCGGAGGAACCGATACCGACGACCAGGCTCTTGAGGCCTTCCTTGGCGCGCAGGTCGGACAGGGCCTGCTTGCCGCCGTCCTCGTAAATCCAGGTGATGAAGGGTTCAGGTCCCATGCCGCCGGGGAAGCCCGCGAAGATGGCGTTGATCGGATCCTGGTTAACCAGATAGCTCGGGGTCGAATGCCCCGCTTTAATGACGCCATCCTTGACGCCGTCATAGACCTTGAGAGCGGGGACGAGCACACCGGCGCCAAAGGGTTCGATCTCGACCCGTCCGCCCGTCAGGGACTTCACGTTGTCGGCGAACCGCTCGAGAAAATTGACATAAAAGGGCGAGCCTTCGGGGACGGAGGTGGGGATCTGCCAGGTTATTTCCTGCGCCATGGCGGGCGCGCCCATCACAAGCATGGAAGCGATCAGCCCCCAGGTCTTCAAGCGATCAAACATTCCAGTATTCTCCTCTGGTGCCGCGGGGTCCTTTTGGACGCGCTTGCTGAAAGGGAAGGGGCCAACGACGTCATGTCGCGGTCCGGGAATTCGCCGATACTTGAATGGTATGGGAATGAATAATTTCTGTCGACAATAAAAATACTAAGGGTTTTTCAGCGAAGGAAAGTGATACAGGTCTGTTTTAAAAGGATGTTTGGCGGTTTGCCCTGGATGGAGTCGGTGTCGCGTATCAATTCGCCCATCAGGTGGATCCCGTTCTGGAAAGTGGACCGCCTATCCAGGAATTGGAGGATTGGAGGCCCGCGGTCCCCGGGCTTCACGTCTAATACCCAGACGGTTGGCATGGGACGTCGCCGCTTCGTGTCTTTCTCGTTTTCCGCGCCGGTTGGAACCGCTTAACCCAGGCCTGACCAGGACGAGCTCAATTGTTGAGTGGCACCCTTCTCTGTCAGGCGCTACCATCCCACCCATGACCGATAGCGCCCCCACTTCCCCCGACTCCGCCCCCGGCTCCTTAAGCGAAAACAAGGGATTCGTGCATCTGCGCGTGCATACCGCCCTGTCCATGTCCGAAGGGGCGATTCCCGTTAAGACGTTGGTCAAGCTGGCCGCCAAGAACGAGATGCCCGCGGTCGCCGTCACCGACACCGGCAATATCTTCGCCGCCCTGGAGTTTTCCGTCACCGCCTGTGACGCCGGGGTGCAGCCGATCATTGGTGTGCAACTGGCCATCCGGAACGCCGACAAGAAAGATCGCGGTTTCGGCGCCGGGCGAGACCTCCGCGCACCCGAGCCCGACGCGATCGTCCTCCTCGCCAAGGACGAGACCGGCTATGGGAACCTCATGAAACTGGTGTCCAAGGCCTTCCTGGAGACCGATGGTGGCGAGACGCCTCAGGTGCCCCTGGAGCAGGTCGAGGCCCATAATGAAGGGCTTATCTTGCTCACCGGAGGCACGGGTGGTCCCCTTGGGCGGTTGCTGCTGGAGGAGCGGCCGGAGGAGGCAGAGGCCTTGCTCGCCCGTCACAAGGCGCATTTCGGCGACCGGGTTTATGTGGAGATCCAGCGCCATGGCATGCCCGCCGAGGATGCCATCGAGGAAGACCTGATCGACCTCGCCTATGCCCTCGACGTGCCTCTGGTCGCCACCAACGAGCCCTATTACCCGGACCGGGAGATGTTCGAGGCCCATGATGTGCTCATCTGCATGTCCCAGAAGACGGTGGTCGGTGACCAGAAGCGCCGCCGCCTGACGCCCGAACATTACTTCAAGTCCAATGCCGAGATGCGGGCGTTGTTCGCCGATCTGCCGGAGGCGCTCGACAACACCCTGGTCATTGCCAAGCGCTGCGCCGTGAAAAGCGATAAGCGCAAGCCCATCCTCCCCCATAGCCCCGCCGTAAAAGGCCGCACCGAGGCCGATGCCCTGGAGCAGATGGCCAAGGACGGCCTGGAAAAGCGTCTCTGGAAGCATGTCTTCACCGAGGGGATGAGCGACGAGGACCGGGAGAAGATCTCCCGCCCCTATCGCGAGCGGCTGGAGTACGAACTGGGCGTCATCAATCAGATGGGTTTTCCCGGCTACTTTCTGATCGTGGCCGACTTTATTCAGTGGGCGAAGGACCAGGGGATTCCCGTGGGGCCGGGGCGTGGATCCGGCGCGGGATCCGTGGTGGCCTGGGTTCTGACCATCACCGATCTGGATCCCCTGCGCTTCAGTCTGCTGTTCGAACGCTTCCTTAACCCGGAACGCGTGTCCATGCCCGACTTCGATATCGACTTTTGCCAGGACCGCCGGGAAGAGGTGATCCGCTATGTGCAGAAGGAATATGGCTACGAGCGGGTCGCCCAGATCATCACCTTCGGAAAGCTCCAGGCCCGGGCCGTGTTGCGCTCCGTGGGCCGGGTGATCCAGATGCCGCTCGGCTTCGTCGACAAGATTTGTAAGATGGTGCCGAACAATCCGGCCCAACCCTGCACCCTGAAGGAGGCCATCGACGGCGAACCCCAGCTCCAGGAGCTGCGCGATACGGACGAGACCGTCGCCCGCCTTCTGGACATCGGCTTGAAGCTGGAGGGCCTCTATTCCCACGCGTCGACCCATGCCGCGGGCGTGGTGATCGGTGACCGGCCCCTGGACGAACTGGTGGCCCTCTACCGAGACCCCAATTCCGATATGCCGGTGACTCAGTTCAACATGAAATGGGTGGAACAGGCCGGACTGGTGAAGTTCGATTTCCTGGGGCTGAAGACGCTCACGGTGCTGCAGTGCGCCGTGGAGCATATCGCCAAGCGGGGGATCAAGATCGACCTCTCAGCCATTCCGCTTGACGATCGAAAATCCTACGAGATGTTGGCGCGGGGCGAGACCAGCGGTGTGTTCCAGTTGGAAAGTACGGGCATGCGCGACGTCTTGCGCAACATGAAGCCCGACACGCTGGAGGACATTATCGCCGTCGTGGCCCTCTACCGTCCCGGTCCCATGGACAATATCCCCAGCTATATCCGCCGCAAGAATGGGGAGGAAGAGGTCCTTTACATGCACCCGGATCTGGAGCCGATCCTCAAGGAAACCTACGGGATCATGATCTACCAGGAACAGGTGATGCAGGCCGCCCAGATCATGGCGGGCTATTCGCTGGGCGGTGCCGACTTGCTGCGCCGGGCCATGGGGAAGAAGATCAAGGCGGAGATGGACACCCAACGGGCCATGTTCGTGGAAGGCTCCTTCGCCCGGGGCACGGCGAAAGCCCATGCGTCGGAGGTCTTTGATACCATCGCCAAGTTCGCGGGCTATGGTTTCAACAAGTCCCACGCGGCGGCCTATGCCCTGGTCGCCTACCAGACCGCCTATCTGAAGGCCAACTTCCCCGTGGAGTTCATGGCCGGAACCATGACCTACGACATGCACAACACCGACAAGCTGGCCACCTTCAAGACCGAGTTGCGGCGCTTGAAAATCCCCCTGCTGCCGCCGGATGTGAATACCTCCATGGCGCGCTTTGACGTCCAGGACGGGGCGGTGCGCTACGCTCTGGGCGCTTTGAAGAACGTGGGCGAGACCGCCATGGATGCCCTGGTGGCCGAGCGGGACCGGGGTGGTCCTTTCAAGGATGTCGCCGATTTCGCCAAGCGCCTGGATAACAAGATTGTGAACAAACGCCTGCTGGAAAACCTGATCAAGGCCGGTGCCCTGGACTGCCTGGATCCTGAACGGGCCAAGCTGTTGGGCAATGTGGACGTGATCATGCGCTATGCCCAGGCCGCGGCTCAGGATCGCTCCTCCACCCAGGTCAGCCTGTTCGGAGGGGAGGGCGCCGCTGAACCGCCCATGAAATTGCGGGCTTGCGACCCCTGGTCCGTGACCCACAAGTTGTCCGGAGAGAGGGAGGCCATGGGCTTCTACCTCTCCGCCCACCCCCTAGACGTCTACGGTGACGCCCTGGAACGCCTGGATGTGGTCTCCATCGCGGCCTTGGCTGGGCACCTGCGCGGTGGGGGAAGCGGGTCCGTCAAGCTGGCGGGGACCCCGGGCGCTCGTAAGGAGCGCATTGGCAAGAGTGGCAGCCGATATGCCTTCCTGGAGCTCTCCGATGCTTCGGGGACATGCGAAGCCATGGTCTTCTCCGAAGTCCTCGCCGTCTCCCGCGAGATCATGGATTCGGGCAAGCCCTTGCTGGTCCGGGCCGATGCCCGTCTGGAAGGAGAGGACGTGCGCCTGCTCGCCCAAGGGATTGAGCTGTTGGATAACGCGGTGTCCCGCTCGACCAGTCGGATCAAGATTATCTTTTCGGAGTCGGGACCCGTCGCCCGCATCCGGGATATCGTCGCCAAGGATGGGCCGGGCAATCGGGACATTACCCTTGTCGCTGACCTGGGGGACAGGGAAGTCGAAGTCCGTCTGGATGGTCAGTTCGCGTTGCGCCCGGAAACCTTGGCCCAATTGAGAGACCTACCCGGCATTAGGCAGGTGAGGGAGGTATGAGTTGCAAATAAAAACTGTCTCGGAAAATTTCCTATAAAAAAAATTTACCAAAATACAATTCATCCGAACCTGTAGAAACAAAAGTTCAAGTTTCAAACTTACTCTTCCATGACGAGCATCTAAAGTGAGGATCTTGGCCAGGATCCAGGACGGTCATGCTTGGAGGTGACCGAAAGAAACAAGGCGAGACTCCATGCGGTCGCCTCGGTGTCGGAAGAGCTGTCCGCCTCGATTCGCGAGATCGGGTCCCAGACCACACGGGCTCGGCTCACCAGCCAAGCCGCGATCGTGGCCGCGAAAAGGTCGTCGGCGTGCTGGACCGTTTGGACCTGGATTGCGCCAAGTTTCAGGGCAATGGGACGTGATCCCCGCCATGCGTGAGCCGTGGCATGGGACCGCTCCTTCTCCCAGGTCAGCCTGTCCGGTTTTAGGAGGGTGAACGATATGGTGCATACCAAAAAGTTGCAATACTTATATGTTCATATTGCCTTATGATTGTATATTAAAATATATAAACATAAGTATTGAATAGAGACCGATCATTCCGCGATAATCATATTAATAGGGCTCCGGGCCAGGAGTCTGAAGTCGTCATGGGGATAAAAAATGCTTAAAAATCAAGGAATCGCGATCAAGATCTCGGTGATCATCGGGATCATGGTCCTCGCGCTTATCGCGTCGGTCGGTGTCACCCTCAAAACCGAATACGACGCCATGTTGGACGAACGGGTGTATTTGACGAAATCCCTCGCGGGAACCGCGGCGAAAATCGGAGAGATGTTCAACGCCAAGATCACCTCTGGCGAGATGGACAAGGAGACGGCTTTGGGTCTGTGGAAGGATGTCGTCGGTGCCATGCGTTATGGCGACGGTGATTATCTGTTCGTGAATAACTACGATGGAACGAGTGCGGTTCATCCTCGCGCGGACATGATTGGGAAAAATCTACTCGGGATGAAGGACGCGAACGGTGTCTCGGTAACCCAAAAATTGATCGCCGCGGCCAGGTCCGGACCGGAAGGGGGAATGGTTGCCTATCAATGGCCGAAGGAAAAGGACGGAGATCCCGTCGGCAAAGTGAGTTGGATGACGTCCGTCGAGGGATTTCAAGCGGCTGTCGGAACGGGCGTTTATGTCGACGACGTGGTCGATAAATTCTTTGGTTCCTTGGGGATTGCCCTGGGCGTGGGTGGGGGCTTCACACTCGCCGCGCTGATCGTCGTGATGGCTATTTCCAAGGATATGACCTCGGTCCTTAGGGATTTGGTCTCCCGCATGGGGCGGATCGCGGGCGGCGACTTCACCGTCGCCATTCCCGGCGCGGACCGGGGCGATGAGGCGGGCGCCATGGCGAAGGCACTGGAGATTTTCCGGGAAAAGGTCGCCGAAACCGATCGCTTGCGCCGCGAACGGGCCGAGATGGAGGCCTCGAACGCTCGGGAGCGCAAGGCGCAACTCGTCAAACTGGCCAAGACCTTCGAGGACTCAGTCAATTCGGTCGTGCGTACCGTCGCCAGTGGGGCCCGGAGTCTGCGGTCCGACGCCCAATCCATGTATGATCTCGCCAGCGGAACCAAAAGCAGCGCGTCGGTTTCCTTGGAGATGACTGAAAGCAATCAACAGAGCTTCCATACGGTCGCCTCGGCGTCGGAAGAGCTGTCCGCCTCCATCCGCGAGATCGGGTCCCAGACTGAACGGGCTCGACTCACCAGCCAGACCGCGGTCGAGGCCGCGGAAAGTTCGTCGGTGCGCGTGAACGGGCTGGTCGCGGACGCCGAGAAGATCGGCGCGGTTATCACCCTGATCGAGGATATCGCCAGTCAGACCAACCTTCTCGCGCTCAACGCCACCATCGAGGCCGCGCGGGCGGGCGATTCGGGCAAGGGCTTCGCCGTGGTGGCCAACGAGGTGAAGTCCCTGGCCAACCAGACCCAGCGGGCGACGGTCGACATCCGGGACCAGATCGAGCGGGTGCGGAGTTCGGTGACCGCGGCGGCGACGGATATCGGAGACATCCGCAAGGTGATCCACGAAATCGCCGAGGCGGCCTCGGCCATCGCCGCGGCCATCGAGGAACAGGGCGCCGCGACCAACGAGATCTCCCGCAATGTGCAGGAAGTCATGGAAGGGTCCGGGGTCGTTGGTCGGAACATTCGCACGGTAGCCGAGGCCGCCGTGACCACCGAACAGACGGCGGACAAACTGAGGACCGCCTCCCGGGAGATGGAAGGGGCGTCGGAAAGCCTGGGTTCGGAGGTGAGCCGCTTCCTGGAGCACCTGCGGCAGGGATAGGGGGACTCCGAATGGACCGGGATCGGCGGCGGATGGGACGTCCATCACCGCCGCTTCCCCACCGGTGGGGAATGGCGGGATCAAAGGGCTTGCATTGCGGGGGCTGGCCGGGTAAAAGGCCCTCCATCACACACGCGAGGTTCGCGGCCGTCCGGGAGACATCCGGCGCGGCCGTTCCGGTGTCTTTACTGGGCATCCCCAAAGGGGGTTCAGCAGACTCACAGCCATCGCGGAGGATCAACCGGAAAAGAGGATACGCGCCACCATGGCCCTCCCCACGTTTTCTATGCGTCAGCTCGTCGAAGCTGGCTGCCACTTCGGCCACAACACCCGCCGCTGGAACCCCAAGATGGCGCCGTATCTGTACGGCGTGCGCGACAACGTGCACATCATCGACCTCCAGCAGACTGTTCCCATGCTGTACCGTGGCATGCAGGCGGTTCGTGAAGTGACCGCCGCTGGTGGCCGTGTCCTGTTCGTCGGCACCAAGCGCCAGGCCCAGTCCATCGTGGCCGAGCAGGCCCGTCGCTGTGGTCAGTACTATGTGAATCACCGTTGGCTGGGCGGCATGCTCACCAACTGGAAGACCATTTCCCATTCCATCAAGCGTCTGCGCGAGTTGGAGGAGCGGTTCAATGCTGGTGATCTGGCTGGCTTGACCAAGAAGGAACAGCTGAATCTGTCCCGGGAAAAGGACAAGCTGGACTTGGCCCTGGGCGGTATCAAGGACATGGGCGGTCTGCCCGACATGCTGTTCATCATCGATACCGTCAAGGAAAGCCTGGCCGTCAAGGAAGCCAACAAGCTTGGTCTGCCAGTCGCCGCGGTGATCGACTCCAATTCCGACCCCGCCGGGATTTCCTTCCCCATCCCGGGTAACGACGACGCCATTCGCTCCATTCAGACCTATTGCGAGTTGATCGCTGGCGCCGCCCTGGATGGTATCCATGCGCAGCTTGGTGGCGCGGGTGTGGACGTGGGTTCCTTTGAGGAGGCTCCGGTGGAGACCGCCCTGTCCGAGGTCCCGGTCGAGGCCGCCCCGGTTGAAGGTGAGCAGCCGACCGCTTGACGGCGGCGTGATTTCGCCGCACAGGCGCGATGAAATGCGTTGGGATGGCGGCGGCGTAAGGCGCCGCCATCTTTTTGAACACCATCCGCACCCTTGGGCCACGCCTTTGGGTGTGGACCCCCTTGCTCGCGCGTGGCCCTCGCCATGGGGTCCGTGTTCCGACAGATGACCGAGAGAGGATTTCCAATGGCCGAGATCACCGCCGCCCTCGTCAAGAGCCTTCGCGAGAAGACCGGCGCGGGCATGATGGACTGTAAGAAAGCCCTGAACGAGACCGCGGGCGACATGGACGGCGCGGTCGACTGGCTGCGCACCAAGGGGTTGGCCGCCGCCGCCAAGAAGGCTGGCCGCACCGCCGCCGAGGGCTTGGTTGGCCTGACCACCGACGGCGCCAAGGGCGCCGTGGTGGAAATGAACGCCGAAACCGATTTCGTGGCCCGCAACGACAGGTTTCAGGAGGCCGTTTCCACCCTGGCCAGTCTGGCCTTGAAGGTCGACGGCGACCTGGACAAGCTGAAGGCCGAGGCTTTCCCCGGTGGCGAGGGGCGCTCCGTCGAGGAGCAGGTGACCCATTTGATCGCCACTATCGGCGAGAATATGCAGCTTCGTCGGTCAATGGGCCTTTCCGTGGACCAGGGCGTCGTGTCCTCCTACGTCCACACCCAGGTCGCTCCGGGTTTGGGCAAGATCGCCGTGCTGGTGGGCCTGAAGTCCGCCGCCGATCCCGCCAAGCTTGATGAGGTGGGTCGGCAGGTCGCCATGCACGTGGCCGCCGCCAACCCGATGTTCGCCACCGTGTCGGAGATCGATCCCGCGGTCATCGAGCGCGAGCGCGCGGTGCTGACGGAAAAGGCCAAGGAGCAGGGCAAGCCCGAGAATATCATCGAGAAGATGGTCGAGGGTGGCCTGAAGAAGTTCCAGAAGGAAATCGTCCTGACCGAACAGGTCTTTGTCATCGACGGCGAAAGCACCATCGCCAAGGTGCTGGAAAAGGCTGGCAAGGATCTAGGGGCCGCCATTGAGTTGGCCGGATTCGTCCGTTTCCAGCTCGGCGAGGGCATTGAGAAGGAAGAAGAGGACTTCGCCGCGGAAGTGGCCGCGCAGTTGAAGAAGTAAGGGGAGGGCGGCCTTTGGGCCACCTATTTCCCTTCCGACGACGGTCGGGTAAACAGGCAACATTGGCCGCCGGGTATGGGATCCCTATGATCCGGCCCGGCGGCTCTTTCGTCCGGGGGGCCATGGCCGGTGGCGGTCTGGCCGCATCTTTGAAGAGTTGGAACGCAGGCACCGGGGCGTCCCGCTTCCGGTCAAACGCGGCGAGGGAATCGACGACATGACCGAGAGTGCGGAAGCGAACGCCAAACCGATCTATCGAAGAATTCTTCTGAAATTGTCGGGAGAGGGTTTGCTGGGTGACCGGGAATTCGGTCTGGACTTGGCCGTGGTCGAACGGGTGGCCGGGGAAGTGAAGGCCGCCCATGAACGGGGCATCCAGGTTTGTCTGGTCATCGGGGGCGGGAATATCTTCCGGGGTATCTCGACCGCGGCCAAGGGCATGGACCGCACCAGCGCCGATTACATGGGCATGCTGGCCACGGTGATGAACTCGTTGGCCGTGCAGAGTGCCCTGGAAAGAATGGGGGTTCAGACTCGGGTGCAGTCGGCGATTCCCATGTCCATGGTCTGCGAGCCCTATATCCGGCGGCGGGCCGTCCGTCACATGGAAAAGGGACGGGTGGTGATCTTCGCCGCGGGCACGGGCAACCCTTTCTTCACGACCGATACCGCCGCGGCCCTGCGCGCCGTGGAGATGAACTGCGATGCCCTGTTCAAGGCCACTCAGGTCGATGGGGTCTATTCCGCGGATCCCAACAAGGATCCAACGGCGACGCGCTATGATCGCTTGACCTTCTCCCAGGTCTTGACCCAGGACCTGCGGGTCATGGATACCTCCGCCATCGCCTTGGCGCGGGAGAACAACATCCCTATAGTGGTTTTTTCCCTGCATTCGCCGGGTGCCCTGGCCGAGGTTCTGGAGCGTCGGGGTTTGTTCACGGAAATTTGCCTCGATAGTGATCAGGAGTAGCACCAGTGTCCGATGACGCTCAAAACTTTGATGATCTTAAGGCCGACCTCAAGCACCGCATGGAGGGCGCCGTCGACGTTCTCCGCAAGGAGTTCTCCGGACTGCGGACCGGTCGCGCCTCGGTCAATCTGCTCGATCCCGTGATGGTGGAAGCCTATGGGCAGGCCATGCCACTCAGCCAAGTGGCCACGGTGAGTGTGCCCGAGCCCCGCATGATCAGCGTGCAGGTCTGGGATCGGGGCATGTCCAAGGCGGTCGATAAGGCCATTCGCGACGCGGGTCTCGGCTTGAACCCAGCGTCCGACGGCCAACTCATCCGGGTGCCCATTCCTCCGTTGAACGAAGAACGGCGCATTGAATTGACCAAGGTCGCGGGCAAATACGCCGAGCAGGCTAAGGTCGCCGTGCGCAATGTGCGCCGGGATGGCATGGACCAGTTGAAAAAAATGGAAAAGGACGGCCTCATCAGCCAGGACGAGCACAAGAAGTTCGGTGGTGATGTGCAGGCCTTGACCGATGCGACTATCAAAAAGCTGGATGAAACCCTGTCCAATAAGGAACAGGAGATCATGCAAGTCTGATGTCGACCGATCCCGCCAAAAGCTTGGGGGACGGGGACGCCTCCCTTCATGTGGCCATCATCATGGATGGCAATGGCCGATGGGCCAAGGCGCGCGGCTTGCCGCGCACCGCTGGCCACAAGCGGGGCGCGGAATCCGTGCGCGCGGTGGTCGAAGCCGGACCGGATCTTGGTATTACCCACCTGACCTTATTTGGTTTCTCCTCGGAAAACTGGAAGCGTCCGGAAGGGGAGGTCGGAGACCTGATGGGGCTTCTGCGCCTCTACTTGTCCAAGGAAGTGCGGGAACTGCATCGGAACAATGTTCGTTTGCGGATTTTGGGTGACCGGAGCCGATTCTCCCCGGAAATCGTCGCCTTGATCGAGAAGGGCGAGGCTCAAACCCGCGAAAATTCTGGTTTGCAATTGTCCATTGCCCTGAACTACGGGTCCCGTATGGAGTTGGTTGGGGTGGCCCGATCCATCGCCCGGGATGTCGCGGTCGGGACCTTGGATCCCGAGGACGTTGATGAGGATGTGTTCTCCCGGCGTCTTCTAACCGCCGACCTTCCAGATCTCGATGTACTCGTCCGGACCAGTGGTGAGCAGCGGATTAGCAATTTCCTGCTGTGGCAATGCGCCTACGCGGAATTGGTGTTTACCTCCGTACTCTGGCCAGACTTCGACCGTGAGGCCCTGGCCGAGGCGGTCGCCGATTTCAAGAAGCGTGACCGCCGCTACGGCGGTCTCTAAGGCGCGCCGTCGGACTCGCATCCGTGTGTCGCCGACCGGAAAACGAGAATGCCTCCGGGGAGGAGTCCTGTGCTTAAGACGCGGATTTTATCGGCCCTGGTGATGGCCCCGCCAACCCTGGCCGCCGTGTACTTTGGCGAGGTTTGGTTCCTTCTCCTCATGGGACTGACCGGGGGGCTGATGGGATGGGAATGGGTGCGCCTCTGTCGGGAAAGGTTGGCGGGGACGGACTGGATGGTTCCCGCCCTGATGGCCTTGGCTGGCGTTCTCGGTGGCTTTGATCCCCTTTGGGTGATCACGGGGCTCCTTGCCGCGACCCTGATTCTTTGGGGATATCAGCCCTCCGGTGTCGGTCGGGACGGAGGGGCCACCGGAAGCGGCTGGGTGGCCGTGGGACTTCCCTATTGGGGTATACCGTTGGTGTGTTTGGCTTGGATCCGCCAGCAAGGGGGCTGGGAAACGGCGTTCTGGCTGTTGGCCGTGGTCTGGGCCACGGATATCGGTGCCTATGCCTTCGGTCGTCTGATCGGCGGACCCAAACTCGCCCCAAGGCTCAGTCCCAAGAAGACTTGGGCGGGTTTGATTGGGGGGATGGCCTGTGCCCTTGCCTTTGGGTGGGGCGTGGCGGTCTTGATTGGGACCGGTGAGGGGGTTTCCCCTTGGCTGGTCGCCCTGGCCCCGGTCCTGGCGGTGGTGGCTCAGGCGGGGGATCTGATGGAGTCTGGAATCAAACGTCGCTTCGACGTGAAGGATTCAAGTAATATCATACCGGGTCACGGGGGTATCCTTGACCGGGTGGATGGTTTGATGGCGATCATGCCCGTGGTGGCCCTGGTGATGGCCCTCCTCGGCGGCGAAATGGGATTGTGATGATGAGCTCTGGCATGACCACGGGATCTCCCCGGCGAATTTCGATCTTGGGGTCCACGGGATCCATCGGGAAGAGCACTATTGATTTGATCGAACGCGATCCAGAAGCCTACAAGGTGGTCGCACTGACCGCCAATGGCAACGCCGAAGCCTTGGCCGCCCAGGCCAAGGCCCTGAAAGCGGACCTGGCCGTGGTTGCCGACCCCTTGGCCCTGGGGCGCCTGAAGGAGGCGTTGGCTGGATCGGGCATCGAGGCCGCGGCCGGACCGGAAGCGGTTGTCGAGGCCGCCGCCCGCGACGCCGATTGGGTGATGGCCGCCATTGTTGGCGCCGCGGGTCTCGAGCCGACGCTCGCCGCCGTGGCGCGGGGCGCGACGGTGGCGCTGGCCAACAAGGAATGTCTCGTCTGTGCCGGGGACCTGTTCATGGCCGAGGTCAAACGCCACGGCGCCACTCTTCTGCCGGTCGATTCGGAACACAATGCTATTTTTCAAGTCTTCGATTTCGAGCGAAAAAATCGGATCGATAAGATTATCCTGACGGCCTCGGGCGGTCCCTTCCGGGACTGGACGCGGGAACAAATGGCCGTGGCCACCCCTGAACAGGCCGTTGCCCATCCCAACTGGTCCATGGGCGCGAAGATCAGCGTGGATTCGGCTTCCATGTTCAACAAAGGGCTGGAGTTCATCGAAGCCCACCACATTTTTGGCATGTCCGCGGATCGCATCGAGATCCTGGTGCATCCCCAATCGGTGATCCATTCCATGGTGGCCTATGTTGATGGATCGGTTCTGGCCCAATTGGGTTCGCCCGACATGCGCACCCCCATCGCCTTTAGCTTGGCATGGCCCGACCGCATGGCCGCGCCGGTGCCTCGCTTGGATTTCGCCGCGCTGGCGCGTCTGGATTTCCGGGCGCCGGATCCGGTCCGCTTCCCCGCCATTCGGGTTGTGCGCGAAGCCCTGGAACGTGGTGGCGTGGCCCCAACGGCCATGAATGCCGCCAACGAGGTGGCCGTGGACTGCTTCCTGAATCGGACCATCGGTTTCCTCGATATCCCCATGGTGGTCGAGGAAACCATTGAGGAGATCATGTCTGGCCCCCTAGGGTCCCAATCCGTTGATCGGTTGGAGGCCGTCCGCGCCGTGGATGCGGAAGCGCGGGGCGTGGCGGCCCGTCACGCCTCCCGTCGGACCTTCGCGGCGGCCTGATGGTGCTATGAAATGGTGAGCGTGGGGTCGTCCTCCAGGAAATTGCGCATAAATTCAATTTCCTAAGGCACGACATCGTGATCAAGTGAAGTCACGCGGGATCCCGTGCGGTCACGATCCGCCCTCGTGAATCGAATCTATCGTTTCGTGTTCCCAGGACTCTAAGGGAAGGATCGATTTATCAAGGCATTTGAATGGTTTGCATGGGGGGCGCCGCCCTTCCGAACCGACCCAAATGTCTCGATCGATCCGCCTGCTTCCGTCCTGAACAGGTCTCTGATTGAATCCCATCTGTCCCGTCCAGAGCTGAAGATCCCACGCATGGGCTCGCTCCCAAGGGCCAAGGGTGGTAGAAGCTTAGGATCTCGACCCGGCGGCACCCGTCCGGCTGCGCGCTCTCTATAGAAGCGAAACACGAATGCTTGATCTGTTGCATACCTTGGTGTCCTTCGTCTGTGTCCTAACCGTGGTGGTTTTTGTCCATGAAATGGGGCATTTCCTCGTGGCCCGCTGGAACGGCGTGAAGGTGGAGGTGTTCTCCATCGGGTTCGGCAAGGAGCTGTTCGGTTTCAATGATCGCCACGGCACACGCTGGCGGGTCAGTGCCATTCCCATGGGTGGTTATGTTCGGTTTTTCGGAGATTCCGACGCCACCAGCACGACCCAGGACTCCGAGATCGTTGAGGAGATGAGCGACGCGGACAAGGCCGTGTCGTTCCACCATAAACGTCTGGGGCAAAGGTTTTCCATCGTCGTCGCGGGGCCGGTTTCGAATTTTCTTTTCGCCATGGTGGTCTTCGCGGGTTTCTTCATGGTCTTCGGCCAACCCCGCTCGCTGCCCATCATCGGAGAGGTTCTGCCCGGAAGTGCCGCGGAGGAAGGCGGCATGGTTCCCGGGGACCTGATCCTATCCATCGACGGGACGCCGGTGGAGCGATTCCAGGACGTCCAACGTCTGGTGCCCCTGTCCAATGGGACGCCAATGACCATGGTGGTGCGTCGGGACGGGGGGGAGCGGACTCTGGCGGTGACGCCCCATATGGTCGACCTGGACGACGGCCTGGGCAATACGGTGAAGGTGGCCCGCATTGGCATTCAGGTAAGTCTTTCTCCCGACGACATGCGCCGCCTGGACCCGTTGGAGGCCGTGGGCGAGGCCGTCAACCAAACCTGGAGCCTGTCGGCGGATACCCTGACGTATCTGGGCCAGATGGTCATGGGAGACCGTTCGACCGATGAATTGGGGGGGCCGGTACGGATTGCCCGGTTCTCCGGCAAGGCCGCGGAACGAGGGTTCGCCGACCTCGTGATGTTCGTGGCACTTTTGTCCGTTAACCTTGGTCTGATAAACCTTTTTCCCATTCCCATGCTCGACGGCGGGCACTTGATGTTTTACACCTTAGAAGCCCTTCGGGGGCGACCCCTGACCGCGCGGGTCCAGGAATATGGATTTCGGGTCGGACTTGGCCTCGTGCTGGCTTTGATGGTTTTCGCGACCTGGAACGATTTGAGCGTTCTGACGTGGTGACGCTTTCTAAAGGATAACACCCGTTTAATGGGTATGTGTCATGCTCCATCCAATCAATGGGATGGCGCGGTAGTGGGACGGAACGGAAAGTATGGGGAAGACCGTGAGGAAATTGACCGCGATCTTGGGGGCCTTGGCCCTCTCCTTGCCCTTGGCGACCTTCACACCGTTTCTGTCCGACGGCGGAGGGGTCCCCGTGGCCCATGCCCAGGCAACCGGGGGCACGATTGAACGTATCGTGGTCGAGGGGACCCAGCGGATCGAGCCCTCGACGGTGCGGACCTACATGGTGGTGCGGGAAGGGGAAGCCTATGATCCCTCCCGGGTGGACAAATCCCTGAAGAACCTGTTCGAGACGGGGCTGTTCGCCGATGTTTCCATCCGCCGCGAAGGCACGGTCCTTTTCGTTTCCGTGGTGGAGAATCCGATCATCAACCGGATCGCCTTCGAAGGGAACAAGCGCATCAAGGACGAGCAACTCCAATCGGAAGTCCAATTGCGGCCCCGCGTGGTGTTTACGCGGGCCAAGGTCCAAGAGGATGTCCAACGCATCCTGGAGGCCTACCGCCGCTCGGGCCGCTATGCGGTCTCAGTCGACCCGAAGGTTATCCAGTTGGAGCAGAACCGCGTCGATCTCGCCTTCGAAATCAATGAAGGTCCTTCGACCAGTGTGCGCCGCGTGTCCTTCGTTGGAAACAAGATCTACAGTGACTCTGACCTGAGAGAGGTCATCGAGACCTCGGAAGAGGCTTGGTATCTCTTTCTGTCCGCGACCGATACCTATGATCCGGATCGATTGACCTACGATCGGGAACTGCTGCGTCGCTATTACCTGAAGAAGGGCTACGCCGACTTCCAAGTGAAATCCGCGGTGGCCGAATTGTCCCCAGACCGGGAGAATTTCTTTATCACCTTCACCGTCGACGAAGGGGAGCGCTACAAGTTCGGAGAGATTGGCCTGGAGACGACTCTCGAGGACTTGGACCCAGAAGCCCTGCGCCAATTTATCGATTTTCAACCCGGTGAATGGTACAACGCGAATAAGGTGGAAGATGCGGTTCAGGCCTTGACCGAGGAGGTGGGGAACCTGGGTTATGCCTTCGTCGACGTGAAGCCGCGGGTTGACCGGGATGCGGAAAATCGGACCATCGGCCTGACTTTCCAAATTGAGGAGGGTCCCCGAGTCTTCGTCGAGCGTATCGACATCAAGGGCAACATTCGGACACTGGATCAGGTCATCCGTCGGGAGTTTCTCCTGGCCGAGGGAGACGCGTTCAATGCCGCCCGCCTCCGCCGGTCCCGCCAGCGGATCCAGGATTTGGGTTTCTTTGAAAAGGTCAACGTGACGAACGAGCCGTCGCCCACCGCGCCCGATCGCACCATCGTGAACGTCGAGGTCGAGGAACAGTCCACCGGTGAAGTGAACTTTGGCGTGGGGTGGTCATCCTCGGTTGGTGCCATCGTTGAAGTCGGTATGCGCGAGCGGAACTTGTTGGGGCGCGGCCAGGACTTGAACGTCAAGGTCTCCTGGGCCCAACGTCGCAGCCAGATCGATATCAGCTTCACCGAACCCTACTTTCTGGACCGCCGACTGCGCGCCGGGTTCGACATCTATGCCATCGAACGGGACCTGCAGGACGAGAGCTCCTACGACTACCGAACATATGGTGGCGCCCTGCGACTGGGGTATAACTACAACGAGGATCTGTCCCATTCGTTCAAGTACACTCTTGAACACAATGACATCACCAATGTCGATAGTGGCGCGTCCCAGTTTATCCGGAACCAGGAGCGCAAGACGTGGCTGTCGCAGATCGGTCATACGCTGACCTATGACAAACGGGACAGCCGTCTGGCACCCACGGAAGGTTATGTGATTTCCCTGGGCAACGACTTCGCCGGTCTGGGGGGAACGGAATACTTCCTGCGCTCGGACCTGAAGGGGGCCTACTACCTTCCCGTGGGCGACATGCTCGACTGGGATCCGGCTTGGTCCCTGTCCGTCAAGGGGGCCGCTGGCTATGTCGTCGGTCTCGGCAAGGATGTGAACATTAACCAGCGGTACAACCTTGGTGGGGGCAACCTTCGAGGCTTCGCCAGTGCGGGGGCAAGTCCTCGGGACAATTCCACGGACGATGCCCTGGGCGGCAACTGGATCGCCACGGGGACGTTTGAATTGGGTGTGCCCCTGGGGCTGCCGGATGAATACGGTCTGTCTGGCCGCCTCTTCTCGGACGTCGGTGCCATTGGCCAGCCCGATAGCTTTGATGAGTCCTTGATGGATGCATCTTCGGCGCCGCGTCTGTCGGTCGGCGCCGGTGTGACATGGGTTTCGCCCGTCGGTCCCATCTCCGTGGACTTGGGCTATCCCATCGTGAAGCAGGAGTTCGACGAGAGCGAACTCTTCCGACTTTCCTTTGGTTCGAGGTTCTAAGATGGTTTTCCTCAAAGGCATGCGGCCGTGGATCGCGGCAGCTGTCCTGTCGCTTTGTCTTCCCGTCGCCATGGCGCGGGCCCAGGCCGATCAGGCATTCCCCAATGCCAGCGTTGGGGTTATCGACGATCAGAAGATCTTGCTTGAGGCCAATGCCGCGCAAGGGGCGCGCAAGGACAGTCAGGCCTATGCGGTGAAGTACAGCGAGCAGGCGCGTAAGGACGAGCAGAAGATTCACGAGGCCCAGGGTGCCTTGGCACGGGAAGCCGACCAAACCAGCGAGGCCTTCCGGCAGAAGCGGCAGGACTTCGACAAGCAGGTGGCCGACTTCCAGAAAAAAATCACCACCCTTCGCCGAAACTTGGACAAGGCCCTTGCCCTGGCCCTCGATCAGGTGCAGACACAGATGTTCGAGGCCGCCCGGGATGTGGCCGCGGAACGAGGCATCAATTTGGTGATGCGCCGTGCGCAGTTGTTGCTGTTCGATCCCCGCATGGACCTGACCGAGGAAGTGCTGAAGCGGGTTAACGACTCCCTGCCCGCCGTCACTTTCCCCGACCCGGAAAGTCTCACCCAGAAAGAGAAATAGAGACTGGCCGTTCTGCTCATCGATTGCCTTCGGGTCGGTGGACGGAAAGACGGAATCTATTTTCCGGTCGGTGGCAAGGAAGTCAGGAAAAGAGTGTGAAAGTTTCCTGAAATCCGTTAAAGCGGGGCGTGGATCCGATGGCGACATCGGATTTATCCCATCGTGTCATCAGGGATGGGAATGGTGGCGCGCCAATGTTGGCGGACGGGGAAAACTTTCCCCGTTTTATCAATTTTGATTCGGCGCGGTTTGTTCTAGAGGTTGTTTGCGGATTCCCCTTCGGTCATTTGGTTTAAGGGGAGCTATTCGGGTGACCCGGTTGATCCGTGGTCGGTTGGCGTCGCGGGGGATCCGGGGTTACGGGTGCACCGCGGGTTTCAAGGTCGCGGTCCTTGGGGGGCACCCGGGCGGTTGGCTTTTTGCTGGATGGGACGATTTGGCATGACTGAGACGGTTCAGGTGGACGGAGATCAGGTGGACGGGATCGAGGGCAAGTTCACCGAAGCGGTGGATATTACCCGAATCCTGGACATGATTCCCCATCGCTATCCCTTTTTGATGGTTGATCGGGTCGTGGACGTGAAGCACGGCTACAGCGCGGTTGGAATCAAGAATGTCAGCATAAATGAACCCTTCTTCCAAGGGCATTTCCCCAATCAGCCGGTTATGCCTGGCGTGCTGATCATCGAGGCTCTGGCCCAGACCGCCGCGGTCCTGGTGGTTGAAACCATGGGACCGAAGGCCGAAGGGAAGATTGTCTACTTCATGATCGTCGAGAACGCCCGCTTCCGGAAGCCGGTGGTGCCTGGCGACCAACTGCGTCTGCACGTGTCAAAGGAGCGGCATCGGGGTAACGTCTGGAAGTTCAAGGGGGAAGCGCGCGTCGATGGAGTCGGCGTCGCCGAGGCCACTTTCGCGGCCATGATCGTGGACGAGGATGCCCAGCAACAGCTTTAAGGTCGGGTCCCAAGACCCACCCCGACCGTTCCTTTCCTTCCGGGTCACCGTTCCGGTGGTCGCGCCATAGTTGAAAGTACCCGCCAATCATGCCCAGCCTGCATCCCTCCTCCATTGTTGATCCCAAGGCGCAACTGGCCGATAGCGTTGTAATCGGCCCCTTCTGTACGGTTGGGCCGGACGTTGTTTTGGGCGAGGGGGTGGAGTTGGTCAGTCATGTGGTGGTTGACGGCCATACGACAATCGGCAAGGGAACCCGGATCTTTCCCTTTTCGTCCATCGGTGTCCAACCCCAGGATCTGAAGTTCCATGGGGAAGTGACTTACCTGGAGATTGGCGAGAACAACACCATCCGCGAACATGTGACCATGAACCCCGGGACCGAGGGGGGAGGCGGTTTGACCCGCGTGGGTTCGGGCGGGTTGTTCATGGTCGGGGTGCATCTTGCCCATGATTGCCTGATTGGCGACAACGTGGTTTTCGCCAACAACGCGATTTTGGCGGGACATGTCGAGGTGGACAATCAGGTCGTGATCGGCGGCGGCGCGGCGGTGCATCAGTTTGTACGCATTGGCAAGCACGCCATGGTTGGGGGTGCCTCCGCCGTCGAGCGGGACGTCATTCCCTTTGGCACTGTTGTCGGCAATCGGGCCACCCTCGAGGGCATGAATGTGATCGGCATGAAGCGTCGCGGGTTCACGCGGGAGGAACTCCATGCCGTGCGGGACGCCATCCGGATCCTGTTTTCGGGAAACGAAGTGATAAATCAGGTTCCGATAATCGAGGCCGCCTATCCGGACTCTCCCAGCGTGGCGGAGTTGCTTGCTTTCGTTCGCGGCGAGACCCGGCGGGGTTTGATCCGCCCCGGCGACGACGCCCAGGTCTGACGCGACCCGGGCGAAAGGAGCGCGCCCATGGAGATCTTCACAAACGACAAGCACCCCGCAACGGTGCCCGAGAGGGTACCCCTGGTTCTGGTGGCCGGTGGGGGGAGTCTGCCCTTGAAGGTTTATGAAGCCTGCCGACGGCGGGGCAGGCCCGTCCTGCTGGTGGGCTTGACCGGGCACGCGGATCCCAAGGATTGGCCCGCCGACCTTGAGCAGGTCTGGATCCGACTGGGTAAGTCCGGGGGGACGGGGGCAGCGCTTTTGGAACGGGGTTTCCGGCATATTTGCTTGGCTGGGCATGTGCGGCGTCCCAGCCTTGGCAGTCTCTGGCCGGACCTGAAGACCGCCCAGTTCCTGACAAAAGTGGGGGCCGCGGCTCTGGGGGACGATGGCTTGCTGAAGGCTGTTCTCACGGAGTGCGAGAGAATGGGCGCCGTTGTCGAGGCGCCGGACCAAGTTATTGGGGATGATCCCGCCCCCGTGGGTGTGCGGGGTGCCCATGAACCCGACGAGACCGCGTGGATCGACCTGCGGCATGCCTTCGCCGTGGCCAAGGCGCTCGGTTCCCTTGATGTGGGTCAGGGATGCGTCTGTCAGCAAGGCATGGTCCTGGCATTGGAGGCCATAGAAGGGACCGATGCCATGGTGACCCGTGCCGGAGAGCTGCGCCGCGACGGGCGGGGTGGTGTTTTGGTCAAGGTCGCCAAGCCCGAACAGGATCGCCGGGTGGATCTGCCCACCATTGGTCCTCGCACGGTAATCAACGCCCATGCGGCTGGGTTGCGGGGCATTGGCTACGAAGCGGGGGCGACAATCCTTCTGGATGTCGATGAAGTGATTGTCCGGGCTGACCGCCTGGGCCTATTTCTGGTCGGGCTGACACCGGAGGAGGGAGCGTGAGGCCGGCGACCGTGAACACCGACGTGACCAGCGATCCCCTGATCTTCATCATCGCGGGGGAGCCCTCTGGAGACCAATTGGGGGCCCACCTGATGGATGGCCTTCGAGTGGAGACCGGTGGACGGGTGCGCTTCGCCGGGATTGGTGGAGACCGCATGACCGAACAGGGTCTGAAAAGCTTGGTTCCGCTCTCGGAACTGTCCATCATGGGCTTCCTGGAGGTCCTACCGAGCATTCCCCGCATTCTGAGGCGTCTGCGCGAAACGGTGGAGGCAATCCGGACCCTGAAACCCGCGGCGGTGGTCACCATTGATTCCTGGGGCTTCACCGGTCGGGTGCATAAGGCCATGATCGATGCGGGCATGGACTGCCCGCGTATCCACTACGTCGCACCCATGGTCTGGGTCTACAAGGCCGACCGGGTCCATAAGGTGGCCGCGCGGGTGCATCACCAGATGTGCCTTTGGCCCTTCGAGCCCCCCCTGTTCGAGGCCGCGGGTCTGCCATCCAGCCACGTGGGACATTCGATCATCGAAACCGGTGCCGGGACAGGGGACGGGGCGGCCTTCCGCGCCCGCCACGGGATCCCCGAGACCGCCCCCCTGCTGGCGGTTCTGCCTGGAAGCCGCCGGGGAGAAATTCGCCACCTTTTACCGGTGTTTGCCCAGGCGGTGGCGCGGATCCAACGGGTCCATCCGGAGCTGCATGTGGTTCTGCCAACTCTGAGGCATCTGCGCGAGGATCTGGAGCGCCGGACTGGGGACTGGCCCTGTCCGGTGGCGGTGGTGACCTCCGTCGCCGACAAATACGATGGCTTCGCGGCCAGTTCCACGGCCATCGCCGCCTCGGGCACGGTCAGCCTGGAATTGGCCTTGGCCCGGGTCCCGCATTTGATTGCCTATAAAGCCAACTGGATCAGCGTGGTGATTTTCTCCCGCTTGGTGAAGGTTCGCTTCTTTGACATGGTGAACATCCTACTTGATCGGGCGGCTGTCCCCGAATTGCTGCAACACCGATGCACCCCTCGTCAGGTGGCGGATCAGGCCCTAGCCTTGATGGTCGAGGGACCGGAGCGGACAACCCAGCTAGAGGACATGGCCCTGGCCGTTGATCTGCTGCGGGGGGATGGGTCTCCCCCCTCCCGTCAAGCGGCCCGCCAAGTGCTCGCCCATCTGCGGTCTGAAAGTTAGGTTCCGTGTCCCGGGACCCGAATGACCGGTGGCCGTTCCCTTCGGGTTACCAGGACCAGGATGACGACGAAGGCGCCACCCAGGGCGCTCCAGACCCCATCGATCACGTAGGACCCCGCGCCAAGACGCGCGTAGAGGGGACCCGTCAGAGTGATCGCCGCGCCCACGATGGCGCCCATGCAAATCGCTGAATAGAGCGCCTGGGCGCGCCCCGACAGGTCCGGTTGGATGGTCTTGGCCAAGTGGTACATGGCCCCCAGATGGGCCGCGCCAAAGGTGCCGGCGTGCAGGATTTGGGTCAGGGCCATGACCCAGGGATCGGCGGTCAGGGCCATCAGGGGCCAGCGGATCATGCCTGATAGGGCGCCCAATCCCATCAAAGCGAGGGGCGGGACCCGGGCCAGGACTTTCTTTCCGTAAAGGAACAAAAAAACCTCCGCGACAACACCTTCCGCCCAGAGCAAGCCAATGGTGCGCCCGTCTAGACCGGCGTCGAGCCAGCGGATACTGCCAAAGGCGTAATAGGTGGCGTGTCCCGCCTGGATCAATCCTCCGGCTCCCAGAAACAGAAGGAACCCGCGTTCGGTCAACAGGCGTCGCATGCCACCGGGTTCGGCCTTGGTTTCCGGCGGGCTGTCCGGGAGCCCCAGGGTCGTCAGGGCGACGCAGGCCAACAGTCCAACGATGACCCAAACCACCGGGGCCGCTCCCCATCGGTCCAGCAGGGGACCCAATCCCATGGAGACGGCGATGAAGGCCAGAGACCCCCAAAGGCGGGCTCGGCCATAGTCCACGCCCTGGTTCCGCACCGCGCGGATGGTCACGGCTTCGGTCAAGGGATTGAGGGATCCGTGGAGGCCCGTGGCCAGCACGGCGACAGCCAGGATGGCCCAGAACGATGTCAATTGGGAGAGCACTGTATAGAGGGTGAGCGCCAGGGTGGCGATCCAGAACATCAGGGGGCGGACCCGCCCCAGGCCGTCGGCCAGATGTCCCACCGCGGGATTGATAATGACCTTGGACCAAATCGCCGCTCCGGCGATGACTCCAATTTGGTCCGGAGTCAGGCCCCGGCTTGCCAACCAGACCGGCCAATAGGGCAACATGACACCGACCACGGCGAAAATTCCGGCGTAGAGCGCCGACAGCTGGACCGCGATCATAGTGGGAAAACCTTGAATAGCGGATAGGTTTCAGGAGATTGATCGCACGTCGAATGGGGAGTACCAATGAACAACCAAGTGGCCGGGTCCTGTATCCGGAGTCCAAAAGCCACTGAGTCCCCGCATTGGAGAGGAAAGGTCCACCCCACCATGACGACCCCTAGTCAGAAGAGCCCTTACCAAATCGGACTTGATCGCAATCCGGCCAATTCCGTTCCCTTGACCCCCCTGGGCTTTCTGGAACGCGCCGCCATGGTGTATCCCGAGCGTGCCTCCGTGGTCCATGGAAAACGCCGCTATACCTGGGCGGAAACCTATCGCCGGGCGCGCCGGCTCGCCTCGGCCCTCTCGGCGCGGGGGATTGGCTTCGAGGATACCGTCGCGGTCATGGGCGCCAATACGCCGGAACTCTATGAAGCCCATTATGGCGTGCCCATGGCGGGGGCCGTGCTCAATGCCTTGAACGTGCGCCTGAACGCCGACGAGATTGCTTTTATCCTGAATCACGGGGAAGCCAAGGTGCTGATCACCGACCGGGAATTCTCGCCGGTGGTGAAGGACGCGTTGACCAAACTCGATCGGATGCCCCTGGTGATCGACATCACCGACAGCGAATACGAGGGGCCAGGGACCTGTCTGGGCGAGATGGATTACGAGGCTTTCCTGGCCTCCGGTGACCCAGAGTTCGCGTGGCGCACGCCCCGGGACGAGTGGGAATCAATCACGCTCAACTACACCTCGGGCACCACCGGCAACCCCAAGGGGGTCGTTTACCACCACCGGGGCGCCTATCTGAACGCATTGTCCAATATTATCACCTGGGGGATGCCCCACCACGCCACCTACCTGTGGACCCTGCCCATGTTCCACTGCAATGGCTGGTGTTTTCCCTGGACCATGGCGGCGAACGGCGGCACCAATGTCTGTCTGCGGCGGGTCTCCGCGGCGCATATCTTCAATGCCATCGCCGAGGAGGGCGTGACCCATTTCTGCGGCGCGCCCATTGTCCTTGGTTTCATCATCAACGCCAAAGCCGAGGAGCGGCGGGCGTTCAGCCATGACGTCAACGTCATGACCGCGGCGTCGCCACCGCCCGCCTCGGTTCTCCAGAAGATGGAGGAGGACGGCTTCAGGGTCAGCCATGTCTATGGCCTGACCGAGGTCTATGGCCCGGCCACGGTTTGCGCCTGGAAACCCGAGTGGAATGATCTTCCCATGGCCGAGCAGGGCCGTTTGAAGTCCCGCCAGGGGGTGCGCTATATCGTTCAGGAAGGCCTGATGATCGGTGATCCGGAAACCATGGAACCCATGCCCTGGGACGGGGAATCCATGGGGGAGGTGTTCTTCCGGGGCAATATCACCATGAAGGGCTACTTGAAGAATCCCAAGGCGTCGGAGGAGGCCTTCCGGGGTGGTTGGTTCCACACCGGCGATTTGGGCGTGGTCCATGCCGACGGGTATATTCAGCTCAAGGACCGGTCCAAGGATATCATCATCTCCGGTGGCGAGAACATTTCCTCCATCGAGGTGGAGGACGTCCTCTATCGACATCCGGACGTGGTGGCGGCCGCGGTTGTCGCCAAGCCCGATGAAAAGTGGGGCGAAACGCCCAAGGCCTATGTGGAGGTCCGCGACGGCGCCACGGCCACGGAACAGGATCTGATCGCCTTCTGCCGGGACAACCTGACCCACTACAAATGTCCGCGCGACGTGGAAATTGGCCCCTTACCAAAAACTTCAACGGGCAAGATACAAAAGTTTATCTTGCGAGCTCAAGCGAAGGAACTTTAGGTTGAACTCTCTTCTTGGATATTGATTCACCTAAGGCGAACGTCCTGGCTTAGTGGGGTCGGGGATCAAATAAATAAGAAGACCGGAAGGGAAGGGAAGCCTTTCCGGTCACCGGAAGGGACCGGATGATCATGGGTGGCGATGATAGACTAAATTTCGGGCGAAGAGTGTCGGATCTGGCGTCTCGGTCCGAGAGGGATCGCTACGTTGCCCTCGCGTTCTGCTGGGCCGATCTGCTCCTGCATTTGAATGGCGACGGGGAAATTCTGTTCGCCGCGGGCGCCTTCAAGGCCTTCACGGGTCGGGATGGAAAAGACCTCGTCGGAGTCTCGTTCCTGTCCTTGGTGACACCGGAGGACGTGCCCCTTGCATCCCAATGCTTGCGTCAGACCCTGAAGCGAGGGCGGGTGGATGGAGAAATCCTGCGTCTGGTCCGGCCAATGGGGTTGCCCCTGCCCATGGACCTGTCGGGCTATAGCCTGGATGGACAGTCCTACATCGCGCTACGCATGCGAGCCAAGATCACTAACGCGGCGACCGATGACAGTACCAGGGACAGTCTGACAGGCCTGTTGGGGCCGGAGGCCTTCAGCGAGGCCGCGGGGCAACGGATTCGGGCGATGGTGGACCAGGGTCGAAAGGTGGGGGTGACCGTGGTGAACCTGCGGGACTACGACAGCCTGCGAGACCGCATGGATGACACCAACGCCAAAGGTATGCTGCGGTCCGTCGGGGCCTCGTTGCGGGCGGCGGCCCTGGATCAAGACAGCGCGACCCTGATCAACGACGGCAGTTACAGTCTTCTGCATGATGTGGACGCCGATATCCAAGGCCTTGAGCGGCAGTTGACGGAAATCTCGCGGTTGCATGATCCGGATGGCCAGGGTGTGACCGTCGAGACGGCCATCCTGGATATGGATGGGGCGGATCAGATCGGCGAGGTGGATCTGGCCAAGGGCTTGATGTACGCCATGAACCACTATCGGCGATTAGAGGGGGACAAGCTGAGCATTCGTAACTTGTCGAGCAATATATCCCAATTGGTGGCCCAGGGCGTTGGCGAGGTCACGGAGTTCAAGCGCATCGTCGCCGAACGGAATTTTTCCATCGCTCTGCAGCCGATCATCCACGCCGGAAACGGTGACATCCACCATTATGAAGCCCTCTGCCGGTTCAGCAGCAAGCGGCCCCATGAATCGCCCTTTCGCTACATCACCTTCGCCGAGGAAACCGGTCTGATCCACGAATTCGACCTGGCGATGGCGACCAAGGTCCTGGAGTGGTTGGGGACCAAGCCGCGGAATTCCAATGCCTATAACGTCGCGATTAATATCTCTGGCTTTTCGATGGGCATGGACAGCTATGTCGCGGGGTTGAAGGCGCTGTTGGACGCCAACCCCTGGTCCAAGGGCAAGGTGATGTTCGAGATCACGGAATCGTCGCGTATGTCCGATCTGGACGCGGCCAATCGTTTCATTGGCGTCCTGCGGAACCGGGGGTATCAGGTTTGCCTGGACGACTTCGGCGCGGGAGCGGCGAGTTTCCAGTATCTCAGCGCCCTGGAGGTCGATACCGTCAAAATTGATGGCTCGGCGGTGCGCAACGCCATGCGTGGTGTTAAGGGTAAGGCCTTTCTCAGCGCCTTGACGGACCTGTGTCGCAGATTGGGGGTGCGGACGATCGCGGAAATGATCGATAGCCCGCAAAGTCTTGAATTCGTGCGGGATTGCGGATGTGACTATGTTCAAGGCTTCCTTTTCGGACGTCCCTCGCTGGACATCAAGGATTTCCAGCCGCTGCCCCACGCCAAGCTCTTCCAACCAGAAATCCGGGTGCCCCGTGTCTCCTCCGGTAGGACGGTCAAGGGGCGCTTGGCCCCAAAAAGAGGGAGGGAGTGATTGACGTCCCGCCCCCGGGTCGGGTCATATCGAAAGGATGAGATCGTGACTTTCGGGGGACCGTCGATGGGAAACATGCACGGATATCTGCTTCGCGCCGCGATCCTTTCGGGGATCGGGTTGTCGTTTGGGCTGTTCCAATTGTCCAACCGCGCGGCGGCCCAGGAGACTGGCGGAACCCCTCCGGATTTCAGTCGTGTCGAGACCCAGCCACGTCTCGTCTTCCCCTTGGATTGCGCCATCGGGAAGGATTGTTGGGTGACCAGCTACGTGGACGACGATCCTGGTCCGGGGGTCGCCGACTTTATGTGTGGCCCCCTGTCCAAGCGGGATTCTCGCCCGGGGAAGGAAGGGAGCGATATCGGTCACAAGGGGGTCGATATCGGCATTGGCCACTTGGAGTCGGGGCGGAGCGTGTCCGTCCTCGCCGCCGCGGCGGGGACGGTGGCGGGGGTCCGCGATGAAATGCCCGATATCAGCACCCGGGCGGAGAACCCGCCCGATGTGTCTGGCCGGGAATGCGGGAATGGGGTGCGGATCGATCACGGGGATGGTTGGGCAACCCAATATTGCCATATGAAGCGCGGTAGCATCGCGGTCCATCCTGGTCAGACCGTCCAGAGTGGACAGATTCTTGGGGACGTCGGACTATCCGGTATGACGGAACATCCCCACCTTCATATCCAGATCAGCCGGGACGATGTGGTCTACGACCCCTTCAAGGGGCGTCCGGCGGAGGAGGGATGCAAGGGCACGGGCATTCCCCTGTGGACGCCGGAAGTTTTCGCCAAGATGCGGTATTCTCCCTTGGTGTTGAACAATGTGGGCTTCGCTTGGGAGAAGCCCGATCGGCCGAGGGTCCGGAACGGGGTCTATGCCAAGGACGTCTTTCCATCCGATGCGCCGGTCCTGTTGGTTTTCGTGGATATGATGGGAGTGGAAAAGGGGGACCACCTTCTATTGCAAATCATCGGTCCGGATGGCGCGCCGTTCCATGAGTCGAAGAGCGACTTCGATGAAAAGGGATATGCCCAATGGTTTGGCTTCTCCGGGAAAAAGCGTGGAGGTCAGGACCACTGGCCCCTTGGCACCTATACCGGAGTGGTGACCGTGGAGCGACCGGGCAAGGGCGTGGTCGGCTGGCGGGAAGCCCGTATCCGCGTGGAGTAGACGCTTGGAGCGGGAAAGGGAAGGGGCGGGCTTGCCTTTCGGGTGGGTGCCGGTCATGGTGCCGGGCGTTTTATCTCCCTTCCTGTCAAGGTGCCCCCCGTGTCAGACCCCGCCCATATCATAGCCGCCAAGGCCCATGCCCGCCGGAGGGGCATCATAATGACCTTGGCGGGGATCTTGATCCTCGTTCCCGATACCCTGTTGATCCGCCTATCCGACATGCCAGCCTTGCCCTTGCTCGTGCTGCGGGGCAGCATTTCCGGGCTGGTGCTGCTGGTGTTCTGGCTGACCATCCAGCGGGGCCGTTTTGTTGATTTGCCCCGGGTCTTGGGCCGGGAAGGGTTGGGCGTGGCCGCCTGTTATGGGGTGAGCACCTTGGGTTTCCTGATGGCGGTTGAAAAGACGACGGTGGCCAGCGCGGTATCGGTCATGGCCTGCATTCCCTTGGTGGCCGCTGTCCTGTCTCGCCTGTTCCTGGGAGAGCGCATCTCCCCCGCCACTCTGATCGCCATCGCCGGAGCCGCGGTCGGCCTCGGGCTCGTGGGGAGTGGAGACATCATGGCCGGACGCTTGAGCGGTTTGCCCTGGGCCCTGGTCACCGCCGTCGCCATGGCCGGAGCCCTGACCATCCTACGGGCCACGCCCGGCTTGGATGTGGAACCCTGCACGGGCCTGGGAATGTTCTTGACGGGCCTGATTGGCCTCGCCTTGGGGGGCCGAGTCGAGCTTCCGGCGGAGTCCATCCAATGGCTGTGGATCCTCTTGGACGCGGCCCTGGTGGTTCCGTTTTCCTTCGTTTTGTTGTTCCGTGGACCCCGTGTCCTGGCCGCGGCCGAGGTGGGGCTCATCTTCCTGTTGGAGACAGTGCTCGCGCCCTTCCTGATCTGGGGCATTCTGGGTGAGTTTCCAGGATGGATGACCGTCGCTGGATGCGTGGTGGTGGTCGCTGTTCTCTCCGGGCAAGGAACTTGGCGCATTGCCCGGAGAAGTCAGCGGGCAGGATAGCGCCTAATGCTATCCCGCCCTCTTCCTGTGTTTTTCCTTCAGACCCGCACCTTCACATAGGAACCGGGCGCGTCCTCGATGGGCTTCAACTTGCCGTCGCCGGGGTGGCGGGCGGGGACCTCCGGGCCGGAGTGCTTGTGGTTCCATTCGGTCCAGTTGGGCCACCAGGACCCCTCGTTGACCTTGGCGGCGTTGAACCAAGCGTCCGGATCCTTGTATTTCCGGCTGTTTGTCCAATGGCCGTATTTTACCTTGGTGGGGGGGTTGATCACTCCGGCGATATGGCCGCTGCCCGAGAGCACGAAGCGGGTCGGACCCGAGAACAGACCGGTGGCGCGGAAGGTGCTCCTCCAGGGGGCGATGTGGTCTTCCTTGGTGGAGAGCATGTACACCGGGGTCTTGACCGCGCGCAGGTCGATGGGCGTACCCAGCAGGGTGATGCCGCCGGGCTCCACCAGTTTATTCTTTTCGTACATTTCCCGCAGGTAGAAGCTGTGCATCATGGCGGGCATGCGCGTGCTGTCGGAATTCCAGTACAGCAGATCGAAGGGCATGGGGTCCTTGCCCAACAGGTAATTGTTGATGAAGAAGGACCAGATCAGGTCGTTGTCCCGCAGCATGTTGAAGGCCGTGGACATGTAGGACCCATCCAGATAGCCATGCTTGGCCATGTAGTCATCGAGTTTGTCCAGAAGATGGGGTTCGATGAAGACACCCAATTCGCCGGGATCCTCGAAATCGGTCATGGTGGTGAAGAAGGTGGCCGCCTTCACCCGGTCGTCCCCTCGGGCGGCCATCAGAGCGAGCGTGCTTGCCGTCAGAGTGCCACCGATGCAATAGGCGGCCATGGTGACCTCTTTCTCCCCCGTTGCGTGTTCGATGGCGTCGAGCGCGGCCAGGGGACCCTCGGCCACATAGTTCTCGAAGTTCTTGTGGGCCAGGGTTTCGTCTGGATTGATCCAGGAGATGACAAAGACCGTGAAGCCCTGATCCACCATGTACTTGAGGAGGGAGTTCTTCTCCGTCAGGTCCAGGATATAAAACTTGTTGATCCACGGCGGCACGACCAGCAACGGCCGTTTGCGCACGGTTTCGGTGGCCGGCGCATATTGGATCAATTGCATCAGGTCGTTCTGGAACACCACCTTGCCCGGGGTCACGGCGATATTGCGTCCGACCTCGAAAGCCGTTTCGTCTGTCATCGCCACCCTTAGGCGCCCCTTGCCACGCTCCATGTCGCGCAGCATGTTCTCGATGCCCTTCAGCAGGTTCTGGCCACCGCTTTCCAGGGTGGCGCGGCGGGCCACCGGGTTGGTGGCGACGAAATTGGTCGGGGCCAGGGCATCGATGGTCTGGCGGGTATAGAACTCGATCCGTTCGCGCAGCTCGGGATCGATCCCTTCGATCTTACGCAGGGAATTGGTCATCACACGGGCGGTGATCAGGTAGCTTTGTTTAATGTGATCGTACAAGGGATCCTGAGTCCAGGCGTCGTCCTTGAAGCGTTTGTCACCGGGCTCGGGTTCGGCCACGGGCTGGCCGTCCACGCCCCGGAGGCGGTTGGCGCTGACCTCGCAGAGCGTGATGAAGTCTCGCCACCAAGTGGCTTGGCCATCCAGGAAAGGTTCGGGGTTTTCCAGGATTTTCTCGGCCACATGACGGAAGCTGTCCCGCACGACATCGGGATCGGGGATTTCCACTTCCGGCTTGTTGACTTGGCTGGCCAGGGTGGCGGCCCAGAGTTTCTGGCTTTTTTCGGTCCAATCCGCCCAGGCTTTCCAGGCTTCGGAAAAAGTGGTGTCCGGCCGTTTGGTGGTCATGGGCATTCCTCTCGGCGTTTTCTCGTGCGGAACCCCGGGTATTGGTCGGAACCCGGGGCGGGGTCGGTGGGTTTGCCCCACTTCGGCTCAGGTGTTTGGAAGGATCCGGTTCGGTGGGGTCCGGCCCTCGAAATAGGCATCCAGGTTGTCCAGGGCCTTGAAGCCCATGGCCTCGCGCGTTTCCACGGTGGCACTGCCCAGGTGGGGCAGTAGGAAGGTGTTTGGAAGGGAGGCGTAGGCGGGGTTGGCCTTTGGCTCGCCGTCGTAGACATCCAATCCCGCGGCTGCGACCTGACCCGACTTCAGGGCCGCGATCAGGGCCTCGTCATCAACCACGGCACCCCGGGCCGTGTTGACCACGATGGCGCCCCGGGGCAACAGGGAAAGCCGCTCGGTGTTCAGGAATTTGAGCGTTTGGGGCGTGGCCGGGAAATGCAGGCTGAGGGCGTCGGCGACGGCCAGCAAGTCCTCTGGTCGGGCGTGGTAACGTGCGTCTCCCGCCTCTGATCGGTCGAGTTCGGATCTGTTGTGGTAGTGGATCTCCATGCCCAAGGCGCGGGCGCGGTGGGCCAGGGCCAGGCCGATGCGGCCCATGCCCAGGATCCCCAGGCGCTTGCCATTCAGGTGGGTACCCATGAGCTGGGTGGGAGTCCAACCGGTCCAGGCGCCCGCCCGCATCATCCGCTCCCCTTCCGAGGCCCGACGCGCCGCGCCCAGCAACAGCAGAAGGGCGATGTCCGCGGTCGCCTCGGTCAGCACGCCGGGGGTGTTGGTCACCAGGATTCCCCGGGCTTCCGCCGCCGCCACATCCACATGTTCATAGCCGACGGAAAAGGTGGCGATCACCGCGACGGTGTCGGGCAGGGCGGCGACAACGGTGGCGTCCACCCGGTCCGTGGGGGTGATGATCACGCCCCGCGCCCCGGTTTCCCGGGTCCTGGCCGCCAGTATGGACACCGGGACGGGCTCGGTTTCCGGCGCGGCGTGGAACTGGTATGTCCGGTTGGCCCGCGCCTCGACAGCGACCGGAAGCGCGCGCGTGGCGATAAGGACTGGTTTCACAGTCACGTTGCCTTCCCTATATGACCCCTGTCCGATTTTGTATCAGAATACACATGGCCTTAAGAGGCCGTC
This sequence comes from Rhodospirillum sp., assembly GCA_021741145.1. GTDB lineage: Bacteria > Pseudomonadota > Alphaproteobacteria > Rhodospirillales > Rhodospirillaceae > Rhodospirillum. The sequence goes on along the minus strand of JAIOYK010000036.1, from coordinate 10,693 downwards.
ACCATAATATAACCTTGGGAGGAGTTCCTATGACAGTCACCCCCGGAAACCACGCGGTTGGGTTCGTCGGTCTGGGCATCATGGGCAAGAGCATGGCCCGTCACCTGATGGCCGCGGGGTTCACGGTCAACGCCTATACCCGCACCAGGGCGAAGATCGAGGATCTGCTGTCCGAGGGCGCGGTCTGGAAGGACGATCCGGCGGCGGTGGCCGCCGACTCCGACGTGGTGATCACCATGGTCGGCTACCCCCATGACGTGGAGGACGTCTACTTCGGCAAGGATGGGGATGGGGGGATCCTCTCCACCGCCAAGGCGGGCGCGGTTCTGGTGGATATGACCACGTCCTCCCCCAGTCTGGCCCAGCGCATCGCCGCGGCGGCCGAAGCCAAGGGGCTGAAGGCCCTGGATGCCCCCGTTTCCGGTGGCGACGTGGGGGCCAGGAATGGCACCCTGGCGATCATGGTCGGCGGCGACCAAGAGGCCTTCGACCATGTCCTGCCCCTGTTCGAGGCCATGGGAAAATCGATTGCCCTGCTCGGTCCCGCGGGGGCCGGTCAGCATACCAAGATGGTCAATCAGACGGTCATCGCGGGCACCATCATGGGGGTCGCCGAAGCCCTGGTTTACGCGAAGAAGGCGGGACTGGACTGCAAGAAGGTTCTGGATGTCATCGGCGGCGGCGCGGCGGGGGGATTCCAGCTCAATGTCCTGGGCGCGCGCATGGTCGATGGGGACTTCGACCCGGGCTTTTTCGTGCACCATTTCATCAAGGATTTGGGGATCGCCGAGACCGAGGCCGACGGCCTGGGTTTGGACGCCCGCGCCCTGAAGTTGGCTAAGTCCCAATTCGAACGTTTGGCCCAGGAACCTGGTGGCAAGGAACTGGGTACCCAAGGACTCTTCACCCTTTACGACAAATGACCTATGGCGTCTTTCACTTGGCCCGTGCATCCTGCCGCGGTGGCCAGGGGACGGGTGGCGATATGCGCCGACTTTATGGAACAGTTTTGTTTTAAGGTCCTGAAAATAAAGGATTACTGATATGGACTTCACGGGGGAATACCTTGTGCCCGCGCCCATTGATCGGGTTTGGGAAGGGATCAACGATCCCGAGATTCTGAAACAGTGCATCGATGGGTGCGAGGAGCTGGTCAAGTCCTCGGACACGGAATTCGCCGGTAAGGTGAAGGTCAAGGTGGGACCGGTCTCGGCGAAATTCGCCGGGACGGTGACCATGGAAGAAATGACTCCCCCCACGTCCTGCACCATGGCGGTCAAAGGGCAGGGTGGCATGGCCGGATTCGCCAAGGGTTCGGCCAAGGTGACCCTGACCGAGGAAGGCGCCGGAACCAAGCTGGTCTACGAAGCCAAGGCCGAGGTTGGTGGCAAGCTCGCCAGCGTGGGCGCCCGGTTGGTGCGGGGCGTCGCGGATAAAACGGCGGCGGATTTCTTCGCCAAGTTCTCCGCTATCGTTGGTGCCGGAACGCCGGAGCCGACTTCGACCGAGACTGTCACGGAACAGGTCGCGCCCCCGCCCCCGCCCCCGCCAATCGAACCGGTGGCGTCGGTGGAGGAGGTTCCCTTTACTCCGGTTCCCGTCTCGGTGGCCGGTCCGTCGGAGGCCCGCGACGAGCTTCCCATTACTGGATCGTCGGTTGTGATCGTCGCCATTTGGGGAACGATTGCTGGGTTAATCGCATTGGGAGTCTTGTATAGCCTCTTTATGTAACGTGAAGAGGAGGCCACCATGGCCAATCGCTTGATGTCCCATTCGGGGGTGAAGACGTTCGTAGTGCGGGGTTGCCTCTGAAAGTCACGCTTTGGGCCGTTTTTCCATTGGCTGCTTTTTTGTTTGAGGCCCTGTTTTACAAGCCTTGAAGGACTGGAGTTTCCGTTTATGGATGATCAAACCCGCCTGGAAATCGAAGCCGCGGCTTTCCGCGGACTGGTGGCGCACCTACGCCACCGGACGGATGTCCAGAATATCGACTTGATGAACCTCGCCGGCTTCTGCCGTAACTGCCTGTCCAAATGGGTGATGGCCGCCGCCAAGGAGCGTGGCGTCTCCATGGACTACGACCAAGCACGGGAGGAGGTCTACGGCATGCCCTATTCGGACTGGAAGTCCAAATACCAAGCCCCCGCCACCGAAGAGCAGTTGACCGCCTTCAAGGAGGGAGTCGACCTCCACGCCTTCAAGGATCACTAAGGCGGCTGGGGGGACTTACGACCCCCCAGGCCTTCAACAAGCCCAATCGACCCGATCCTGGGAAAGGTTCGGACCGTTATCCCATGGTGGTCATGGTGATATAGATCACGCCACAGAGAACGACCACCGCGGCCGCGGCCATCACCCAAGTGGCCGTACGCAAGCCCTGGTCGCCGTCCGTTGGCGCGTAAACGTCATCGACCACGCCGGTCCAATCGGGCGGAATATCGTCCGCCGGAGCCTCTAGGGTTGGTTTGAGGGGCGGGGGAACGGGTTTGGACTTGGGCGCATCTGGCGCGCTATTGTTGGCGGTCTCCTCCCCGGTGGGGATGCCGCCAAAAACCCGGGCGTGCCAACGCGCCAGGGTGGTCGTCGCGGCCAGGGCCGAGGCATCGGGGTCCGCCGTTGCCTTGGATAGGGGGCAGGGCAATGGCAAGCTCCTGCCGCCCTCTTCACTGGTCGGTCCGCTCGCGGTGCTTGCCCGCTGGCGGCTGAGACGCTCGCGCAGGTCCGCTTCCCGGTGGAGGAACTCCCGGGTGGCTTCCATGTACGCCTGGGCTCCGGGAGATTGGGGGGCATGGACCACGACCGGATGGTCGGCGTCCGCGGAATCGGACACAGCGATATCCCGGGGGATGACAGCGGAAAAAACCGCGTCGGCGAATTCACTTCGAATAACCTTGTCGAGCTTCTTACTGGTGGCGTCCGTACCCATCATGGTGACCAGAACGCCGTGGATGGCCAGGGACGGATTGAAGGTCGAACGGATTCGCTTGAGACTGAAGAAGGCGTTGACCATGCCATCGTGGGCGAAGGTCTCGCTTTGAACGGGGACCAGGACCGAATGGGCGGCGACCAGGGCGTTTACCGGCAGCAAGCCCAGAGCGGGCGGACTGTCGATAAGGATGTGGTCAACCGAAGGCATGTCGCTCAGCAGACGCTCCCGAAAGACAAATTGGGGGCTGTCCTGTTCGGACAGCTCCAGTTCCAGACCGGCGAGCATCCGCGACGCGGCGACCAACCGAAGACCCGGATAGGCGGTTTCGCGCGCCAGTTCGGCCAGGGAAGCGTCGCCGGTGAAGAATTCATAGGCGCCGGGTCCCTGGTTATAGAGCCCGCCAACGGATGTCGTGGCATTGCCTTGGGAATCAAGGTCGACCAGAATCACCGTCTGGCCGCAGGCGGCCAGGGCCGTTGCCAGATTCGCCGCGGTTGTTGTCTTTCCCACGCCGCCCTTCTGGTTATAGACGGCGGTGATCCAGGGAATGGTCCGGTGGTCCGCTTCGGACAACGCGTCCGAGGGCGTTCGGTCGGCGGTCTGGCTGGGAGCGTCGCTCATCTGTCCGATCCATGGATTGGTGTGGGAAGGGGACGGATGTCCCAGGGTGGTATCCTCCTAAAAACCTATCGGATCCGGAAGGATTATGCGAGTCCGGTGCGGGGACGGCGGGATAAACGAGGGGACTTTCCCTTGCTCCATCGGTCCCAAGAGGGGTGGTCCCCTGGGGTGGACGGCTTAAAATTCGAGGTGTTCCGCGGGTTTTTTTCCCCTCTTCCGGGACGGGGAGGAGGCTCGGGCGGATCAGGGAGGGTGACTTCCCTCCAGGCACCGGGAGCGAGGTCGTCCAGGGTATGGGGTCCGATGGCCGCGCGAATCAGGCGCAGGGTCGGTAAACCGACCGCGGCTGTCATACGCCGGATCATACGGTTCCGCCCCTCGGTCACGGTGATTTCCAACCAGGTCGTCGGGATGGCCGCCCGCCAGCGGATGGGGGGTGTCCGAGGCCAAAGACCCGGTGGCTCCGTGAGGATAAGAACGGAGTTGGCCCGGGCCGGACCGTCCTTCAATCTCACGCCCTGGCGGAGCCCGTCCAGCGCCACGGGGTCCGGTGTTCCCTCCACCTGGGCCCAATAGGTCTTGGGCATTTTGTGCTTGGGGTGGCTGATCCGGTGCTGCAGGGAGCCATTGTCGGTCAACAACAGCAACCCTTCGCTATCCCGATCCAGGCGGCCACAGACGTAGACTCCCGGAATGGGCAGGTGGTCGGCCAGCGTCGCCCGTCCCTCTCCATCCGTAAACTGACTGAGGACGTCATAGGGTTTGTTCAAGAGAATGAGGCGGGCCAATTTCGCTCTTTCCTCTCTGGAATACAGACTTGGCTAGGGTGAGACCGGTCCGCTCCGTGTCGAAAGGGTCGGATCGATGGAAAATTAAGGGATAAGCTAGAGAAGAACGGGATCGGATTGAGTCCGTCCGATCCGGCTTCTCTCTCCTTATGTTGATTTTAGAGTCTCTTCGGGGAGGGGAAAAGGAAATATAAAATGGGACCTTAATCCATGCCGCTTCGGAACCGAGACGTGGCGAACGGTCCTGATCGGACGGACCAAACCGTGGCGCCCCGGGAAAGACCCCGACCTCGCCGAGGGTTGGAAATTCAAAGAGGACGGCTTCTCCCTGGAAGGCCGGTGCTTGGACGACATGAACGCCGAATAATTCCGTAATTTCACAGGCTTGGCGGTCATGACTTTGACGATGGTATGATCTATGATTTGTTCTCTTATGAGAAAGGTTGTAAATCTGGCCAAATCATTCCGACGAAAAATCCTGTCTCTCTTCCAGTGGGTTTTTCGTCGAACCATAAGGCGGTATCCTTGTGGGTGTTTGGTGGCGGGAATGTATCTGGACTCCTCCGGAGTTGTCTGACCTCGGATTTCTCCTGGCCTGTCGGCTCACGATTTGGCTCCCGGTATTAGGAATTGAGGCTTTCCATGGCGGACGAACGCGATTCCACCCAAACCGTGGAGCGTCAAACCCTTGATGATTTGCCCCTGCCTCGCGAGACGCGCTCCCCCGCCGACGAGGACGTGGAAACCCAAGAGGTCATTGGAGGCGACGGCGCGGGAGACGCCGAGGATGGGGGCCGCGATGGTGGGGAAGAGATCTTCGAGGGGGAGACCCTGTTTCCGTCCTCGGAAGGGACCCTGTGGATCACCACCGAGGATGGCGGCGCGTCGAATTCGGTGACCAAAGGGACTTGCGAAGCCGGTGCGCCGGTTTCCTACTCCATCCACCTGGATGCCCCCGTGGACCGAGATGTCTGGGTCCTCTATGGCACATTGGACGATGCGGGCGCGGCGGAGGGTTTGGCGGGCTTGGCGGACTCGAGAAGCACTGAACAGGCCGCGGAACACTGGGTCCGCATACCGGCGGGAGAGACCTTCGTGGAGGTCCATGTCTGGACGCGTGGCGACAACCGAATGGAAGGGGGAGAGAGCTTTTCCGTCGAATTAAAGGGCGCCGCCACGGAGCAGGGGGGCGAGACTTGGGGCAGGGTCCTTGAGGGGGCCTCCTCGGTCACGACAACGATTCGGCTGAACGATCCACGCGGGGATGACGAGCCCGTTGATGATCGGTCTTGGGAAGACACCGGTGCCGAGCCCCCCCTACCGGAATCCAATCCGAAGATCGGTGAAGAGGATGATTTAAACATCATCCGGGGAACGCCGGACGAGGATTGTTTGATCGTCGACAAGGATAAGGATGAAGCCCATGGGGCCGACGCCAAGGATGAGGCTGACCTTGTCCAGGGCCGCGCCGGAGACGGTGTTCCCGAGGGTGACCGTGGGACCGACGCCCCCGGGGCGGGCGGTGGTGGCGGAGCCGGTCGGGTGATCTTCAACGGTGCCTCGATCGAATACGAAATATCGCGGAACTTGGATGGTTCCTTCACGGTTCGCGATACGATGGATGGCCGGGATGGTGTTGATCGGGTGTCCAACGTGGACAGCTTCCAATTCGCCGATGGAACCTTCGATCACCAAACCATGGAGGATTTCGCGGCTCTCCAACTCGACGTGGTTCCAGTGGCCGACGAGCCAGAACCAACATTGGAACCGAAACCCGAGGAAAATGATGGCCGTGAGGAAAGACACCGTACCAAGAGCGGTGATCCTCTCATCAAGGACGGCGAGGGAGTTGATAGTCACGCCGGAAGCGGTCGGTGGATCGGTCGGGAAAGCGACGGCACGGATAGGGTGGATAGAGGCGAAGTCTTCCAGTTCGGAGATCAAACCTACAACATGGGTGACATGGAGCAATTGTTCATGCTCGATGACCAGGGCACGCCCATGAACGGAGGCGGAGACTGGACCCGCGGGGATTCGGCCGAAAGTGGTCCCACCGATGGCGGGGATTGGACCGAACTGGTCGATGCCCCGGATCCCACCGATTTCGGAGCGGATCCTGCGGATCCGGAGCCGCCTCTGCCCGAGACCCTGGAACACCAGCTTGACGATCCATCGACCAATAGGCTGTCCTGAGGTCTTCCCCCAGGTTGGACTTATTCTTCCGAGGGGGGAGTCCAGGCGGCTTTCCAGGGCGCCAACTCCGCCCCAACCCGTGACAGCACGCTCCTCCAGTCTCGGGGAACCGGTTGGCGGAACAGGCGGGCGCTGGGATACCAGGGACTGTCTTGCCGCCGCCACATCCAGCGCCAGTCCGGGGTATAGGGCAGCAAAAGCCAAAGGGGACGGCCCAGGGCGCCCGCCAGATGGGCCACCCCCGTATCCACGGATATCACCAGATCCAATTCGGACAAGAGGGCGGCCGTATCGGCGAAATCCTTCAATTTCTTTCCAAATTCCCGGATCTTTAAAGCGCTTCCCGCGGCGTTCAAATCCGCCTGGGAGTAACGCAGGGGGGAGATGGAGACGAAGGGACTCTGGGGCGCGAGGGTGTCGAAGGCCACCAGGGGAATGGAGCGACGGTGGTTGCGTGGATGGGTTGGCCGCCCCTGCCAGGCCAATCCAATGCGCGGTCGGGGAAGGGCGGCGAGGCGGTCCCGCCAGATGGCCCGAATGGCTGGATCCACCCGGATATAGGGAACTTTCGGCTCCAGGCTCTCGGGGGTCACCTGGAGAAGGCGGGGTAGACTCGATAGGGGGGTATGCAGGTCGTACGTATCGGCGGCCGGGATATCTTGGGTCACGATGTCGTACCCTTCGACCCCCTGGAACAGGCGAGTCAGTTCCGGACTGCAACCAAGGATGATCCACTTGGGGTCCCGGGCTCGGAGCCGTTGGACGTGGCGGCAGAATTGGATGCTGTCTCCGAACCCCTGCTCCCCATAGACCAGCAGGCGTTTGCCCGTGATCGGCTCGCCCCCCCAGCGGCGGGAGGAGTCGAAATGGCTCAGGATCTTCTTCCCCTCGTCGGTCGCGTAGCGCCATTCCAATTCCTCCCATCCCCGGTCCCAATCCCCGGACATAAGCAGAATGTCCGCCAGTCCCATGTGTGGTTCCGGTCGCCCCGGCATCAGGGGAATCGCCCGCTCGAAGGCCAGTCGCGATTCATCGAGCAAACCCAGGTCATGGGCCGCCATGGCGTGCTGGAAGTGAACCTGACCATTTTCTGGGTACCGGGGCGCCGCGGCACGCAGGGCGTCCAGGGCGGCGACATGGTAATCAGCCTCCCTTAGGCAAGCGCCTTGCAGGGCAAGGGCATCCCCACCGCGGTCCCCTTCAATCAATAGGGAACGGGAGATGAGCGCCAGGGCCAGGGAGCCGTCATGCTGGGCGATGGCTTGACGGGCGGCGTCGAACAGGGTGACAGCGTTGGGGGATGGGGATTTGGGGACCATTTGGGAACCCGGTGGAGAACCTGCCTGGGTCATTGTCCCGCCTTCCTTTCCTCGATCAGCCAAAACCATCTGTCTTCGCCCCGACCCGGTTCGGCGAGGCTTTCCCGCAACCAGGGCATTAACTCCGGCAGGGCCTGGAGAAGACCGTGAGGCGGGTTAAAAACCACGAGCCCCGTGCCATTTAGGCGCAAGGGTGGAAATCGGGGGCGGACCCATAATTCAGCGACGATGGCCGGAACAGGGGCGGTCAAGCTGTCCGATAGGGTCCTCAGGTCCGCGTGGAAGGCGTCGACGGCGGTCGGGTCCTTGATCGGGTACCAGATCATATAGATGCCCTGAGCCCAGCGGCGCAGGGCGGCCCGCATGGACCGGACCAGGGTCTGGAATTCGTCGGCGCGCTCGAAGGGCGGATCGATCAGGACCAGTCCCCGTCGTTCCGGTGGAGGGACGTGGGCCTTCAGGGTCTCGTAGCCATCCTTGGCTTCCACATGGGTCCTACTCCATCCGCGCAGAGTCGCGCGGAGGGCATCGCCATGGGCCGGATGCAACTCGGCGGTCACCAACCGGTCCTGGGGGCGGATCAGGTGCCTGGTCAACAGAGGACTTCCTGGATACCGCCGCAACAGCCCGCCGTTCCCGTCGCCGCTCGCGCCACCCAAGGGTTGGTCCAGAGGGTGGCCCAAGGCAAGAACAGCGTCCAGATAGGGACGGAGGACTTCGGGCGGCTCTCCGGCGCGGGAAAGCAGGCGCAGGATGCCTTCCTGGGCCTCTCCGGTTCGCCGAACACGGGGATCGGAGAGGTCGAAAGCCCCCTGTCCTCCATGGGTATCTACAACGACAAACGACTTATCCTTGCGTTTCAAGTGGTTCAAGACGATTGTAAGGATAGCGTGTTTCAGTACGTCAGCGAAATTACCCGCGTGATAGGCATGATCGTAATTCATTCAAAACCCTTGGGCGGTTTGGAGCACGGTGCGCTTTTGTCGTATCGGCCAAATCGCGCCGTGATCGTTTCTGACACGTTCGGACCGAACGGCAACGAAAAACTCGTCCCCACTGTGTCCTATCCCACTTCTGGTGGCGGGTTGGCGCGGTACGGGTGCTTGGCGGACGGGACCGGGATCTTTACCATGGTCCGACGCAATCGGGGAGGTGGCAGGACGGCACCATGATAAATGATCGGAGGAAGGCCGCGCCGGACTTTGCCACGGCTGCCAGTAAACACATGGCCGACGCCTTGGCCGCGGGAGAAGATTTGGATGGAACCGCGAATCCCGAGCAACGGATAGTGGGACTGAGTCCGGTTGATTTGCATGACCGGGCGGACCGGGTCATGGCTCACCAAAGTCCCGTCTACTTCGCGGCGCGTCAGGGCCACGGTGATCCCAGTCGGCTTCCCATGTTCCTGGTGGGCTTGGCCAGCCCCACCGCGAAGCGTCTGCGGGCCATCCTGTCGGCCCATTCCCGGGTGCACGGCGCTCGTTCGTTAAATCTGGTCCCCGTTCTGCTGGATAGTCTGGAGGCCTTTGATCGCGAGGCTGGGCGGAATCGGACCTTCCCGGAAAGCATGGACGCGGTCTCGGCGGGGGATTCCTTGAAGGTCGCCGGATGGCTATTGAGCCACCTGCAGAAGGAAGATCCAGGTGCCGACCATATCTTGGATGGGCGAGGACTTGATGCCGCTCTGGTTGGATTGGTGCATTTGGTGTTCCCAAAGGCCAGTCTGATTTTCTGCCGGGACGATACGGGAGTCGCGGACTTGACGCCGGACGCCCGAAGTCTGTGGGACGCGCAAAACGCCCTGATGGACCACTGGCGGGCGGTGTTGCCCGGACGGGTGATCGAGGTGGACCGCGATTCCCTGTTGAAGGACCCGAAGGGGCGGATTCTGGCGTTGTTGAACGCCTTGGAACTCGCGCCAGAGGATAGGGTTGCCCAGGCGATCACCGCGGCGCCGGGCGATCCCTCGATCCTATCCCCCGGTGCCGCCGTGGGAACGGCCACGGCCCATATCCGGGCCGGACGCTTGGATCAGGCCGAGACGGTTTTGCGGGCTCTTATGCGACGGGTACCAGAACATCCAGCGGGGCTCCACTTGCTGGGGGTGGTGGCCTTCCGTCAGGGGCACCCCGACCAGGCGGTGACCCTGATGCGACGGTCGCTCACCTTGTTGGGGGCGCCGATGCCAGACTGGGAGCACAATTTGGCGGTCGTGGAAAAGGCCCTGGCCGCCAGCGCCCAAGCCGTCGATTCGGATGGTGCCGGACCCCAGAGAACCGCGGACTTGGCCTCCGCGTCTTCCGAGGATGGCGAAACCCTATAGCTCGGGCCGGTCTCTGATGGGAAGGTGGCGGGTGGCCGCTGTCCGAATCTGTTATGGAATCCCACTTCTTTCTTCTGGAGATCTAGACTCTTAGTGAAAGTAGACATATACTAAAGGGGATGCGGTCGTGTCGTTGGGGTGCGGGATCGGCGTGTGGGAACCTAACAGACATTGGGAACCGTCGCATGGGGTCGCGCGTTGAGGCGCGGATACGGCCAACTGGGGACGAGAACAATGAGAATCGCCGGATGGGTTAAGGAGAGCACGAATCTGGATCACGCTTCGATGAAAGACGTGTCTGAACATGGTCTGTCGCGTGTCCTCCGTGAGGCCACTCTGCCCATGGCTATCTCCTCTGGGATTCGCGCGTTTGGCGGGGCGGGGGTGATTCTGGCGGGGGTGATTCTGGGTGGGGTCTGTCAGGCTCCGGAAGCCTTCGCCCGCTCTCCGGTTGAGTCCTTTACCGCGATCGACGGCGGGCACCTTCCAACCATTCCCGTCGCGGTTCAGATTCCGGAGG
>JAIOYK010000101.1 GCA_021741145.1 Rhodospirillum sp. | reverse complement strand
TCACCCAACGGACATCCTGGTCTTCGTCGCCGGGGGGCAGGGCGTGCCGGGCCGCGGCCACTTGGGCGGCCAAAACGTCGGCGGGGGAGGCGATGGTCTCGTCGCCGAAGCACTCCCGGGCGGTGTATTCATGGGCGAAGGGCAGGGCGGAGAAGGCGACGGGACCATGCTCGTCCTTCAGCACCAAGGGGGGATCCTCTGCGGTCACGACGCCCCGGACCAGGGCGCGGGCGCCGTCGGACAGGACGGCCATGGTTGCCACCCGGTCGCCGGAATCATGGTTCCCGGCGATCATCACCAGGGCGGCGGTGGTCTCCTGGGAGACCCGCGAGAGGAAACCGTTGAACTGGCGGATGGCACTGGCCGGGGGCGCCGCGCGATCGAAGATATCCCCGGCGATGATCAGGACATCCACAGCCCGGTCGACCAGTACCTGGAGGATCTGGTCGAGGATCGCCTCGTGGTCCGGTTCAAGGGAGAGGCCGTTGAAGGCCCGACCGAGGTGCAGGTCGCCGGTGTGGAGGATCTTCATGGTTAAGGGGTCCCAATGCCGCCGCGTGGTGGAATGGCTATAACACGGGAGTGGTGGGAAGGGGGATGCTCGTCGGGATACCGTGACGGGATCGTCAATTGAACGTGTCTAGGACCTCATGCTGCCGTTCGATCCGTTCCAGATGGGCGCGGCCCCGGCGTCCGGCCTTGTGAAAGGCCTGAACGGACAGGTGGCGGCAGATGGCCAGCGCCGGGCCACAGCTGTCGAAGGGGAAGGCGCCCCTGGTCTCCACGGTCAGGGTCCAGGTGGCCAATCCGGGCAGACGCCGCGCCGTGGGGTCGGTGAGCAGGGCGATGGGGGTGCCCCGGTCCCGGACGGAGGTCAGGATGCCATGCAGTTCCTTGATCCGACGGCGCAGGGCCACGACGAACACCACATCCGTAGGGGTCAGGTCGGCGAGGAATTCTCCGATGGTCTCCCCATTGCCGGGGATCAAAAGGACGTCGCCCCGGAATTGGAGCAATTGCCAGCGGAAGTACTCGGCGATGAAACGACTGTTTCGAAAGCCGATCAGGAAAACCCGCCGGGCTCCGACGATGTGACCCACCACCTCGTCCAACCTGTTGGCATCCAGCTTGGACAGGGAGGTTCGCAACAGGTCCGTCTCGTCCTTCAGCAGGGCATTGAGGCCACCGCTGGAGGTCGCGGTGCCTGGCTTGCTTTCCATGTAAAGGGGGGAACCCCATTCCCGCCGCTCCCGCGAGAGGAGGCGCGCTTCGTCGAAGCTTTGGAAGCCCAGGCGGTGGAACAGACGGGTGGCCGCGGCCTTGGAAACCCCGGCCAGGGCGGTCAGCTCCGAGGCCTTGAAGGCCGACAGGTCGCCGGGAAAATCCAAGATGACCTCGGCTAGCTTGCGCTCCGAGTCCGGCAGGGACTCGTACTGCTCGTGGATCCGCGCCTCGATGGACTTTTCCCGGGATTTGCCCTTGGGCATTTCGGGGAATTTTTTCGGCGACCCATCCGAGGTGTCCATGCCGGGCTCCTTTCCTGACGTGAAACGGCAGTTTCGCCCATGGGATCCTCCCTGTCTTTCCCAAAGTTGTTGAAACAGACGTTTCTGAAATATTGATACCGTGGCGTGTTGGCGCCAACTTGGCGGTGGGAAGTCTTGCCCTGTTTCTTCCCACTTTGGGAGGGATCTCCCGTGACGGTAAAGACGGAATGGTCGGTCGATGACAAAGACCATTGCCGGGGCCATGGCCGGGGGACCCTCTTCTTTCCCCTTATGCTTATACCAACCCGCGATGAGCGTGACTCATCGCGGGTTGGAAGCGGCTGACCGGCCGCCGCGCCTCCTGCCGCGTAAAGCCCGCGTGGCGTTTGAACGCGATACAAGGTGCATGGGTTTCGACCCATGCACCTTGGTATTATCCTATTTCCCCCTCCTGTGTTGAGGGGTATCCATGTCCGTTTGTCTTTTGCCTGACATCCACCGGGTCGCCCATATTTCCCCCCCCCCGCGGTCTCTGTCCGGACTGGCCCGTGACGAAGTCTTCCTTCAGGTCTGGGATATCCGGGATAGCGCCGCCGATCCTTGACGGATTTGCTTGGACTCAGCGGATCCAGCCTTCGGTTTTCATCAATTCGGCCCCGTCTTCGCTCTTCAAAAAGCTCAGGAACCGAGTGGCCTCGGAATCGGCGTCGGGCGACAGCGCCATGTTGACGTCCCGCCAAATTCGATGGTCGGGATCGATTTCGATCATATCGGCGACGTCGGTATGGGTCAGGGGCCAATTGGGCCAGGTGATCCAGGCATCGGCGTCTTGTTCCCTGAAGGCCTTATAACTGGCGCCACTGCCCTTGGCGAAGGCGACGATGTTCTGGCGAAAGGCCCTGACCGCGTGGAGGTCCCCGGTGCGGCCGATGACGTCCTCCCAAACGCCCGTGCCAGAGGTGTTGTAGACTCCGGCTCCTTCCGTGACGACGATCCGCATGCCCGGTCTGGTCAGGTCGCCAATGCCGGTAATGCCCTTGGGGTTGCCCTTTTTCACGGCGATCACCGATGGACGCGTGTAGATCGGCTCGACGGTTTCGGAGGAGAAGGTCTTATAGGTCTCGAGAAATGCGGTCATCGACTGCTCGGACGTCCCCCACAGAATATCGGCGTCCTGTTGGGCGTCGGCCGACCACTTGGTCTCGGGACCAGCGATGATGTCGACGGCGATTCCGGTTTTGGCGGTGAAGGCGTCGGCGACTTTCTTGAAGGCCGTGTGGGGTCCGCCCGCGCCGTAAAGTTTGACCACGCCATCCTTGGGATGATGCTGGATCGACGGATCGTACAGCGCCGTGCTTGCAAGCGCTGGCGGGGCCGCCAGCAGGATCGCGCCGATGACGAAGGACAGGGCGGGAGGCGTGATGCGGGTCTTCATGACCAGAATACTCCTGATGAAATGGACGTGTCGACGAAGGGAACCGGACCCCTCGCGGGCGAGGAGACATCGCCCATTGGCGACGACCCGAGGAAGAGACGCCGGTTCATCCCGTTCTATTCCCTCGTCATCGGTTGGAGCGCGTTCCCAAAACCGTGACTGGATCACAGGGGCCGTTTGAAAATAATTGGGAATAAAACGACGGGCCGAGCGTCTTTCAGGGGTCGCAACCGCATCATCCCGAGAGGAAAAACGATGAAGACGATGAATGCCTTCAAGGCCCGCGCCCTGACCACGTCGGCCTTCGCCATGGGCTTGGCCGCTGTCTCCCTGACCGGGGGACTGGCCTACGCCGGTGATGGCGAAACCGCCGCCCGCGCCCATATTGACGCCATCGCCAAGGGTGATGTGAATGGCATCCTGGCCTCCTATGGCGACGGCGCCGTGTTGCATTGGGTCGGGGGGCCTCTGGACGGAACCCATCACGGGGATGGTCTATCGACGGTATGGAGTCAATTCACCAAGGCCCAGGGCGTGCTGAAGGCCGAGGTCGGTGGTCTGCGCGAGGAGGCCAATCCCGCGGGCACCACGGTGAGCGCCAACGTGGTATTCCAGGGCCAGAAAACCCTGCCAGTGTACTATGTCATGCTGTTCAGAGGAGGAAAACTGGTGGATGAAGTCTGGCAAATCTCACCGAACATGACAGCGTATTAGGAAAAATATCCGAAAAGAACAGTCGCTAGAGTGAAACTGAATCAGCTTGAGTTAAGCTGGCCCAGTTTCACCCTAATCTTATAAATTTGAGAGTGCCTTTGAGATCAAGTTGGGTCAAGACGTGGCCCAACTTGATCTCGGAGCACTCTAGGCGATGTCCATGGACGATCTCTCCAACCTGATTGAACCCCATGTGCCCGCGCTCCGGCGGTACGCCTGGTCGCTGGCGGGTGACCGGGACGCGGCGGATGATCTTGTCCAGGATTGCCTGGAACGGGCCATTTCCCGCTGGCCTTCCCGACATCGTGACGGGAACCTTCGGGTCTGGCTTTTCACCATATTACGCAATCTGTTCCTCAGCGCCGCCCGCCAGCGTACCCGCCGCGGCCCCCACCTTCCGCTTGACGCGTTGGTGGACGGCCCGACGGTGGCGGGTGGCCAGGATGATCGGATGCGCATGCGTGATCTCATGGCTGGACTGGATACCCTGCCCGAGGAGCAGCGCTCCGTGCTGCTTCTCGTCAGTATCGAGGATTTATCCTATGAAGAGACGGCCAAGGTCCTTGGCGTGCCCATCGGCACCGTGATGTCGCGCCTGAGCCGGGCGCGAGACCGGTTGCGTGTCCATATGGAGTCCGGCCCCGCCCCATCCGAGCGTAAGGCTCCGGACCTTCGGAGAGTGAAATGATGCAAGGGGACAGACTGATCGGTGAAGATGACCTTCAGGCCTATGTGGACGGTCGGCTCGCGCCGGACCGGCGCGATGCCGTCGAGGTCTTCCTTGGCGAGCACCCCGAGGAGGCGGAACGGATCGAGGCCCATCGCGCTCAGCGCGACATGCTGCGCGCATTGCTCAAGACCAAGATCGAGGAGCCTATTCCCGCCCGTTTAAGGGTTGCCCCCATCGTCGAGGAAGCCCGGTCGAGACACCGTCGACGCCGC
The DNA here is from genome assembly GCA_021741145.1 of Rhodospirillum sp. GTDB lineage: Bacteria > Pseudomonadota > Alphaproteobacteria > Rhodospirillales > Rhodospirillaceae > Rhodospirillum. The sequence continues at coordinate 6,098 of JAIOYK010000101.1, read as the reverse complement.
CTCCAACGCCTAAGGGCGCTGGCCGCGGCGGGCGCCTGGCTGATCGTCGGCTCCGTGGCGGGTTGGTACGGCAAGGGTCTGTCGCGTCCGACCGAGGCAACACAAATCACTGAAGCGGTTCAGACGCGGCCCATGGTCGTCGATGCCTTTTCGGCCTATCGCACGTTCGTCTCCGAAGTGGTCCATCCGGTCGAGGTGGACGCCAAACAGGAGGCCCATCTGGTGCAATGGCTATCCAAGCGGCTGGGCGCGCCGCTTTCCGCGCCGAATTTGACCAGCCAGGGCTTCCGTCTGATGGGCGGTCGCCTGTTGCCGGCCGGAGACGGTCCCGCGGCGATGTTCATGTATGACGATGACGGGGGAACCCGTCTGACTCTCTATGTGCGGGCGGGCGAAAACGACGATACCGCCTTTCGGTATAAGGGCGATGGCAAGGGTGTCTCGGCCTTTTACTGGCGGGACACAGGCATGGGATATGTGCTCACCGGGGCGTTGGACCGGACCCGTCTTCTGGCGGTTGCCGAAGCGGTCTATCGCCAGCTTGGATGACAGGACATCCTGGAGGCGCGCCCCTGTCCCGATCAGGTTTTGGCGAGACTGGCGACGATTCCCGATTTGATCCTTCGCCCCGCCGTCAGCCCCTGTACCTTCTCCACGATGGAAGCCGCGTCGATACCGTGGTGGTGGTAGAGGTCGCCGATGGTCCCCGTCTGCCCAAAATGCTCCACCCCGAGCGGAATGGTCCGGTGGCCCAGGACGGCGCCCAACCAGGACAGCGTGGCCGGATGGCCGTCGATCACCGTGATCAGGTGACAGTGGGAGGGCAAAGGGGCGAGCAGGTGCTCCACATGGGATTCCGCGGTCGCCTTGCCCCGGGAGCGGGCGCGCTGGGCCGCGGTCCACCCGGCGTTCAGCCGGTCCGCCGAGGTTACGGCCAGAACACCGATGTCCCGCCGCCCCTCCGCCAGCATGCCCGCGGCCTTGATCGCCTCCGGCGCCACCGCGCCCTGGTAGGCGATGACCACCTCGCAATTGGGACCGGGCGCCCGCAGCCAATAGGCGCCGTCGATGGCGCCTTGGCGAAAGGCCTCGTTCACCCGCTTCCCGGGCTGGGTGAGGGGATTGGTGGAGAGGCGTAGATAGACGGAACCGCCGGTCTCGTCGCGCAGCCAGGTGCGCTCGTCCGGGTCGCCTTCCCCGTCGCGCTGCAGGTAGTCGAAGGCCCATTCCAGGATCACCGCCAGTTCGTCGGCGTAGGCGGGCTCGAAGGCGGCGAGGCCATCCTGGGCCATGCCGATCAGCGGCGTACCGATGGACTGGTGGGCGCCGCCCTCCGGCGCCAGGGTGACGCCCGAGGGGGTGCCGACGATCAGGAAGCGGGCATCCTGGTAACAGGCGTAATTGAGCGCGTCCAAACCCCGCTGGACGAAGGGATCATAGACCGTGCCGATCGGGATCAGCCGCTTGCCGAACAGGGAGTGGGAAAGCCCCGCCGCGCCCAGCAGCAGGAACAGGTTCATCTCGGCGATGCCCAGTTCGATATGCTGGCCGTCGGGCGCGAAGACCCATTTGGCGGTCGACGGGATCTTGTGGTCGATGAAGGCGTCGGACTGGGCCTTGCGGGCGAAGAGTTTCCGCCGGTTGACCCAGGGACCCAGATTGGTGGTGCCCGTCACGTCCGGCGAGGTGGTGACGATCCGCGCCGCCAGATCACTGTCCCCCTTGGACAGGCCGTCCAGCAATTTGCCGAAAGCCATTTGGGTGGAGATTTCCCCCTCCGTCGCCATGGGGAGGGCGGGAACGGCCAGCTTGTCATCGCGGTGGCGGCGCGCTCCCTTGGCGAAAAAGGGGACCGTGGAGAGGAAGGCCTTCAGGGCCTCGGGGTCCTCCACGGTGGCCAGGGGTTCCCATTCCTGGCCCTCGGGGACGCCCATATGGGCTTGCCATTGGGCCATCTGGGTGTTGTTCATCAGGCCGCCGTGGTTGTCCTTATGTCCGGCGATGGGCGTGCCCCAGCCCTTGACCGTGTAGCAGAGGAAGCAGGTGGGGCGGTCGTGGTCGATGGCGGCGAAGGTCTCGGCCATGGTCTGGACGCAGTTGCCGCCCAGGTTCTCCATCAGGGCCGCCAGCGCGCTGTCGTCCCGCCGGTCGAGCAGCGCGGTGACGTCTCCCTGGTCCCCCAGGTCGTCCAGCAGCCGCTTGCGCCAGACCGCGCCGCCCATGAAAGTCAGGGCCGAATACTCCTGGTTGGAGCAGCGGTCGATCCAGGTTCGCAGTTTGGCGCCGCCGGGTTCCTGGAAGGCGGCGCGTTGGAGGGCGCCGTATTTGACCCGGACGACATCCCAGCCGAAGGCCTCGAAGATCTTTTCCACCCGCTCGAACAGGCCCTCGCGGACGATTCCGTCCAGGGATTGGCGGTTGTAGTCGATGATCCACCAGCAGTTCCGCAGGTCGTTTTTCCAGCCCTCTTGCAGGGTTTCGTAGACATTGCCCTCGTCCAGTTCCGCGTCCCCGACCAGGGCGACCATGCGGCCCAGGGGCAGGTCCGCGCCCCAGGCCTTGGCCTGGATGTAGTCCTGGATCAGCGAGGCGAAGGCGGTGATGGCCACCCCCAGGCCGACGGATCCCGTGGAGAAATCCACGTCGTCGATGTCCTTTGTGCGCGAGGGGTAGCTTTGGGCGCCGCCAAAGCCGCGGAAGGTTTCCATCTTCTCCCGGGTCTGGTTGCCCATGAGATACTGCATGGCATGGAAGATCGGGGAGGCATGGGGCTTCACGGCCACCCGGTCCTCGGGCTTGAGCGCCGAGAAATAGAGCGCCGTCATGATCGAGACCATGGAGGCGGAAGAGGCCTGATGCCCGCCGATTTTGATGCCGTCGACCTTGGGCCGGATGTTGTTGGCGGTGTGAATCATCCAATGGGAGAGCCAAAGCAGCCGTTGCTCGATGGATTTCAGGGAACGGGCATCGCTTGTCTTCGACGGGGTCATGGAGTGGGATCCTGGCCGTAGGGGGGAGCGGTGAAGGAAGAAACAAGGACCCCCCTCCGTTGTATTCGGAAGGCGGAGGGGGGGGGAGACTTAGTCCACGGTTCCAAAATGGGAACGCCTTATCCCTCTTTGTAGTAGTAGCTGTAGCCGTTCAGGGCCGGGGCGCCGCCCAGGTGGGCGTAAAGGACCTTGGAGCCCTCGGGGAAGAAGCCCTTCCGGGTCAGGTCGATCATGCCCTGCATGGATTTGCCTTCATAGACCGGGTCGGTAATCATGGCTTCCGTGCGCGCGGCGAGGCGGATGGCGTCGTTGGTTTCGTCCGAGGGCACGCCATAGGCCGGATAGGCGTAATCGGGGTTGATGACGATCTCGTCCTCCCGAACCCCGCGGCCCAGGCCGACCAGTTCAGCCGTGGTGTCGACGATCTGGCGGACCTGGGCGCGGGTCTGGTCAAGGGTGGCCGAGGCATCGATGCCGATCACCCGATCGGCCCGGTTCTGGTTGGCGAAACCGACGATCATGCCGCCCTGGGTGGAGCCGGTGACCACGCAGACGACGATGTAATCGAACTGGAAGCCCAGCGCCGCCTCCTGCTCGGCCACTTCCTCGGCGAAACCGATGTAGCCCAGGGCGCCGTATTTGTGGACGGAGGCTCCGGCGGGGATGGCATAGGGTTTTCCGCCCGCGTCCTTGACGGACTGGATGGCGTCCTCCCAGCTTTTGCGGATGCCGATGTCGAAGCCCTCGTCGACCAGACGGCTGTCGGCGCCCATCAGACGGGTCATCAGGATATTGCCGACCCGGTCATAGACGGCGTCGTAATGGGGGACCCACTTTTCCTGAATGACCACGCATTTCATGCCGATCTTGGCGGCGGTGGCGGCGACCATGCGGGTGTGGTTGGACTGCACGCCGCCGATGGAGACCAGGGTATCGGCGCCCGAGGCGATGGCGTCGGGGACGATGTATTCCAGCTTGCGCAGCTTGTTGCCACCCATGGCGAGGCCGGAATTGCAGTCCTCGCGCTTGGCGTAGATTTGGACCTTGCCGCCCAGGGCCTCGGTCAGGCGGGGCAGATGCTCGATGGGCGTGGGGCCGAAGGTGAGGGGATAGCGCTCGAATTTGTCCAGCAGGGACATGGTCGGACCTCTTGGGAATGGGGGTGGATCGTGGGTCCCATGGTAGCGGAGCGGGGTTGAAAGGTGCTTTCAATGTTGTGGAGGAATTTGGGAAATTTTGATTAAAAGAAGGCTATATCTCTATGGATTTTGTTAGCTCAGTGGAAAAATAAGGAAGATTCTTTCAATCGAAGCCAGCGTCGACGCCGGGATTCCGTCGACACCAAACGGAACGGGCTATTCGCCCTGTGGCTGTGACAGGTCCACATCTCCCTTGCCCGTGTTGTCGGCGGGGCTTATATTTCGGGATCCCACACCAAGCGAATGGAGGATTTTGTGACGGTTGTTGTTCCCAGCTTGGCTGGACAAACCGCCTGATTGAGCTTTCCCCCCGCGGGAATGCGCCGCCGCGCTGGCATGGTCCACGCGGACGGCGGGCTGAAGGGCGGGGTCCCAGCCCCCGAACCCCGCGCCGCTTCGGCGCGGGCTCGCATTTGTTCGCGCACATCCGTGCGACACCCGATCTTGCTGGTACACAACAATGACATCGCACAATTCCACTCTGGCCGAACTCGGCTGGACTCCATTTTTCTCGTCCCAAATCTCGACCGACGATCTGGAGCGGGCCGCGCCGGTTCGCGTCATGGCCGTCCATCGCGGCCACCTTCAGGTTGCCGGAGACGGCATCGACGCCCTCATCCCCTCCTATGTGCGGGGCGCGGAATCCGAACAGGACTACGCGACCGTGGGCGACTGGATCCTGATGAACCGCGCCACCCTGGAAGCGGACCGGGTTTTGTCCCGCGCGAGCCTGTTCCAGCGGGGGGCGGCGGGCACGGGCCGCAAGCTGCAGCTCATCGCCGCCAATGTCGACACCCTGTTCATCGTGTCGTCCTGCAACCTCGACTTCAACCTTGCCCGTCTCGAGCGCTATCTGGTGCTGGCGCGCGAGGCGGGGGTGACGCCGGTGATCGTGCTGACCAAGGCCGACCTCGTCGACGCCCCCGCCGATTACGCGGCCCAAGCGGCGGCCCTGCAACCGGGCCTTCTGGTCGAGACGGTCAATGCGCTCGACCCGGGCAGCCTCGCGCCCCTCACGGATTGGTGCGGCCTGGGTCGGACGGTGGCCTTCGTCGGCTCGTCGGGTGTGGGCAAATCCACCTTGATCAACACCCTGACCGGGGTCGGAGACATCCTGACCCAAGACATTCGCGAGGACGACGCCAAGGGTCGGCACACCACGACCGGACGGACCATGCACCGGCTCGCCCATGGCGGCTGGCTGCTCGATACCCCGGGCATCCGGGAATTGCAGTTGACCGAAGCCGCCGAAGGCGTTGAACAGGTGTTCGAGGACATCGTGGCCCTGTCGCAAGCCTGCCGCTTCGCCGATTGCGCCCACGACCGCGAACCGGGCTGCACCATTCGCGCCGCGCTGGACGATGGCAGGCTCGATCCCGAGCGTTTCCGGCGCTGGCAAAAGCTCTCCTCCGAGGAAGCCTTCAACAGCACCAGCATTGTCGAACGCCGCGCCCGCGACAGGGCGTTCGGGAAAATGGTGAAGTCCGTTGTCAAGGGCAAACGGCGCGACCGGTGACGGTGACGGGCCGGGAGGGTGCTCCGGTGGGGCTTAACGGGCGCGGGGGGTGCGGAAGAGGCGGCTTTTGGGCGTTTGATCCGTCTGATATATACGCCGTGTCCTTGAGATCCCGACCATTCCCTTGGAAAATTCTGGGCTCTGCCCAGGCTCGCAAAGGGTCACGGACCCTTTGATCTCATTCTGTTAAAAGGAATTCTGGTCCGGGGCCTCAGGCACCGGTGAGGAGCGGGGTAAAGCCCCGAATGTTTCTATTTGGCTCTATTCGCAGATCGCATTGAATTGCTATAAAGTGAGAGAAATGCAGGAGTTTAGGCACCATGGACCACAAGAGCTTTCACCGCTGGCTATGCGAGATCGATCACCTCACGGAAGCGCAGAAGGCGAAGGTGT
>JAIOYK010000100.1 GCA_021741145.1 Rhodospirillum sp. | reverse complement strand
CGGCCTCCGCCTTCTGAGCATCCGTCAGCTCGTCGCTCGCTGACAACCACGCTTGAAATGTCTTTTGGTCCATCGATCAGAACTCCCGCATTTCCGCCATTCTAGCATGAGTGCCTACGAAACGCGAATTGAGCCTTTTGAAGACAGCGATTTTTTGCCCGACGGCCTTGGGTTGAGCCGTTTCCGGGGCTTTCGCGACGGTGGGCTTTTGGGGGACGGCCTTTGGCCGCGCCACGTCCGGGGCTTTCGCGACGGCGGGCCTTTGGAGGACGGCCTTTGGCCGCGCCACGTCCGGGGCTTTCGCGACGGTGGTTCTTTGGGGGACGGCCTTTGGCCGCGCCACGTCGGGGGCCTTCGCGACGGCGGGCCTTTGGGGGACGGCCTTTGGCCGCGCCACGTCCGGGGCTTTTTCGACGGTGGTCCTTTGGGGGTCGGCCTTTGGCCGTGCCACGTCCGGGGCCTTCGCGACGGCGGGCCTTTGGGGGACGGCCTTTGGCCGCGCCACGTCCGGGGTTTTTTCGACGGCGGGCTTTTGGGGGACGGCCTTTGGCCGCGTCACGTCCGGGGCTTTTTCGACGGCGGGCTTTTGGGGGACGGCCTTTGGCCGCGCCACGTCCGGGGCTTTTTCGACGGTGGGTCTTTTGGGGATGGCCTTTGGCCGTGCCACGTCCGGGGCTTTCGCGACGGTGGTCCTTTGGGGGACGGCCTTTGGCCGCGCCACGTCCGGGGCTTTTTCGACGGCGGGTCTTTGGGGGACGGCCTTTGACCGCGTCACGTCTGGGGCTTTTTCGACGGTGGGCTTTGGGGGCACTCCAGGGAAATTCGCGACATTGGTGGCCTGATCGGGAGAGCCATTGACCGCAAAGGCTTTCGCGGGTACGGCCGATCGGATGGGTCGTCGCAAGGGCGTCGTTGACGGCGCTTCAATAGCCTTGGCCGTAAACGTTGGTGCTTGCTTGGGCGTAGGGGCTTGAACCGGATGCGCCTCGGCCTTGATCGTTGGTGCTTGCTTGGGCGTGGGGGCTTGAACCGGGCGCGCCTCGGATTTGATCGGTGAAGTCCGCCCAGGCGTGGGAGAGGCCTTCGCGCGCTGAGCCGCCTCCGCCACTTCCGGCTCTGGTCGGGGCGTTATTTTTTTCGCTTCGGGCGGGGAGGGCTGGGCGTCTGGCCTTTCTTCCACCAAACCCGTGGGTTGATTCATGGTAGGGTCTTCGAGAATGTCGAGAAACCAATCGTTGGATGGCTTTTCCGCCTCCATCGAGTCGCCAAGCAAGGAGCGCAATCCTCGCCCCCGTTCACCTGTGTCCCGGGGCCGATCCATGCGCCGATTTCTATTGGCACCATCCGGCATTTTGCAATCCCTTGCAGGAGCTTAAGGCATTTCTTTCGTGTGAGACCTTTCACGGTCTTCCAGACGGAAGGATCCTAGCCCCTGGCCTCTTAACAAACTGTCTAAACTATCATAGGGCATTCGATATAAAGGGAGTGAGTCCTGGTCGAACGCCCGTATGCCGAGTCATTGGGTCTTGGGTTCACCTTACCTATTTGGCCATGTGGTGATCTCATTCTCCGTCCCAGTCGTTTAAGGAGTATGTCCTATAGACGGTTCGGAGGGCCCTGTGGTTCACCTTCTTTCGCAGGCTCTCCTTGTCGGATTGCCCATGATCTTGGGCAGCGCATATTCGTCTGCTTGGATCTGAAATGGTTTGCCCGTTCTCACGGGATGGAACGTCTGTGGGAGAGTATCGGGTGTCCTTCGTTCGGGATGGAGAAATCTTGCGGGCGCATGCCCGCTTGGACAACCTGTTGGCCCATACGGACGCCGTTGGCGAGAAGACAGTGGTTAACGTCACCCGGGACACCGACGGTCATTTGGAGAGCGACGGGACAGGGGGCTGGTCGTCCCGGTCGGGTCCTGTCTTCCCCACCAACCCCCGAACCCGGTGGTGATTGGTGCCCATGAGGTGTTGAACACCATTTCGAGCGAGATGAATCGCGTCACCGTGACTCACTTGGGGCTGGCCTTCGATGGATCCGGTGGATCGCGGATCGAATATCTATGCGATGGGTCCCGGGGCGGCGAAACTGTCGTGGGGAGGTCGCTCGGGGAGGACCTCACGGGAGTGGATAGATGACGGATTCTTCAGCCAACGCCCTGACCAACGCCCTGGCCCTGGAGGCTGGGGCCAATGCCTATCTGGCCTTCTGGAGTGGTTTGACACCCCTGACCCTGGACCGGTTGGAAACGGTCACCACCGACGAGGTCCACTTCAAGGATCCCTTCAACGATGTGGTGGGACGGGAGGGATTCCGCGCGGTGTTGGCCCATATGTTCGAGAACACCAAGACCCCAACCACCACCATTCTCCATTGGGGGTGGGGTGGACCCACGGTGGTCTTGGCACGCTGGCGGTTTTCCGCGGTGATTCCGGTTCTGGGAAATTGGCGGGTGGAGGGGATGAGCGACATTCGCCTCGGTCCCGACGGACGGGTGGTTTCCCACATGGACCATTACGACGCCGCCGAACAGGTTTATGCTCGTCTGCCCGGTCTAGGCGGCCTTTTGGGGCTGAGTCGGCGGCGGATGTCCGCGACAGTGCGTCCTGGCCGGATATCCAAGCGCTGACGTCCTCGGGCTTGGCGAAGGACGGGGCACCCGTCCAATTTCGAAGCCCCAGCGGCTGACAATGGCGTTATTGAGCATCTCCCCACCGGGCTGAAGGAACATCCAGTCGTTGAACTTCACCCATCAGGTCGACTCGCCGACGGGCACATCCTTTTAAGGGGGGGCACCCATGACCGCGATCAAGGCAAGGGCTCGAACGCGATGGGAGGGTCTCCGCGGAAGGGGGCTCGGTCGGTTGAATACGCCAGAGCCGCGGAGGTGGATCAGTGAAACCGTGGCAGGGGGAGAGACGGGCTTAGGGCGTCGGACTCAGCCGCCGCCGAAGCGAATATGGTCGGTCCAGGCTCGCTCAATCCGCGCCAGGGATTCGTTGGCCCCGTCCAGGGAGGATTCGGTCAGTTCGAACCGCTTCAACCCTCCGGCCAGATTGCCCTGCATGCGGCGCAGGGCCTCGCACAGGCTCAGGCCCTTCTCGGTGAGTTGCAACCGCGTCGCCCGCCGGTCGTGGGGACTGCGTTCCTGGGCGATATAGCCCGATTCAGTCAACTTCTTGATATTATAGGAGACGTTCGAGCCGTGGTAATACCCCCGGTCCTTGAGGTCGCGGATTACCACGTCCTCGGTCCCGATATTGTGAAGTAGAAGCGCTTGAACGGCGTTGATGTCGTCCACGTTCAACCGGTGCAGTTCCGCCCGAATGACATCCAGAAAGTGACGGTGGAGGCGTTCTATGAGCCGAACCATGTCCTGATATTGTTCTTGCAAGGGTTGATCATCCCCATGGGTCGCGACCCCGCGTCGCGACAATGAACTGTTGGCATCAACTTTTTGCCATCCCGGCCCAAAAGGCAAGCGTTCCCCCCTTGCTCAGCCCTTTTTGGCAGGAATAAGGGGGGAAACATTCCGGAATCATTGTGAATGATTGGATGGTACGGGGGGATGATGGGCTACAGGTCGGTGACGGGCTGGATCAGGCGCCCAAGCAGACCCGTGTACCGCAGGGGCGCGTCGGTGATGATCAGGCAGATACAATCCTCCGCCCCGGTTACCGGGGCATGGATGGTGTCCCGATCTGCATGGGCCACGTCGCCGCGCGCGAATCTTTGCCCCGCGTCGGTGAAGGAACCTGTCAGCACAAGGGTCCATTCGCACCCCTCGTGCCCATGGTCGGGCAAGGACGTGTGTGGGGCCAGTTTGAACAGACGGGCGTTGGCGCCATCGGCCCCTCGGGGCATCAAGCGGATCTGACGGACCCCGGGGGCGAGCATTTTCCAGGGCAAGGTGCCATCCTGGTCGATGAGGGACAGGTAGGAGCGGATGGGCGCGGGCAGGGCGGCCAGTTCGCTTCCTCCCTCCCCCGGGGGGGCGGGTTCTTGTCGGGGAGTCGGAATGGTTCCCGGCTCGTCCAGGCGGGCGAGGAGTTTGTCCAGGGCATCGCCATTCAGCGCGTCGGGTCCCAATTCGTCGAGCAGGGTGCCTCCCACCCGGTCCAAGTCGGTGACGGCGGCTCGGCAGTCTGGGCAGAAGGTCAGATGAGAGGCCACCAGAAGGGACGGTCCCTCCCCCAAGGCACCCGATGCGTAGGCGGCCAGTACCCCGGGCTCCAGGTGGTGCATGGGAAGGATAGCGGGGGTCATGATGGGTGGTCTCCAATGATCCCACGAAGCCTGTCGCAGGCCAGGCGAACCACTTCGGCCTGCTTGGCGGGAAGGGTTCCCAGGGCGGTCCTCAAGAGGCCGTCCCGTTGTTCGATTTCCTGGGCGTTGTCCGCGTCCTCCGCGTCCTCGGGGTCGTCGGGCACCAGCAGGGGGTCGGTGGGGTCCAACTCAGGCCGCCGTTCCTTGCGGAGGGGGTCGATCCACAAGTTGCGGGCGATGGTGAAGATCCAACTGCTGGCTCCAGCCTTGGCGGGATCGAAGCGGTTCGCCTTGCGCCATATAGGCAGCAAAGCTTCCCGCGCCAGATCCTCGGACATGGCATCGGCCGCGCCCCAACGCCGAAGATAGCTTTTTACCCGGGATCCGTAGGGCTGAAACAGGACGATGAAGGCCGTCCGATCCCGCCTTTGGGCGATCCGGATGATCAGGGCGCCGTGATTGGCGCCCAACCCGCCGCCGATGGTGGTGGCGTTGGGGCCGGGTTCCAAATTCACGGACGATCTCCGCGAGGCGAGGAAGGATGGCGGGAACCGTGAGGCGTCCTACCCGACCGCGTTGGTGCGTTGCTCATTCATGCCTCCCTTTACGATCCGGTTCGTTCCTTGGATCACCGGTTCCAAGGATCAAACGCGGGCATGACGCTTTTTCTTTGATCGCGATGTCATGGGCGCGGCCTATCCCTAATATTGGGGTCCTTTCGGCGGGGACAGGGCAACTGAAAGAACCGGAAGGCCAATGAAAAAATGAACCATAGATCTTTTTTGAACGTATTTAACTGAGGATAATGAGAAAATAGTGCGGTTTTGCGGCTACGCAAAGCCAAGGGAGTTTCGCGCCGCGAGTCCCATTTTCGTCAACTTTCCCCTTCCGCTCGTGGAAATGCCTCGCCTGTCCATCGCCGTCTCCGCGGACGGTGGGAAGCTTGAGTATTCCGAGAGCGGACGCAGGGGGAAGCCCAGCCGGGGAATGTCATGCGCCCCCGCTTCTGGTCGATAAGGCACGATCTGGTGCGCTTCCACCGCACGGCCTGGAAGGCCCTGACCGATGAGGTTCTGAAGCGGACTTCATTTTGATCCACGTCTTCCCAGGCCGCATGCCGCCCAGGGTCCCGTTGTGATACGACCACTTCGCCCGGGCCGGTCTCGTTCCCCGGGAAATCCGGAGGTTCGGGGAGTCCTCTGTTCGCACCTTGGCTTTTTTGCGGAGGGATTTCCAACGATCCTGGGGCGAGATCGCCCAAATGCCGGGCTTTGACCGACCCTTCAAGCGCATGTGGGAATATGATCTGGCCTATTGCAAGGTCGGGTTCACCGAGGGGGCGATCGACGTGGGCTTCCACGTCGCGGACAAGCCGTCGGGGTGATGCCTTGGGGAGGGAAGGCTGGAGGGGAGGGAAGGCTGGAGGGGAGAGGGCGGACCAGAGGGCGCGCCTATTCGGATAGGTCCGCCTCCACCCGATTGCGTCCTTTGTCCTTCGCCCGGTAAAGGGCTTGGTCGGCGCGGCGGATCAAATCGGTGACGGGCTCCCCCAGTCGATAGGTGGCGACACCAAAGGACATGGTCTTCCGCCCCACATGGGGATGGTTTTGCCTGGCGATGATGTCGCGCAGCTTTTCCGCCAAGGTGACGGCGCCAGCCAAATCGGTTTGGGGACAGATGACGGCGAATTCCTCGCCACCCCAGCGGCCAACGATGTCCAATTGGCGGACATTGTCCTTCAAGCTCTGGGCCATCAGGGTCAAGACCGCGTCACCCACCGGGTGGCCGTAGCTGTCATTGATGGTCTTGAAGCCGTCCACATCCCCGATCATCACGGAAAGCGTCGATCCCGCGCGGTGCGCCCGTTCCACCTCGGACCGGAAGGACTGATCGAGGAAACGGCGGTTGCCCAGGCCCGTCAATTGATCGGTGACCACCAAACGCTCGAGCTGTCGACTTTTCAAGGTCAATTCGGCGTGGGCTTCCACAAGGGCGTTCTGGGCTTCTTTCAGGGCGGTGATGTCGACGGCGATGGAATATTTGGCGATCTGACCGTCGTGCCAGGGGATCAGGGTTTCCTCCATCTGATACCACCGGTCATTGGCTTCGTTGAAATGTTCGAAGACAATCCTGCTTCGACCGTTCTTCCGCTTCTCCAGCATTTGCTCAAGGGGACAATGGATACACCGCTGGTCCTGTCCATAGATCCGGCTGTAGCAGGGCTCTCCGGCGACCGCGCCAGAGAGTTTGCGCATGGCGGTGTTGACAGCCAGAAGCGTGAGAGAGGTTGCTTCAACCACGTAAACGGGAAAGGGGATGGCGTCCTGCGCGGCCATCCAGGAATCCCAAGGGTCGAATGCGTCCGATGAATCGACATAGATCATAGCGTTTCTAACCGCGCCTGAACCTTGGCCAGGGTCGCCGCGAGGGCTTCGGCCTTGATGGGCTTAAAAACATAGCCTACAGCCCCGGCCTTGAGTGCGTCCATAACCATTCGTTCCTGCCCGTGGGAGGTCACCATAATAACAGCCGCGTCGGGAAACTCCTCGACGATCCGGCGGGTCGCGGTGACGCCGTCCAGGTCTGGCATGGTAATGTCCATGGTCACGACATCGGGGCGAAGGTCCCGGTACAAGTCCTGGGCGCTCACCCCACTATTCGCGCTGCCAACGACAGTGTAGCCCAGGCTTTCCAGCGCGACGCGGAGTTTCGCGACGGCTATCACGGAATCGTCCACGATCATGGCCCGCATGTGCATATCCGACATAGCCCTGTTCCCCTCTCCATGTTCGTGTATCGCGTCAGCAATTTTTATAATGCAATTGACTGTCGAACAACACATCTGGCCGTAAAAGGTGAATACTGAGCCAACCGTTCGGTGTGCGCATCCGCATGGTTCCGAAGAGGGCGTCCTTGGGGCGGATGATATGGCGTTCTCCCAACAGGACGGTCGGGGGCCGTAAGGACAGCACTTGGCCCAGGTTGGGGAAATCCGCCGAGCACAGACCTTGGACCATGTTCGCCACTTCCGCCGCCGTGTCGCGCGCGAACAGATCTTCCTGTCCCTTGGGAACCTGGATATCGGCGGTGATGCGCCCGGATAGGGCATCAAGCAGGGAGAGGTCGAAGCAAAAGGCGGTTCGGATCTCTACCGGGGCGCGGAATCCCGCGATGGCCGTGACATCGTGCAGGTCTAGGACGCTCACGTCGTCGTCGAACCGCTCGACGGCGTCCACGTTGATCGCCGCGGTGGTCAGGAGAACGGTTCTTGTCCTGCGGAGAAGCGAGGACATGATGGCGGGAAGGCCCATCGCTTTGTCCGTCATGCGCCGAGATCCTTGGAGTCTGGGTCGATCACCGTGAAGATGAAGCGGGTTCCCTGGCCCGGCTCGCTGACCACTTCGATCTCGCCGCCGAGGTTTTGAACGGCCTGGCGCACGGCGGCCATGCCAACCCCCCGGCCTGACGTGTCATTCGCGACCGGGCTCGTTGACAGGCCGTCCAGGAACAGCAGGTCCATTACCTCCCGGTCCGACAGATCCCGCACCCTTTGGGGACCGAATAGGAAGGCCGCCCGGCGTTTGAGCGCCTGAGGGTCGATTCCCATGCCATCGTCGGCGATCTCGATGCGAATGGTTTCGTCCTGGTGGGTGAGGACGCAGGTGACGCGACCCGCCTCGTGCTTGTCGTGGCGGAGGCGTTCGTCGGGCATTTCGATGCCGTGGGTCACGGCGTTCCTGAAGACATGTCCCAGGGAGCGCAGGAAGGGGCTGAACCGCTCTGGATCCACCAGGACATCTTCTCCCAGGACCTCCAGGGGCGCGGCTTCCTTTTCTCCCCGACTGGCCAGCCGTTGGATCAGGGGCGCGAAGCCCTGCAGGGTCTGCTTGACCGAGACCTTGCCCAGGGCCCGCACTTCCTGCAGCAGTCCCCGGATTTCCCCGGCGGCCACGTCGATGACCCGTCCGGCCAAGAGGTCCGAGGCCAAGCGTTTCAGGCGGCGGACCTGTTCATTGGTCAACATGATCCGCTTCCCGTTGGACAGGAAGTCCTTGCCCAGAACCCGGCGAATGACCTCCAGGTCCTGATTCAGCAAATCAAGGAAGGGAACCGCGCCCACCGTGGCGCGCAGCGTTTCCAGGGTGGGCGGTTTCCCGTTCTCGCGCATTTGGGTCAAGCGGTCCTCGAGACCGTGCAGGGCCTTGGGGGTGGCGGAGAAGCTGAACTGGTTCAGAAGCCCCTTGAAAGTATGGATCTCCCGGTAAATGGACCGGAGGATATCCTCCGGAGTGGCGCCGGAGGCCAACAGGGCCGGAAGGCCCGTTTCGACGAAGGCGCGGATGGCGAACAGAGTGTCGAAGAAGTCGTGGCCATCGGTGACCGCGGCGACGATCATTTCCAGGTTCCGCCGTTCCTCCGCGACCCGTTCCCGCAGGCGGCGCTCCGGAGTCACATCGGTCAGGACCAGCATCATATGCTGGTTTTCCAGGACTTTGTATTGGGCTTCCAGAATCCGGTTCCCCCGTTCGATCTCCCTTGGCAGAAGACCGATCATCATGTCCGCGCGGATGGGATCAAGGCCATCCAGGACCGTGGGAACCACATCCCGGACCAGTTCGGCGCTGGCTGGGCTGTCCGCCCAAAGCAACTGATCGATGGGTCGCCCCGCGGGCATGGTGCCCAGCATGTCCTCGCAAGCCAGACTGTATTCCACGCCAACGATCAAGTTCGGCCCGAAGGAGAGGAAACCCTGGTCGGAATTATCCAACAGGATCCCCACCTGCTCCCCCTTGGATCGCACCATGTCCAGGGATTGGACAAGGTCCTTGGTGCGGTCGCGGACCCGTTCCTCCATTTCGGCGTAAAGGGTCGCGTTCTCCAGGGAAATGGAGGCCTGAGAGACCAGCATGTCCAGGACCGCCAGGCGCTTCTGGGTGAAGGCGCCCGTGGCCAGGTGGTTTTCCAGGTACAGAATGGTGGTGATTTCCCCCCGCGTGATAACCGGCAGGCAGAAGATGGAGCGGGCGCCGACGCGCGCGGCATAGGCTTCCGTTCCCGGAGCGCCCGTCTCCGCGGCGTTGTCCAGCAACAGCGGTTCCCGAGTCCGCGCCACGTAGTGGAGGACGGGCATGGCCAGGGCCGTCTCCGTCACCGGTTGGTGGATGGAGGACACGGTGATCCCCGCGTCGATCACCTTGGCTTCCGCGGCGATTTGATAGGTTGCGTTCTGGCGCATGAGCAGCAGGCCCCGGTCGGCTCCGGCATGTTCGACAACAATCCGCAGCAGGGCTTCGACCAGTTGGGAGAGGACAATCTGTCCGGACACGGCCTGTTGGGCCTTGATGACCGCGGCGAGGTCCAAATCTCCGGAGCCCGCGCCGACGGCCTCGCCCGAGTCCCGATATCCTCGGGTGGCCTGATCCAGCCAGGGATGGAGGCGGTCGAGTTGGCGAACCTTGGCTACCGCGCCCCACCGTTCAAAGGTATAGCGGGCATCCACCAGATAAGCCCGCGCCATGGTTTCCAGACCCAGGGTCCGCGCGTGGCCGCTGGCCCGCTCCAGGGCGATTCCCTCCACATGCATGTGACCCTGCTCCCGGGCCGTCGCGATGGCCTGTTCATAGAAGCGCAGGGCTTCCATGGCGTGGTCCCCCATGCGGGCCGCCTCCGCTTCCAGCAACAGATGTCGGTCCCGGTAGGTTTCCGGGCAACTTTCCGCCCAAAGTTTGACCGTGGCGCGGTGGTCCTCGAACCGCGGGGCAAGATCCGCCCGCCACTCGTCCGTCGCGGTGTCGCGCAGACAGGCCATCGCCATGGCCGCGAAGAAGACATGGGTGCACTTCATCAGAGACGCGGAGATCTTTATGCTCATGCCCGCGGCCAAATCGGCCCGTTCCAGGGACTTCTCGTAATTCCCCAGCAGGAAGGGCATGACCTGCTTCATCACATGGTAGAAGGCGATACCATGGCCGTGGCCAGTCACCTCCAAGGCGGCGAAGGTGTTGGCTTCGGCGTCGGCTCCGAGTTTGCCGGCTTCGTTCTCCAACTCCTTGTCCGTGAGGGCGGCGATGAAGATGGATTGCAGGCGCATTAGCGCGATGGCCCAGGGAATGCGTCGACTGTCCGCGAAGGGACGGAACTGATCGACCCGCGCGGCGAAGGTGGCCAGGGATTGGCCTTCCTCGAAAAAGAACCAAGTTGCCCCGGCGGCCGCGTTCGCGGCATAGACAAGGTTTCCCGTTTCCAGGCAGGTTTTGAAGGCCTCGTCCAGGGTTTTGACACAATCCCGCAGGGGACGGCGCCAGGGACCCACGAAATATCCGTGGCGGAGCAGGGCGGCCCCGAGCAAGGCCCGGGCATTGAATCGGTCGGCTTGCCGCAAGGCCAGTTCGGAAAAAGTTTCCGCGGTGGGAAGATCCTTGAAGTGGTCCATCAGCCAGACGCTATAGCCGCTGAAGGCCGAAGAGGAATCACCGGTCGCGCCGTAGTGCAAGGTTAGATTAAGGCTCAATTCGCGTTTCGTAGGCACTCATGCTAGAATGGCGGAAATGCGGGAGTTCTGATCGATGGACCAAAAGACATTTCAAGCGTGGTTGTCAGCGAGCGACGAGCTGACGGATGCTCAGAAGGCGGAGGCCG
>JAIOYK010000099.1 GCA_021741145.1 Rhodospirillum sp. | reverse complement strand
GGCAGGGCGAAGAGGACGACCTGACGCAGGTGGGCGGCGTCCTCCAGCACCCTGGCCAGGGCGCTGTCGAACCCCGCCCGGCCCAGGTGCTCGAACAGGTCGCCGACTCGGGAAAGCTGGCCGGGGGAGGAGGTCATGGTTGGACGCCCCGTGTCAGGGCGGTGAGGCAATCGAACAGGGATTTGCGGGTGACCGGCTTGGCCAGGAAGCAATCCATGCCCGCCGCCTCGCATGTCTCGCGGACCCCCTCCCTGGAGTCGCCTGTCAGGGCGATGATCGGTGTCCGGGGACGCCCCATTTCCCCTTCCGAGGCGCGGATCCGGCGGGTGGTTTCAAAGCCGTCCAAGCCGGGCATCCGCACGTCCATGAACACCAAGTCGAAGGGCCGTTCCCGCAGCAGGTCCAAGGCCGCCTGCCCGTGGGAGACGCTTTCCGCGGCGCAACCGATCTTGCACAGCAGGCGGGTGGCGACCTCGCGGTTGATGTCGTTGTCGTCCACCACCAGGATCGAAAACCCCTCCAGGGTCCGGGCAATCGGATGGGGAGGGGGGCGCGAGGGGATCGGTGCGTTGGGGGAGGTGCTGGGCCGGGGCGCGGGAAGCTGGACCGTGAACCGGCTGCCCCCTTCCTCTGGCGCGTCCAGCGTGATGGTCGCGCCCATGACCTGCGACAGATCCCGGCAGATGGCCAGGCCCAGGCCGCTGCCCCCATAGGTCCGGGTGGGGGAGGCGTCGACTTGTGAAAGGCGGGCGAACAGCTTGCTCCGGGTTTCTTCCGGGATACCGATGCCGGTGTCGGTGACCTGGATCAGCAGGCTGTCGTCCTCCCATTCCATGTCGATGGTGACGCCGCCCTGATGGGTGAATTTGAGGGCATTTCCCACCAGATTGCCCAGGATCTGCCCCAAGCGCACCCGGTCCGCCGTGACCAGGGGCGGCAGGTTTAGCGCTGGGTTGGCGACGAGGATCAGGCCCCGGCGGTCGGCTTCCGCGCCGAACAGGCCCAGGGTGTCCTCCACCAATTCCCGGGGACTGAAGTCCGTGGGCGCCAATTCCAGTCGATTGGAGTCCAAGCGCGACAGGTCAAGGATGTCGTCCAGGATCCGAGGCAGGGCCGTGGCGGCCCCCTGGATGGCGCGAACACAGCGGGCTTGATCGCTGGACAGGGGCGTGCTGGCCAGATAGTCGGCCATGCCCACCACCCCGTTCATGGGGGTGCGGATTTCGTGGCTCATGGTGGCCAGGAAGCGGGACTTGGCCTCGTTGGCTCGCTCCGCGGTGAGCCGGGCGTCGTCCAACTCCCGGGTCCGTTCCCGGACCCGGTCTTCCAGGTTGGCCAGGACCGCGTGGAGGGTCTGGTTGGCTTGGTGGAGGTCCCGGCTTTTGGCCTCAAGCAGGCGCTCGGCCTCCTTGCGGGCCGTTCGCTCCCGCTCCAGCCGTGCTTTCCAGCGGGAGTCCGGCGTCTCTTCGGTGGGATTGTCCATCGCATTCTGTCCGATCAGGCGGCGTCACCGACCCGGAGCACCGTGAACCGGGCCGCGGTGCCCGCGCCGTGGGAGAGGTCGTCCATGGTGATCTCCAGGGTCTCCCCGAAATGGGCGGCGCAGCCCTCGATCAATCCCATGGCCAGATCCAGCAGGGGGCGGGTGGAGTGGTCGACCACCTCCAGGCGGTCCGGAGCCGGGCGTTCCGTCTCGAAATGGGGAAGATCCGCGTCGGGGTACAGCTTGCGGACTTCCCCGTGGATGCGGCTTTCGATGCCAGCCAACGGGTCCAGGGCGCAGGGGATATTGGTCGGAATGTCCGGGTACCCTTCGGCCAGACGAGCGAACAGGTGTTTGCCAAAGGCCCGGGTCAGATTGTTCGTGGGAATGCCCGCGCGGGTCGACAGGGCCGCCACCAGAGCCATCATTTCCGCCGAATCATAGGCGCCAACAGCCGTATAGGCTCCCCCGGAAGCGGGGGACGTATCGTCAATGATGTCGTCGACCATGTCCATGGAAAAGGTGGCTTCCACCATGTCCATGAATTCCGTGAACATAACCCCGAGCATGGGCATCTTCCTTTCTGGATCCTCCACCCCCTCTTAGCCATATGGCCATAGGCGGGATCGGGGCAATGCCCTTTATCGGGGGGGTGCGCTTTTCCCGCTCTGGCGCCAGGGTGCCAGGGGGAGGACGAAACCCGGGGCAAGGGCCACCAGCCCCGCCGATTCCCAAAGGGGTCCAGTCAGCGCGTTCTTCGATCCGGGGAGCGCCGCGATCCATTGGGTCAAGGGTCCTCCCCCCCCCCGCGGTTTTACCCATGGGCGGCGATCATCCGCCCGAGATCGGTCCCGTAACCAAACCCAGTGATGACGAGTCCGAGGATCATGTCCGGCTCAAGTCCTTGACGAGGAGGGCGGCGCCCCGGAGGGTGGGCTTATAGCCCCGCGCCTTGGCGAAGGTGGCGAAGGTGGTGGTCAGCATGCATAAGGTGATGAGACCGCGCCCCTTGGCCAGGGATTCCAGGCTTGAGAGCAGGGCGTCGGCGATGCCGTGGTGGCGCAGGGTTGGGGTCACGGCCAGGAAACGCACCAGACCCGTGGTTTCGTCCAGGTCCTCGACCCCGCCGCAGGCGGCCACGCCATTCCGGTCCCGCAGGATCAGGAAGCCATCCAGGTCCTTTGGCAGGTAGGAGACGGACAGGTCCGACGCGGTGAGCAGAGCCTCGACCGCCGGGCGGTCGGAGGGCTTCGCCGGCTCGAAGGCGTGGGTCATGTCCGGGGCAATGCCTTGATGAGGAGGGTCGCGCTGTCCGGACAAAGGCCCTGGAACTGGGCCGTGGTCTGGATCGCCAGGGGGGCGGCGGCGCGGGAGGTGGGGATAAAGCCGCGTGCCTTGGCGAAGGCGGCGATGGTCGTGGTTAGCATGCACAGGGTTGTCAGCCCCCGCTTCCGGGCGAGGGCTTCCAGGCTTGTCAGAAGGGCATCGGCGATCCCCTGGCCGCGCAGGGGCGGGGCGACGACCAGGGAGCGCACCAAACCGGTGGTTCCATCCAGGGGCTCGACCCCACCGCAGGCGGCCAGGACGTCGCCGTCCAGCAAAATCAGGAAACCGTCCAGATCCGCGGGCAGGTCCGAGACGGGCAGGGCCGAGGCGGTGAGCAGAGCCTCGACCGCCGGACGGTCGGAGGGTTCGGCGGGGTGGAAGAAGCGGGTCATGGATGGGGGGCCTCTTGGGACTTTCTTGGAGAGGGGACACGGTGTCCAGCTTCATACCACCCGCGGGTGGCCTTGGTCAGGTGGACGACGGACAGCATGACCGGCACCTCCACCAGGACGCCGACCACGGTGGCCAGGGCGGCGCCGGACTCGAAGCCGAACAAGCCGATGGCCGTGGCGACGGCCAGCTCGAAGAAGTTCGAAGCGCCGATCAGCGCCGAGGGTCCGGCCACGCAATGGGCCTCTCCCGTCGTCCGGTTCAGCCAATAAGCCAGTCCGGCGTTGAAATAGACCTGGATCAGGATGGGGACCGCCAGCAGCAGGATCACCAGGGGTTGCTCCAGGATCCGTTCCCCCTGGAAGCCAAACAGCAGAACCAGCGTGACCAGCAGGGCGCCGGGAGAAACCGGGGCCAGACGATCGAGCATCCGAGACAGGGCGGCTTCTCCCCCCGAGGTGAGCAGGGCACGGCGCCAAAGCTGAGACAGGGCGACGGGGACCAGGATGAACAGGGCCACCGACAGGATCAGAGTGTCCCAAGGCACGGTGATGGCCGAGATCCCCAGCAACAGCCCCACCAATGGGGCGAAGGCCACCACCATGATGGCGTCGTTCAGGGCCACCTGAGACAGGGTGAAATGGGGTTCTCCGTCGCAGAGATGGGACCAGACGAACACCATGGCCGTGCAAGGCGCCGCCGCCAGCAGGATCAACCCGGCGATATAGCCGTCGATTTGATCCGGGGGCAGAAGGGGGCGGAACAGCCAGGCGATGAACAGCCAGCCCAAAAGCGCCATGGAGAAGGGTTTGACCGCCCAGTTGACGAAGACCGTCACGGCCATGCCCCGCCAATGGTCCTTGACCTGGCTCAGGGCGCCGAAGTCGATCCGGAGCAGCATGGGGATGATCATTAGCCAAATGAGCAACGCCACCGGCAGGTTTACCTGGGCCAACTCCACCGCGGCGACGGCCTGGAAGGTTCCGGGGATAAAGTGGCCAAGGGCAATGCCCGCGACGATGCAGAGCGCCACCCAGACGGTCAGGTACCGGGAGAACAGGTCCAACCCAGGCGCGGATTCTCCGGGCTCTCCGACCTGAACCTCTCCCTTCCGTGTTGGCGCGGTCATTGCGCGGCGTCCCGCGTGCCGGGCTGGTCCGCCGTCAGGCCGATCTGGTCAAGCTTGCGCTGTAGGGACAGGCGGTCGAGCGAGGCAAGCGGGAGGGACAGGAAACTCTCGATCCTGTGGGACAGCATTCGATAGACATCAGCGGTCATCAGGGCGCGTTCGGTGTCGCCGCTTTCGCTTTGGACTGGATCGGGAACGCCCCAATGGGCGGTCATGGGCTGGCCCGGCCATATCGGGCAGACTTCTCCGGCCGCGGCGTCACAGACCGTGAACACGAAATCCATGGCGGCGGACTCCGGCAGGGCGAATTCTTCCCAGCTTTTCGATCGGAAGCCATGGAGGGCATACCCTTCCCGCTTCATGAGGTCGAGGGTCACGGGATCCACCTTTCCCCGGGGATGGCCGCCGCCGCTGTGGGCCAGGACCTTGCCCTTGCCCAGACGGTTGAGGAGGCCCTCGGCCATGATGCCGCGGGAGGAATTTCCCGTGCAGAGGAAGAGGACTTGGTAGGGCGTTTCGGGGGAGCGCATGGCTAGACTAGCCTTCCCTGTTCGATGAATTTCAGAGAGGTCCTGTGAGGACGAAGGAGACGATCCGAGGTAAGCGGTCAAGGTGGTCAAGGTGGCGTAGCATGCGGAATAGAGGACCCAACGTCCATCGCGTCGACTTTCAACCAAGCCCGTGGCACGCAAGTCCTTGAGGTGAAAGGACAGGGCCGATGGAGTCAGTCCCACGCGGGACGCCAGATCCGAGGCGCTCAATTCCCCCACCCGGGCAAGGGTTCGGAAGACCGTCAACCGGGTTTCATGGGCGAGGGCGGCGAAGGCTCTGGCCGCTGTTGTCGTGGTCATCATGAGGTCTATAATTCAATAATCATTGAAATATTCAAGGGAAATTTTGTGAAGATTTCGTGGAAGGGCAATCCGGCGGCAATCGGGTCCCGGATCCGAAGAATGATCTGGTAGGATTCCGCACGGATCGACTCTCGGGAGGAGCGCCGTGGTGACCCTGACCCCCTATGCGCCGTTAAACGTTCCCAAGGCCCTGGCCGAGGACCTGTGGATCGTCGACGGACCCGTAACTCATATGCGCTACCTGTTTTGGACCCTGCCCTTCACAACCCGGTCGACAGTGATTCGGTTGCCCGGGGGTGGTCTTTGGGTCCATTCCCCCACGCGTTTGACTTCCGAATTGAAGGCCTCCGTCGATGGCCTTGGACCGGTCACAGATCTGGTGGCGCCCAACAAGATCCATTGGGAGGGGTTGGCGGCGTGGAAGGCCGCCTATCCCAAGGCCCGAATTCGCGCCGCGCCGGGGGTGGTGGAAAAGGAGACGGACGGGGGCTTCACGGTCGATGAGGTTCTGGGCGCGACCCCTCCGACGGATTGGGGCGGGGTCATCGACATGCGCCTGGTGCCCGGTGATTTCATGACGGAAGCGGTTTTCCTGCACCGCCCCTCGGCCAGCCTGATCCTGACGGACCTCTATGAGAACTTCGCGCCGGACCGGGTTACGGGTGCCGGGATGCGTGTGTTGATGCGGTTGGGCGGCGTTCTTCATCCCCATGGGGGGACGCCCCGGGACCTGCGGCTCACCTTCCTGTCCCGTCGGGCGGAGGTCCGGGAGGCCGCGCGCGCCATGGTCGCCTGGGCGCCCCGGCGGATCATTCTGTCCCACGGTGATCTGGTCGAGGCGGGAGCCTCCGGACCCTTGGAACCGGAGATCCGCCGGATTTTTGCCTGGACCGGTCTTTAAGAGGATACGGGATTGACCAAGGGGAGCCCGGTGACGTCATAGGTCCAGACCCGAAAAGAGCTCAGGATATGGGGGCCGAAGGAGTGAATCAGGGGGACATCCGCGGCGTCCCGGCCATGGGCCACGACGATCCGACCGATGCGGGGCTTGTTGTTTCGGGGGTCGAAGGTAACCCAGCGTCCACCGAGGTAGACCTCCATCCAGGCGCTGAAGTCCATGGGGTCGAGGATGGGGACGCCGATGTCGCCCAGATATCCATTCACATAGCGGGCCGGGATGTTCATGCAGCGGCACAGGGCGATGGCCAGATGGGCAAAGTCTCGGCAGACTCCGGTGCCTTCCGAAAAGGCTTCAAAGGCGCTGCGGGTGGCGCGGGCGTTCATGTAGTTGAAACGGATGTGATTGTGCACGAAATCGCAAATGGCCTGCACCCGGTTCCAGCCCGGTGCCGTTTGCCCGAACGTGTCCCAGGCCATTTGGCTGAGGCGATCCGTTTCGCAATACCGGCTTCCCAGCAAATACACGAGGCAATCGTTGGGTAGGTCGGCGATTGGAACCTCTTGGGCGTTCCAATCGACAGGGTCGGTCCGGCCGGAGTCCTCGATCGTGCCGTCACCCCATACCGACAGGATGCCCGGAGGCGCGACGAAGCGCAGGCAGGTATTGCCGAACAAATCCGTGTAGGTTGAGGTTTCCACGTCCGGATTGGTGACGGTGGTCTCCAGGGAGCGGATATCCCCCTTCCGCTCACTCCGTGTGCGCAGCAGGCAGATCACGGGCGTTGGGTTTTGGCATTGGATGGATATTTCGTGGCCAAAGCGGATGAGCATGGCGGCCTGTTCCTTTCGGGAAGCGGCGGGGCGGGGCGGGCTTCGCGGAGGAAGGAGTCAGGACCGGCCGCGGGCTGGGGGCTTTGGCTTCGTCTGCATGGCGAGGCGCTGTTCCCGCAAGGCGCGGGTTCGTTCCGCTCGTTCCGCCCGTTCCCTGTCCATGTCGGAGAGAATGGCGTCGGTCGCGGCGTCCTTGGGCTTGTTGAACGCCATTTCGGCCCGTTCCCAGGCCTTACTTGTTGTATGGGGCATGCGAAATGTCCTTGGTCTGTTGGATCGCGATAGGGGGTCCCTCGATGTCGTCACGCCTCGCGGGCCGTCTTGGCTCCAGCGGAGAAAGCGAAAGAGGGAAGCCTAGAGCATCGGACGGAAAAGGGAGCACCGGTTTTCCGGCCCGCCCGAAGCTCAACTTTTTGATTCTAGATCAAAGTCCCGGCAGTCAATCGGAATCGATTGACTGCCGTTTGATCTAGGAGCATCGGGCGGAAAAGGGAGCACCGGTTTTCCGGCCCGCTCAATGCTCAACGTTATGATTCTTGTTGGAGATCCCCTTGGAATCCGGGGATCATTGGTTGGGAGACCGCTGGGGTCTTCAAGCCCCTGGGCGGTCAAGGGAACGCCGGTTTTGGAAACGAATTGGCTCCATCCTGGCGTCTTTGCCCCTGGCGTCTTGGCCTAGCGTTTTGGGCCTCGCCAGTCACGAGCGATGGTCCTCCGGCGATGGCGGTCCGATGTCGGAAACCCGTTTTTCGCGGCGAATGTCCTCTGTCTTTTGGAAAGGACTTTGAAATGCGCTTTAACGAGAATATACGACATATGTATTATTTTGACGATCAAGTCAAACTATTATTGAAATATGGACAAATTAAGGCCTTTTGTATGGTCTGTATTTGATGAAGGTGGTCCCTTGGGATGGGGAGGGCCACTGGAGCAATGGGATGAAACAGGTTGGTCGGATATCGGCCGGTCTGGACCGCGGCGGGAAAACGTGGAATCTTCCGCCCGATATGGTCGCGGGCGGAGTCTCCGCGGTCTCCATGGTCGCTAGAGCACGTCGCTATCAACACGTCGCTATCAACACGTCGCTATCAACACGTCGCTATCAACACGTCGCTATCAACACGTCGCTATCAAACGGAGTCATGCTCTAGATCGCGCGCCGGGCAAAGGGAACAGGGCGATGAAGCTTTCCAACGTGGACATTCACGCACATATGGACGGAGGAAAGATCGCCTTCGACCCACCGCCAAGCGAGGATCAAATCGGTGCCATGTCCGTGGACCTCCAATTGGGCAACGCCTTTCGCGTGTTCCTGCCGGGCAAGGCCAGCCACGTGGACTTGGCTCCGCCGGGCGGGCTGAAGGGCGAGGACATCAACGCGCTGATGGGGTATGTGGAAGTTGCCGACGGTGAGCCCTTCTACCTTCACCCTGGCGAATTCGCGCTCGGCATCACCGTCCAGCGGGTTCGGATCTGGGAAGGGTTGGCCGGGCGGCTGGATGGCCGCAGCAGCCTTGCTCGCCTGGGGTTGATGGTGCATGCCACGGCCCATACCATCGATCCCGGTTGGGACGGTCGGATCACGCTCGAGTTTTTTAACTGCGGCCCCCTGCCCCTGGCCCTGCGCCCGGGTATGCGCATCTGCGCCATTAGCTTCGAGGCACTGATGACCCCCTCCACGAAGCCCTATGCCTTGAGCCCGACCTCCAAATACAAGGACCAACTTGCCCCCTTGCCCAGTCGTATTAGGAGCGAAGGGGCCGCCGAATAAGGCGGGCCAGGGCCGGACGTCGGTCCTGCCGCCAAAGGGTCAGGCCCAGGCCCAGGGCGATGAGAGCCGCGCCCCAGAGGTCGGTGGTCCGGATGGTCGACCCCAGGACCCAATGGGCGAGCAGGATTCCGGTCACCGGATTGAGCAGGTGGAACGAGGCCGCCGTCCCCGCCCCATGGCGACGGATGAGCACCAGCCAAAGGGTCATGCCGAAGACCGTCACCACCAGGGTCAGATAAAGGATAGCCCCTGTTAGCCCCCAGGAGGGGACCGTGGGGGGCAGGGGCTCCAGCAGGGCGATGGCGGGCAGCAGGGCCAGGCAGGCGCCCAGGGATTGCCAGAAGGCCAGCGGTCCCACGGGCAGGCCTGCCGCCTTGCCCTTGAACAGGACCGTTCCGAAGGAAAAGGCCAAGCCGGAGCCCAGGGCGTAGAGCAGCCCAAGGGGGTCGGGATTGGCGCCCGTGCCGATGCCCGAGACCAGGGCGACGCCCATTAAACCCAGCAGGACACCCAAGACCTTTAAGGGGTTCAGGCGCTCCACCCCCGTCGCCGCGGCGATCAGCAGGGTGAAAAAGGGCGTCAGGCCGATGACGACGATCACCACCTCCGGCCGCAAAAGCCGAATGGCGCTGAAGGAGAGGCCAAGATAGATCGCGCCGTTCAGCAGACCCATCACCAGACCAAGGGCCCGGGCGCGGCGCTCCTCGGGTCCCCAGGGGCGCGGCGCGCGCAAGGGGAGGAAGGTGCTGGCCCGGGCACCCCGGCGAAGGGGCGGCGGAGGAGGGATCTCCGTGGCGAGTGGTTCGACACGATCGATTCCGGGGTCCGGTGGCGTGATCAGGGCCGGGCTCATGAGCAGCGCGGCGAGGGCGAAGCGCACGGCCAGAAGGGTCAAGGGCGCCCATTCCAGCAGGGCGACCTTGGCCACGATGAAGGCCGAACTCCAGACGAAGCTGAAAAGGATGATAAGGGCGGATGTCAGGATCCGGTCCATGGCGGGGTCTCCTTGTTCCTGGGACCCGGTCAACATGGGTGGTTCAAGCTATCTGGAAAAATTAATTAGATTGGCATACAAATAAGTTCTTCTGGCTTTGGGGAGGATCCCATGGGAGTCGAGATGATCGAGGGGCTGGGCGACCGCCGGGTGACCCTGGAGCAATTGCGGGCCTTCGTCCTGGTCAACGAGGACGGGGGGTTCATGCGGGCCAGCGAGGAGTTGGGCCGGACCCAGTCCGCCGTCAGTCAGAGCCTTCAAAAGCTGGAGGACGCCGTGGGCTGTCGTCTGGTCGACCGCCGCCGGGGGCAGGTGGAGGGATTGACGGAGGAAGGGCGGCGCTTCCTTCCCACGGCCCGGGAGGTCCTGTCCCGGCTGACCGATGCCCTGGGCGCCCTAAAGCGGCCAGAGCTGTTCGGGCGCGTGCGTTTGGGGGTACCCGACGATTTTCCCCTGGCGGCCATCCAGGGGGCCATTTCCCATTGTCTCGCCCTGAACCCGGGTCTGCGCGTGGAGGTGGAATCGACCCTGTCGGGGCGGGTGGCCAGCCTGTTGGACAAGGGGCAATTGGACCTGGGGGTACATAAACGGGTAACCGCCCCCGGGGAAGTGGGACGGGAGGAAGAAGGCGAAACCTGGGTTCTGCGGGAAGAACCCCTTGTCTGGGTGGCCCGGGATCGGATCCGGGTCGGCGCGGGGGATGCCTTGCCCCTGGTCCTCTTTCCCGAAGGGTGTTCCTACCGCGCGGTGGCCGTTGTGGCGCTCGCCGCTGAAGGAATCGCCCACTATCCGGCCTATGTCAGTTCCTCCTATGATACCATCCATGGCGCCATCGACGCGGGTCTCGGGGTTGGTGTGTTTGCCCGTGGTGGCGTCAGCCCCCGTCAGAGGATTCTCACGGAGGAGGAAGGCTTCCCGCCCTTACCCAGGGTCCGTCTGCTTCTGTCCTTGCGTGGCCGGAGCCCCGCGGCTAGGGGGTTGGCGGAGATGCTTCGGGACTCGGCGGGCCTGATACGCTTGCTCGATCCCGCCGCGTGACCGGTCCTCTGCTCTCCCCGCCGTTCGGTCGGGATCAATAGGCGGCGCCGGGTTTTCCCGGGGCGGCGACGGCCTCCTTGTAGGAGGCGGCCAAGGTGGAGGTCGCTCGGGCCAGCAGGACCGTATCCACGCCCACGGCGATGAAAACGGCGCCCGCGTCCCGATAGGCCGTGGTCAGCTCCGGCGTGGCGGCCAGGATGCCCGGCGCCTTGCCCAGGTGGGCGATGGTCTTTAGGGCGTCGGCGATGATCGCCTGAACCTCGGGATGGGCCGGGTTGCCCAGGTGGCCAAGCGCTCCGGCCAGGTCGGCGGGACCAATAAAGACCCCATCCACGCCCTCGACCGACGCGATGGCTTCCAGATTTTCCAAGCCCAGGCGGTTCTCCACCTGGACCAATAGGCAGACGTCGTCGTCGGCCCGGGCCGTATAGCCGGCGTCCCGGTTCCAGCCGGAGGCCCGGGCCAGGGCTGTTCCGA
>JAIOYK010000098.1 GCA_021741145.1 Rhodospirillum sp. | reverse complement strand
GTCTCCGGCGCGGGCGGCGAAAAGCGGAACATGCCCAAGGCCACCTCGCCATTGGTGTCCGGTACTCCGAGGGTTTTGCCCCGACCGGCGCTGGAGGCCGACCCCGTCGCTCCGACGGAACGTGGCCAGGGGGAGGAGCCATCCACGGGGGAGGCTGGGCGACCACGCGTGGTGTCAGATGTCCTGGGTGGACAGATCGCGGAAACTCCGGAAGGACGATTTCTGCGTGCCTTCTACGAGCCCCGGAATTGGGTTCCCCAATGGGTTTCCAATAGCCCAGGAAACCCTCTTGGGGTTTCCAATAGCCCAGGAAACCCTCTTGGGGTTTCCAATAGCCCAGGAAACCCTCTTGGGGTTTCCAATATTCCACCAAAGGGGATGGGTGAGTCAGGCGGGTTGACTCTTCGGGGTCAGCGGCTACTCGCCGCCCTGGACGGTGTCGCGGCCCAGGGGATGGACCGGCAGGCCTATCGTCTCGAGGACATCCGTCGTCTGGTGGCGAAGGGGGACCTGGATTCCTTGGCCCGTGCGGAGATCCGGTCCAGTGCGGCCTTGATGACCCATCTGTTCGACCTTTTGCTGGGACAGACCCGACGGTTCAAGTCCTTTGACAAGCGGCTGGCCCTTCTGAAATCGGAAGAAGGCTTGGACGGGGAAAACCTGTTGGCCAACGCGGGGGCGGCACCGGACGCCCGGGTCTTTCTTGCGGGCCTAGCGCCGAATACCGATCAATACGATCGGTTGATCGCGGGCCTCGCGGATTATCAGGCGCGGATTGCCACGGGGACATGGGGGGACCCCATCCCCGGAGAGGAACTTCCTCCGATCAAGCCCGGCGCGCTGGATGACCGCTTGCCAGCCCTGCGGACCCGTCTGCTCGCCACGGGCGATCTGGTGGGACCGGAGGTCGATTTTCTGGCCTATGACGCTCCCCTGAGGATGGATCCCGTTACCGAAGGGGCGGTCCGCCGTTTCCAAGCCCGCCATGGTTTGGCCACGGATGGCGTCCCCGGCGCCAAGACAATCGCACGCATGAATATTCCACTCCAGGACCTGAAATCCACGATCGAGGTTGCCCTGGAGCGCTGGCGCCTGTTGCCGCGGGATTTGGGATCCGCTCATGTTTTGGTCAACGTGCCCCAATTCGAGTTGTTCGTCATGGAAGGCCGTAAGGCGGTGCTGACCATGCCCGTGGCGGTTGGTCGGAATATTTTTCAAACACCCCTGTTCAGCGACGCCATTGAGTACATGGAATTCAATCCCTATTGGAACGTGCCCATCTCCATTGCTCAAAACGAGGTCATTCCAATGCAAGTGGAGGATCCAGCCTATCTGGCCAAGAAGGGCTTCACGGTCATGACCCGGGATACCCAAAAGGACCGGGTGGATGATCACGGCACCGTGGACTGGGCTCAGGTGGGCTCCGCGGCGAAAGGCTACCGCCTGCGACAGGCTCCGGGGCCGAAGAACCCCTTGGGGACGGTGAAGTTCATGTTTCCCAACGTCGACGCAATCTATTTGCACGACACCAACAGTCGCACTGTCTTCAACCGGCCAGACCGGGCCGTGAGCCACGGCTGCGTGCGGGTCGGTGATCCGAAGGGACTGGCGGATTACTTGCTGGCCAACAACGCGGGTCTACCCGGCAAGGTGGCAGGGAATTACGCGGGATCCAAACCCCGGATCGTGCGGCTGAAACGATACTTGCCCGTGCATCTGGCCTATATCACCGCATGGGGACTGACCGATGGGTCGATTCGGTTCAGTGAGGACGTATACAACAAGGATCAGGCTCTTCGTCAGGCCTTGTTGGATAGCGCCGTCGCCCCCAACGCGGATGCGGTGATGGCCGCCCGTTAGGGCGCTCCCTAGGGCAATCCATTGAATTTCAAGGTTGGCTTGAGCAATTTGGCGGGATGCCACCTATGCTCCGGGAGCATCCAGACTTTCGCCATAAGAGGTTGTTGTTGCCATGGGATGTCTCCCGTAGCAGAATCAGATTGTCTGGTTGGTGAATTGAAGTCGGAAGACGGTGATCCTAAGAGCCCGCCAGTACTCCAAACCAGGAGGGCAAAAGGGAATGACCAAGGAGGTCGCGATAGAAATCGCGCAATGCGCGTTTCAGGCTCGCCTCGCCGCCTGTTTGAACGTCTCCGAGTGTTGGGACGTCATGCGGTGCGAATTCGCGGGGCGGGGTGTTCCCCATGTTTCCTACGGAGGAATTTTCGCGCCCCACCATCGGTCCGATATTTCCAAGGAGGCGGTCTATCTGACCCACTTCAATTCCGATTTCATCGGCCATTATGGCGCCGAGGATCATTTGCGACATGACGTGGTCGTCCAATGGGCTTTTCGGTTTTCCAGTCCGGTTTCCTGGCGATCTCCCCGCTTGCTGAGCACCTTGAGTGATCGACAAGTCCGTGTCTTGCGTGACGGAAGCGAATTCGGTGTCCGCAATGGCTTGAGCGTGCCTGTCCGGTTCGGGCGGGAGTTAAGCCCGGGTGGCGTTTTTCTTGGCGCCACGGGTCTGAGCGACGGCGAGTGGGAAGACATCCTGCGTGAGCAACAGGAGCTCTTGGTGGCCCTATCCCTAACTTTTCACGAGGCCATGAGCCGTTTTCCCTTGTTCACCGATCATATCAACCCCCAGGACAAGGTTGTCCGTCTGACCCAGCGGGAACGCGAATGTCTAACCTGGGCCGCCCGGGGCTGCCAAGTGGGTGAGGTGGCCGAGCGTCTGGGTGTGGCCGACCGTACCGCCGAACACCATTTGGCTTCGGCCCGGTCCAAGCTACGGGCCCGGACGACGGCCCAGGCCGTGGCGCGGGCGCTTGCCATGGGGCTGCTTTACGATGGGTTGGATGGGTTTCGGCCCGTGGACAGCATGTGGGAATCCGCCATTCCCGGCGCGAACTGAACGCCTTATGGTCTAATCCATGATGTGGAGCGCAAGGCGAGCCCATCAAGACTGTACTCTCAGTCGTCCCATGATGACTTTAGAGGTCGCTTCGGCGACCTCTTTTTTTTGATCCGCCCGGATGGGAAACCGGTTATCATGACCGCTTGCGCCAAGGGGCCGATAGACCCCTTGGTTTCCGGTGAACGGGGGCCGCCACTGGACGCGAAGCCAAACCAGCGCGGAAGGGGTATTTTCCGTGGACAGACATTCAGTGTCGCATTCGTTGGAAGGATAGGACGTAACCATGGGTTGGAACGATGAGAAGGTGGAGCAGCTCAAGAAGCTGTGGGCGGAGGGCCTGACCACCGGAGAGATCGGTAAGGAACTGGGTGTCAGTAAGAACGCGGTGGTGGGCAAGGCACACCGATTGGGCTTGAAGGGGCGTCCGTCGCCCATCAAGCGCACCAAGAAGGAAGTGAAGCCCGAACCCAAGATCCGCTCCGTTGTCGACCTGTCGGCCCATACCTGTCGCTGGCCCATTGGTGATCCCCGGGAGCCCGGATTCCATTTCTGTGGCAAGCCGTCCATTCCTTCCAAGCCCTATTGTTCCGAGCACGCGTCCATCGCCTACGTCAGTTCAAACCGTTCCAGCAAGGACGAGGACGCGGCGTAAGGGACTCGTGCATCGACGCAAACGAAGGCTTCAGCCTGAGTTTGGAAAGGTGATGCACAAACAAGGACCGGGTGCACGGGCCGATGACTCTTTTTGAGGTGTCGGTGCACTGGGGCATGTTCCGGCCGGAACATGCCCATAAAATCAAATACCATGGCCGCACCCTCTCGACCAATCGGTCAAATGCAAGCGGCGCCCCGAGAGGAGGCGCCGCTTTGCTTTTCATGATCGGGGCGAGGGCGGGGTGAGGGAGGCTCAGTACACCCGGACCAGTCCCACGAGCCGACCCTGGATGCCGACCCGGTCCGGGCCATAGATCTGCGTCTTGTAGCGGGCATTCGCCGGCTCCAGGGCGATAGAATCTTTCTTGCGGCGCAGGCGCTTCAGGGTGGCTTCCTCCCGATCCACCAGGGCGACGACGATGGCCCCGTTTTCCGCGTTGTCGCACCGCTGGATGATCGCCGTATCCCCATCGAGGATTCCCGCCTCGACCATGGAATCTCCTTCCACGGTCAAGGCGAAATGCTCTCCGCCCGACACCAGCCCCGCGGGGATTTCCACGAATCTGGACGGGTCGCTCAGGGCACTGATTGGCGTGCCCGCGGCGATCTTTCCCAGAAGGGGAAGGGAAATGGCTTTGGCGCTCATGGCCTCGGGCACATGGGCCGCGGGCAGGGTGGGGCTGAAGTGCCCGGTGATGACCTGCAGCTTCGGCTCCCGTCCTTTGGGGTCCTCTTCGGACGGGATGGGCGAAGCGGCTGTTTGGTCTTCGTTGGCCGCGCCGGACCCCGGTTCGGCCCCATCGGTGGTCAGGTTCTCTGGCAGGCGAATAACCTCCAGCGCCCGGGCCCGGTGGGGCAGACGACGGAGGAAGCCCCGCTCCTCCAGCCCCTTGATCAACCGGTGAATGCCCGATTTGGACTTGAGATCCAGGGCGTCCTTCATTTCGTCAAAGGAGGGGGAAACCCCGCTTTCCCGAAGGCTCTTGTCGATAAAAGTCAGCAAAAGGAACTGTTTGCGCGTCAGCATGATCCATGATCCCCTCGCGCGCCACGCCCAACCGGGGGCACGCTCCGCAGTTTCTTCACCGGAAAGCCAGACAGGGCACCGGGAAGCCAAGACTCAGTCCACCAAAGGTGAGAGGTCGACCCACCAGAGAGGAAAGAACCAAACGTGAATATCCGTTAAAAGTTCTACTTTAGTTCTCGGTGGGAATCAAGGGAGGATGGGGCTTGGCGCGGGGTGTCTAAAATGGTGCCCCGATCAGGGCACGGGTGGCCGCCTCCACGTCGGGTTGGCGCATGAAGTGCTCGCCGATCAGGAACCGCCGAGCACCGACCTTTGCCATGCGGTCCAAGTCGTCCCGGGTCTTCAGGCCGCTTTCGCTGACCAGGACGCGTCCCTCGGGTAGTCCTTCGGCCAAGCGTTCGGTGGTGGCGATATCGGTGACCAGAGTTTTGAGGTTCCGGTTGTTCACCCCGATCAATGGGGTCGTCAGGCAAGCGAGGGCACGCGCCAGTTCCGTTTCGTCGTGGACCTCGGCCAGGACATCCATGCCCAATTCGAAGGCCTTGGCCTCCATTTCGGTGGCCAAGGCGTCTTCCAAGCAGGCGAGAATCAACAGGATACAATCGGCGCCCATGGCGCGGGCCTCGGTGATCTGCCAGGGGTCGATCATGAAGTCCTTGCGTAGGGCGGGCAGGGGGACCGCGGCCTTGGCCTGTGTCAGGAAGTCGGCGTGCCCCTCGAAATAGGGGCCGTCGGTTAGCACCGACAGGCAGGTCGCTCCCGCGGCCGCGTAGGCGCGGGCGAGGGTGGCCGGATCGAAATCCGACCGGATCCGTCCCGCCGAGGGGCTGGCCTTCTTGATCTCGGCGATCAGGCCGTAGTGGCCACCATCCACCTTGGTGGCAAGGGCCTTGGCGAAGCCTCGGGGGGGGGCGGCGGCCTTGGCGCGCTCCATCAGGGCACTTTCCGGCTCACGGCTTTTGCGGCGGGCCACCTCCTCGGCGGTGGTGGCGCATATCTTCTTGAGGATATCGCTCACGTCAGGAGTCCGTCGGTTCGTTGGTGATGGCCACCAGTTTGGCGAGCGTTGCCTTGGCGGCGCCGGAATCGATGGCTTCCTGGGCCACGGCGGCGCCTTCCTTCAGGGTCGCGGCCTTGCTGGCGACGACCAGGGCCGCGGCGGCGTTGAGCACCACGATGTCCCGGTAAGCCCCAGGCGCCCCGTCCAGCAGAACCCGGATCGCCTGGGCGTTCTCCTCCGGCGTGCCGCCCTTCAGATCCCCGGGCTTGGCGATGGGCAGACCCGCGTCCTCGGGCGTAATGGTGAACTCCCGAACCACGCCACCCCGGAATTCCGCGGCCATGGTCGGGCCGGTGGTGGTGATCTCGTCCAGCCCGTCGGAACCATGGACCACCCAGGCCCGTTCCGCGCCCAGGCGCCCCAGGACCTCGGCCAGGGGCTCCACCCATTGGGCGGAGAAGACGCCCATCAGTTCCAGCTTGGCCCCCGCCGGATTGGCCAGCGGACCGAGCAGGTTGAAGATCGTGCGGGTGGCCAACTCGCCGCGCACGGGAGCGACATGGCGCATGGCGCTGTGGTGGCGTTGGGCGAACATGAAGCCGATACCCGCCTCCGCGATGGCCTTTTCCACTTGGGAGAGGGACGCGTCGAGGTTCACTCCCAGGGCGGCCAGCACGTCCGCGGATCCGCTTTTCGACGACGCCGCCCGGTTGCCATGCTTGGCGACGGTCAAGCCACAGGCGGCCGTAACGATGGCCGCGCCTGTCGAGATATTATAGGTGCCCGAGGCGTCGCCGCCCGTACCGACGATATCGATGGCACCGGCCGGAGCTTTGATAGCGGCGGCCTTCGCGCGCATGATGCGGGCCGCCGCGGTGATTTCCTCGACCGTTTCTCCACGCACCCTAAGGGCCATGAGGAAGGCGCCGATCTGGGCCGGGGTGGCATCACCGGACATGATGGCCTCGAAGGCCCGGGTGGCATCGGCTTCCGAAAGGGGCCGGCCGGTCGCGGCCATGCCGATCAGCGCCTTCATATCGATCCCGTTGGGCGAAGCGCTCATGGGGCTTTGGCTCCCTTGGCCAGAGTGAGGAAGTTACGGATCAAGTCGTGGCCGCCCTGTGTCTCGATGCTTTCCGGATGGAACTGCACGCCCTGGATGGGCAGCTCCCTGTGGCCCAGGCCCATGATCAGGCCGTCGTCGGTCCAGGCGGTGACTTCCAGGCAGGCGGGCAGGTTGTCGCGCTGGACGATCAGCGAGTGGTAGCGGGTCGCCGGGAAGGGGGAGGGAAGGCCCGCGAAGACACCCTTGCCCCCGTGGAGCATCGGACTGACCTTGCCGTGCATGGGGGCTGGCGCCCGGGTAACGACACCGCCGAAAGACTGGCCGATGGTCTGGTGTCCCAGGCAGACGCCGAACAGGGGCAGGCGCGTCGCGGCGGCCTTGGCGACCAGCTCCAGGCAGATGCCCGCCCGGTCGGGATCACAAGGGCCGGGAGAAAGGATGATCCCTTCGGGCTTCAGGGCCAGGGCGTTGTCCGCGGTCAAGGCGTCGTTGCGCCGCACCTCGACCTCGGCGCCCAGTTCTCCCAGGTAGTGCCATAGATTGTAGGTGAAGCTGTCGTAGTTATCGATCAGCAAGAACATTTACGTTACCCGGGTCTGGACAGTACAGTGGGGCCACCGGCGACAGCGGCGGGCCGCAAGAGTGCCGGGCCGGGCGGACCGGGTCAAGCACGGCTTGCGGATCCCGCATGGAACCCCATTCATGGCTGGGTCCCATTTTTCGGGATTCGCGCCAGGGTCCCGCCCGCCCTATATGGTCGGGACCGCTTAAATCACCGCACCGAAAGAGGAAATCCAGGCCATGACCGCCATTAGCGAGAGAGGGGGCAAGACCGGGCCAACCGTGGAGGCTCCGAAGACACAAAGCCCCGCCGATGAGGTGGAACTGGCGATCACCGGCATGACCTGCGCGTCCTGTTCCACCCGGTTGGAGCGGGTGCTGGGCAAGGTCTCCGGCGTGGAGAGCGCCAGCGTGAACCTGGCGACGGAGCAGGCGCGGGTGATGATCTCCGGCGGCCTGGGCCGGGCCGAGGACCTGATCGCCGCGGTCAACAAGGCCGGTTTTGGCGCCGAACCCATCACCGCCGACCGCCCCGCCCTACAAGGCCAAGACGCCCGGGGCGACCGGTCTGAAATGCTGCTCTTCACCCTCGCCGCGGTCCTGACGCTCCCGTTGATATGGGACATGGTGGCCCATATGACCGGCCTCCCCGGGCGGATTTCGCCTCTTTGGCAATTGGTCCTGGCTACGCCGGTCCAGTTCGTCGCCGGTGCCCGCTTCTATCGGGGCGCTTGGGTGACCCTGAAGGCAGGGGCCGGGAACATGGATACCCTGGTGGCCCTTGGCTCCTCGGCGGCCTATGGGTTGTCGCTCTGGCGGGTGGCTTTGGGCGATCCGGCCGATGGCCTCTATTTCGAGGGCGCCGCGGTGGTCATTACCCTGGTCATGCTCGGCAAATGGCTGGAGGCTCGGGCCAAGGGCTCGGCTGCCTCGGCCATCCGGGCATTGATGCGTCTGCGGCCCGACATCGCCCATAGGGACGTGGACGGCGTGGTCGAGGACGTGGCCGTGGACCGCCTTTCCCTTGGCGAAATCGTGCTGGTGCGCCCCGGCGAGAGTCTGCCCGTGGACGGCGATGTGATCGAGGGCCGCACCGAGGTCGACGAAAGCCTGGTGACCGGCGAGAGCCTTCCCGTGACCCGGGAGCCCGGTGACCGGGTGATCGGCGGTTCGGTCAACGCCGACGGCCTGATCCGGGTCAAGGTGACGGCGACCGGCAAGGATGCCACCTTGTCGCGCATCATTCGCATGGTGGAAACGGCCCAGGCCAGTAAGGCGCCTGTCCAGATGATGGTGGACAAGGTCGCCGCCGTTTTCGTACCCGCCGTGGTCTCCCTGGCGGTGCTGGCCTTCCTCGGCTGGTGGCTGGTCGGTGGGGAGATGGAGACGGCCATCGTCGCGGGTATTTCCGTGCTGGTCGTGGCCTGCCCCTGCGCTCTTGGGCTCGCGACCCCAACGGCCATCATGGTGGGTACCGGCGTGGCCGCGCGCCTGGGGATCCTGGTCAAGGACGCCGCCGCCTTGGAGCAGGCCCACCATTGCACGACCATTGCCTTCGACAAGACCGGCACCCTGACCCAGGGACGCCCCGCGGTCACGGGTCTGTTTCCCGCGGCGGGCGCGCCCGGCGAGGATGCCCTGCTCACCCTGGCCGCGGCGGCCCAGGGCGGAAGCGGCCACCCCCTGGCCCATGCCCTGCGTCTCGCCGCCGAGGAGCGGGAACTGACCCTGCCGTCCTTCGAGGACTTCCGGGCCATCGCGGGCAAGGGCATTTCCGCGGTCGTCGCGGGCCGAACCCTGTTGATCGGCAGCCGCCGCTTCCTGGGCGAGGCGGGGATCTCCCTCGACACCCTGGAGGCCGAGGCCGCGCGGATCGAGAAGGAGGGGGCCTCCGCCGTCTGGATGGGTGACAGCGGGGCGAAGGCCCTCCTGGGACTCTTCGCCATCGCCGACCCCGTACGCTATAGCGCGAAGGTCGCCGTGGCCTCGCTGAAGGCCATGGGGGTGACCCCGGTCATGCTCACCGGTGATTCGGAGCGGGTGGCCCGGGCCGTGGCGGCGAAGGTTGGGATCGAGGATGTGCGCGCGGAGGTCCTGCCAGACCATAAGGCCGAGGCTGTCGCCGCCCTACGGAGCGAGGGAAAGGTCGTGGCCATGGTTGGCGATGGCGTCAACGACGCTCCGGCCCTTGCCGCCGCGGATGTCGGCATCGCCATGGGCACGGGGACAGACGTGGCCATGGAGACGGCGGGCATTACGCTGATGCGCGGTGATCCGGCCCTGCTGCCCTGGGCGCTGGGCCTGTCCAAGGCCACCCACGCCAAGATCCGCCAGAACCTGTTCTGGGCCTTCGTCTATAATACCATTGCTTTGCCCTTGGCGGCGCTCGGTTTGCTCAATCCCATGATCGCCGGGGCGGCCATGGCCATGTCCAGTGTCTCGGTGGTGGGCAGTTCCCTGTTGTTGCGTCGCTGGCGCCCGGCGGTGGATCCTCTCGCTCAAAATCGGGGCGATAAGAAGGAGCGCGCCTAGGTGCTGAACGGAGGTTACACCTCGGGGATCCTCGACCGGTTCGCCCACTTCGTGTCCCGCCTGTCGCCCCTGGCCCTGATGGTCCTGGCGGCCGCGACCCTGGCGATTGGCCTGGGCGTCGGTTTGACCCTGGGACTCCAGTTCGGTGGGAAGGAGACGGTGGCGCCCAAGGGGGTGGTGACCGATGGTCGGGGTGTTGGCTCGGTCGATCCGGGGTCGACCGCGAACCTGAAGGGTTACCCTGGACGACCCGACAATCCCAACCAATACAAACCGCCGCCCTTGCCCCGTCCGGGCCTGCCGCCACCGCTCAAGCCCCTGGCGGAACAAAGGGCGAGGCCCGATCCGCTGGCACCACGGCCCCTGCCTCCCCAAATCCGGGACGGGGGGGAGCCCCTCGCCATCCGCGAGGGTGCCGCTCCCGTTCAATCGGCGGCTCTCCCCAAGGAGTTCCAGGACCTTCTGCGCGGTGACGGTCCTGGATACGTGATGGAAGAAAAGCTGCCGGAGGATACCTATGTCCACGAGCCGGAGAAGGCCGCCCCCGTCGCCTTGCCGGAGGACCTGAGTTTCCCCGAGGCCGACCATGATACCGCTAATCCACCCTGGAAGCGTTACGCCCTGGTCGTCCCGCCCGCTGTCGGGCCGGTGGTGGCGGTGGTCATCGACGACCTTGGCTTGGATCGCAAACGCACGGCGAAGACCCGCGACCTGCCGGGGCCGCTGACCCTGGCCTATCTGGCCTATGCCCAGGATCTGGCCGACCAGATGCGGGCCGGACGCCGGGCGGGGCACGAAATTCTGATGCACATGCCCATGGAGCCCCTGAATTCGAAGATTAATCCGGGTCCCGATGCCCTGGGCGTGGGCCTGAGCGACGACGAGATCCTCGCCCGCTTGCGCCGCAACCTGGACAAGGGGGCGGAGTTCGTTGGGATCAACAACCACATGGGCAGCCGCTTCACCGCAGACACCCGGGGTATGTCCCTGGTCATGGGCGAGTTGAGGAAGCGGGGCCTGCTCTGGTTGGATTCGATGACCGCGGCCAATTCCGTGGGGCTGCCCATCGCGGCGATGGCGGACGTGCCCCGGGTGGGGCGGAATGTGTTTTTGGATAACTTGCCCGACAAGGCCGCGGTGCTCCGCCAGTTGGCCAGGCTGGAGGAGGCCGCCAAGGCCCATGGGATGGCGGTCGGGATCGGGCACCCAAAGGACGCGACCATCGCCGCCCTGCGCGTCTGGCTGCCCAGCCTGAGGCGCAAGGGCATTACGCTTGTACCCATTTCGACGCTGGTGGAAACCGGCGGCGGATCCCTGGTCGGACGCCTGTAACGGTGGGCTGGCCTTACGCACTCAACCAAGGGGAAAGAACATCATGGCTAAGGTTTACAACGTCGGTGGCATGACCTGTGGCGGCTGCGCCAGCTCCGTGGAGAAGGCCATCAAGGCCGTCAAGGCCGATGCGGAGGTCACCGTCGACCTCGCCACCGGGAATGTGACGGTCGATGGTCTGGACGACGACGCGGCGGTCGAGAAGGCCGTGGACGACGCTGGCTTCGACTTCAATGGGGTGGCGGCGTAGAGGGCCTGACGGCCCGTTGGGCTCCCGCCCAAACCCGGCCGGGGACCTTCGGGTCCC
>JAIOYK010000097.1 GCA_021741145.1 Rhodospirillum sp. | reverse complement strand
GGCGCGGCGGCGATGCCAGCATCCGACAGCTTCGCAAGCGTTGCATCCCGGTTGACCCAGTTGCCCATGGATTGCGGCGTGGTCTCCAGCCAGTGCGTCAGCCGGGGCGCAAGGTCGACGAGATCAAGAACGGGCGTTTCACTCGGATAGAGGATGGCGGCGGCATTGCCGACGAAATCTCCGCCGGGATCGGCGCGGTAAAATCGCAGCGACTTGACGGTCTTCCGACGAGCGATGAGATTAAGATCGCGCGGCGCCAGGAACGGGACGACCCGCCTGCCGAGATCGATGATCGTCTCCGCTGGCGCGCCCCAGAGACGAGTCTGCTTTTCAGGCGCGAGCGCGCCGGTGTAGTCGAGCATCCCGAGCGCCTCGCCGGTGCCGTCCAGGTCGGCATGGTCGGCATCGGGATAGAGGCTGAACGCGCCGTCCGACGCGACGAAATAGCGCTCGAAACGGACGCGGACGAATTTCTCCATCAGCGCCCGCGCCCGCCGCCGGTCATCGACGGAGAGACGGGGCCACAGATAGCGGGTCAGGAAGCGGAAGCCGCGATCCCGGTCGAGGATCCAGCGGTGCTGCTCGTCG
This sequence comes from Rhodospirillum sp., assembly GCA_021741145.1. Taxonomy (GTDB): domain Bacteria; phylum Pseudomonadota; class Alphaproteobacteria; order Rhodospirillales; family Rhodospirillaceae; genus Rhodospirillum. Next base: position 10,906 of record JAIOYK010000097.1, on the reverse strand, counting down.
GGGCGGGCTGGCATGGGATCTGCCAACTGGTCCATCGACGTCGCGAATATCCGGTCGACATGGCGCAGCGGGAATTCATCGGGACGAAGGTCGTTGCCTTCATTGTCGACGAACATCTTGATGATCTTGCCGCTGTCGCCGACATCGCCACCGCCGAGCATTGCGCCGGACGCCCGGTCGCGGGCACCCCACAGGCCGGTGTCGGGGTTCTGGTTGTCGTAGAACCAATGGTAGAAGGCGTGTTTCCACGCGTCGGTGAAGCCGTGGATGCCCAGATGCTCGTCCTGCCCGATCAGGTCATTCAACTCGATGGCGCTGACGAAGGGCGGCTTGAAGCGCGCACCGATCCAGCCGACGCGGGAAACGTCGTCCAGCATCGCCGTCACCTTGTCGGGCGTCGAAATGTCGTCGAGGAAGCGGAGCGGATATTTCAGCGCGAAGGGTCTGCCAGCGTTCCGCGACAGAACCTCGATGAAGTTGATCATGTTCGCGGTCACGCCGACATAGGCGAAGAGCGGATCCGTGCCGTTCGGATAGAAGGCTCCGGTTTCGGGGTTCTGCCGGTCGAGATAGAATTCCAGCTTCTCTTCGGGGCTCGCGAAAGCGGGGATCTTCACCAGCCCCTTCCGGTCGACATATTTGTCGTGGATCGCGTCGAGGCGGCGCAGGCCGCGCAGATACTGCCCGTGGTCAATGAAATACATCGCGCTCAAAAGCTCGAATTCGAACGCCGAGAGGTCGTAGCCCTCGCTCTTGAGCGTCTCGTTGGCCGCGAAGATCTCGCCGACCTTCGAAGCCTGCCGGGCCACGACACCCCCCAGGGCGAGCGCGAGCGCGGCGACAATGGCGAGCGGCAAATAAAGGATCTTTCGTCTTGCGGTCATGCTATCCCCGGCCCCGCGCCTGATTTCCTGTCGGCGCGAATATACATGGTTCGCGCGGCGGGATCATTGACCTGTGACAAGCGATGTCTCGTTGATCTCCGACAGCCGCCTGCTCACCGAGGCGGCGGCTGGTGAATGCCCGATGATCGTGGACTTCGAGCTGGCCGGCGCGCCCTATCGTATTCTCAACGGTGGCCCGAACCACAAGCTGAACCCGGCATGTTCGATTTCGGTGACGACCCAGAGCCAGTCCGAAACCGACCGCATCTGGGATGCGCTGATCGCGGATGGCGGCGAGGCCGGAAATCGCGGCTGGCTGACCGATCGCTGGGGTGTGTCGTGGCAGGTCTTGCCGGTAGCACTTGCGACCATGCTCGGTGCATCGGATCGGGAAGCCACCGGTCGTGCCCGGGCTGCGATGATGGGCATGAGCAAGATCGACATGGCCAAGATGAAAGCCGCAACAGCCCCGCGGCCTTCAAGCGCGCGCACGGCCTGGACGGGGAGGATCTCCCCCTCGGCGTGGTCACCGTGCCCCTGACCCTCCTGGATCCCCGCGCCGATACCGCCCCCCTGGTGGATCGGATCCAGGCTTGGGCGGACCGCCAAGGCGTGCCCTTGCGGCTTGTCGTCATCGACACCTTGGCCCGGGCCATGGCCGGGGGCAACGAGAACGCCAGCGAGGACATGGGCGCCCTGGTGGGCAACCTGGACGTGATCCGCGACGCCCTGGGCGCCGTATCGGGGACCTCGGCGACTTTCAGAGCATCGTCGATACCGCCGTTTCCGCTCTGGGGGCCGCTTCGGAATGACGGACGGAGAGATCAACCACCTGTCCCTTCTCCTGGGGAACCTCCAGGCCGACGTCGCGGCGGTCAAGGATCTGGTCCGTGATGGCAACGAGGCGAGGCGTGGTCTCCATACCAAGGTCAATTCGGTGATCGAGACACAAATGGTGATCTCGGCCCGACTGGAGGGCCTCGGTACCGACAGCGCCTTGACCCGCGCGAAGGTGGCCGCGCACGAGGTTGTCTTGAACCGGGGGGCCGGTGTCCTCTGGGCCATTGGCTTGAGCGGAGGGGGGATCGGCGCGGTCATGGCCGTGGCCTGGGACAAAATCAAAGGAGGGTTTTAAGGTGCCCTTTCGCCTCTCCCCCCGCTCGAAAGAGCGGCTCCACGGCGTTCATCCGGATCTGGCGTGCGTCGTCGAACGGGCCATCGCCCTGACCGATGTCGATTTCGGTGTAACCGAGGGGCTCCGCACCCCGGCCCGCCAACGCGCGCTTTACGATGGTGGCGCGAGCACAACCTTGCGGTCCCGGCATTTGACCGGCCACGCCGTTGACTTGGTGGCCTATGTGGGCGGTTCGGTTCGGTGGGATTGGCCGCTCTACGACAAGATCGCCGAAGCCATGAAAGCCGCCGCGATGATCGAAGGCGTTCCCCTCGAATGGGGCGGGGACTGGATCCGTTTCAAGGACGGCCCCCACTTCCAACTGCCCTGGCGGGAGTATCCGGCATGATCGGGGAAGCTATCGCGGGCGCCGCCTCCGGCATCGTGGCCCCGCTCGCCAATCTGGTGGACAAACTGTTCACCAGCGATGACGAGCGGAACGCGGCCAAATTGAAGTTGATGGAGCTGCAACAGTCCGGGGAGTTGAAAACCCTGGAGCTCCAGATGTCGGCCATACTGGCGGAAGCGAATTCCAAGGACCCGTGGACGAGCCGGGCGCGGCCAACGTTCCTCTACCTGATGTACGGGGTCATTGGCCTGTGCTTCTTCGGGGGCATCCTCGGCATCTGGTGGCCTGACTCGGTGACCGTCGCGACACAGAACATCACCAACCTACTGGCCGCGATTCCCTCGGATCTTTGGTGGCTCTTCGGCGCTGGATATCTGGGGTATACGGGTGCCCGGTCATTCGATAAGCGAGGGAAGCGGTAACCCGCGCTTAACCTTGCTGGACCGGATGGGCTATGAAGTTGTGAAGCCTAATATTATGCGGAAATAAAAGGAATTCCAATCCCACCCCCTCCGCCAATCTCCTGGGCCATCGGGTCCAAGGGGTACCGGTTGAAAATGCGAAAATTTGCCAAGAATGATAAGATCGGATCGGTGCGAAATCCGGCGGACTGCTCGGGTGGGTCGTGGTCGGACGGAGCCAGGTCGTGACCTCGCGTTTGGCGCTATCAGGTCTGATCCAGCCGAGCGTCGCGCCGCATTTCGCTGTGTCCACTGCTTCGGGGGTCCACTGCTTCGGGGGAAGGTGAATATGAACCGTGTACATGTGATTGGTTTCGTGGGGACGGGCCAAGCGAAAGGGATTCCCTATAGCGAAACGGTCTATTGCCCGATGGGAGAGGATGGCGGCGTCCGGCGGGACCTGGGGGTCCGGTCACGCTACCCCAGCCACGCACTCGCGAGGATTCATGGCGCCGATAGGTTAACCCTCCTGGTTACGGATGAAGCCGAGAAGGTTCAAACCCTGTGGGAGAACCGGTCCGACCCCTTTCCAGCCGACCTCCGACGGGCGGTCGCATGGGGGAATGAGGGGCATCCGGACTTAAAGCCGGTGCCGGCGCCGCGCTTCGAGACCATCGGCGCGGGTCGCACCATGTCGGACCAATGGACGCTCTTCGATACCCTGGTTCGGATCAGTACCGCCGCCGTCGACGCAGAAGACACCCTTGTCTTGGATATCTCCCTCGGGTTTCGGTCCGTGCCATTTTTCGCGGGGACGGTGTCCACCTATCTGCGCGCCGCGGGTCACAAGGGACCGATCAAGGTCTTTTATGGGGCTTGGGAAGCCAGGCAAGATGTCGAGGGGGATACGGTCACCCCTTTGTGGGATCTGACGGAAACCATCCGGCTGGGCGAGGTCTCCTTGGCGATTCGGGTTTTGATGGAGACCGGGCGCATGCCCTCCTCCCTATTGGAGCCGTTGCGGGAAACCCGGGGCTTCGCCGCCTTGGCCGAAGCCCTTGAGCGGTATAATCGGGATTTCGAGACCGTGAACCTGCCCGCCCTGCTTCTGGGGCGCGCGGCGACCGGCGAAACCCCCGCCACCTTGGTGCGTCGTCTTCTCTCTTCCATGGAGGCTCCGACAGGCGCGCGGGCGCCCTTGGCCCATGTCCTGAGGACACTCGAGGCGACGATGAACCACCTGTCCACGGATGAAAGCAATTTGACCGGGATGGCGGCGCAGCGGGCCGCTTTGGGGTTGGCTGAGCGTTATCTGGCCGTGGGCCGCCTCATCGAGGCCGCGATCACCTTGGATGAGATGTGGCCCCTGCTTTACGCGGATGAAGACCAAGACCAATTGCCGTTCGCCGGTGAAGGGGCGCCGCCCAGCAAACGGAGAGTGCACCGGGTTCAAAGCCGGTGCGAGGAGCGCTGGCGGGCGGAGAGCGGTCCCCAGGCCAAGCGATCCGGCAAAGTCAGAAACAGCTTTGCCCATGGCGGTATCCAGATCAGTCGGCGGGAGGAGGTCGACCTGACCCAGGAGGTGGGGAGCCTTCTCGACGGCTATCGGGAGGCCATCGCGCGCGGGAGACCGGCGGTGGCGCCTGTCGCGGACGGGTCCCGTCCCGGGAAGACGCCAGAACTCGGACCTTTCCTCAACGTGACCAACCATCCGTCCACGACTTGGAAAGAGGATCAGCGGTCCGGGGCCGAGGAGATTGGACCGATTGTCGATTGGCCTTTTCCTCGGGTGGAGGAGGATCTGACAACGCGGGATATCCTGGATCTGGCCCGCGACGAGGTTGCCAGGATTGTCCGTTTGAACCCCCGCGCGGTTCTGGTCCAGGGCGAATTCGTCCTGACCGCCTGCCTGATTCCCTTGCTACAAAAAGAGGGGATCCCGGTCTATGCGACGGTGACGCGACGGGCGGCGGAAACCGGGGGCTTCCAGTTCCTGGGGTATCGCCTTTACCCGGTGCTGACCCTTTCGGAGGATCCGGTATGACGGGGTCGCCTCGCCTGATATGGATGGTTGTTCTGCTGATTGGCGCGTCCGTGGGGACGGGCTGGACGGCGGACGGCTTTCTGGAATTGGTCCAAGCGGTCTTCCATTGGCCGCTGGAGCCGATGCGGTTCGATGACAGGCTGCGGGCGTGGTGGACCAGCCGACAGTGGTCGGCCCAGGCCACGGGCGCTCTGCTCTGGACGGGGATCGGAATAGCCTTGCTCGTCGGATCCCTGTTCGGCCTGTTCCTGGGCCGCCATGGTCTTCTCCGGTCGCGCGCGTCCGTCCAGAACCAAGGCGACTACCGCGGTCGAAGTGTGCTGATCATGGGGCTGTCCTCCGCGTCTGGCGACGCGGTTCGGGATGTGGCGACCATGACCGGGATCCCGATATCCCTGTTGGGGGGCGGTAGCGCCGATGTGCGCGTCTTGTTGGCGCAAGAGCGGACGCCCGAAAGGGGGGAGACCCTGGCGGGGGTGACCCGGCACCCCTGGCGGCAAAATCTGCGGGCGATTTACACGCATCTGACCGTGTCGTCCTATGGGGAGCCCTTGAGAAAAATCATCGTCATCCCGTCGATCGAATCCGCGCCACAGGCTGGGATGTTCAAGGGGTTGGTTCTGGGCCTTCTTGACCGCGCGGGGCGGCGGGACGTGGGGGTGGAGGTCACCGAGGGCATCGATTACGAGAATTTCGACGATGTGACGGGGATCCTTGATCGTGTTCTGGCCCAGGTGAAGACCACCCACCGCGGCGCCTTGTTGGATGGGGCGGGCACCGTTTGTATCGACATCACATCGGGAACCAAGATCTTCAGCGTCGGCGCGGCCACGATGACCATGAACCGCGATCTGTTGTTCAGCTATGTGAACATGGCGGGTGTCACGGTGTTCTATGATGCGCGGGTCCTGGTTCTGGACACCTTTGGCGCCTGAGATCCGCCGTCTTCGGCTTTCGGCGGAGGGCTGGGAGGGGCCGCCGCCGCTAGGCCGCCCTCGTCTGGAAATGGCTTGGTCCGGATATCCGACCAGGACAGACCCCAAGGCCCGCGTCCTGGGGAGCCGACACCGGGCGTCATTGGCCCACCAGCCCAAATCACTGTCCCGGATGGGCTTCAGCCGCTGAGCCTTACCAGCGGTAGGGCCAGCGCAACATCCTCGGGAGTTTTTTAACAATGTCCGTTTCAAACGCTGAGCCTTACCAGCGGTAGGGCCAGCATATCCTGTCACCCGAGCGGCCCACCCACCCTTGAGTTTCAAACGCTGAGCCTTACCAGCGGTAGGGCCAGCGCCTATTACTTAGGAAGTCACTCAGAGAGCATTCGTTTCAAACGCTGAGCCTTACCAGCGGTAGGGCCAGCGCAATCAGGAGACGACAATGACAATGAAAGGAGTTTCAAACGCTGAGCCTTACCAGCGGTAGGGCCAGCAAAAAAAGGAGAGGGAGCATGTATGCTGCCGTAAAACGCGTTTCAAACGCTGAGCCTTACCAGCGGTAGGGCCAGCTTACTGGTCTGTAACAGGATGTCAACGCTTGGGAAAATGAGGCTGATTCCACAGGGTTCGGACGAATCTTCCGAAAACGCGTTCCTTTTTCGCGTCCTTCCGCCGATATATGCATAATTATCATTTTTAATCAGTGTGTTGTAAAAAATCCACAGGGTCTATTTCTAGCGTGGGGTCCGATAGGGGAGGCGGGGATCGGACGCGGTCAGGGAAGGAAGGATGGAGTCTTCCCCCTTGGCAAGGGCATTGGCGACGAACCACTTGAAGTTTTCCGCCCGCGTTTTCGGGGGCGTCCCGGGGAGGGAGAGGGTATCCGAGGGACGAGGGGCATGGATCGGCGGGGACAGCCCCTCCGCCGCCTGAAGGAGCGCGGCGATCCATGGGGCCGTGGAAAACGGCGGAGCCGGCTCCCCGGTGGCCGCCCGTGACAAGAGGGCGCCGACGGCGGCCTGGAAGGCCAAGACCGCGTCCCGCCGCCGATCCCGCTCCTCCTCGGGGGGACTGTCGTGGAAGGACGTATAGGCGTCTTTCCACTGGGTTCCCGTGCGCAGGTCGCTGGTCTGGATGCCCAGGGTCACACTGCCGAACCCGAGTGGCTTGCCGCCGCCGAAGCGATGGTGGCGGGGGCGGGCGGGGGACGGATCCGGACTGTCCGGCATGCCGTCAAGCAGCCAGAGCAGGGCGCCCAACTCCACGATGGACAGATTGTCCAGGTGAAGGGTGAAGCGCAGGGTGGTGCCCGGCTCCACCCAGGACTTAATGCTTCGGTTCTGACTATCCCGCGCCCCATCGGGCGGACCCGGGCGTTGGTATTCGCGGTAGCAGGAGCCCTTGGCGCCGTTCACGGCCATGGGGTCGGAGTCTTCCCGAGCCGGGCGCCAATGGGAGTTGGTCGTTTCAGGCGAGCTTTCCAGGCCCTTGTGGTGGGGATAGATCTTGCGGCCCCGGATGAACCGGTTGCCGTCATAGTTTTTCCGGTGGTCGGCGGGCGCGCCCTCCCGGTTCTGGCTGGCGTAAAACCGCCATTGCTGGGGCCGGGGCTGGCCCAGGATGGCCAGGGGAAGGCCCTCTTTCGGGAAGGTGTCGTCGCCGTTCCCAAAGGTCCTGATGGCCTCGCCGTTCTCGGGGGGCGTGACATGGACGGCGCCGACACGCAGGTGGCCCCGGTAGGCGCCGGGACCAGCGGGATTGACCCAACCGAAGACCCGGTCGGCGGGGGACAGCTCCCTTAGGGCGCGGGCGGGCTTCAGATCATCGGGAACCAGGGCGTCGGGCATGGTCCTGTACATCCCCCGGGGGATCTGCACGGGATAAAGATCCACGACCTCCAGCTCCTGGCCTTTGACCCGGACATGGGCGTAACACAGAAAACGGGCCCCCTGGAGGGTGCCGCTTGCCGGGTCCCTGGCAAACAGGGGGTAGGATCTTTTGTCGTAGACATGGCGGGAGAAGGCCGTCTGTCCCGGCTCGTCCCCCCTGTATTCGGCGTATTTGTCCCAATGTTCCTGGCTGAAGGGGTCCGGTGGCGGCGCGGTTCCCATCCGCTCCTTCAATGCGCCGAGATGCAGGTCTTCGCACTCCTCCATCAACTGGTTCCAGCGCAGTTTTATGTCTGGAGTGAGGTCTTTTATGTGCGTATTCGACGTGTCGGAGATGAAGAATCGCTCATATTTTTTTCTGGTTATGTTTTTCCCCGTCGCGTAGACGTATCCCGTTTTTGTCAAAGGGCTGTTTGGTTCGTCTTTGCTTTTCAGTGTGGCGGTGGCGTATGGGGTGCCCTGAATGTCGGCGCGGCGTTTGCCGCCATGGGATTGATTCTCGCCAAACGGAAGGCGCGCCGCCGCCTGGGTTCCCTTCAGGGTCAGGGACGGCGTGGTGACAAGGCCATGATCTCCGAAAAGAAGGTGGATCTTGTCCCCATCGACACGCGCGGGAATCATTTCGTTGGCCACCTTGGGGGGATGCCGGTAGGCGAAGGGCCGATCGGGGAGGGTGAGCACCCCAAACCGCGAGTTCGTCGCGGCTTCATAGGCGGCGCGGATCATCCCCTTGATGGAGGTGGGCGGAATCAGGGGAAGGGAGGCGTCGCGCGGATCCCTCCTGGTGTCGAAGCTTTCGTGCCCGCCGTGATCCGGGACCTCCTCCGGAAAACTGTCGGGAACGAGCAGTGGGGTGACCGCGGTCATGGTCACGGTGACCGAACCGCTGATCCGATCCGGGGCCCAATGGCCGTGGGACGCGGGGGCTTCGTCGCCCAGGTCCGCGAGGGGACCCTCGGTGGGCCGCGCCGGAGCGGGAACGAAATTGTAGGGGTTGTTGAAATCATGCCGTCCCATCGGAGGCTCTCCCTGTTCGGTCCGGTCGGCCATCGGTGCGTTCGACACCGGTGAGAAGTTCGTCGAACACCGTCACGTTGCCATGGATCGGATCCATGACGAGAAGCTCCCGCGCGGTGATCCGAAGAAAGCGTCCCGCTGTCCCATCCGGGTCAAGGGGAACGGAATAGGCGCCAATCCGGGCGGCCGCGGCGGTGATCCAGCCCTCCGGCTCCGGGGGCGGATTGTCGCTGGCGACGACCCGCCCCCAAAGCAGATAGTGGCTGTCCAACTGACCGATCAGGTCTTGTCGCGTGGAGACCCAGGGGGCCGTGTTGTCCTTGACCGCGAGGGTGAGAAGGACGGCCGGTCCCGTTCCCGTGCCGTCGGCGTCGCGCCATCGGAGTTCCCCCGCGCCGTTGAACAGGCGGGCTTCGAAGGCGGCGTGGACTAAGTCATCGCCAAACTCCCGCGCCGGTTGAAGGTGTCCCTCTCCGGTCACGCGGGCGAAGCCGTGGGCCCGGGGCGATGACAGGAGCGCCACTCCGGCGCCCAGTCCAGCCTGTCCCCAAAAGGCCGCGGCCTCCGTCAAGGGAAGGGAGTGGGGCGAGTGATAGGTATGAAGAATGCCCCTCACGCCGTCTCCTCCCGTGTTTGGTCCGCGCCCATCTCCCGTACCCAGTTTCCCCAGGCGGCGGCCAAGCTGGACCGGCTCTCTTTGGTCAGGGCGGACAGGACGCCCGGTTGATCGGGCTCCGTGGCGATGGGGATCTCCGTCGGATCCGCGGCGCCGCCCTCGATCCCAAGATGGTCGACCCTGGCCGCGCCCATGCCCCTGTTGCCGCCATACCCCAAGGTCATCCGTCCCGCGTGCAGATCCTCGAGCACCAGCAGCAGGAGGGCCAGGGCAGGCATGTGTTCGGACGGAGCCAAGCGGCTGGTGTCCAGATGGAGGGTCAAGGGAGCCCAGGTGACGCCATGCGGCTCCAGGACCGAGAAAAGGCGGTTCTCCGCCGCGCCCCCCGTCCATCGGTCGATGGCCACATGCAGGGTGGGCTTCAAAAGCGGCGTGGTCTCGGTCTCCGAGGACAAGGCCGCTTGAACGGCGGCGGGATCCTCGGCTTCGAGGACCATTCGCCAGGTCCCGGCGGGCAGAACGGGGGCGGACAGGCAGTCGGCGACGCTTAGGGCGCCGCGCCCGCTCGACATGGCGCCGTCGTCGCTCCAGGCGCCACGACGGCCCGCCACGCCGAACAGGTGGCGGACCAGCGGAACCTCCTCCATGGGACCGGCGTGACGAGCCCTTGGGTCCGGGCCGGGGCGGTCGAGGACCGTGCGAACGATTTTTTCCGCATGGGACCGGATGGCGCCCTTCACGGCGCTGCCCGGCAACAGCAGATGCGTTTGATCTTTCCGGATGGTGACCAGGGGCATGATTTTCACGCCCCGTCCGCTTCGACCGTCCTTGACCATCACGGGGCCGACCGGGCTCCAGTCCACCGATAGGGTGAGGTCCGCCCCTGTGTCGGGCCGGAGGGATGGATCCCCGTCGATCAACGCCTGGACGGATCGCCTTGGGGCGCTGTTCTTCAGGATCGCGAGCAATCCGGCCCGCGACCGGAGGTCTTCCTCGTGGATGGTCAGGCTGTCGGCGTCCAGTCGCACCCGCCCCAGGCCGCGGCTGGTGGCGGCGCCCAGGGAAATGCGCCCCTCGGTCAAGGCCCGCAGCAGATGGCCGAGGGCCGCGACCCTGGTGTCGCCTTTCGGGGGAACCTCCAGGGTGAGGGAGAGGCGGAGGGGTGTTCCGGGGACCAGGACCATGCGGTCGAATTTCAGACCCGGGGAAGCCGTGCCGCCGCCGCGGTGTATGCCAACGCCATCGAGGAGGACGGACGAGGAGGGGCCGCCGGCTCCGATCAGGGCGTCGGCCACGAACAGGGAACTGGCCGCTCTCTCGTCATCGTCCGGGTGGTCGGGAAGGGCGCCCCACAATGCCTCCACCAGGGAGGGGGGGAAATGCCCCTCGCACCACTGTCTCAAGGCGCCCGTCAGGCTGGTGCCCGGCACCACCAGACGGTCCGCGCCGTCGCGGGCCAAGGGCATGTCGGACTCCCCGCTTTCGCCCATGCCGCCCACATGAAGGGGGCTTTGGGTCACAAGGGTGCCCCGGACCTGGATCCTCCGATCACTTTCGCGGGCCATGTTACGGGGGCTCCTCGGTGGGAGAAGGGGGG
>JAIOYK010000096.1 GCA_021741145.1 Rhodospirillum sp. | reverse complement strand
CGGTGCGGGAGACCGCGTCGATCATCTCCGACCGGACTTCTCCGGCCAGTTGCTCCAGTTCCGCCAGCGACAGCGAGCGCGTCCCGGACGGGTCCGCGATCCGGTCCAGCAAAGGCGTTTCAGGCGATGAACTCACGGCATATACTCCAGTGTATGCAAGACGCGGAGCGCTTGGGAAGCAAGGCGCGGGGCGCTTGGATGGGGGACGGCTCAGCTCTTCCGCTCAACAACGAAGCGGGCGACGTCGCGCATCAGATCCGCTTTTTCGTCAAACACGTCCAAGTGACGCACGGCTTGGTCGGCGAGGATGCGGGCTTGTTCCCGGGCCCGGTCCAATCCCAACAGCGACACGAAGGTGGACTTCCCCGCGGCTTCGTCCTTGCCCGCGGTCTTACCCAGGGTGGCGGTATCGCCCTCCACATCCAACAGGTCGTCGGCGATCTGGAAGGCCAGTCCCAGGTCATGGGCGTAATTGGACAGGGCATGGCGCTGGGATTTCGGCGCCTTGCCCAGAATCGCTCCAGCGACGCAGGAGAAGCTGATCAGCCGACCGGTCTTCATCTGATGCATGCGGGTGATGGCCGCGACATCCATGGCTGTGTCCGTCAGGCCACGTTCGGCCATCAGGTCAACCATCTGACCGCCAACCATGCCCCGGGCACCCGACGCCGTGGCCAGTTCCATGACCAGGTCGCAGCGCACGGCCGGATCGGAATGGGTCCCGGATAGGGCCAAAACCTCGAAGGCCTTGGTCAACAGCGCGTCCCCAGCCAAAATGGCCGTGGCCTCGTCGTATTCCTTGTGGGTGGTTGGACGGCCCCGGCGCAGGTCATCGTCGTCCATGGCGGGCAAATCGTCGTGGACCAGGGAATAGCAGTGAACCATCTCGATGGCCGCGGCCACGTTGAGCGCGCAGGTCCGGGAGACGGAAAACAGGCGGGAGGACCGCAGCACCAGGAAGGGCCGCAGACGCTTGCCCCCTTCGAGGCTGGCATAGCGCATGGCCTCGATCACCCGCCCTTCGGGGGCCTGAGTGGTGGCCAACAGGCTCGAAAGGTGTTCGTTCACGGCCTCCGCCTCGGCGGCCATGACCTCTTTGAGATCACTCACGGTTGCTTTCCCCCGCAATCAGTCTGTATCCGTTTCCAGGTCCGGCCAAGTTTGATTTGATGTGGCTTGGTTCGGCCCGTCATCCATGCCCCGTCGCTTCGCGATTCGGCCAAACGACCCTTCAGACCCCATCAAGGGGACTGGTGGAGGGTGCCCCATCGGGGCCGATGGAAATCCGCTCCACGGTCATGCGGGCATCCCGCAGTTTCACGTCACAGTGGCGTTTCAGGGCCACGCCCCGTTCATAGGCGCCCACGGCCCGGTCCAGTTCCACGGTCCCTTGCTCCAGTTCGCGCACGATGGAGTCCAGTTCCCCCATCGCCTGCTCGAAGCTCAGGGCCGCGATATCCTCGGGGAGTCCCGTCGGTCCCTTGGCGCTTTCAGTCATGCATTCATCCGATTTTCTGTCCGGTTGCCCGGCCCGGCGATTTTCTGTCCGGTTGCCCGGCCCGGCGATTTTCTGTCCGGTTGCCCGGCCCGGCGATTTTCTGTCCGGTTGCCCGGCCCGGCGATTTTCTGTCCGGTTGCCCGATCCTTCGGAGCCCCTGTCCGACAGGTCGCCATGATCAAAGGCGCGGGATTGTAGCGACCAAAGGACGCGCCCGCAACATGGACCGTACCGATGTTCCCCGCGCGCCCTAATGTTCCATCAAGGTTCGCACATGGGCACTCACGCAAGACGCGAGGGCGGTGATATCGTACCCCCCTTCCAAGACGGAAACGACCCGGTTGTCGCAGATCTCTCCGGCAAGATCCATCACCTGTTGGGTGGCCCAGGTGAAATCCCCGACTTTCAGGTTCAAATTGGCCAGGGGATCCATCACATGGGCATCGAACCCGGCGCTGATAATGATGATGTCGGGGGCGAAAGCCCGCAGAGCGGGCATGACTCGATCCGAGAAGGCTTCTCGGAACCCCTCTCCGTCGCAGCCCGAGCGCAGAGGGCAATTCACGATGTTGCCATGCGCCCCGGTTTCATTGGCAAACCCCGTATTCGGGAAGGTGCCAGCTTCGTGGGTGGAGGCGTAAAACATCGCCGGATCATCCCAGAAGATATGCTGCGTCCCATTGCCGTGGTGCACATCCCAATCGACCACGGCCACCCGCTCCGCCCCCCATTGGGCGCGGGCGTGGAAGGCGCCGATCGCGGCATTGTTAAACAGGCAGAAACCCATGGCCGTCGTCAACTCGGCGTGGTGACCGGGGGGACGCACGGCGACGAAGGCGTTGCGCACCGTCTTGCCCATGACTTCATCCACCGCCTGAATCATCCCCCCCGCGGCGCGCAGGGCCGCCTCCCCCGAATCCGGCGAGAGGATCGTGTCACTGTCCACATGGTGGTGTCCTTCCCGCGGAACATGGTCGAAAATCGAGTCGATATGCGACATGGGATGCACTCTCAGCAACTGCTCCCGCGTCACATGGGGGGCATCTTCCCGGTGCAACATCATGAAATCCTCGGCTTCCAGAACCCGCTGTACAGCCCGCAAACGATCCGGGCTCTCGGGATGGAAGCTTCCCGTATCGTGATCGATACATGCGTGATGACTCACAAGCAGTGTTGTCATATTTCCTCCAGCGAGCTTTTTTTGAAATTTTTGCTCCTCGACCCCTTCTTTATTTCAGGCGCGACGCGGACAGGCAACAGACTTTTCCATCCTCCCTTCGGGGAAGGATTCGTGAAAATTCGACCGAGTCACTTGGTTTCTCCCTTGCCGCGGAAAATCGGCCTCTACAATCCTGCGGGTTTAAAGATCAGCCCCACAAGCGGAAACCGCGAAACCAACGTCCCGGGGAAACACCGGCCATGCCTCCGAAGGGGGGTCCCCACGAAAAGAGAAGGCGCCAGATGTTGGCGGGTCTCGCCCAGGCCGCGGACCGCGGCCGCGGCCGGAGCCTGGGCGCGGTGGTGCGGGGGCCGGCAGGCCCCTTCAGCCCCGCGGACCCCGGTCATCTTTCCGCCACGGCCCACTCTCCACCCCGGAGCCAAGGAAGCGTGACCCCGGAGTCGCCACTCAAAGCGGAAAAGAGCACGATCATTCATGCAACCAAAATGTAAAATATTTCCGGTAAATCAACTTTTTAGAGAATAAATGTCGTATTTGGCCTGAATTTGGCTTTGCGAATGATTCTCTGTTCTTGTTCCGCGCCGGGAAAATACCCTAAATTAGGGAAACACTTTCCAAGGTGACAACCATGAATCTTGATTTGGATCGATTTCAGGACAATGCCCGACGAGGGAGCGCCCTGCTGAAGGCTATGAGCAATGAACACAGACTATTGATCCTGTGCCAATTGTTGCGGGGCGAAAAGAACGTGGGAGAGCTTGAGCGAATTGTCGGCTTATCCCAATCCGCCCTGTCCCAGCATCTGGCGCGTCTGCGCAAGGACGATCTGGTCCAGACCCGCAGGGAAGCCCAGACAATCTTTTATTCCTTGAAGGGACCGGAGGCGATTTCCGTCCTGGAAACCTTGCACCGCCTGTATTGCGGCGACGAGAAGAGCCCACCGCTCGTTCTGGTCAAGGACGAGGAGGAGCGGGCCGCCTGATCAGGCATGGCGGGTTGTCCCATTACACGCGATGAAACCGAGCGACGCCATCGGCTTCTTCCCGGCGCACCATGCCCCTCTTCTCTAGCCAGTGAATATGGGCCAGTGCCTCGCCCAAAGCAAAAGGCATCTGATGGATATCCAGATGCCGCTTGAACAGGACCGGCACGAATTCCGCGGCGGTCATGGGGGTCTGGCCACAGGCTTCCAGGGCCTCGTCCAGGCGCGCTTCGTGGTGGGCGGCCAGATCCGCGAGTCGCCGGTGCAAGCCCCGAAAGGGCAGTTTATGGCTGGGCAGGATCAAGGTGTTTGTGTCCATCGACACAAACTTTCCCAGGCTTTCCAGATAGGCGGCCAGGGGATCTCCCAGGGGCTCGCTGGGCCAAATACTGATGTTCGGGGTGATCTTGGGCAGGATCTGATCTCCACTGATCAACAGGCTGTCCTCTGAACACCAAAGACAGACATGTTCCGGCGCGTGTCCCCGCCCCACGACCACCCGCCAGTCCCGTCCCCCGATGGGAACCGTCTCTCCATCCACAAGTCGCTGAAAAGTGGGGGGAATCATTTCGACCTTTTGGGCATACCCGTTCCCCCGACCCAGCACCTCCTCCAGGCCTGACAGGTCCATGCCCGCGCGGCGGTAGAAGGGTTCAGCCATGGCGATGAACGGTCCGTCGCCGGTCATCGCCAACATCCGCCCGAAAGCCCATTCCCCCAAGGAAGCCCAGAGCATCGCTCCGGTTCGCTCCGTCAGAGTCCGGGTCAGGCCCATATGGTCTGGATGGAAATGGGTGCACAGCAGCCGGGTCACCGGCCTGCCCGCGAGCGGGCCCGCCAACAAGGTCTCCCACAGACCGCGGGTGCGGTCGTCTCCCAGCCCCGTGTCCACCAGTGTCCAGCCAGGACCATCCTCCAGCGCCCAAAGGTTGATGTGATCCAGGGCGAAGGGCAAGGGCATGCGGATCCACAGAAGCCCCGGAGCAACCTCCCGCGTTTCGCCCGGTCCCGGGATGTCCAGGAAGGGAAAGTCCAGATCCGAGTCCATGGGGCTGAGTCCTTATCCAACAAAGGCACAACATGCCCTTCAAGGTGGGACAGTGGCAAGTCCCGACCGTGTCGTTTCCATACCCTCCCGTAGGGAAGGGCTCTTTCCCTAATGAATCATAGGGTTATTGGATTGAAACTTTAGTCATTTTTTGATAAAATCTTTCAAATACTGGCCACCCGACCCACCATCTCGAGGTTCGGAGGCTGGCCGGGGGGGCGTGTTCTCATTAGGCGACAGACCATGGGCCAAGTCCAAAGCAGGGAAGCGTCCGATCGTGATTGGGTCGCTCCGATCACATCGGACAGGCTCCCGTCATCGTTCCTCGCATGGGGCCAAGCAACGCGCGAAGGTCTTCCAACACTTCTTCTGATCCTGGCCTTGGAAGGTCTGAACCGGTTGGGTGTCGCCATCCCCAATCCCCAACTGTTCCTAGCCGTGGCCATTTGCATCGCCGCCTTCCGGGGAGGATGGGCGGGTGGCTTGGTGGCCGCGACCTTCGGGGTGGCGAATGCCGTCTACTTCTTCTCTCTCCCAGGGGATCTGTTCGCCTATTCCACCACGGGCCTCTCCAAGGTCGTGGTGAATGCCCTGACCCTGCCCGCCATCGCCGCCTTGACCGCGACCCTAGCCCATCGGGTCGCGGAGGGGGAACACAAGCGCGCCCTGTCCTTTTTCAAGGACGCCGAGGCCCCGATCATCCTTCTCGAGCGAGATGGAACGGTCTTGAGTTGGAACCGGGGCATGACCCGACTGACGGGTATTTCCGCCAGGGAAGCCCAAGCACGCCCCATCGGCCATCTGGTCCAAAGCGGGGACAGACCGCCCCTTGACCAAGCCCTGACCGCGATTCTGGAGGGGAACACCTCCCTCCCCCTGGTGCTGCGTTTTCCCCTGCCCGGCACGTCCCTGGACAGGCCCGCGCGCCTGTCCTGCTCGTTCCATCCCAATCGGACGGAGACGGGGCATTTGGCCGGTGTCATCATGGTGGGACAAGCCCTTCCCGCCACCCCGGTCTCCCAAGGGACCACGGACACGCGCACGGACACCCCATGACTCTTCGCTTCGGGATCGATCTTGGTGGCACCAAAATCGAAATCATCGCCCTGGACCAAGGGGGCGCGGAACGCGCCCGAACGCGCCGTCCCACACCCCGAGGGGATTATGCCGCCACCATCGAGGCCATCGCTGGCCTGGTGGAGGACATGGAGAGAACCCTTGGAACACGGGGCACGGTGGGCATTGGCATGCCCGGCGCCATCAGCCCGGCGACCGGGCTGGTGAAAAACGCCAATTCCACATGGCTGATCGGCGAACCCATGGACCGGGATCTGGAAATCCGCCTGGACCGCCCCGTCCGACTGGCCAACGACGCCGACTGCTTCGCCCTGTCCGAAGCCATGGACGGCGCGGCGGCCGGAGCACGAACCGTCTTCGGCGTCATCCTGGGGACTGGCGTGGGAGGGGGAATTATCGCCAATGGACGGCCCCTCTCCGGCCCCAATGCCATCACCGGAGAATGGGGCCACACCCCCCTGCCCTGGCCCAAGGACGAGGAGCGCCCCGGTCCAGCCTGCTATTGCGGCCTGCATGGCTGCGTGGAAACCTTCTGCTCCGGCCCCGGGCTGACCATCGACCACGAGCGCGCCACCGGCCAGTCCCTGACGGCGGAAGCCATCGCGGGGGCCGCCCGGGATGGCGACCCCAATGCCCAAGCGACTCTCGACCGCCACGCCGATCGGCTGGCCCGGTCGCTGGCCGTGGTCATCAACATCCTGGATCCGCAGGTTATCGTGCTGGGGGGCGGCCTGGGCCGTATGCCCCACCTATACGATGCCCTCCCCCACCTTTGGAACCCCTGGGTTTTCAGCGACCGGGTGGATACCAAGGTGCGCCCACCGATCCATGGGGATTCCAGTGGCGTCCGTGGCGCCGCTTGGCTCTGGCCCCCCGACGGATTCACCGGCCTTTGTTGATCCATCCGTTGATCCAGAAGATCCCTTCCCATCGGGACCGAGAGGATTCAACCCAATGGACTTCGATCCGGAACGCATGCGGTTCCCTTGGGCTCAGCATTCCGGTTCGGGCAGAGCCTTCAAGGCCTTCAGGTGGGAATTCAGGCTGAAAAAGCCGAAGTTCTGCTCCATTTCCTGAGCCACGCCATTGTCGTGGTAGCGCACCTTCACTTCGTAGCTGGGGATACTGGCATCATCCTCGCCTTTCTTCTCCCCATCGGGATGGAAGAAAGCGATGGTCATGGGCCAGGAGGGGGTCTTGAGAAGGGGATCGGCCGATTCCGGCACCGTATCGGCTCCCAGTTCCTTGCCGATGAAAGCCGTGACCAGCCCGGCACCCGCCGCCGACGCGCCATCAAACACGGTCTTGGTGACGAAGTGCTCCCCCGCCTGGGCGGCGCGGATAATGGCCAGGGTATGGGCGCTGGGAAACAGAGTACCTTCGGGAAGGGCGACCGCGTTCTCGTCGGGGCGCTTGAAGCGCGCCGTTCCCTTGGCGGAACCGCCGTCCATTTGGGCCCCCCCTTCCAGCACCTCATCCGTCTGCCCGTTCCGGGAATTGCGAATGTAGAAGGAGTAATCTCCCCCTGTCTTGCCCTCATAGGCGACGAATTCCCATTCGGTCTCCATCCGCCCCCCCTCGGCGTAGAACAGGTTCAGCACCGTCCGCGATTCCATGGTCCAGCCCGAGCAGGTGTTCTCCAGCTTGTAATTCATCAGGCCCTTGGCCCCAACCACACCACCCGATTCCGCCCGGGACAGGGACAGGTCATAGACCGCCTCGTGCGGGGCCAGCCTGGGACCAGCGGCCTGGGCGGAGGCCGTCAGGCCAGCCAGACCCGCGGCCAAGAGACCAAAGGCCAAGCCAGACCGCCCAAGGCCGGACGACCCCACGGCTCCGGACAGACCTACACGCCATGCATTACCCATCATTCGCTCCTTTTTTGGATCCAATTTCCTGCATTGGATCCAATTGACCTTTGTCGACCCGCGTTATCCATGATATGGCGATGGAATGACCAAGGGCACAAGAGACCTTTGGGCGGAAGTCTCTTACGAGACATGGGAAAAGAGGCCATTCGATGACGCGACGGCAAGCGGATGTTGTCATTATCGGCGGGGGCGTGATCGGCGCGTCCATCGCGCATTTCCTGGCGGCGGATCCAGACTGGTCCGGCTCGGTCGTGGTCGTGGAGCGGGACCCCACCTTCCAGAACGGATCCACGGCCCGCTCCGCGGCCTCGATCCGCCAACAGTTCTCCACACCGGAGAATGTGCGGATCTCTCTCTTTGGTATCGATTTCCTGCGGAATCTGGCCGACCACCTCTCCGTGGATGGCGAGCCTCCGCCAGACATTTCCCTGCATGAGGGCGGCTACCTGCTGCTCGCCGCGACCCCGGAGGGGGAAACCGTGCTGCGGGACAACCACGCCATCCAACAGGCCGAGGGCGCCGATATCGCGCTGGTTACCCCCGACGAGATGTCCGCCCGCTTCCCTTGGATGCGCGTCGACGACCTGCGGCTGGGCGCGCTGGGGCTCTCGGGCGAGGGGTGGTTCGATGCCTTTTCCCTGCTCCAGGGGTTCCGGCGCAAGGCCAAGTCCAACGGGGTGGAGCATATCCACGATGAAGTCGTGGGCCTAAACCGGCAGGGCGACCGGATCACCGGCGTGGCCTTGGCCTCTGGCGAGACGATTGCCTGCGGTCTGGTGGTCAACGCGGCGGGTCCCCGGTCCCATCTGGTGACGGCCATGGCTGGCGTGGACCTCCCCGTGCGTCCGCGCAAGCGCCATGTTTTCGTCTTCACCTGCCCGGAGATCATCTCGAACTCCCCCCTGGTGACCGATCCCAGCGGCCTTTATTTCCGCCCGGAGGGGGACCGCTTCATCTGCGGCATTTCGCCGAAGGAGGGTGAGCCGGACCCCGATTGCCTGGACCTGGAGGAGGACCACTCGATGTTCGAGGACGTCCATTGGCCCATCCTCGCCCAGCGGGTCCCAGCCTTCGAAGCCATCCGCTTCGCCGGAGCCTGGGCCGGACATTACTCCATGAACACGGTGGACGCCAATGCCATCCTCGGCCCCCATCCGGAACGGCCGAATATGATCCTGGTCAACGGCTTTTCAGGCCACGGCCTCCAGCAATCCCCCGCCGTGGGCCGGGGCATCGCCGAATGGATCATCCACGGGGAGTACCGAACCCTTGACCTCTCCCGCTTCGCCTTCGGGCGTCAGCCGGTGATCGAGAAGAACGTGATTTGATCCCGTGCATTGATCGGCAACGAGATACTGGGCTGCCGGCCAGACCCCTTTGGCGGCGCGTGCCCCCAAACCTCCCTTTTTTGACGCGTTTAAATGAACGGGGGTTCGGGTCCTAATGGATCAACCGAAACATTTGAGTCCCCCGTCCGGAACAAAAGGCAATCTTATAAGCTACTCAAATGTTTCGATAAGGTGATCCATGTATCAAAAGCCCTAGTGGTTCGACGCGTTAGATTCGAACCACCAGGGGAGGACCCCGCGTGGGTCAAAGCGATTTTTTAAGTCCCTAAGCACTTAAGAGCGCGGTGAAGTCGCGGTAATGCCCGAAGCGGGGATGGCCCTGGTCCTCCCCCCCTTCCGGCTGGAAGTGGAGGGCCTGCATGCCCGCGGCGCGGGCGGCCGCCAGTCCCGGAGGGCTGTCCTCCACCACCAGACAGGTCTCGGGCGGAACCCCCATGGCCTCGGCGGTGGCCAGGAACAGGCCCGGGTCGGGCTTCCAGGCCCCCACGTCATAGGCGCTGTACAGACGGTCACCAAACAAGCGATCCAGTCCCGTGGCCTCCATGGCCAATCGTATTTTGCGGCCGGGCGCGTTCGAGGCCACGCAGAAGGGCAGATCCAGGGTGGCGAGCGCCGCCTCCACGCCCTCGAAGGTCCGCAATTCCGTCCGAAAAAGTTGATCCGTTCGGGCACGGTAGGTGTCTTCGAACCCTTCGGGCAAGGTCGTCTTCAGGACCCGCTCCAGATCGGCGAAGGTGTCGGCCAGCTTCCATCCCCGATAGGTCTCTCGGATCTGGTCCGCGGTGAGGTCGCCCGTATCGAGCAGATCGGTGTAAGCACGCGCCATCAGCGGCTCGCTATCCACCAGCGTCCCATCCATGTCGAAGATCACGCAGCGTAACCCCACCATTATAGGGTCCCGACATGGGCGGACAGGCCCATCAGCTTGGCCAGCTTGTCCAGTCGCTTCTCGAAGACCTCCGGCAGGAAAACCGGATCGTTCTCCGGAATATGCAAGGTCAACTTTCCGTCCTGGGCCATCAAAGCCGTGCGTTTGAGAAAACCCGGGGCACCGCCGCTGATGGTGTGGCCCAGACGCAGGGCGTACCCGATGGCCTTGACCCGCTTCAAGCGATCCTCGTCCAGGAGCGACATGGCCCGGCTAACCCAATCGTCCGCGGCCTCACTGGCATAGCGATGGAAGACAGCCAGTGCCAGCCCCGCCCGGTCCATGTGATTCAACCCCATGAAGGGCAGCTTGAGCACCCGATGAAAGGACTGTTCGGCGCGATAATCCGGATGCTCGGACCAGAAGACATCACTGATCAGGCAGGCCGCCCGGCGCAGACGGGACAGTGTCAGGGATTCCTCCGGGAACAGGGGCGCCATCCAGTCCATCAATTCCTCGCCTTGCTCGGGGAAGCGCCCGGCGGACCGGGCGAGCAGGGCGCAGGAGGCCAGCAGCGGATCCTGGATCTGGACATCTTCGGGCAGACTCTGAAAATAGCGGCCCTCGCGCATCCCGTATACGGAGAACACAAGGGTATCGGGGTGCACCTCCTCCACAAGCCTCTCCAACAGAACCGCGGCCATGGGCAGGTGAGGCAAACGCTTGCGATTGATGCCGCCGATGGTCTCCAGACTCTTGCGGGACAGCCGCGAAAGCAGATCGATCAGCCGCAGAGCCTCCTCCCGGGGGAGGGAAAAATTGTCGAGCACATGCAGAGGATAGCGGAGTTGGTCGATGCAGACCCGGGCCAGCGTCCGCCAGGCCCCTCCCACGACATAGAGGGTGCGCCCCCGTCCCTTATTCAACCAGGGCAATCCCGCCAAATGTTCGTCGATGATATCCACGGCGCGCGCCCGCGTGTTGTCCGCGGCCTCCGCCAGGCGCAGCACGCCCAGCGGCATGGTGGCGTAATCGCCAAACTGGCCCTGGTCGACCATCACCAGTTCAAGGGAGCCCCCGCCCAGGTCAGCGACCATGCCATCGGCGTCGGGCAGACCACAAAGCACGCCAAGGGCCGCCGTCTTGGCTTCCTGCTCGCCCGTGAGCACGGTGACCTTATGGCCGGAAACCTGTTCGAGGGCGCGCACGAATTTGCGACCGTCCCAGGCATCACGCACCGCGGCCGTGGCCACCAGATCGAGTTTTTCCACCCCCATCCGCGCGGCCAACTCGCTGAACCGGCGCAGGGCGCGGAGCGCCATCTCCACCCCTTCGGGATTAAGCACACCGGTATCACCCAATCCCTGCCCCAGGGCACAGGTGGCCTTTTCGTTGAAAATCGGCAAAGGCGTGCGGGCGAGCCCCCGGTAGACCACCAAGCGCACGGAATTGGATCCGATATCGACGATCCCCTGGGGGCGAAGGTCGAGGGGATCCTCCGAAAAAACGGGGTCGGGGTCGAGGGGCGGCGCGGTGAAAGGCGCGGACATGATCTAAAGCGGTCCCATTCGGTTCCGTGAGTGACCCGGCGCACACTAAAGGCGATGGCGCCGGGAGCAAAGGAAGAACAAACATCAGGCCAGAGTGCTTCGAGATTAAGTTGGGCCACGTCTTGGCCCAACTTGGCCTCGAAGGCACTCTAAAATTTAGGCTCTATTCATAAATCGCATTGATGCGGACGATCATGCCCCCATCGCGGCGCGCAGGCAGTAGCGGGGGGTTGGATTGGAGTGCAGGGCGATGAGATGGAACCACTTGAGATACGATCCCAGATAGCGGGTAGC
>JAIOYK010000095.1 GCA_021741145.1 Rhodospirillum sp. | reverse complement strand
CCCAGCCCCCCGCCTCGCCCCCAGCCCCTTGCCCACCCCCCTCACCCCCCCGACCCTGTCTTCGCGCATCCCGTCCCGGCGTTTCGCGTCCCTCGCGGACCGCCATCCCCCCAGCCCCCACGCACGCCTCCCTTCCGGAGGCGTTTTTTGTGCCCTGCTTTCGTGGGGGCTTCCCGTCCGATGACCCCGACCCGAGGAGAGGCCATCATGGCTAAACGTTCCCGTGCCGCCGCCGTCGCTATGTCGCACCATCGACCCCACGCTGGACCCAGCACGAGCCCGCACCATACCGACACCAGGGAGGAGCGCTCCGCCCCGCTCCACCCCCTGGGAGCCGGATGGGACCCCATCAACGAACGCCGTGACCAGAGCTTTAAGCGCAAGATCCGGCCCCACAACGAAAATCAGCGGGCACTGATGGAGGCCATGGCCGAGAACACCTTGACCCTGGCCGTCGGCCCCGCGGGGACCGGCAAGACCTATCTGGCCATCGCCGCGGCCGTCGATGCCTTGGAAGCGGGCCAGATCGACCGGATCCTCCTTTCCCGCCCCGCGGTCGAGGCGGGTGAGAACCTGGGGTACCTGCCCGGTACCCTGGAGGACAAGTTGCTGCCCTACCTGCGCCCTCTATATGATGCCCTGTCCGACCGCCTGGGGGGCAAGCGGCTGAAAGGCCTATTGGCCGACGGGACCATCGAAATCGCGCCCATCGCCTTCATGCGGGGCCGAACCCTGAACAACAGCTTCGTGGTCATCGACGAGGCCCAGAACTGTACCTACGGGCAGATCAAAATGCTTCTGACCCGCCTGGGCTGGCATTCCCGCATGGTGATTACCGGCGACCCGGACCAATCGGACCTCTTGCCCGGTGTTTCGGGCCTAGCCGATATCGCCCACCGCCTGGAGGCCTTGGAAGAAATTTCAGTCGTCCGCTTGACCCAGCAGGATGTGGTCCGTCACCCCCTGGTCGCCTGCATGCTCCAGTTACTCTGACCCTATCCCCGGATCCATAAAGGAAAAGCCCCGGATTTTAGTTCGGGGCTTTTCCATGGCGGCGCTTTCATGGTGGAAAGGGAACCGGAACCGTCCCTAATCCCCTAGGTCGATGACCATGCCGTCGCGGGCGACGATGCAGCCCTCCCACGCTTTCCTAGCGGTCTGTTCGAGCCGACCCATGAAGGAATCATCGTGGTCGGGGTCGTGGTGAAAGATCACCAGATGAGACACACCCGCGGCCTTGCACAGGCGCATCCCCTCTTCCCAAGTGGAATGGCCCCAACCAACCTTGGCGGGGAATTCCTCCTCCGTATAGGTGCTATCATAGATGACGTAGTCCGCCCCTTCGATCAGGCCCAGGATGTTTTTGTCCGGCTTTCCGGGAACATGCTCCGTATCGGTGATGTAGCAGAGGGAACGCCCACCGTAATCGATGCGGTAACCCGTCGCTCCGTTCGGATGGTTCAACGGCGCCGTGCGGACCTGGATATCTCCGAACAGGGTAAAACTCTCCCCCGCCTCGAAATCATTGAAGGTCTTCTGCGAATGGAGGTTCGCCAGCGGGACCGGGAACATGGGATCGGACATCTGGCTGGCCAGAAGACGTTCGATGCCGCCGCTTTCGTGCAGGTGGCCAGCATAAACATCCAGCTTCACCCTGGGATTATAGGCGGGAGTAAAAAAGGGAAAGCCAAAAATATGGTCCCAGTGGGTATGGGTCATCAACAGCGCGAAGTGGTCCACCGCCTTGTTTTCCGGGAAAGATCCCAAATTCCGCAACCCGGTCCCGGCATCGAGAACGACATGACGCCCATCCAGTACAACCTGAACACAGCTCGTGTTGCCACCGTAGGAAACGTGGTTGGGAGACGGGCAGGCGATGCTACCGCGCACTCCCCAAAACTTTATAAAACGGCTCAT
Organism: Rhodospirillum sp.; assembly: GCA_021741145.1. Taxonomy (GTDB): domain Bacteria; phylum Pseudomonadota; class Alphaproteobacteria; order Rhodospirillales; family Rhodospirillaceae; genus Rhodospirillum. The sequence goes on along the minus strand of JAIOYK010000095.1, from coordinate 9,804 downwards.
CCGTACGGAGTTCCCGAACAGCTAAGTCCCCGACCGCGAACAACACACGGGCGGTGGAACAATAAGGGGCGCATACTACCGCGTATTTGACGCTCAAAATACCGCTTTTTTTTCACCCATCACAGGAGTTTGTTAACGCGACTTCGGACCGGGTCAATCCCCTCAGATACTTCGACAGGGCACCCCGGGGTCAGGCCCAAAACTTCGACCGCCCGGCCTTGGTTGACGGAGACCTCTATGAGGCCATTGGAATTCACATGGTGGAAGGCGCTTCCCACGGGCGCGTCGCCAAAGGTGCGCAGACGCGGCAAGGGACGGCCACCGGCCCGGATCAACGCCCCTTCGGGCAAGGTACTGCCCCGCAGGCCAGTCATGGCATTGCCATAGCCGTCCAGGTAAACAATCTCCGCCAGGTCATCGGGCCAATCGACCCGGTCAAGGACATCCGGAGCGAGGGGCTCCGCGCCTTCGGGCGGACGGCCCTGGGCGAGGGCGGCCGCGGCCGGGGCGAAGACATCCCGTCCATGAAAACAGGCGGAGGCCGACGCGGACGCCTCGGGCAAACGCCAAGCCCTGACCTCCTTGGCCCGGCGCACCAGCGGAGCAAATAGGCCGTTGTCCGGTCCCACGAGCCAAAGGCCATCGGCCTGGACCACCACCCCGGCCCGATCCGTTCCCACGCCGGGGTCCACCACGCCCACGACGATGGTGGGGCGAGGGAGCACCCCCACATGGGCCGCCAGAACATAGGCCGACGGTTTGGGCTGAAATGCTGGCAGGTCCGTAAACAGATCGATCACCATCGCCCCTGGCGCCCCCTGGGCGAGGACGGCGCGCATCTGGCCCATATAGGGGCCAGTGGATCCAAAATCGGTGGCGAGGGCGATCAGCATGGGACGTCTTCCTTTCCCCATCGGAGACCATTAGTCTAGGGTTCAGGGTGCGGAACCGAAACACCCGATTGCCTTCCAAGCCCCTATTCCCCCAATCCCCCTGCCCCGAATGGTTCTTTCCATGAGCGTGACCGGCCCGGAAACCCGGGATCCCCCTCCGATGACGGCCCTGCGGGTCTTCCTGCCCTTCGCCGCCGGATACTACCTGTCCTACGTCTTCCGGACCGTCAATGCCGCCATCGCCCCCAACTTGGTGGCCGACCTGACCCTGGATCCCGCGGCCCTGGGCCTGTTGGGCAGCGCCTATTTCTTCTCCTTCGCTGGCTTCCAGATCCCCCTGGGGGTGATGCTCGACCGCTTCGGACCCCGGCGTATCCAGGCGGCCATGCTGGTTCTCGCCGCGGCCGGATCCTGGGCCTTCTCCCAAGCCGCGTCCCTCGAAGGTCTCATTCTCGCCCGACTGCTCATCGGCCTTGGGGTCTCGGCCTGCCTGATGGCCTCCTTCAAGGCCTTCGTCCTCTGGTTTCCCAAACAACGTCTGCCCTTGATCAATGGCTTCGCCATGGCCGCGGGGGGCCTAGGCGCCCTGTCGGCCACCGCACCGGCGGAGGCCCTGGCCGCCTCTCTGGGCTGGCGGAGCATTTTTTCCAGTCTGGCCCTGCTCACCCTGGCCATTACCCTGGTTATCCTGCTGGTGGTCCCCGATCGGAAGTCCGACCACGCACCCGAATCCCTGTCCAAGGCCCTACGCGCCCTTGGGACCGTGTTCACCTCCCGGATGTTCTGGAGCATCACACCGTTGGCCGTGACCTCCCAAGCGGCGATGATGTCCCTTCAAACCCTTTGGGCCGGGCCCTGGTTGACCAGCGTGGCCGGGCTGACGCCCCAGGACGCCGCTGGCGTTTTGTTCTGGGTGGCCGTGGCCATGGTTGGTGGGTTCCTGGGATTGGGCACCCTGGCCGAGCGGTTGAGCCGCAAGGGTATCCCGCCCCTCGCCGTGGGCATGACCGGCGCGGTGATCTTCATGGTCGTACAGGCGGGGCTGCTGTTCCAGCCCTCGGGATTGGGTGGGATCATCCTCTGGGTTTTGTTCGGGTTTTTCGGCACCACGGGAATCCTGTTCTACGCCGTCCTCTCCCAGGCCTTCCCCATCCACTTGGCTGGTCGGGTTAACGCCGGGATCAATGTCCTGGTCTTCTCCAGCGCCTTCGCCGCCCAGGCTGGCGTGGGGTTCGTGATCAAGGCTTTCCCCGCGCCCGAGGGTTCTCCCTACGCCCCGATGGGCTTCGCCGTGGGCATGGGGTTGATCCTGGCCCTACAGGTTTTGGCCCTGGCTTGGGCGGCCCTCTCCCGCCAATCCCTTGGCGTGGCCTTGCGGCGCCCCTAAATTGAGAGGACCGACCCGCCCCCCAATCCCCCCGCCCCCTATTCCGAGGAACGTCCGACATGACCTCCCCCCCCGCCGATTTGCTCAAGGCCCTGATCCCGTTGAAGGACCGCATGACCGCTTGGCGCCGGGATATCCATGGCCATCCGGAACTGGCCTACAAGGAACATCGGACGGCGGCCCGGGTGGCGGAACTCCTTCGGGACTTCGGCTTCGACGAGGTTACCGAGGGTGTTGGCGGTACCGGAGTGGTGGGCCTGCTGCGCCAGGGGGAGGGCCCCATGCTGGGTCTGCGGGCCGACATGGACGCCCTGCCCATCGACGAATTGAACGACTTCGACCACCGCAGCCAGCACGGTGGCGTGATGCATGCCTGTGGACACGACGGCCATACGGCCATGCTGCTGGGGGCGGCCCTGTCCACCGCCCAGACCCGGCGCTTCAAGGGCTCTGTCGCCTTCATCTTCCAACCGGCGGAGGAAGGGCTCGCGGGGGCCAAGGCGATGATCGATGACGGCCTGTTCGACCGCTGGCCCGTGGAGGCCATCTATGGCCTGCACAATTTGCCCGGCCTGCCCGCGGGGCGGATCGCCGTCTCCCCCGGCCCCCAACTCGCCGCCGCGGACAAACTGCTGATCGAGGTCCGGGCAAGGGGTGGCCATGCCGCGGCGCCGGACTTGGGTCGGGATCCCGTGCTGGCCGGAAGCGCCGCTGTCCAGGCCCTGCAACAGATCGTGTCCCGCAACCTGTCGCCAACGGAAACCGCCGTCATCTCGGTGACCTGCTTCAACGCGGGCGAGACCTTCAACGTCATCCCAGATAACGCCACGCTCAAGGGCACGGTCCGCTATTTTACCCCGGAAACCGGCGACATGGTCCGCAACCGTATCTCCGATGTCCTTGAGGGGGTCGCCCTGGCCCAGGACGTCCGCATCACCCTGGAGCTCCAGCGGGGCTACCCGCCCACCATCAACAGCGCGGCCGAAGCCGATTTCGCCCGCTCCGTCGCCGCCGCCGTCCTGGGTCAGGAGAACGCGCCGGTTCAGACTCCGCGCATGTTCGCCGAGGATTTTTCCTTCATGCTCCAGATGAGACCCGGGGCCTACGGCTTTATCGGCAATGGCGGGAGCCCGGGCCTTCATAACGCCCGCTATGATTTCAACGACGAGATCCTGCCCGTGGGCGCGGCCTATTTTCGCGGGTTGGTGGAAGCGGCCCTAAAACCGTGATTCATCAAGTTGTTAAAGGGCCTCACTTCCACAGGGGATAGCAGCCGATCAGCCCCAGGATCGGCCCCGGTAGAAGCACCCAGGCCACGCTCGCGCCGAGGGAGGACACCAGGGCGGTGGTCACGGCGATGGCCACGACCGTGATGATAAACCCGATGGCGTTCTGGATGGCCAGCGCGCCACCAACCATATGAGGTGGGCAGGCCTTGGCGGACAGGGCGGAGAATTGGGGGGAGTCCGCGGGAATGCTCATCCCCCAGACCAGGAGCAGCAGAGCCAGCCCCAGGGGCGGCAGGGTGTCGGCGAAGAGCGCGAACAGAAGGCAGCTCAAACCGGACATCGATAGAGCCGCCGCGGCGACCCGCGCGCCACCCACCCGGCGGGAGACCATCCCCCCCAGGAAACAGCCGAAGGCACCGATGGCGATCACCGCGAAGGACAGACCCGAAACACCCAGCCAGGCGAGGGCCGGATCGTCCACCGCGCGACCCACCAACAAGGGGAGCAGGGTCCAGAAGGCATACAGCTCCCACATATGGCCGAAATAGCCCAGGGCCGCGGCCCGGAACCGGGGGACGCCAAAGGCGGTAATGACCTCCAGGCGAGGGGCGCCGGTCGCCTTCCTGGCATGGCGCAGATGAGGTCCCTCCCCCAGTCCCCCCACCAGTCCGGCGGCGAATACCGCCAGCACCGAGGAGGCCAGGATCGCCCAGCGCCAGGAGACCTCCGCGCCCAGAAGGCGGCTCAGATGGGGCAAGGCGGTTCCCAAAACAAGCATACCCACCAACAGGGAGAGCGCCGTTCCGGCCCTGTCCGGGGCCCAGGACACGATCAACTTCATCCCCAAGGGATAAATCCCGGCGAGACAAACACCGACGAGAAATCGGAGAAAGAGGCCGCTGAGCATACCGTCCGATGTCAAGGCGAACAGAGCATTGCACAGGGCTCCCACCAAGGCGCCGCCGACAAACACCTTCGCCGCGGAAACCCGGTCGGCGAGACCGGACAGGGCGATGAACAGAGTCCCCAGGATAAACCCCAATTGGACCGCATTGGTAAGCCAACCAATTTCCGAAGCCCCAAGATTCCAGGCCCGTATGAGGTCATCGGTGGCGCTATTGGCGCTGAACCAGAGGGAAGAGCCAAACAATTCAGCGATGGCGATGATCCAGACGGGATCAACTCCGGGAGACGCCCTTAAATCAAGGGAAACGCCTCCCCCCCTTTCCTGGTGTTCTCTGGCCATGTGCCCGCCCCCTGTTTGGTCTCGTAGCCCTAACAGGTGGGATCGAACGGGCGATGCCGCCAGCGGTTAGCGGGATCCCCCCCGTCCCAAGGCCCAAGGCCCAAGGAAAGGCGCTTACTCGGTCTCCCCCCGGGTGAAATCGTGGCGGGTGTCGATCATCCGCACGGTCCCGGTTCGTGATCGCATGACGATGGTGGATGTCCTGGCGCTGGTTGCCTGAAGACGCACGCCCCGCAATAGGGCGCCGTCGGTCACGCCCGAAGCCGAGAACAGAGCCTCGCCGGGAACCATGTCGGCCATGGTCAGAATGCGGCCTGGATCCTTGATACCCATCGCGGCGATGGCCGCGCGGTCATCGTCATTGCGGAGCATCAACCGCCCCTGAAGGAAGCCGCCCAGGCAACGCAGCCCGGCGGCGGCAAGGACGCCTTCGGTCGCCCCACCGGAGCCCATGTACATATCCACCCCGGATTCTTGAAGGCCAACGGAAACGGCGCCAGAGACATCGCCATCGGAAATCAAGGTGATCCGAGCCCCGACCTCACGCAGCGTGGCGATCAGATCCTCGTTGCGGGGACGGTCGAGAACACAGATCAACAAAGCCTCGGCTGGCACGCCCTTGGCCTGGGCCACGGCGCGCACGTTCTCCGCCGGTGAAGCATCAAGACTGACCGTTCCTTCCGGCACGCCCGGACCGACGGCGATCTTATCCATATAAACCGGCGGAACGGCCAGCAATCCCCCTTCGCGGGCCAACGCCATGCAGGCCGCGGCATTGGGCGCTCCCATGGCGCAGATGGTCGCCCCTTCCAGGGGGGTCAGCCCGACATCGACCTTGCGGCCAATGCCATTGCCGACGGCCTCGCCGATGTGGAACAGGCCCTCGGTCGGGTCCACCTCGCCGCCCAGGGTGACCTTGCCGATCATGGGTACGGTCGACAGCGCCTCGCGCATGGCCGCGGAGGCGGCGAGGTCGGCGGCCCGCTCGTCCCCCCGCCCCATGTATCGGGCCGCGGCGAGAGCGGCGGCTTCCGTCACCCGGGCCACGTCCAGAGCCAGGTTTCGGTCCAGGGCCACGGCGACGGCGGGATCATCCAGCGGATCGATGGGGGACTTCGGATCCCTGATCTTCGAAGGCATGGGGGCGTGCCTTTTCATCTTCGTGGTTGAATATTGGGTTGGATAAGGGTCAGAAGGTCTCGATGCGAATAACCCGCGGCGGCTCGACCATGGCGTCACTGGCGCCGATACGGTCCAGGGCGCGGACCATGGCCCCTTCCTCCGTATCGTGCAGGGTCATAACCACGGGCACGGTCTCGCCCGGGTCCCTCGCCCGCTGGACGATGGTCTCCATGGAGACCTTCTCGTCCCGCAGGGCCGCGGCCACTTCGGCGAAGACGCCCGGGCGGTCGACCACCATCAGGCGGACGTAATACCGCCCCACATGGCCGTCCGGCGCCTCCACCGGTTGGGCCTTAAGCGCGCCCACGGGCACCCCGAAAACGGGTGTAATATTGCCCCGGGCGATATCGATCAAATCGGCAACCACGGCCGAGGCGGTGGGTCCGGCGCCCGCGCCACGGCCTTCGAAAACGTTTCGACCGACAAAATCCCCTTCGGTCACCACGGCGTTATAGACGCCCTCCACATGGGCCAATGGCGCGTCCAGCCGCACCATGACCGGCGAGACCCGCTGCTCGATTCCACCGGCCCCCTTGTGGGCCATGGCGAGCAGTTTGATACGATAGCCAAGCTCGGTGGCGAAATCGATGTCCAGGGCGGAGATATGGCGGATCCCTTGGATGGTCACGGCATCCAGATCGACGGGCACCCGGTAGGCGAGGCTGACCAGAATGGCCAGTTTATGGGCGGCGTCGATACCATCGATGTCAAAGGTCGGATCAGCCTCCGCGTAGCCCAGCTCCTGGGCCTCGGACAGAACGTCCTCGAAGTCCCTCCCGGTCTCGCGCATGGTCGTCAGGATATAGTTGCAGGTCCCGTTCAGAATGCCATGCAAGGAATGGATGTCATTGGCGGCCAATCCCTCGCGCATGGCCTTGATGATGGGAATGCCACCGGCCACCGCGGCCTCGTAGAACAAGCCCAGGCCCTTCTCCTCCGCCAATTGGGCAAGGGCCACGCCATGGTGGGCGAGCAGCGCCTTGTTGGCGGTCACCACATGGCGCCCGGCGCCAAGCGCGGCCTCGCAGACGGCCTTGGCCGGGCCTTCGGAGCCACCGATCAGCTCCACGACCACGTCGGCCTCGGCGCGTTTGGCCATCTCGACGGGATCGTCGAACCAGGCGAAGGCGGATAGATCCACGCCCCGCTCACGCGCGCGGTCCCGCGCCGAAACCGCGGAGATCACCACCGGCCGCCCGGCCCGGGCGGTCAGGAGAGCGGCCTGGTCGGCCAGGACACGGATGGTCCCGGCGCCAACCGTCCCCAAACCGGCGATGGCGACTTTCAAGGGCGAAAGGGATCGGGGTGCGTTCATTCCACAATACTCTTGCTTTGTTCGAGGTTGGCCGGCTTCAGCGCGTCCTCGGTTCCGGCCATGAAGACCTTGATGTTCCGCACCGCTTGACGGATGCGGTGCTTGTTCTCGACCAAGGCGATGCGCACATGCTGATCCCCATGTTCACCGAAACCGATGCCCGGTGCCACGGCCACCTTGGCCTCTTGCATCAGCAGCTTGGAAAATTCCAGGGATCCCATGTGGGCATAGGCCTTGGGTAGGGGCGCCCAGGCGAACATGGTGGCCGGAGGCGAAGGCACGTCCCACCCGGCCTGCGCCAGACCCTCGATCATCACATCTCGCCGACCCTTATAGAGGGCGCGGATCTCGGCCACGCAATCCTGAGGTCCGTTCAAGGCCGCGGTGGCCGCGACCTGAATGGGCGTGAAGGCACCGTAATCCAGATAGGATTTGATGCGGGTCAGGGCACTGATCAGATGCTTGTTGCCGGCGGCGAATCCGATCCGCCAACCGGGCATGGAATAAGTCTTGGACAGCGAGGTGAACTCGATACAGACGTCCTTTGCTCCGGGAATTTGCAGGACAGAGGGCGGCGGGCTGCCCTCGAAATAAATTTCCGAATAGGCCAAATCGGAGAGAATCCAGATCCCATGGTGGCGGCAGAAATCCACGACCTGGCCGTAAAAATCCAAGTCCGCCACGTAAGCCGTGGGGTTGGAGGGAAAATTCAGCAGGACGGCCACCGGCTTGGGGACGGAATGGCGCACGCCCCGCTCCAGGGCTTCCATGAACTCCGGCCCGGGCTTGGCGGGGACATGACGCACGGAGCCGCCCGCGATGATGAAGCCAAAGGCGTGGATCGGGTAGCTGGGGTTGGGGGCCAGGACGATATCACCTGGGCTGGTAATCGCCTGGGCCAGGTTGGCCAAACCCTCCTTGGAACCCAGGGTTACGACCATTTCGCTTTCCGGATCCAGCTCCACATCGAAGCGGCGGGCGTAGTAGTTGCACATCGCCTTGCGCAGCCCCGGAATACCCCGGGACATCGAATAGCGGTGGGCGCGCGGATTACTGGCGGCCTCGCAGAGCTTGTCGACGATATGTTGAGGGGTGGGTTGGTCTGGATTGCCCATTCCCAAGTCAATGATGTCCTCGCCAGCGGCCCGGGCGCGTGCCTTCATCGCGTTCACTTCGGCGAAGACGTAAGGGGGGAGGCGCTTAATCCGGTAGAAGTCGTTCTGCATCGCTTTCGGGTCCATCACATGGGCGGATCGGGAAAGCGCGTCGGCCTGTCCTTCGCGGTCCCGGTTCGTCGACGAGAGCGATTTGCGGAAAAATGGTCCCGGTTTACCGGATCCACAAATCGCTCAACTTATTGAATCTCTATCAAAATCACGGCGTTCAATCGAAACCGGTTCAACGCCGCTTGATCTCCTCCCGAACGGCATCCAATGACCGCCAATCGTGCTCGATTCATGGCGGTCACCGCTTGGGGGTCCCTCTTTTATCCCGTCTGGGCGCGCGACGCGATGAAAACCCGCTGGAACCCAATCAAAAGCGGCCTCGATTTGAGATGTGTCACATGGATCAACGACCGGCGTGGCCGAGGGGATATATCGGGAAAAGCCGTCCGGGAAACCCGTGCCGGCTCAACCCACGCCTTCGAGGGGGCCGACGCCAGGGAGAACGAAAGGGTTCAGTAGTCGAGGTAGACTTCCGCGCGACGGTTGAAGGCTTCGCCGGACGGCATGACCTCCTGATATTCCTTCTGTTCGTCAGCGACGCCACCGACGAAGATTTGAGCACCCTGCACACCGGCGTTCATCAGGGCCCGGGCCACGGACTCCGCCCGCTGGGCGGAGACCCGCAAGTTGACCAGGGTGTGGTGGGCCGGATCCATGTCTCCGGTTCGACTGGAGGAGTGGCCGATCACCCGCAACACCCCCCCATATTGGCGCTGGTAAGCGGCGATTTCTCGGACCACCGACAGGTCGTTGCCATCCAGGTTGGACGAACTGGAGGAGAAATAGATCACGCCAACCTTGGAGGAGACGCCCACGCCGAAACCATTGTATTCAGACAAGGGACGGGGACCGGTACCACCCTCCCTGCCCTGCCCCGGCATGTAGGCAAGCACTTCCTGGCGGGTGCCAGCCCCATCGATAACGGTGGTGCCCCCCCCGACGGAGCCAGGAAAGGCGCCCGTCATGGGAGGAACCGTGGGGGAGGTCACGACACGCGGGGTATTGGCGTTGCCCATGGAGGGATCGGCATTGCCAACGGTGATGGTTGATCCCGCGGTCGTGGTCGGCTCGGGACCCGGCGCGCCGATCTCCTGCGCGGCGCGCCGGGTTCCGTCCTGGGCATAGCGCGCGGCTTGGCGGTCGGCGACCAACCCCTGGGTCACACTACTCAATTCCTCGGTGGTGGGCGGCATCGGTCGTTGGCTGGGGACCTTGTTCACATCCGGAAAATCGCCCGCCGCGTTGTCGGCGTTCGCCGCCGCGGGGTTGTCGGAGGAACACCCCCCAAGCGCCACCGTTCCCAGCACCAATAGACCCGCGACCGCC
>JAIOYK010000094.1 GCA_021741145.1 Rhodospirillum sp. | reverse complement strand
TTATGGAGGATAGGGGGGCTTATGGAGGGCGGAGGCCTCACGCCCGATGGTACGGATGCCCTTCGGAAATGCATTGGGCACGGAACAGCTGCTCGGCCACGAGCGCGCGGACCAGCATATGGGGCCAGACCATTTTGCCGAGTGAGAGAAGCCTGTCCGCCCTGGTTTTGAGGGCCTCCCCATGGCCATCCGCTCCACCAACCGCGAAGACCACGGCGGGGCGGGCCTCCAGGCGGCGTTGGTCCAGGTCCTGGGCCAAGCGCTCGCTGGTCCAGCTTTCGCCCCGTTCGTCCAGGGCGATGACATAGGCTCCCGTGGGGATTTGCGCGAGCAGGAGGTCGGCCTCCCGTGCCATGCGCTCCGTCGGAGGAAGGGGGCGCCTTTCCTCCACTTCCAGCACCGGCAGGCCGCCCTTCAGGCGACCCACATAATGCTCGAACAAGGCACGCTCCGGCCCTTTCCTGGCACGGCCAACCGCCGCCAGCAACAGTTTCATGGTTCCGGATCCGCCCTTCGGGCGACGGGATCAGCCGACCGCGGGCTGAACCATCGGGCGCTCCTCCATGCCCGGGGCCAACCACATCTTTTCCAAGTTGTAGTAAGCGCGGACTTCCGGGCGGAACAGGTGAACGACGATGTCCCCGGCGTCCAAAAGCACCCAGTCGCCTTGCTGCTGACCTTCCGAGGTCACCCGAAGGCCCTGGGCCTTCAGCTTTTCCTTCAGACGGTCGGCCATGGCCGCCACATGACGGGCGGATCGCCCGGAGACGATCACCATATTATCGGCGAAACTGGATTTGCCGGACAGGTCGATGACGATGATTTCCTCGCCCTTGTCTTCGTCGAGGGTCTGTTCCACGAGGCTGGCCAAATTGGCGGAATCGTGGAGTCTGTGTTGGAGGCTAGTTATTGTCCTCTCCATTGGTTGAGGCGCACCCGAAACCATCCCATCCCCGGGCACGGATCGCCGTGGCCGAGGCGGAATGTCTCCGAATGGGTAGAAACACCCAGGTGGGTGGCGTCCGCCCGGCAAGCGTTCCGGCGGCTTCCGCGGGAATGCGATAACGGGCGAAACGCCGGGCGGCCCGCCCGGCCAGTGCACCCTTAGAATAGGGCGCACGGTCGAAAACCGCAATGGGCATACCGCGGATGATCTCCCGCCAGCGATGCCAGCTGGGAAGTTGTTTCAGATTGTCCGCCCCCATCAGCCAGACAAAGTCCACCCGGGGGAAGCGCTGGCGCATGCGGGCCAGGGTCTTCGCGGTCAGGCGCACCTTCCAGCGATTCTCCAGGTCCAGCACCCGGATGCGGGGGTCCCGGGCCGTCACCGACCGGGCGAAGTCCAGCCGGACGGCGAAGGGAGCCATGCCCGCCTGGGGCTTCAAGGGATTGCCCGGACTGACCAGCCACCAGACGGCATCCAGGCCAAGCCGGGACAGGGCCATGCGGCTGATGTGCAGATGGCCATCATGGGCGGGGTTGAAGGATCCGCCCAACAGCCCGATCCGTCCTCGTCGTCGGGATCCCCAGTGGGATGGAGCCGGGCGGGATGGAGCCGGGCGGGATGGAGCCGGGCGGGATGGAGCCGGGCGGGAGGGGGCCGGTCTGGAAGGGAGTGGAGAAGGGGAGTCGGAGTCCAGGGTCACGGGCGGGTCTGCCCCGTGCCGCGGACCTTGTACTTGAAGATGGTCAGTTGCTCGACCCCCACGGGACCCCGGGCATGCATCCGTCCGGTGCTGATGCCGATCTCCGCGCCCATGCCGAACTCCCCACCGTCGGCGAACTGGGTCGAGGCGTTGTGCATGACAATGGCGCTGTCCACCTGGGTCAGGAAGCGCTCCGCGGCCTCCTGGTCCTCGGTGAGGATGCAGTCCGTATGCTGGCTGGAATGGGCCGCGATGTGGGCCAGCGCTTCGTCCAGGGTCTCCACCACCTTCACCGAGACGATGGCGTCCAGGTATTCCGTGTCCCAATCGGCGTCCGTGGCCGGTTCCACGGCGCCGGAGACCGCCTGAGTCTGGAGATCCCCCCGGACGGCGCATCCGGCCTTGGCCAGATCGTCCAGGAGGGGGGGCAGGAAGGATGCGGCGATCTGGCGGTCGACCAGAATGGTTTCCGTCGCCCCGCAAATGCCGGTACGGCGCATCTTGGCGTTCAGGCAGACCGCCCGGGCCTTTTCCAGGTCCGCGGCCGCGTGGACATAGGTGTGGCAGATGCCGTCCAGGTGCTTGAACAGGGGCACCCGGCTTTCGGCGCTGACCCGTTCGACAAGGGACCGTCCGCCCCGGGGGACGATGACGTCGATGTATTGGGTCATGGTCAACATTTCCCCGACCGCGGCACGGTCGGTGGTCGGGACCATCTGAATGGCGTCCTCGGGCAGGCCCGCGTCCGTCAGGCCGTCGACCAGACAGGCATGGATGGCGGAGGAGGAATGAATGCTTTCCGATCCCCCGCGCAGGATGGCGGCGTTGCCCGCCTTCAGGCAGAGGGCGCCCGCGTCCGCGGTGACGTTGGGGCGGCTTTCATAGATGACACCGATGACGCCCAGGGGCACCCGCACCCGCTCGATCCGCAGGCCGTTGGGACGGTCCCAGGCGCCCATGACCTCGCCCACGGGGTCGGCCAGCGCGGCGACGGCTTCCAGCCCTTGGGCCATGGCCTCGATGCGGTCGTCGGTCAATGCCAGTCGGTCGAGCAGGGCCGGTGTCAGGCCCTTGGCGCGGCCCGCCTCCATGTCCTTGGTGTTTTCGGCCTGGATCTCGGCCTCGCGGGCGCGCAGGGATCGGGCCGCGGCGCGCAGGGCCTGGTCTTTCACCGACCGCGACGCGAGGCTCATTCTGGCGGCGGCGGCGCGGGCCCGCTGGCCGATGGTGTCCATCAGGGCGGAGACGGTCTGGCCATCCTTGGCGCGGTCCGGGGTATCGCTCATCGGTCCGTTTCCTCCACGGATTGATCAAGGGTCGGCCTAGAGGTTTGGGGGCCGGGAGTGTGAGGGCCGGGGGCGTGGGCCCGGACACCGCCCTCCAGAACCATGTCGTCCCGGTGGATCAGCACTTCCCGCCCCCGGTATCCCAATATGGATTCGATATCGCCGCTTCGATGGCCCATGATCGTCCGCGCGTCCTCGGCGGGATAGGCCATCAATCCCTTGGCCAGAGGGTTGCCTTCCAGGTCGACCACTCGGACCGCGGCCCCCCGTTGGAAGTCCCCTTCGATGGCGCGCACGCCGGCGGGCAACAGGCTGCGCCCCTGGGAGAGGGCCTTGGCCGCGCCATCGTCCACGGTGAGCGTGCCTTCGGCCTTCAGGGCGCCGGAAATCCAGGTCTTGCGGGCCGCCATGGGTTCGCCCTCGGGCAGGAACCAGGTGTGGCGGCCTCCCTCGGTCAGGCGTTGGAGGGGATGCATGTCCTTGCCCGGGGCGATGACCATGGCGCAGCCCGCGTCCAGGCAGATGCGGGCGGCCAGGATCTTGGTGACCATGCCACCCGTGCCATGGGGGGTGAGGGCGCCCCCGGCCATGCCGGAGATTTCCGGCGTGATGGTGGTCACTTCGGGGATGAACGTGGCGTCCGGATCCTTGTTGGGATCGGCGGTATAGAGGCCATCGATATCCGACAGCAGAATCAAGGCGTCGGCGCTGGACATTTGAGCCACCCGCGCGGCGAGCCGGTCATTGTCTCCAAACCGGATTTCCTGGGTGGTGACGGTGTCGTTTTCGTTGATCACCGGAATGGCGCCCAGCTTCAGCAGGGTGTCGATGCAGTTCCGGGCATTCAGGTAGCGGCGCCGGTTCTCGGAATCGTCCAGGGTCAGCAGCAATTGCGCGACGGTGAAGCCGTGCTCGGCCATGACCTCTTGATAGGCATGGGCCAGCCGGATCTGCCCGACGGCGGCGGCGGCCTGTTTGTCCTCCAGGCGCATGCGTTTGGGGTCGAGGCCAAGGTACCGGCGGCCCACGGCGATGGCGCCGGAGGAGACGATCAGCACCTCCCGACCCTCGGCGCGCAGCGCCGCGATATCCTCGGCCAGGGCGTTCATCCAGGCCCGGCGGATATGGCCGCTGTCCTGTTCCACAAGAAGGGCCGATCCGATTTTGATGACGACGCGCCGCGCACCGGCCAGCACCGCGCCTCCGCGGGTGCTCAGGGGGTCCATGTCGGTGTGTCCTGGGGCGCTTCGTCCCCATCCCCGGTTCCGTCCTCGCCGGTGTCTTCGTCGTCGTCATCCCAGACGGCATCCTGGAGGTCCGCCCGGGCGGCGTCCTCGTCGCGGGCTTGGCGGGCGGCATCCACATGTTCGCCCATCTGGCGGAGTACCTCGGGCAGACCGGCTCCGGACACGGCGGAGAAGGCTGTGACTGGCTTGCCGATGGCGTCGGCGAGGGTGGCGACCCGGTCGGCGACCTCTTCCCGGGGTAGGGCGTCGATCTTGGATAGGGCGACAATTTCCGTCTTGTCTCCCAGCCCATGGCCATGGGCGTTCAGTTCCTCGCGGACGACGTGATAGGCCTCGACGATATCCTCCTGGGTGGCGTCGACCATGTGCAGCAGGACCGCGCAGCGCTCCACGTGGCCCAGGAAGCGGGTGCCGAGCCCGGCTCCCTCATGGGCACCCTCGATCAGACCGGGAATATCGGCGATGACGAATTCCCGCTTGTCCATGTGCACCACCCCCAGGTTGGGGTGAAGGGTGGTGAAGGGATAGTCGGCGATTTTTGGGCGGGCGCGGGTGACCGCCGCGAGCAAGGTGGACTTGCCCGCGTTGGGCAGGCCCACCAAACCGGCGTCGGCGATCAGTTTCAGGCGTAGCCAGACCCAAAGTTCCTCTCCCGGCCAGCCGGGATCGGCCCGGCGGGGGGCTTGGTTGGTGGAGCTTTTGTAGTGGGCATTGCCGAAGCCACCGTCTCCGCCCTTGGCCAAGCGGATCCGTTGCCCGGTCCGGGTCATGTCGGCGATCAGGGTTTCCCGGTCATCGTCGAGGATTTGGGTGCCAACGGGGACCTTGATGACCAGGGTGGACCCGGACTTGCCCGAGCGGTTGTCGCCGGAGCCATCGCGGCCTTTCGGCGCCTTGAAATGCTGCTGGTAGCGGAAATCGATCAAGGTGTTGAGGTTGGGAACGGCTTCGACGAAGACATCCCCTCCCCGTCCGCCGACTCCCCCGTCGGGACCGCCGAACTCGATAAACTTCTCGCGGCGGAAGGCGACACAGCCATTCCCACCGTCGCCGCTTTTGATGAAGATCTTGGCCTGATCGAGGAACTTCATGGGGCACCGAGTTCAAAAGGAAGAAACGACAAAAAGGGGGAATGTGACCATTCCCCCTTTCGCCGAAACCTGAATATGGGCTCTGGTCGAACCAGAGCGGTGGTTTCCGGCGTTACGCCGCCGGGACCACGGAAACAAACATACGGTTGCGGTAGCCCTTGGCGAACTTTACTTGACCGTCGGTCTTGGCGAAGATCGTATGATCCTTGCCCAGGCCAACATTGGCGCCCGGATGGTACTTGGTGCCGCGCTGACGCAGGATGATGTTACCGGGAACGACGACTTCTCCGCCGAACTTCTTGACGCCAAGGCGGCGGCCTTCGGAGTCACGTCCGTTACGGGAGCTACCACCGGCTTTTTTATGGGCCATGGGAGGATCTCCTTGGAATTACCTGGGGATCACTCGGAACGGGAGCCTGATCAGGCGCCAGCAATTCCGGTGATACGAATCTTGGTCAGGGACTGCCGGTGACCGGCCTTCCGGCGATAGTTCTGGCGACGCTTTTTCTTGAAGATAATGACCTTCTTGTCCCGGAACTGGGAGATCACCTCACCGGTGACCTTGGCGCCATCCACAAGGGGAGCTCCGATCTTGTCGCCGACCGCCAGAACGGAGTCAAACTCCACGGTCGCGCCTTCGTCGGCCTCGAGCTTCTCGATGTCGATGACGTCGTTCTCGGCGACTTTATATTGCTTGCCGCCCGTCTTGATGACCGCGAACATGACGTATTCCTTCGGAAAAGGGGGGTGCCCTTTGGGTAAACTGGTAATGGCGGACCCCGGGGATCCGCTACGGAAGGCGCACTATACTGATGCGCTTGGCCGAGTCAACGGTCGAAATGACGGTATGGTGACGTTTCCTCACCCCCCCATCCGAACCACCGATTTTGCCTGTCGGGGAAGCGGTTGGGGGTGGGGTTCGGTCTCGTCGTTTCCTGGGCTTGGCTGGTGCCCCGCGGGGGCGATGGCGCCATGCCATCGGGGGAGAGTGGCCCAAGGGGGGCGACTCGTCAACGCGTATGGTTGGGTTGGGGCGTGGTCCGATATAAAAGGACGTTGCAAAGGGAGTAGGCTTGGACTAGGTTCTGCGCCTTCCCGAGGCGAATGACCTGTATTCGCCATCGACCGAGCGTGCGGAGAGGTGCCAGAGTGGTCGATTGGGACGGTCTCGAAAACCGTTGTACCTTCGCGGGTACCGTGGGTTCGAATCCCACCCTCTCCGCCAGACTCTTCCGATAAGCTATTGAAATTGCTTAATCGGAAGAGGGGTTGGAAAGTCCAACCCACAAACCAACCCACAATTGGAATTTGGGGTGCCGCGCATTTCGCTCCCTGACTGTGCCTGGAGAGTGCTTTCGTAGCACCGGTCGAAATGACCTTCCCCACGCCCCGCGCATCTTCCTCCATCCCTGAAGGGGGAGCAGTTGCGAGATGGCGTTCGTTGAAGAGATGCAACCCCAAATGCCGCCAAGGCGGCCGTCTTTTAACCCGAATCTGGAACCGGGTTTGTAAGGTGCTTGCCCCTCTGAGCAAGAAAGTCGCCGTGTTCCGCCCGACCACCAATTCTCCCGACTCGATACAAACCCATCACCCTGACTCGGGCCGCGCCCCACCCCACTTCAGAAGCGTTTCCGCCTGACTGAGAACCATGTTGATCGCGACCGGCGCGAGATCAGGTGGGTATCCATATTTTTTCAGAATGCGGCGAACTAAGACACGCAACTTTGCGCGGGCGCTCTCCTTCAAGTGCCAGTCGACGGTCACATTCTTCTGCAATTGGTCAACCAGCACATGGGCGAGCTTTCGCAGTTCTTCATTGCCCAGCACCTCCACCGCGCTTTGGTTCTGCGCCAGGGCATCATAGAACGCGAGTTCTTCTTCGCTTAGGCCAAGGTCGTCTCCCCGCTGCACCGAGGCCTTCAAATCCTTCGCCATATCGATCAGCTCTTGGATCATCTCAAGACTGGTGATCGCATTGGCATGATACCGCGCGACAGCGGCTTCCAAACGTTCCGAAAACGTCTTTGCCTCAACGACATTGCGCTTCTGCCGATCCTTGATCTCACCCGCCAACTGCTTTCTAAGAGCTTCCAAAGCGAGGTTTTTGTGCTCCATGGATTCGATCTCGGCCAAAAACTCCTCGGACATGACCACAAATATTCCCACTGAATCCGGTTTGAATGCCTTAAAAATACTCGGGCTTCGTGGGTTTATGAGAACATCGGAATCGATGAAGCATACCGCGTCGTATTTCAGAGTCGTATTTCAGAAGCCTCGGCTGGGAAAAAACCAGAAGTTTTTGCCAAGCGGGTGATCGTGACCGGGCCCGTTCGGAGTGGTCCAGAGGTTCCGTGATTACGATCAGGTCACTGCCGATGGCCTCGGCGTAGGCCTTCCACCCCCCATGACACAACCTGCGAAAAATGCCCTCGTACTTGCCTCCAATGGCGATAGTCACCAAAGCCGAGCGCACATACCCCTCCCGTTCCGAACGATGCCTTCTAAATGAGAATTCGACTATATAAACTTCAAGTGGTGGTGGCGTGGGAAAATGTCTTTTTACCAACTAATTTTGCACCGGTGACGACGCTTAGTGAATTTTCTTAATGAGAACGGTTGGCGGATCTGATGGCGGGCTTTGCCCCGTCGACGTTCAACGCAGCGTCCCTGAATCAGACGTGTTGTGGCAGTCAGTCTTGGCGGAATGAGAATATTGAAGGGAACTTATCATGGCGATTTGCCTCACGCTCCGATGACCTTGCCGATGGAGTCAGAGACCTTTTTCGCGGCAGCGTTCGCGGGATCATTCGCCAAATGGGCGTACCGAGCCGTGGTTTGGATCTGCGTGTGCCCCAAGAGTTTGCCGATCATCGGGGAACACTTTATTCAAAACCTGGACTCTCCCTAAAGCCGGGGGGAAGGTTGGGGCCCTGGTCACAATCCGACCAAAACCTCCTCTTTGCCTCGATCCAAGAAGGACACCATCGACACGTCGCTCGGGTCGGTACCGTCATCGTCGCGGTCCCATCTAAGAAGCTATTTTTTATGGATAAAGTTACAATCGGTGCGGTTCGCCAAAGTTTTTCCCAGTCTAAAGGCACGCACACTGTCATGACTTCGGCTTATGGATGCCTGCGCTATGGGAAGTTGTTCACCGGCGTGTCGGCACTGAAAATCCACTGGTTAATCGCTGTTTGGAGCGGGCGGGCGGAGCCAGATGGGAATTGGTGAACATGGTGGGTGACACCCCTTCGACTGAAAAAGTGTCCTTCGAGAAACGGGGCGACGTCGCGGTCATTACAATTAACAACCCACCAATTAACGCGGGATCCGAGGCCGTGCGCCGTGGGCTGTTGGCGGCGATCCAATCGCTGGAGGAAGATCCCGATCTCATCGGTGCTGTCCTCATGGGAGCCGGATCGACGTTCGTCGCGGGCTCGGATCTGCATGAATTCGGCGCCCCCTTGTCCGAGCCCCAACTTCCCGCGGTCATCACCGCGATCGAGGTCTGTCCGAAGCCGATTGTCGCCGCCCTGCACGGTGTCGCCTTGGGCGGAGGTTTGGAACTGGCCTTGGGGTGCGATGCCCGTGTCGCGACCGTGGGAACCCTCGTCGGTCTCCCGGAAGTGACCTTGGGGATCATTCCGGGCGCGGGGGGGACCCAACGTCTTCCCCGGCTGATGGGAATTCCCAAAGCAATCGAGGTGATCTGCTCCGGCCGCCGTGTTCCCTTGGAGGAAGCGCTCTCGCTTGGGCTTGTCGACAAGGTCGTCGTGGGCGCCCCACCGGACGAGGCGATTGCCTATCTTAGGAAAATGAGCGGAATGAAGAGGCCGGTTCTCGCCCGGCAGGTGCCCCTGGCGGACGAAGGAGAGGTGGACGCGGCCGCCGCGGCGGCGCTCAAGGCGGGAAAATCTCGCCCCGCCGTGGTCGAAGCCATCCGGGCCATCCGATCCACGGCGACCTTATCCGGCGAGCAGGGCCTATCCGCGGAACGGGACGTGTTTCAGCTTTTGCGGGTGAGTGAAGAGGCGTTCGCCCTGCGCCACCAGTTCTTCGCCGAGCGCGCCGCGGCGAAACCCCGCCAGGCGCGACACATCACCCCGCGCCCCATCGAGACCATCGGTGTCGTTGGGGCGGGGACCATGGGAGCGGGAATCGCCTTGGCCGCGCTTGCCGCGGGGATGTCCGTAACCCTGGTGGAGGTGAACGGGGAAGCCCTGGACCGGGGAATGGCCCGCATCAAGGACGACCATGATCGGCGGGTGTCCCGGGGACGACTGTCCAAGGCGGACGCGGAGGATGCGCTGTCCCGTCTGCGTGGATCGGCCACCCTGGAGGCTCTGGCGACCGTGGATGTGATCATCGAGGCGGTGGTCGAGGACTTGGACGTCAAGAAAACGGTGTTCGCGGCGCTCGATGGCATCGCGAAGCCGGGCGCCATTCTCGCCAGCAATACCTCTTACTTGGACTTGGACGCCTTCGCCGCGGCGACCTCCAGGCCGGAGGACGTGCTTGGCCTCCACTTTTTCAGCCCGGCCCAGGTGATGCGCCTTCTCGAGGTTGTCCGGGGCGACAAAACGGCACCGGATGTTCTCGCGACGGGAGTTGCCCTCGGCAAACGCATGGGAAAGATGCCCATTTTGGCCCGAAACGCCTTCGGTTTCATCGGCAACCGGATCTACGCGGCCTATCGCCGTCAGTGCGAGTTCATGCTGGAAGAGGGCGGGCTGCCCCAGAATATCGACCGGGCCTTGGAGGCCTATGGGTTCGCCATGGGTCCCTTCGCCGTGGCCGACATGTCCGGCCTGGATATCGCCTGGCATATGCGGCGCGCCCGAGCCAAGGAGGGTCTCCAGAACCCCGAAGACCGCTATGTGGACATCCCCGACCGTCTCTGTGAGCGGGGACGGTTCGGTCGGAAGAGCGGCGCGGGATATTACCGCTATGACGCGGCGGCGAAAATCCGGCCCATGGTCGACCCCGACGTGACGGCCTTGATCCAGGAAGAGGCCGCGCGAAGGGGGTACCCGTCAAGGGACATGTCCGACACGGCCATTCAAGATCGGGTTTTGCTGACCATGGCCAATGAAGCCGCCCTGGTGGTCGCGGAAGGGGTCGCCGATCGCGTCGAGGATATCGATTTGGTCCTGGTGAATGGATACGGCTTTCCCAAATGGCGTGGGGGCCCCGTGTTCTGGGCGCGGGGTCGGGACCCCCGGGATCTCGCGGCCCGGTTGGATGACCTCGCGGTTCTGTCCGGTCCTGGATTTCGGAAGGGTGACCTGTCAGTACTGTTCGAAGGGCGGCCAGCGTGACGGGCGCGGACGTCTCCGCGCGCCCGCGACTTCACGGTTGAAATCGGCTCCGACGGGTCCGTCGGACATACATCTAGGTCGGTGGCGGACTGTCATTGGCATGTTTGGAAAAAGGGAGAATGAAAATGGGTCGTTTGTCGGGCAAGGCTGGATTGATCACGGCGGCCGCGTCGGGTATGGGCCGGGCCGGAGCCTTGCGTTTCGCCGCCGAGGGCGCCGCCGTGGCGGTGGTGGATCGGGATGGCGAAGCCGCCGAGACCGTGGTCTCCGAAATCAAGGCGATGGGAGGACAGGCCGTGGCGATCGCCGCCGATCTTCGGGATGTCGACCGCGCCAAGGCGATTGTCGGGGAAGCGGCGGCGGCCTTCGGGAAATTGGATTTCGTCTGGAACCATCTGGGGCATCCGGGACCGGGAAAGGTCGAGGGGATGGCGCAGGAAGACTTCGACCTGGCCATTGACCTCAACATGCGCAGCGTGATCGCCACCACCGAAATGGCCATTCCGGAACTGCGCAAGGTGACGGGGGGCGCCATTCTCTTCACCTCTTCGACCGGTGGCCTCATCGGATCGCGGTACAGCCCCATATATTCCGCCGTGAAGCATGCCGTGGTCGGTTTTTCCAAGGCTTTGGCCCTCCGGCTTGCTTCGGACGGCATTCGGGTGAACACGGTCTGCCCGGGACCCATCGACACGCCGATGTTCGTCCAGTTCGGCAGCCGACCGGACCAACCGCAAAGAGCGCGGGAGGAGGTCGAGGCGAGCACCCTGACCGTGGTGCCCATGAAGCGCCTTGGTCGGCCCGAGGAAGTGGCGGCCGCGGCGTGCTTCCTGAGCAGTGATGATGCGTCCTACATCACCGGCGCGGCGCTACCGGTGGATGGGGGTTTCACCGCGCAGTAGGCAGGGGGGAATGGGCCAGGCGTGTTCGGGAAACGCGAGAGCGGCCGGCTCGAACCCCTTGGCCTGCTCGATATTGACGGAATGCCCGCCCACCAGGTCGACGATGCTCAGATCCGGCATGGTCTTGGCGGCCCAATCCCGAAGCGGTTGAAAGCGGCTTTCCCACCGGCCATTGACCAGGAGCGTGGGCACCGATGTCCTCGCCAACTCCCGCGCCAAACCCAAGTGGGGAAGCGTG
>JAIOYK010000093.1 GCA_021741145.1 Rhodospirillum sp. | reverse complement strand
CAGGTCCGGTTGGTCGGCCAGTGTGATAGGGATGCCGAACTCGCCATTCTGGATGGTCAGGATCAGGGCCGGGACGGCGTCGCGGTCCCGCTTTGGATTATAGGGACGGACGGTCGCGTTCATGTCGGAGGTCCACTCTCGGTTTCAGGAGCATGGGGCCGTAGAGGGCCAGAAAGAACAGGTGGGCCAGAATCCACGGACCGGCGGCGCCATGCAAGCCGGGAATGCCCAACTCTGGGATCAGCGCGGCCAGCACCCGCAGGATCACCGAGGCCAGGGCCAGCACTCCGGTCACCGCTCCCTTTCCGCCGCCGTCAGGGCACGCGGTTGTCGGCGGGGTTGTGCCGGTCGAGCATCCCCGGCGCGGAGATGGTG
The DNA here is from genome assembly GCA_021741145.1 of Rhodospirillum sp. Classification (GTDB taxonomy): domain Bacteria; phylum Pseudomonadota; class Alphaproteobacteria; order Rhodospirillales; family Rhodospirillaceae; genus Rhodospirillum. The sequence continues at coordinate 12,138 of JAIOYK010000093.1, read as the reverse complement.
ATCGAAAGTGGCATGCGGCACGCCAAGAGCGTCGCGGGTGGCCCGCCCATGCCACGAGGGATCCGGGCGGCCAGGGAAATCAGATCTTCTCGTTGTTGTCGGCCAGATCGATCTCCAGGATCCGAGAGGCTTTTCTTGGGATATCGATGACAGATTGGGCCTTGGCGAGTTGTCGCTCCAACCGGGCATTCTCCCGTCGGAGGCGCCGGTGAAGGCTGGGTCTCGTCTACTTCAAACGCAGGTGAATTCTTTGGTGTCACGCATTTCTCTCCGGTCCCACCTGACTAAACGACACCGGGCAGTGTGTCGCAAGCAACTTGGCACAGAGGGATGGCTCCGCACCATGCCGGAGCGGCTCTCCAAAACAGTTCGTGCTACAGTACCAATGCTTGGTGTCCGACCGTATGCCCAGCCGTAGCTGCTCTCCAAAACAGTTCGTGCTACAGTGCAGGGTCAGGGTCGCGGTGCTGTCCTTCCGCCGTAGCTGCTCTCCAAAACAGTTCGTGCTACAGTAAGGTCGCATCGCTGCGGCTAACTACGTCTGCCGTAGCTGCTCTCCAAAACAGTTCGTGCTACAGTCCCCGAGTGCCTGCGTTCCCAGCCCCCGGCGCCGTAGCTGCTCTCCAAAACAGTTCGTGCTACAGTATCGGCGCCACCGCCCGGCGCAATCCGACCGCCGTAGCTGCTCTCCAAAACAGTTCGTGCTACAGTCAGCAGGGACCCCGCCGTCTTCACCAATCCGCCGTAGCTGCTCTCCAAAACAGTTCGTGCTACAGTGAAATGGCGGTGTGCATAGCTCAGCCCTCGCCGTAGCTGCTCTCCAAAACAGTTCGTGCTACAGTTACCCGCGCGCCCGTTCATGCGTCCCGCCGGCCGTAGCTGCTCTCCAAAACAGTTCGTGCTACAGTTTGCGTTATTCGTGGGTATGGTGCAAGGCGGCCGTAGCTGCTCTCCAAAACAGTTCGTGCTACAGTTCATCAAAATAGCGGGTATTGATTTCGTCGGCCGTAGCTGCTCTCCAAAACAGTTCGTGCTACAGTCAGTTGATCTCGGGCTACCTGGGCGCACGTGCCGTAGCTGCTCTCCAAAACAGTTCGTGCTACAGTCCGACCCACCATAATCCTTTGAATTGACAGGATTATGGTGGGATCCGGGGTATGGAAAAATGAAGAGATTGGGCTAAAATAGGGCCAATTGCTCCGGTTTTTCCTCGGTCTCCGTTCGACTCCGGCCTTCGAAATTTCGTGTCATCCCGAATTGTTTGTCGGTGAGAAACATCATGCTCACCCCACCCATGGGCGGGGTCTGTTTGCCGATCCGGTCCGCCGCGGCCTCCGCCCGGGCGCGGGCGTCGAAATAGCGTAGGTACACCGACCACTGTTTCATGGTGAATCCCTCGTCCTTTAGAAGATTGCGGAAGCGTGTGGCATCTCGGCGTTCCGTCCGGGTGCCCACGGGGAGGTCGAAAACAACAACAAGCCACATGGCGCGATACCCCGAAAAACCAACATATCGAGACCCGCGCTTCATCCGATAGCGCAAGCTCACCTCGCGGCGCAGACTGGCGTCAATCAAGGTCCAAACTCCCCTGGTCAATGGCTTCCCAGGCGTCGGGCATCCATGGATTGGCCCGGTCTCCCATGAACACGTCCACCAGGGAGAGAGCCATGGCGATCATCACCCGGGGGACGGCCATGGCGCCCTGATCCGTGGGCAGGGCCCGGTCGGTGATCGCCACCAGGATCGCTTTCATCTCCGGGGTTAGGGGCTTGTCCCGCCAAGCCTCGGCGTTCCGCCAGACCAGGAGGTCAACCAAGGGGCGGAAGGGTTCCACCAAGTCGTCGGCCAGTTGGAATGGATTGCGCTTGCCCGAGTGGAAGACCCCCAAACTGGGATTGAGGCCAGCCGCGCAAATCGCCCGGGCCACCGCCGCACGCAGAACCGTGTATCCGTAGTTCAGGGGGGCGTTGAGTCCTCCGGCATCCGGGTCCCGCCGAAAATTCCGTCCCATCAGGACGGGCCAGTACAGGCGGGCGGCTTGGGCTTCCTTGTTGTCTGGATCCCCGGAGCGGACCTCCCGGGCCAAGAGTCTCAGTCGCGCCGCCTCCGTCGCGCCGATCCTTTCCAGGGCTTTGGCCTGGGCCAGGATCTTTTGGGTGACAAGCCCCTTCCAGATCCGTTTGCGGGTGGGAAGGGCGGCTTCGGCCTGAAGGGTCATGCGCGGGGCCTGTTCCCCATTGCCGACCACGGGCAAGGTTAGGGAAACGGGCATATGGTTCCGTCCACAGAGAACCACCGGGATCCCCAGTTCGGCCAACCGCGCCAAGAGGGAGGCGGACAGCATGGCCCCATGCCCGTGAATCAGGACGGACTGGATGTCCGCCAAGGGAACGCGGCCCACTTCGATTGCGTCCTGGGTAACGCGCAGGGAGTCCCGGTTCAGGGTCAGGGTACGTCCCTCGCCGGAGATATCGACGACACGCCACATGGCCTAATCCCTCCCCGGTCTGTTACCGAGGGGCGGTTTCCATTTTAGATAGCCGGTCGGTGTCAGGTGGACAGGGAGGGGGGCCCGATGCAAAAAGGCGCTTACGCTGTTGAACCGTTGCCGAATATCCGATGGAACCTCTTTCGGAGCCCGCGACTCGGCGATCGGCAGGCATTCCAGGTCAAGGCTTCCGGCGCCGCCGGAAAAAGACCGGACACGGTACAGGTCTCGGCCATTCTCCGGATCCTTGGTTCTATCCATTTCCAGGACGTCGCCCTGACGGATCACGAACAGGATCGTTTCCGCCCCCACCGCCGCGGCGCGGTCGAAGTCCGGGTTTACCGCGTCGATGGTCTGGATGACCTCCACCGCCCGATCTCCGGCGCCGGTGATGAAGACCACCAATTCGGCGTTGCTTTTGGTGACGAAGACCCGGTCGGGCACGCGGCGGCCCCGTTTGTCCGAGCGCCAGGACAGCACCCGCGCCGATTGGTGGTTCACGCGCTTGAAACGGCGGATGCCGTCCTGTTCCACCTGGGCGACCGCTTCCTTGGTCCGGACCGTCGCGCTCTTGGTCTTACCGGAGTCATCCACGGCGGGGACCGCGTCCCAGGCCGCGAGCAGGGTTTCGCGCAAACCGTCGAGGGAGTGGCCCAGGTTGCGCAGGTCCAGGTCCGGTCGGGTGCCCCCCCACCACACAGGCGCCCCCTGGTCGATGACCCGCTCCAGAAGGGCGACGTGCTCCTCGGACAGGCCCAGGGTTTGCTTCAGTTTGGCTTCGAAGTCCGCGCGGGACGTACACGGCACCGCCAGTTTGGATAGATCCACATGGGTCAGGGTCAGGAACAGGCCCGGTCGATCCGGATTCTCGCAGATCACACCCAATTGGGTTTGTTGGTGCAATTGACCCATGGGGTCGTGGTCCGGGCGAAGAGTCACCCGGGTCGGCTGGTCCGGGGACAGGGTGGTCAGGAAATCCTTGACCGTTCCCGCGAAAGCCGGAGTCCAGCAGAACCCGGCGTCGCGCCGGTCCCGGTCCGCCCGGCGAAGGTCCGAAAGCGCCCGGACCGCCGAGTCCCAATCCTCGCCCCGGCCCGTCAGGGTGGCGATGCGCTGGACGTCCGACCGGGTCGCGCAGGCCGCCACGATGGCGTCCAGCAGATGGTGACGGTCATCCCAGCGGATTTTCTTGCGGGCGGCCACGGCCTTGTTCAGTCCCTCCGCATAGGTCGCCCGTGCCGCGTCGTCGGCGGGGATCTCCCCTGCGTCCTGGAACAGGGTCGGGTCTAGGCGTCCTTCCTCGACCATGATGTCGCGGATGATCCCTTTGAGGCCCCAGGCCCGGCGCAGCAGGTCCGAGAGCCCACCGGTCAGGCACAGAACATCCGGTTCCCCGGGAACCAGGGGACGCAGGTACCGACGGGCCAGTTTCCCCACATAACGGGTGTCGTTGAGGTACCGGTCCTGGAAATACCCCTCGTCCTTGAAGCGCTCCATGGCGTCCTCCCGGAACCGCCAAAGGGAGCCGGGACGGGTGTCTTTCACCCGCTTCAACAGGTTCGGAAAGTCCAGGGATTCCCCATTGAGGCCCAGGAAGGTCGGGTAAAAGGCTTCATGGGGAGTCTGTCGCCCCTTCCTGGCGTTCATCTCCCGGAAGCAGAGCGCCAGATTGCCCATGCGGCCATCCATGGTTCTGGCTTCGGGCAAGATATGGTCCACCTCGACCCGGCCCTCGGTGAGATCCTCCATGGAGATCGTCTTGCCGGAATACAGGCAGACTTTCCCCTGCCATTCCCACAGGCGCACCATGCGCAGACGGCCGCGTGTCGGATCCAGGCCCGCCATGACCAGATCCTTGGCCCTGGCATCGTTTTGCTTCTGGTTTTTGGCGTTGTCCCGTTCGATCTCGGCCCGGTCCTCGGCGCTTTTGTTCAGGTCTCGGGCCAGTTCCAGGCCGATGCGGACCGGGTTTCCGTACCGCTTGAGATAATCGTTGGCGATATGGCGGATGCGGTTCAGCGCCACATGGACCACCGGATTGGGGATGCGGCCGTACCGTTCTTCCTCTGTCCGTGGCGCCCGGTCGGAGGTTTTGGCGTCGGGCACGCAGGCCTCGGGTAGGATCTCCCCGTAGTAGGGCAGGCGGTCGCGGGGCTCCATCGAGCCGGTCAGGGAATCGGTCAGTCCGGCGTCTTCCTCCGCCTTGTCGATCGAGCAGACCCGGCCCCGGAGAACCTCCACCAAGCGCGCTGTCGCCGTCGCCCCGGCGGAGCCGTATCCCCGGGGAGGGGGAGCCTTGGAGAGGGCATCGGCTTGCTCCCCGGTCAGGCCGAAATCGGACAAGAGGGCTCGAACAACCACTTCGTGGTCATCCTCCTCCCGCAGCAGGGTTTCCAGCCTCCGCCGCGCGCCCTCGTCCAGCTTGGACCAAAGGTCGGCGACCTCCGCCTTTTTGGCCAGGGCGACCAGGGCATGCCCTTTGATCAGGCGCTTGGTCCTCCCTCCGGAAACCTCCAGGGAGAGGATCGGCGCGTCCGCGCCCCTTCCCAGTCCCATGGCCTGGCGGGCGGCGCTGGCGCTGACGTCCGTTCCGGCGAAGGCCAGGGCGGCCACGGCGTCCCGCTGCTCCAGGCTGGGAGGAACGCGCCCGCCCGTGCGCGGGTCGGTCATCATACACAGGTTGTTGACCTCCTCCAGGATGCGCTTGGTCTGGAACAGATCGGACGCGATGGGGAGGCGTTGTTCAACGGCTCCCTCCATGTCCGTGATGCCATACCGGCAGCGGCCGATGCGCGGCGCCTTCATTGGCATTTCCTCGAAGACAAGATCCTGCACCTGTCGGCGGATGGCCTCTTCGGCGAAGGCGCGATGGTCCTGGGCCTGCCGGGTCAGCAGGCGGTCCAGCTCGCTCTCCATCATGGTCCGGGTATAGACGCGTTGGTTGGCGTTCCGGCGGGAGGCGCGGGTGGGTTTCCCCTGGATCTCATCCTCGTGGGCGAGTTGGCCCGGCGTGGCCGGACCACGCCCTTCCCCCATCAGGCGGATGCCCAGGACTTCCAGGTCCACCAGGGTGTCCTTGGCCCGGTCGACCAGGGACTTTTGCCCCTTGCCGCCCGTGGTTTCTTCTCCGTCCGTATCCTTGGGACCCAAACCCCGGCTCAGGCGCCGGCCGCGGTTCCGCGCGATATGCATGATGGCCCGGGCCAGATCCTCGGGCGCCAGGGTTTCGGTGATCCCCAAGGCGCGTAACCGCGCCCGCGAGAGCCCGCCGTTGACCAACTGTTTGCGCTGGTCCTTTGGGAGATCGGGAGGCGTGGTGTCAAAGTCGAGAGGGATGTCAAGAGTGGAGCACAGGGCCTTTCGCAATCTTCGGAGGCGATATCGCCGACGGTCCGTTTGATGGCGCATGGATCGGAAGCCGCGTCGATCGACTCCCCCCTCGGGCACCGGATAGACGTGGGATACGCCATCAAGCAAGGCCAGCGGGTTGCCCGCCTCGTCCAGTTCGACAACGGCGAAGCCAAGACTCCCCACGCCGACATCAATCCCCCAGCCAATCCGCATGACATCTCTCCGTGACAACAAGAAGTTGACAAGTGTCTGTTGGGGGAGCGAGGATATCAACGCTGTTTTGGAGAGCAGCTACGGTAATGCCAACCCTTTCGGGGGTTGGAATTGAAAAATGGAAAGCGGTCCCCTTGGGGCCGCTTTCTTTTTAGGCACTCGTTCTAGAGTTTTATTCTAGTCGTCTGGGGATCCTTTCAATTCCCCCGCCACCCGGCGCACGGCCTCGGCCATGGCCAGTGTCGCCGGGGTGGTCGCCCGGTCCCGGGGCCAGGCCAGCGCGATGGAACGGGTCAACGGCGGGTCCCCCAAGGGGCGCTGGACAAACCGGCCCTCGGCCAGTTCCCGGGGGAAGGCCGAAGGGGCGTGGATGACCATGCCCAGACCCAACTCCGTCAATTCCGCCAGAACCCGCAGGGAATCCGCCTCGATCCCCACGGTGAGCGAAATTCCATGTCGGAAGGCGGCTTGGTCGAGGATGGCCCGCAATCCATGGCGCCGCCCCGGCAGGATCAGCGGCAACCTCGCCAATCCATGCAGGGGCAGGGGTGGGGCCTCCGGACCATGGGGCACCGGGCCGGGGGCCGGGGGGACCAGATCCGGGCGGCCTATCAGGGAAACATCCTCCCGGAACAACACCTCCGAGCGCAGGGATGGCCCCTCCGTTCCCGCGTAAAGCAGGCCCAGGTCGATCCAACCGTTCCGTAGGCCGTCCTGGACGACGCCGGACAGCTCCTCGACGATGGACAGGCCAACCAGGGGGTGCTCCTCCCGGAAGCGGGCGACGAGGCGGGCGGTGAGAATGGTGCCGACGCTGGGCGGCAGGCCCAGGGTTACCCGCCCGGTGACCTGTCCCCGGCGGTTGAGGAGGGCGCGGCGGGCGCTTTCCACCTCGTCCAGGATCCGGCGGGCCCGTTCGGCCAGCAGCAGACCCGCCTCCGTCGGTTCCGCGCCCCGGCCCGTGCGGTGGAGCAGCCGCTCTCCGAGGGAATCCTCCAGCAGGCGCATGCGGCGCGATAGGGAGGGTTGGGTCACATTGAGCCGGACCGCCGCGGCACTGAAGCCCCCGGTCTCCACGATCAGCAAAAAGGCGCGCAAATCCGGGATGTCCATGGGAGAAGTCTACCATGGGCTTTCGCTCTAATATAAAGAAAATGCATATCTGATAGTCTGGAAGTTTCTTTGCTTTATGGGCAATCCAAAGTCTAGGGTGGGACTTCGACTTTTCAGGAGCATCCGTCCATGTCCGCCCAAGAGGGGGTTTCCCCCGTCCTGTCCTCGTCCGCCGCCAGTCCGGCGCCCTTTGATTGGGCGCCCTGGATGGTGTTTATCGCCACGCTCACCCTGTCCTTCAAGGGGATCGCGGTGAAGGCCGCCTATGGCACGGGCATGGGCATCGCCATGGTCGTGGCCATGCGCTTCGTCTTTTCCGTGCCCCTGTTCTGGGCGGGGGAGCGGCTGATCAACAGGGGCAAGGTTTTGGCGCCCTTGGGCTGGCGGGAGATTCGGGCCACCGCGGGGGTCGCCTCGCTTTTCGCCATCGCCACCATTTCGGATTTGAGTGCGCTGAGCTTCATCGATGCCGGGGTCTCGCGGGTGATCCTGTTCACCTTCCCCGCGGTGATCCTGATCGTGAAGGCCATCGAACGCCGGTCCCTGCCCGAGACCCGGCATCTGATCGCTTTCGCCGTGACCTATGGCGGGTTGGTCCTGGTGATTCTGCCCGGGCGCCTGGAGATGGCCGCGGGCCTGTCCTGGGAAGGCATCGCGCTCGCCCTGGTCTCCGCGGTGACCTACGGGTTGTTCCTGACGCGTACCCAATCGCTGACCAAACGCATGGGGTCGGCCCGGTTCACCGTCTGGTCCAACACCTTCGTCGTCCTCTATGTGCTGCTCGCCACGCCGTTCCTGGGGGGGGGCTGGGAACTGCCGCTGGAGGGGCTGGGCTGGTCCCTGGTGAACGCCATTTTCTGCACGGTGGTGCCGTTCTTCCTGCTGTTCGAGGGGATCAATCGTTGGGGTGCGGAGAAGGCCGGGCTGCTCGCCTTGCTGGGGCCGGTCATCACCATCGTCTTCGCCTGCTGGCTGCTGGGCGAAACCATCGAGTTGGCGCAGCTCGCGGGCTTCGGGATCGTCCTCTTGGGGGTCGCCACCCTACAGGGAACGGACCGGGTGATCCTGCGGGCCTTGCGGGGAAGCCGGACTTGATTGTTTGGGGGAACGCGCCAAATACCGGTAAAGCCGGAAAATCAATGAAAGTCTCTTCCCATGTATGACTTGTACTATTGGCCGACCCCCAACGGTAAGAAGATCGCCATCATGCTCGAGGAGGTGGAGGCGCCCTATACCGTTTTCCCCGTGGATATCGGCAAGGGCGATCAGTTCAAGCCGGATTTCCTGAAGATCAGCCCCAACAACCGGATCCCCGCCCTTGTGGACAACGCGCCAGCGGACGGCGGCGAGCCCCTTGGCATATTCGAGTCCGGGGCGATCCTGGAATACTTGGCCATGAAACACGGGATCCTGCTGCCCACGGAAACCCGGGCGCGGATCGAGGTCATGCAATGGCTGTTCTGGCAGATGGGCGGCTTAGGGCCCATGGCGGGGCAGGCCCACCATTTCCGCAAGTTCGCGCCGGAGCAAGTGCCCTATGCCATCGATCGCTACACCAAGGAGACGGCCCGCCTTTATGGGGTCATGGATAAGCGCTTGGCCGATCGGGACTATCTGGCGGGGGCGTATTCCATCGCCGATATCTCGTCCTGGACCTGGGTGTCCCGGTTCGAGTGGCAGGGTCAGGACCTGAACGACTTCCCCAACCTGAAACGCTGGTATGACACCATCGCCGCCCGCCCCGCGGTGGCGAAGGGATTCATCGTGGGGGATGACTTGCGGAAGTAGGACCAGAGCGTTGCTTGAAAACCCAGAGCGTTGATCGAAAGCAACGACCCGGAGGACGGATCCTCCGGGTCGTTCTGGTTTGTGTCGCCTCGCCTTAGGCGACCATGCTGCGCAGCATCCAGGCGGTTTTTTCATGGACCTGCATGCGTTGGGTCAGCAGGTCCGCGGTCGGCTCGTCGGCGACCTCGTCGGCCAGCGGGAAGATGGACCGCGCCGTGCGCACCACCGCTTCCTGATCCTTGGCCAGTTCGCGGATCATGTCCTCGGCCGAGGGGACCTCGGTCGCCTCCTTGATCACCGTCAGCTTGGCGTACTGGGCGTAGCTGCCCGGAGCGGGGTAGCCCAGGGCGCGGATCCGCTCGGCGACCAGATCCACGGCGAGCGACAGCTCGGTGTATTGGGTTTCGAACATCAGGTGCAGGGTGTTGAACATGGGACCCGTGACGTTCCAATGGAAGTTATGGGTCTTCAGGTAAAGGGTGTAGGTGTCGGCCAACAGCCGGGACAGCCCCTCGGCGATGGCTTGCCGTTTGTCGTCCGCGATGCCGATGTCGATGCTCATGCCGTTCATTTCAGATTATCCCTTCCGCATTCTCTTCGTTATTTGGTGGATCGGGAAGATGCCCCGCCCACCGTCGAGAAGAACTATCTCAAGAAAGCCATGTGTGGTCCAAGCGATAAAAAGGAATTTATTATTCGAAAAAATGGATGATAAAATGCCGGTGGGACTCGGCCCGCCGGGGTTTTGGGGATCTCCCGGACATTTGGCGCGTTAATTAAGGCGCCGGGTTCGCCTCCCGGCATGTACCGTGACCGTTGGATCGGATTCCTCCATGAAAACCCTGCCGACACTCCGTCAGCTTCGCTATTTGGTCACAGTCGCCGAAACGCACCACTTTGGTCGGGCCGCGGAACTCTGCGCGGTGACTCAGTCCACCCTCTCCGCGGGGATTCAAGAACTGGAGGGTCTCCTGGGGATCCGGTTGATCGAGCGCCGCAGCCGCCGCCAAGTGGTGTTCACCACTCTTGGCGAGGATATCGTGGAGCGGGCGCGGGCCATGCTGACCGACGCCGAGTCCCTTGTGGATGCCGCTCAGGCTGGAGCCCAACCCCTGGTCGGGGATTTGCGCCTGGGTGTCATTCCAACCATTGGCCCCTATGTGGTGCCCCGGTTGGTGTACAAGCTTCGGCGGGCCTATCCGGACCTGAAACTGTTCCTGCGGGAGGAGCAGTCGGCGACCTTGATGGATCTGTTGAACGGCGGGCGCCTGGACGCGGTCCTGATGGCCTTGCCTTACGCCGTTGGGGAATTGCCCCGGGTGGAGGTGGGAGAGGAGGACGTGGTTCTGGCCATGCCCGATGGTCACCCCCTGGCGGACCTGGACGCCGTTCCGCTGGAGCGCTTGGACCAAGAGACCATGTTGATGCTGGAGGACGGCCATTGCCTGCGGGACCACGCCATGGAGGCCTGCCGTCTGGCCCGCTCCCGGGGCAACGAGGCCTTCCAGGCCACCGGTCTGTCGACGCTGATCCAGATGGTGGCGGGTGGAATTGGCCTGACCTTATTGCCGCGCATCGCCGTACCGGTGGAGGCCCGGCCTGGAGCGGGGATCACGGTACGACCGCTTCAAGGCGCCCTGGCGGCGCGGACGCTGGCCCTGCTCTGGCGCCCGGCCTCTCCCCGGGCGCGGGATTACCGCCTGCTCGCCACCGTCATGGAGGTCGTCACCCGCGAGGCCCTGGCCGAGGCGGACGCGGTCTTGTCGGACTTGCTGATCTCCGTGGCTTGAGAGGCTTGACCCGGCCCTATCCCCTGGGCCACAAAGACAGGAATTCTGTCTTATAGGTTGGAAGGCTCCCATGGAAGGTTTGTTGGACAAGGCTTCAGTCCGTCGCGTGGTGGCGGCTCTGTCATCCGCGGGGATCGAGGACCGGGTCGTGGCCTTGTCGGACACGGCTCGATCGGCCCAGGACGCGGCGACGGCCCTGGGCTGCGACTTGGGGGCAATCGCCAAGAGCCTCGTGTTCCAGATTGGGGATCAGCCGGTGATGGCCTTGGTGGCGGGGGACCGCCAATGCGATACGAAGGCCTTGCCGGGTATTCTGGGCCTGGAGGGCAAGTGCAAGCGGGCCGATGCGGAGGTTGTCCGCGCGGCCACGGGCTTCGCCATTGGGGGCGTCGCGCCCGTGGGGCATGCGTCGACCATGCCGATTGCGATTGATGGATCCCTGGGCCGGTTTTCGCGGATTTTCGCCGCGGCGGGCCACCCGCATTGTGTGTTCGAAACAACGCTTGGGGAAATGGCCGCGGTAACGGGTGGGGTTGTGGACGAGGGCGTGTCGAAAAACCCATAAGTCGCGTGTCACGGTGTCTTGACGGGACCCGGGTGGACTGGTATCCCGTGTCCCCTCGCTCGGCGCGATGCGTTGAAGCGATGACGGTTGGAGCGGTGGGTGAGTGGCTGAAACCACCGGTTTGCTAAACCGGCGTACTGGGAAACCGGTACCGAGGGTTCGAATCCCTCCCGCTCCGCCGGATTTCTTGATATCTCACGGCAGTGCCCTTCGGGCACGCCTCCGATGGGGCGGGCTTTGTTTGGCGGCCAGTCGGCCGCTTGCGTTGGGTTTGGGCTTCGTCCCACCCCCTCCGCCACTTCAGTCCGCCTCTGGGCAAGCCAATTGCCGCACTTAGCCGCCCACGAGCGTCCTCAGCAGTTCTGTTTTCGATCCCATGATGCGGATTGCGTCGTCTGCGACCTCGACACGCCGCGCCAGTGATCCCGCCGATAGCCGCCTTCACGGTTCCGGATACGGTCGCGGGCGATCTGTGAAATTTGCCGGATCATCGCCGGGCTGACGGCGCTTTGACCGGGGCTGTCGAGCAGCGCCTGCGCCCGGTCGACGTCGGCCCTCGCCTGATCGCTACGTCGCCTCGAAGACAACGCGGAAGCGGGGCACCTGCAGCGTGTCGAACCCGACCACGAACAGTTCGCCGTTTTCCTTCAGCAGGCGGGCAATCTCGTCCAGCGGGTTTTCCCCGATACCAGGCGCGGCGGCGATGCCAGCATCCGACAGCTTCGCAAGCGTTGCATCCCGGTTGACCCAGTTGCCCATGGATTGCGGCGTGGTCTCCAGCCAGTGCGTCAGCCGGGGCGCAAGGTCGACGAGATCAAGAACGGGCGTTT
>JAIOYK010000035.1 GCA_021741145.1 Rhodospirillum sp. | reverse complement strand
GCTGTCGGGGCGCGTCCGGAAGCGGGATCAGCAACCGGACTGACGATAGCCATCCACGCAAGTACCGGACTATCGCGGGACATCCCGATTCCACAACCTCCCTGAAAAGACTCTACAACGTTGTTGATACGTACATCCAGGGCATCGGCGAAGGGGATCGGCCCCTCCCCTCCCAGAAGGTCATGGGTTCCGATACACACCAGTTCTTCCTCGAGGATGGGAACGGCGTCGAGCCGGTCATCCGCGGGCTGACTGAAACCGAGGGCCAGATCCAATTGGCCAAGGAGCATCCATTGGTGAAGAATCTCGCTGTGCCCCTCCAGGAGCCGAAGCTTGATGTCCGGAAGGGTCTGGACCATCCGGCGCATGAAGGACAGGCCGATGGCTTCCATGACCGTATAGGACAACCCCGCCATGACCGGTCCAATGGCCTTGGTCACCAGGGAGCGGACATCCAGCTCCGCCTGCTCCAGGCTATGGAGGATCCCCTTGGCGTGATCGTAAAGGCGGCCTCCAGCCTCGGTCCGGACCACCCCTCTGGATTGGCGCATGAGCAATTGGACCCCCAGGTCCCCCTCAAGGGTGGACACATGGTGGCTGAGCGCGGATTGGGCGACATTCAGATAGCGACCGGCTTTTGAAAAGCTCCCCAGATCACAGACCGCGACGAAATAGCGCAGCCTTCGGACATCCAATACACTCGCCACCACATGCCCTTTCCGGTCCGCCCCTCCCGGGGAAGGGATCGTCCGTCCCCTTCCCCAGAATGGCCGAAGAGGCGACCGGAATCCATCAGGGTCGCGCCTGGGTGTCCTTTTCACCGGCTCCGGTCGTGGCCCGCCGCGCCAGATGGGTCAGAAGTTGTTGCAGGACAATGAACAGGAACAGCAACAGGCCAGTCACGATCTTGATCCACCAACTCGATAGGGAGCCATCAAAGGTGATGTAGGTCTGGATCAATCCCTGGATCATGATCCCGATGAAAGTGCCAAACATGGTTCCCGCTCCCCCGGACAAGAGCGTCCCGCCGATCACCACCGCGGCGATGGTGTCCAGTTCCACGCCAACACCGGTCAGGGAATAACCCGAGGCGGTGTAGAAGGAGAAGACAATCCCCGCCAAACCCGCGAGCAGGCTGGAGAGCATATAGATGGCGACGGTGATCCGTCCCACCCGCACGCCCATCAGGGCGGTGGTCGTCCGCCCGCCCCCCAGGGCGAAGACATTGGTTCCAAACCGGGTGTAGTGCAAGACGATGCCCCCCAGAAGGAAGACCAGGAGCATCATCATGCCAATGATCCGCAAGCGCCCGCCCCCGGGCAGGTGGATGGAGAAGGACGCGACCTCTTGATAGAGCGCGGCGTCGATGGGCAAAGATTCCGTGGACATCAGGAAGGCCACGCCCCGGGCCAGGAACATCCCCGCCAGGGTGACGATGAAGGGGGGCACCTCGAAATGGTGGATGATCGCCCCCATGGCCGCCCCAAAAAGCGCGGTGATGCCGAGCACCAGGACAAAGGCCATTCCCGGCGACAGCCCCCAGTTCCCGATGGCCAGCGCCAGGAAGACAGTGGTGAAGGCAATGACCGAGCCCACGGACAGGTCGATGCCGCCCGATATGATGACGAACGTCATCCCCACCGCCAGAATACCCAGGAAGGCGTTGTCGGTGAACAGGTTCATCACCACCCGGGTGGAGGCGATATTGGGATACTGAATGGCGCAGAACAGGAAGCCAAGCAGGAAGACGACGGTGGTAACCAGGACGGGCAGGTGGCGGCGCATCAGCGGGTCCCCCGGAACAAACGGTCCTTGAAGGCGATCAGGCGGGGGGTCTGGAGCAGCAGGACGACCAAAACTACCGTCGCCTTAATCACCAGGTTCAACTCCGGCGGATACCCGCTGAGCAGGATCCCCGTGTTCATGGCCTGGATGATCAATCCCCCCAGGACAGCCAGCACAAGGCTGAACCGCCCCCCGAAAAGCGAGGGGCCTCCGATCACCACCGCCAGGATGGCGTCCAGCTCCAGCCAAAGGCCCGCATTGTTGGCGTCCGCCCCCAAAATGTCCGCGGCAACGATCACACCGGCGAGGGAGGCACAGAAACCACACCACATATAGACAGCCACGGTCATCAACCGGGTGTCGATCCCGGCCAGACGACTCGCTTCCGCGTTTGCGCCCGTCGCCTCGATCATGAGGCCAAGCGCCGTGCCCCGCACCAGGGCCAGGGCCACCACCAGGGCCACGACCGCCAGAACCACCGGCGCCGGAACTCCGAAGAGCGATCCCCCCCCAAACCAAGCGAGGTCCCGCGAGGTGAAGGTGACGATCCGCCCCTCGGTGATCAATTGGGCGATCCCCCGCCCGGCCACCATCAGGATCAATGTCGCGACGATGGGCTGGATCCGGAGGACCGCGACCAGAATGCCGTTCCACAAACCACAGAGCAGCCCCACGCCAAGGGCCGCGCCCAGACAGATAACGATGGAATGGCTGTCCGCCAGGGTGGCGGCGACCGCGCCGGATATGGCCATCACCGCGCCAACGGACAGGTCAATGCCCCGGGTGGCGATGACAAGGACCATGCCCATGGCCAACAGCATGACGGGCGCGCCCCGATTGAATACATCCACCAGACTGCCGAACAGGCGGCCATCCTGGAGACGCAGATCGAAGAACTGGGGCGAGACCAGCCAATTGATGAGAAGGATGAGGATGAACGCGCCGATCTGAGCGCTCCCCTTCCTGGGTAATACAATGGACACGCTTCCCTCCCCGTCCTGAAACGTTCTGCTTTTTGTCCTAGAGTGAAACTGGACCGCCTTGGGCCAAGCTGGTCCGCGAATCGGCCCATCTTGATCTCGGAATACTCTAGCCGTCCTTTTTTGTCTTGGCCGCGAGGTCGTGCTCTAGGTCGCGGCGATGGAGGTAAGCACCCGCTGTTCGGTCACTTCGTCTCCCGTCAGTTCCGCCACATGGTGACGGTCGCGCAGGACCGTCACCCGATCCGCGTAGGACACGATTTCCTCCACCTCCGAGGAGATGACCAACAGGGCCAATCCCTCGTCGCAGAGCTTCCGGATCAGGCGGATGATCTCGGCATGGGCGCCCACGTCGATGCCCCTGGTGGGTTCGTCGAGGATCAGCACACGCGGACCCGTTGCCAACCAGCGGGCCAGGACCGCCTTTTGCTGGTTTCCACCAGACAGCAGACCAATGGGCTTGTCCGGATCGTCGGGTCGAATGTCGAGCAGCTTGATGAAACGGTCGGCGACCTCATCCTGCCGCTTCCGGGATAGGGGCCGCAACCACCCGGCCCGGGCCTGCAGGGCGAGAATGATGTTCTCCCGGACCGACAACTCGGCGACGATCCCCTCGGTCTTGCGTTCCTCTGGACAGAAGCCGAAGCCGAGCCGCAAGGCATCCCGGGGACCCAGCAGGCGTACCGACGTGCCATCCACGCGAAGCTCGCCCTGGTCGGCCCGGTCCACTCCGAAGATGAGGCGGGCTGTTTCCGTCCGTCCGGAACCCAGAAGGCCCGACAACCCCAGAACCTCGCCTTCGCGCAAGATCATGTCGAAGGGCGCCACGGCGCCATGTTTCCCTAAACCCACCGCTTGCACCGCGGGCACCGCGCCCCGATCGACGACGGTATCCCGATGGGACCTGGAGCGCGCGGTTTCCACGGCTTCCAGGTCCCGCCCGAGCATCATCCGCACCAACTCCATGCGGGGCAAGCCCGCCACGGTCCGTTCACCGACGAGACCTCCGTTGCGCAGCACCGTCAGGCGGTCGCAGATGGCATGGACCTGATCCAGGAAGTGGGTAACGAAGACAATCCCCATGCCCTGGCTCTTCAACTGACGCATCACCGTGAACAGGACCTCCACCTCCCGGGCATCCAGGCTGGCCGTGGGCTCGTCGAGGATCAGGACCTTGGCCGACAGATCGACGGCCCTGGCGATGGCGACAATGTGCTGGACCGCCACGGAGAACTCTCCCAATGGCGCGGAGACGTCGATGTCCAGGCCGAACCCCTGGAGCAACTGGCGCGACCGTCGGCCCATTTCCCCCTCGCGCACCAAACCGAACCGAGTGGGTTGCCGGCCCAGAAACAGGTTCTGGGCGACGGACAGGTTGGGCAGAAGCGCCACCTCCTGATAAACGGTGGCGATCCCCGCGGCTTGGGCTTCCTCGCCGTTTCTGGGATGGATCTCCCGGCCATCAAGCCAAACCTCGCCATCGTCGCGGAGCGTGATACCGGTAATCGTCTTGATCAGGGTCGATTTACCAGCGCCGTTTTCGCCCAGCAGCGCGTGGATCTCGCCCGCCCTTACCGTAAAGTCCACGGTTTTCAGGGCCCGAAATCCCCCGGGGTAGGTCTTGGACAGCCGGCGAATGCGCAACAGGTCGCTGGCCTCCGATTCCGCCTGGTTCAAGGATCATGCCTCCCTCTTGCTCTGGATACCCCGTGGCGGGCGGAGGGCATAGGTCGCCCTCCGCCCGGTCCGAGATCTTAGTAACCGAGGGACTTGCGCGCCTCGTACTGGGCCTCCGGGTTGCTATCCTTGGTGTACAGCTTGGACTCGGTCTGCAACCACTTGGGGGGTTCGGTTCCACCCTTGTAGGCGATCAGGGCATCGAAGGCCGGGCCAGCCATGTTCGGCGTCAATTCGACAGTGGCGTTGGCTTCGCCCTCGGCGATGGCCTTGAAGATATCGGGGACGGAATCAATGGACACCACCAGGATATCCGTTCCCGGCTTCAATCCGGCTTCCTTGATGGCCTGGATGGCGCCCAGGGCCATGTCGTCGTTGTGGGCATAAAGGGCGCAGATCCCCTTGCCACCATTTTCGGCCTTGATGAAGCTTTCCATCACTTCCTTGCCCTTGGTCCGGGTGAACTCCCCGGTCTGGCTGCGGATGATCTTCACATTGTCGGCCCCGGCGATGCCCTTCTCGAAGCCTTCCTTCCGATTGGTGGCGACGGAGGCCCCAACGGTCCCCTGCAGTTCGACCACGTCGCAGGCCTTGCCCGCCACGGTATCGACCAGCCACTTTCCGGCCACCTCGCCCTCATGGACACTGTCCGAGGTCACCGCGGTCAGGTAGAGGGAGGGATCCTTGGTCTCGATATCCCGATCCAGAAGGATCACCGGAATCTCGGCGTCCTTGGCTTCTCCCAAAACAGCGTCCCACCCCGTGGCGACCACCGGGGCGAGGAAAATGGCATCCACGCCCTGGGCGATGAAGGACCGGATGGCCTTGATCTGGTTTTCCTGCTTCTGCTGGGCATCGGCGATTTTCAGGGTGATTCCCCGCTTCTCGGCCTCGGTCTTGGAAACGGAGGTCTCCGCCGCCCGCCATCCAGATTCCGACCCGATCTGGGAGAAGCCGACGGTCATGTCCGCCGCCAGAGCCGGAACCGTGACTCCCGTGAACAGAGCCGTCGCCAATAACAATTTCTTGAACGTCATCTTGTGTTCCTCCCTGTACGCGACGCCAAGGTTGCATCCCGGCGCCATAAGTGCGATTGGCAAGCATTCTCAGAGAAGGCAAGGTCCAGGGCCGGGGAGAGAGCACCCCGCTCGGGACGCTTCCCTTAGGGGACCGCTCGCGATTGTCCCCCATTCGACCCAGGACGCGAAAAAACCAAGGCCGTTCGCTGTTCGTAGACCTCCCCGGGCCGCAGAAGGGCCGAAGGGAAGGAAGGTTGGTTCGGCGCGTCCGGCCAGACCTGGGGTTCCAGGGCCAGCCCCGCGTGCGCGCCATGGATCTGGCCGTCCAGACCCGCCGCGTTGGACGTGACCATGGCGCCATCGTAGAATTGCAATCCCGCTTCGGTGGTCTCGACGGTCATCACCGGACCACCGCTCGGCGCCTCGAGCCAAGCCACGGGCCGCATGGACTGGCGCGCACTCGATAGGCAAAAATTATGGTCAAAACCGGTGGTGAGGAGATCGTTCGTCAGGATCTTTCCTTCACGGAAGTCGAAGGGCGTCCCTGTCACGTCCCGCTTCTCTCCCGTTGGGATCAGATCCTCGGTCACCGGCAAATAGGCGTTCGCCGCGACACCAAGCCGGTGCCCCGCGATGGTGGGCGCGCCCGACAGGTTGAAATAGGAATGGTGGGCGAAATTGCAGAGAGTCTCCGCGTCGCTTTCGGCCCGGATGTCGATGCACAGGGCCGGGCCGGGAAGGATGTGGAAAACCACTTGGACGTCCAATGTCCCCGGAAACCCCATATGCCCGTCGGGCAGACGGTCGGCGAAGGTGACCGCGTCGCTGGACTGGGCCAGGACCCGCCAGAGCCGCCGGGATGACCCCTCCCGGCCTCCGTGCAACAGATGCCGCCCTCGGAAGTTGGTGTCGAGTTGGACCAATGTCCCGCCCAAGACCGCCCGGCCCTGACCGATGCGGTTGGCGTAGCGGCCAACCATGGCGCCGAAATACAGGTCCGGATGGGCCAGATACCCCTCCAGCCGGTCAAACCCCAGAACCAGGGGATGGGCGAGTCCATCCAACCGCAAATCCTGAAGGATGGCCCCCAGGGACAGGAAGCGCGCGGTCAGGCCATGGGCGGAAATTTCAAGCCGTTCGACCGTTTCACCGGTGGGAAGCCGACCGAAGTGGTTCATTGGGCGCCCTCCCCCAGAAGGACGGCGGGTTCCGCCACCCCCGCCACCGGCGAATTTTCCACGCGCCACGTCTGGCCCGCGCCGTCCGCGGGATCCCCCTCACGGGCGCTTGTCACGAACAGGGTCCGGAGATCCCTGCCCCCGAACGCGGGACAGGTGGTCTGGGCACTCGGCAAGGCGATGGCCTGAAGGAAGCGTCCGTCGGGCGCATAGCGGGCGACCCGGCCCGCCCCCCATTGGGCGTTCCACAGGCAGCCCTCGGAGTCCACCACCGCGCCATCGGGATGGAGCCCTTCCGGTCCGAGGTCCAAAAAGATGTCCGGCGTGCCGTCCGGCCAACCCTCGTCATCCAGGGGTTGACGGTAGATCCGGTCTTCTCCCGTATCCCCATAATAGGCAACGGATCGGTCCGGAGCGAAACAGATGGCGTTGGGAATGGTCATGCCGTCGCGCAGGCGGACCAGCCGCCCCTGGAACCAACGATAGAGGGCGCCCCGCTCCCGTTCCGCGGTCTTCCCCATGGTGCCGATCCAGAAGCCGCCCCAGGGGTCGGCGCGGCCATCGTTGGAGCGGGTCCCGGGGTCATCGCCCTCCAACCCACACAGCTCTTCCTGGCTCCCATCCCGCAAGTCGAGGAGGAACAGGGCCGTCTCGGAAGCGACCACCAGCCGATCCTTGTCGACCCACCCGGCGGCCGAGGCCATGCCCTCGAACGCCCAGGATAGGGGGGCGCCCTCCGCGCTTCGGGACAACATCCGACGCGACAGGATGTCGAACCAGAACAACTGATTCCGCAGGGGGTGCCACAGGGGCCCCTCCCCCAATGCGCAGACGCGTTGATCATATTCCATCGCGACCATGGCCCCTTCCCTAACCCCGGGCGTCCGGCGGCAGCAGGACCTCCGGTATGTTCTGGTAGCAGACGGGCCGCAGGAACCGGCGAATAGCCATCGTCCCGACGGAGGTGGCGCCAAAATTGGTGCTCGCCGGATAGGGTCCGCCATGGACCATGGCATCGGCCACGTCCACCCCCGTGGGGAAGCCGTTGGCCAGCACCCGCCCCGCTTTGCGTTCCAGAATGGGCAGCAGGGTCGCGGCCAGGGACCTGTCCTCGGCGTCCATCTGCAGGGTACAGGTCAGTTGTCCCCGCAGGGCGCGCGCCAAGCGGGTCATCTCCGCCACGTCGGCCACGCGGACCAGGATGCCCGAGGGACCGAAGACCTCATCCGCCAGGCTGGGGTGGGCGGACCAGGTTTCGCCCGTCACTTCGAAGAAGGCGGGCGCGGCCTGGCGGCTTCCGGCGTCCCCCAGGACATGGACCGTCACCCCGGGCACCGCGGCGATCCGTGTCCGGCCCGCTTCATAGGCCGCGCCAATCCCCGTGGTCAGGGTTGTCTGCGTGCCCGTGGCGGCCAAGGCCTCCTTGGCCACCGCGACGAACCGGTCGGCAACCGGTCCGTCCAGGGCGACGACCACGCCCGGATTGGTGCAGAACTGGCCCGCCCCCATGGTCAGGGAGCCCGCCCAGCCCTTGGCGATGACCTCGCCCCGGGCGGCCAGGGCCGCGGGCAACAGGAACATCGGGTTGATCGACCCCAGTTCCCCGAAGAAGGGAATGGGCTCGGGCCGCGAAACGCAGAGGTCGAAGAGCGCGCGGCCCCCGCCAAGCGATCCCGTAAACCCCACGGCGCGGATGGTGGGATGGGTGACCAGGGCCGTCCCCAGGGCATTGGTGTTGCCCTGGATCAGGGCGAAGACACCGGGATCCAGGTCCCGAACATGGAGGGCGGCCAGGATGGCCTCGGCGACGATCTCGCCGGTTCCGGGGTGGGCCGGATGGCCCTTGACGATCACCGGACAGCCCGCGGCCAGGGCCGAGGCCGTATCCCCGCCCGCCGTGGAGAAGGCCAGGGGAAAATTGGAGGCGCCGAACACGGCCACGGGACCGAGGGGACGCTGGACCAGACGCAATTCCGGACGCGGCAAAGGGGTCCGGTCCGGCAGAGCCCGGTCATGGCGCCGGTCCAAATAGTCCCCTTGGCGGATATGGGTGGCGAACAGACGCAACTGACCCGTGGTCCGTCCCCGTTCTCCGTCCAGGCGCGCCCTGGGCAATCCCGTTTCCCGGCTGCCCATGGCGGTGAGATCCGCCCCCCGCGCCTCGATGGCGTCGGCGATGGCCTCGAGGAACAGGGCCCGCTCCTCGCGGGATGTGGCGCCATAGGTCTCGAAAGCCCGCTCGGCCGCGCGCGCGGCTTGGTCCACCTCGATCGAGCTTCCGACGAAGACGGTGTGCGCGTCGCCGTCCGTCGGCTCCGCCTGGAAGGTTCTGTCACTGGTCACCCAATCGCCGTCGATCAGGTGGCTCCCCCGGGGAGTGAATACCGAATTGGTCACGGTCACGGTGAACGGTCCTCTCTGGTCAGGATTACTCGATGAAGGGGTCGGTGGTCAGGCGGCGCCCCAGCATGAAGGCATCGGCCACATGGACCAGGGGCGCGAGATCCACCTCGCTGGTCCGCTCCGCCAAAAGCCGCGCGAACCGGGTGTAGATCCCATCATATTCCGAACCCAGGGCATCTCCCTGAGACAGTTTCCGGTCACCGGCGAACACGGTGGCCCCCCCGTCGGCCAGGGTCAGCCTCCCGTCGGAGGTTTCAAAGTCCATGGCCCAGGTCTGCGGCCCCTCCTGACGAAAGTCGAAATCGGCTTCGATCCTCGCCGCGCCGGACAGGAAGGACAGGCGCGCGGCGATGGGCGTCTCCTGATTGGAGGGGAATTCCAACTCGGCACCGGTGAGATGGGCGGGGCGGGGCAGGATTTCCGTCAGAACCGACAGGGCGTTGATGCCGGGATCAAAAACCCCGAGGCCCCCGGCCTTCCAGATCCAGGTCTGACCCGGATGCCAGCGACGCACGTCTTCCCGCCAGGTGATGGTTCCATGCAGGATCTCCCGCTCGGCCAACCAGGCCTTGGCCCCGGCCACCCCCGCGGCGAACCGGGAATGCCAAGTGGCGAACAGAACCCGCCCCCGGTCTTGGGCCAGGGCGATCAGGTCCTCCACCTCGGCCAAAGTGGCGCCGGGTGGCTTTTCCAATAGAACGTCCAGCCCGGCCTCCAGGGCCTCGCGAGCCATGGCATAGCGGACCTGGGGGGGCGTACAGAGGGCCACCACCGTCACCTCCGGCTGGCCGGACCGGAGGGAGGCCAGATCCTTGTGGGCGGGGACGCCCTCCATGGTTCCATGGCGGCTGACCGTCGCGGCCAAACGGAAGGCCTCGGACTTGCCGATGGACGGAACATGTTGGTCCTTGGCGATCTTGCCGAAGCCGACCAGGGCGATGGGTGTTTCAGTGACTGTCACGGGGAACCTCCTTGCCGCGGCATCCGCGCAGAAAATCGAAATCCACGCCCGTATCCGCCCCTTGCACATGCTCATGGAACAACTGGGCATAGCCGCCCCTGGGCGGGGTGATGGGGCAGGTCCATTCGGCCAGACGACGGGCAATCTCTTCCTCTGGCAGGTCCAGGTGCAGGCACCGGGCCTCCACGTCCAACTCAATCATATCGCCATCCCGGACGATGGCCAGGGGGCCGCCGACGGCGGCCTCGGGCGCGGTATGCAGGACCACCGTGCCATAGGCCGTTCCCGACATGCGCGCGTCCGAAACACGGACCATATCGGTGATCCCCTTGCGCAGCACCTTGGGCGGCAGGCCCATGTTGCCCACTTCCGACATGCCGGGATACCCGCGCGGTCCGCAGTTCTTCAGAACCATCACGCAGGTCTCGTCAATATCCAGGGCCTCGTCGTTGATCTTGGCCTTGTAGTCGTCGATGTCCTCGAAGACCACCGCGCGGCCCCGGTGCTTCAGCAGATGGGGGCTCGCCGCCGAGGGTTTGAGCACCGCGCCCTTGGGGGCAAGGTTGCCCCGGAGAACCGCGATACCGCCCTGGGGTGTCAAGGCCCGCTCCACCGGCAGGATCACATCCTCGTTCCAGTTCCGCGCGTCCTTCACTTCGTCCCATACGGTCTGGCCGGACACGGTCAGGGTGTCCTTTTGCACCAACCCGGTCTCGCAGAGGTGCTTGATCACCACGGGCAGTCCTCCGGCGTAGAAGAACTCCTCCATCAGGTATTTGCCCGAGGGCATCAGGTTGACGATGGTGGGAATGTCCCGACCCAGACGATCCCAGTCGTCCAGGGTCAACTCGACGCCCACCCGCCCGGCGATGGCCAGCAGGTGCACCACGGCGTTGGTGGATCCACCAATCGCGCCGTTGACGCGGATGGCGTTCTCGAAGGCCGCGCGGGTCAGGATATCGGAGGGTTTGAGGTCGTCCTTGACCATCTCGACGATGCGCCGCCCCGTCAAATGGGCCATGACCCGGCGGCGGCTGTCCACGGCGGGAATGGCGGCGTTGCCCGACAGGGCCATGCCCAGGGCCTCGGCCATGCTGGCCATGGAACTGGCCGTGCCCATGGTGTTGCAGGATCCGGGGCTGCGCGACATGGCCTGTTCGGCTTCCAGGAAATCGTCCTGGGTCAGCTTGCCCGCCTTCACGTCCTCGGACATCTGCCAAAGCGCGGTCCCGGAGCCCACCCGCTCGCCCCGAAACCAACCGTTCAACATCGGCCCCCCGCTCACCACGATGGACGGAATGTCCACGCTACAGGCCCCCATCAGCAAGGCGGGCGTGGTCTTGTCGCAGCCGACCATCAGCACCACCCCATCCACGGGCTGGGCGCGCAGGGCCTCCTCCACATCCATGGCCGCGAGGTTGCGGTAGAGCATGGCGGTGGGCCGCAAGCTGCTTTCCGCCACGGAAAAGACCGGGAATTCGACGGGCAAGCCACCGGCTTCGTAGACCCCCCGCTTGACCCGCTCGGCGAGGTCCCGCAGATGGGCGTTGCAGGGCGTCAATTCCGACCAGGTGTTGCAGATACCAATAACTGGACGCCCGTCGAACAGGTCCGCGGGCAGACCCTGATTCCGCATCCATCCCCGGTGGTAGATATTGTCGCGGCTGGTTCCGCCGTACCAGGCCTGGGAGCGGAGGCGACGGGGCCAGATTGCTGTCTTGAACGCCATTGTGTGTCCCCTTTTCCCCGTCAGAGTGATTTCACGCGCACCGCCCCGCCGTCTTCGGCGGGCGGAGGCGCAACGGCCATCGCATTGCGCAACGGCAGACCAAAGCCGGGCACGTCGATCTCGAAGACATCCCCGGCTTCCGCCCGAATGCCCTGGGCGAAGGAGAGGGTGGCGGTGCCGAACATGTGCACATGCACGTCCCCGGGGGTCCGGAAGAGGTCGTACTTGAAATGGTGGTGTTCCAGGTTGGCGAAGGTATGGGACATATTGGCCTCGCCCGACAGGAAGGGCGCGTCGAACAGGATCTCCCCCCCCCGCAGCACGCGGGAGGCGCCGCGGATATCCTCGGGCGGCGGTCCGACCCTCAGTTCCGGCCCGAAGGCGCATCGGCGCAGCTTTGAATGGGCGAGGTAGAGGTAATTCATCCGCTCCGTCACATGGTCGGAGAACTCATTGGCCACGGCGAACCCCAACCGCCAGGGCGTACCGTCGGGGCCAATCACGTAGAGACCCGCGATTTCCGGCTCTTCGCCCCCATCCAGCGCGAAGGAGGGCGAATTCAGGTCCGCGCCCGGCGCGGTCACGATATAGCCATTGCCCTTGTAGAACCATTCGGGCTGGACCCCCACCTGGCCCTCGGTGGGCTTGCCCGCCTCCAATCCCATGCGGAACATTTTCATCGAGTCCGTCATGGTGGACTCGTCCTGGGTTCCCCCATGCATGCTGTCGCGGGTGGAGGCGGACCCCAGATGGGTCAAACCCGTTCCCGTCACGAGCAGGTGGGCCGGATCCGGATGGGTGAGCGGTGGCAGGATCCGCCCTTCCCGATAGGCCAGTTCCAGGTCGACCGCCCGCCCCGGAGTGGCCTGGGCCAAACTCTCGGCCAGGGATTGCCCCTGTTCAAGACACCGCATGGCCAAGGCATAGGTGCTGTCGAACCCGGTCACCTCGTGGGCTTCGGTGCCGTCGCGCACCACCACCGCCCGGGAACCGTCCACGCGTAGAATCTGGGAGAGCAACATGACTGTCACCCTTTCTTTTTGTTGTAGACATCGAAGACGACCGCGGCGAGAAGCACCAGTCCCTTAATGACCTGCTGCCAATCGATACCGATGCCAAGGATGGACATGCCGTTGTTCATCACCCCCATGATGAAGGCGCCAACCACCGCGCCAACGATGGTCCCCACGCCACCGGACATGGAGGCCCCGCCGATGAACACCGCGGCGATGACATCCAGCTCGAAGGAAACGCCCGCCTTGGGCGTCGCCGTATTCAGGCGGGCGGCGAAGACCAGCCCGGCCAAGGCGGCGAGCATGCCCATGTTGGCGAAGGTCAGGAAGATCAGCTTCTCGGAGGGAATGCCCGACAGTTTGGCGGCCTTTGCGTTACCGCCGATGGCGTAGATCCGCCGCCCGACGGTGGTGCGATTGGCCACGAAGGAATAGATCGCGATCAACAGCGCCATGACGATGAAAACATTGGGCAGCCCCCGGAAGGTGGCCATCAAATAGCTCATGTAGACCAGGGCGATGGTGATCAGGCCGTATTTGCCAACAAAAAATGGGAAGGGTTCCTCGACCAGGCCCGCGCGGACCTGCTCCATGCGGCTCCGCGTCGCCAGATACAGGATCCCCCCGGCGACGACCACGCCGACCATCAGGGACACCATGTTGAACCGCTCGACGCCAAAGATGTCCGGGACGAAGCCAGAAGCGATGAGCTGGAAGTTCTCCGGGAAGGGGCCGACGGACTGCCCTTCGAGCAGCCACAGGGTCAATCCCTTGAAGACCAGCATGCCCGCGAGCGTCACGATGAAGGAGGGGATCTTGTAGAAGGCCACCCAGAAGCCCTGGGCCATGCCGATCACCGCGCCCATGGCCAGACAGATGATACCCGCCAGAACATAGGGCACGTGCCAATTGACGATCATGACCGCGGCCAGGGCGCCGATGAAACCGAGGACCGAGCCCACCGACAGGTCAATGTTCCCGGAGACGATCACCAGCAACATACCCACCGCCATGATGACGATATAGCTGTTCTGCAAAATCAGGTTGGTCAGGTTTACCGGTTTCAGCAAAATGCCGTCGGTGGTCACCTGAAAGAACACCATGATAACAATCAGGGCGAACAGAATACCGTATTCGCGCATATGTTTGCGCAAATAGCTCATCGCGCTTTTCGGGGCCGGTCGGGCACTCCGCGGCGACGGTTTGGGCGGCGTGGATTTCGCCAGATCCATGACTTACTCTCCGGAATTAACGATCATCGCCATGATCTTTTCCTGCGTGGCCTCGGGCGTCGGAAGTTCTCCGACGAAGCGGCCCTCGTTCATGACGTAGAGACGGTCGGTGATCCCCAAAAGCTCGGGCATTTCAGAGGAGATCACGATGATCGATTTCCCCATGGCCGCGAGTTCGGCGATGATGGTGTAGATTTCGAACTTGGCGCCCACGTCGATCCCCCGGGTGGGCTCATCCAAGATGAGGATCTCCGGATCGGCGAAGAGCCATTTGGACAGGACGACCTTCTGCTGGTTGCCCCCGGACAGGTTCACGGTTTCCTGTTCGATGGAGGCGCATTTGATGTTGATCCGCCGCCGGTACTCGTCGGCGACGCTGGCCTCTCGCCGGTCGTCCACCACGCCCCGCTTGGCCACCGCTTCCAGATTGGCCAGGGGGATATTCCGGCGGATGGTTTCGTCCAGAACCAATCCATAACTCTTGCGATCCTCGGTGACGTAGGCCAGTCCGGCCTTGATGGCCTTGGGGATGGTCGTCAGATCGGCGTGGGCGCCGTTGATCCGGACCTCGCCCGTGATGGCACGGCCATACTCCTGGCCGAACAGGCTCATGGCCAATTCGGTCCGCCCGGCGCCCATCAAACCGGCGATCCCCAGAACCTCGCCCCGTCGCAGGTGAAAGTTCACATTGTCCACGACCAGACGCCCCGTATGCGTGGGGTGATGGACCATCCAGTTCCGGACCTCCATCACGGTCTCGCCGATCTTGGGGGTCCGCGCGGGATAACGGTCGGACATGGACCGTCCCACCATGTCGCGGATGATCTCCGCCTCGCCATAGGACGAATCGGACATGTCGCGGCTGGTTACCGTCATGCCGTCCCGCAGCACGGTGAGACTGTCGGCCACCTTGGACACTTCGTTCAGCTTGTGGGAGATCATGATGGCCGACAGGCCCTCGCGATCCCGCAGGTCGATCAGCAAATCCAACAGGGCGTCGCTGTCCCGCTCATTCAGCGAGGACGTCGGCTCGTCCAGGATCAGAAGTCTCACGTCCTTGGACAGGGCCTTGGCGATTTCCACCAGTTGCTGCTTGCCCAGCCCCAGGTCGTCGACCTTGGTTTCCGGGTGTTCGTCCAACCCCACCTTCTCCAGCAGGGCCACGGTGCGGCGCTTGGTCTCCGGCCAATCGATGATCCCCCGATGGGCGATCTCGTTGCCCAGAAAGATGTTTTCCGCGATGGACAATTCCGGCACCAGGGCCAGTTCCTGGTGAATGATGATGATGCCCAGTTCCTCGCTGTCGGCGATCCCCCGGAAGGCCATGGGCTGGCCTTCGTACAGGATCTCTCCATCGTAGGTTCCAGCGGGATACACACCGCTGAGGACCTTCATCAGGGTCGATTTTCCCGCGCCGTTCTCGCCCACCAAGGCCCGAATTTCCCCTCGGCGGACGGAGACATTGACGTTGTCCAATGCCTTCACGCCGGGGAATTCCTTGGTGATGCCGCGCATCTCCAGGATGGTATCCATCCATTCCTCCCTTAAGGGCTTCCCTAGTGCATCGACCCAAACGAAGGCTTCAGCCGGAATTTGGAAAGGTGATGCATAAACGAAAGACCGAGTGCACCGACCGGTGACTCTTTTGAAAGCGTCGGTGCACGAGGGGCCGGACACGGTGACCCGTGCCCGGCGCCAAAGCCCAATTCCCTATTCGACGTCCGACTTCTTGTAGTAACCGGAGTCGATCAGGACGGATTCCCAATTCCCGGCGGTCACCGGCATGGGTTCCAAAAGGTAGGACGGCACGATTTTCTTGCCGTTGTTATAGGTGGAGGTGTCGTTGATCTCGGGCTCTCCGCCCCCCATGACTGCGTCGACCATGCCCACGGTCACGCGGGCCAGTTCCCGGGTGTCCTTGAAGATGGTGGAATATTGGTCGCCGCGCAGGATCGCCTTGATCGAGGGGATTTCCGCGTCCTGGCCTGTCACGATGGGCATCGGCATGTCGCCGGAGCCGTAGCCCACTCCCTTCAGCGAGGAAATGATGCCGATGGACAGACCGTCGTAAGGCGACAGCACGCCATTGACCTTCTTGTCCGTGTAGTTGGCCGACAGCAGGTTGTCCATGCGGGATTGGGCCACCGCGCCGTCCCAGCGCAGGGTACCAACGGTGTCCATGCCCATCTGGCCAGAGCCGATGACGACCGACCCGTCCTTGATCAGCGGGTCAAGCACGGACATGGCGCCGTTGTAGAAGAAATAGGCGTTGTTGTCGTCGGGCGAACCACCGAACAGTTCCACGTTCCAGGGCTTCTGGTCCGGAAACCGCTCCTTCAGGCCATTCACCAGGTTGGTCGCCTGCTGCACGCCAACCTTGAAGTTATCGAAAGTGGCGTAATAGTTGACATGTTCGGTATCGCGGATCAGCCGATCATAGGCGATCACCTTGATGCCCGCGGCATCGGCGTTGGCCAGGGCATTGGACAGGGTCGTCCCGTCGATGGCCGCGATCACCAGGACATTCACGCCCTTGGTCACCATGTTCTCGATCTGGGCGAGCTGGTTGGGGATGTCATCCTCGGCGTATTGAAGGTCGGTGGTGTAACCGGCCGCCTCGAACTGCTTGACCATGGAATTGCCGTCCGAGATCCAGCGGGCCGAGGACTTCGTGGGCATGGAAATGCCCACATAGCCTTCACCGGCTTCGGCGAAACCCGCGGCGCCCAGGGCGAAAACGGAAACACTGGCCGCGAGAACGGCCAATTTTAGTCCCTTCATGATTACCTCCCATCGTGGCGCCCCGTTTGACGGATGAACCCGGTTTTCCGGGCTTGTTGGGGCGGCCATCCAGTTTTTCCGATCATTGGATCCCGTGGCGCTCTGTCCACGTCCTCCGCTGAGCACGGACTATTGGTATTGGGAATGGATATACCGGTCAAATCAGCTCTTTAACTTTTGTTATATCATTTCTAGTATATCAAGACAGACAAGCACAAGGAGGATCCCCCATGGCGACGGCAGCGGGCGCGGGAACACGAAAAGACCGTTTGATTGGACGCGGTATCAAATTCCGACACCTCCGGGTCCTGGCGGAACTTTTGGAGACCCACCAAGTCAGCGCCGCGGCGGCGAGACTCAACATGACTCAACCCACGGCCTCGCGTTTGCTGGCCGAGGCGGAGGAAATCGTGGGAGTTTCCCTCTACGAACGGCATCCCCGCGGGATCCGCTTCACGGTTATGGGACAGACCCTGGCCGAACGGGCCCGACGCCTCTTGCGCGACCTGGACCAGACGGATCGGGAAATCGAGGAAATGAACACGGGAGCACGGGGCACCGTGTCCATTGGCGCGGTGACCGGTCCCGCCCTTGAAATCGTCCTGCCCGTGATCCGTCAGGCCCGGGTGGCCCATCCGCACATCCGGATCAATGTGACCGTGGACCTGTCCGATAAGTTGGTGGGTGAGCTTCTGGCCGGAAATATCGACTTCTACATTGGACGTCTGCCCGCGGGCATCGACCCCCGCACCTTCGTGACTCAAAGCATTGGCGAGGAACCCTTGAGTCTGGTGGTCCGCGATGGCCATCCCCTCACCCACCAGATCAACCCCACCCTGGAAGACTGTATCCAGTACGACTGGATCATGCAGCCCCACGGAGGTTTGCTCCGCTCGACGGTGGAATCCTATCTTCTTGGAAAGGGCCATGCCCTTCCCACCCGGGTTCTCGGAACGTCATCGATCCTCCTGACCCTGGCGTTGATCTCCAGCTCGAACGGAATCGGGACGCTGGCCCGGGCCGCCGCGCGGTTTTACGCGGCGGAAGACGGGATGGGCCGGGGCATTGTCACCCTGCCCCTGGCCGAGGACATGCGGGTCTCCCCCTATGCCTTGATCCGCTTACGGGATTTGACGCTCACGCCCGCCTCGCAAACGCTCCACGACATGATCGACGAACGGATCGAAACCCTCCTCCGACAGGCGTGACCCTGGCCAGGGGGGGGCCAGGGGGGACCCGAGCGTGGTCAAGCCATGACGGGAGTTCCCCAGATCACACAAACCTCATGGAAGAGGGCGGCGTCCGGATCGTCCTCCAACCGGCATTGCGCCTCGCAGGCCGACAGAGAGCTGTCACCGGCCTCATCGGCGAAGAATTTACAGACGAACTCCCTCTCGAGACCAGTCCCCTTCAAGGCCTTTTCAAGAGCCACGAAGAACGAGATATCGGTCCCCGCGTCCTGACGGACGATTCGGGACGCCAGCTTTTCCGGTTGGAATCCGTTGGCCTGGAAGAACTCAAAAAGAACGTCCATCCCGACGCGGGCGCCAAAATTCATGATGACCTCGGCCTCTGGCGCATGCTCACGGATCCTGCGCAACAGGGCTTCATTCAATCCCAGGCCGACCGAATTGAACGGATAGTCGTCGAACAACGCCCAGGGATAATAGTGGGCGATGTGATCCTCGGCCCGTTTGTCCGCCCCATCGGCGAGCGGGACGGATTGCGCCTCCCGAAAGGCGATCAGACGCGCATCCCCAGGGTCCCCCACCTGGGGACGACAGGCAATGACGACATCGGTCCGGGCGATTTTCGCGCGCGCCTCATCCGGATCAATCAGGCTGACCGCGCCCTTGACCGGCTGGAACCGCGCGGCATGCCCGGGGGACAGACGGCGAATATTGCGTTCGGCCAGTTCGATAAGCCGGGGATCCAAGTCACTGCCATAATAGGCCGCGGCACCACACGCGCACGACCTTTGGATTGTCTGCGACGAAGTCTATGAAGACCTGATTTTCGCGGGGACCTTTGCCTCGCCCCTGGAGATCGAGGCGCTGCGCGACCGCACCATCGTCGTGTCCTCGATTTCCAAGACCTTCGCGGCGACCGGATTCCGAAGCGGATGGGCGGTGGGTCCCGTGGACTATTGCACCAAATTGCTGCCGATTTCGGAAACCAACCTGTTCGGCAATCAACCCTTCATCGCCGATATGACCGAAGCCGCCCTGCGGGGCAATTTCGACACGGCGGAACGCATGCGCCGAAGCTATGCCGCCCGTGTCGATCTCATTTCATCGGAATTGGTGGCCTACCCCACCCTGAAGGCGGGGAAGGCCTCTGGCGGCATGTTTGTCATGATCGACGTCACGGACACCGGTCTGGATGGCGAACAGGTCGCCTGAACACTGCTCGAGGAGCAGACTGTGGCCGTCATGCCGGGCACATCCTTTGGGGACAACGCGAAGACACTGATCCGCGTGGCCCTGACGGTCCCAGACGAGGTCCTGCGCGACGCCATGCGACGCATCCAGGCCCTGGCCAGCGCGCTCGATAGCGCGTCCCGGAAAACGGTGCATGGATACGCCTGATGGGTGCCGGAGGCGCCCTTCACCCCTCTGTCTGGGGGAACCGGAGGCGGAAAAAACTCGTGCCGTCGGGGGCGAATTCGACGGTCAGATCCCCGTCCATGGCGCGCATGAAGGTTCGGCTGATGGGAAGGCCCAGGCCCGCGCCCTGACCCAGGTGAGCCCGGTCCCCCCGGGCGAATTTCTCGAAAACCGTCGTTGCTTCCTCGCGGGAAATCCCCCCGCCATTGTCGATGATATCAAGAACAACCCACGGACCCCGAGTCCAGCTTCGCAGTTCCACGCGGGGTAGGGTGGCGGCATTGTATTTCACGGCATTGGAGAGAAGGTTGATCAGGACCTGACGGGCGCGGTCGGCGTTGGCCCGGATGCGGGCCTCGCCCGGATCCACGCCATTGTGGATCCGCACTCCGGCCTTTTCCGACAGACCCGACATGGCCTCCAGCGCCCCATCAATGGTTTCGGCCAGATCCACGGTCTCCACGACCAGGTTCAGGGTCCCGGACTCCAGGCGGCTGACTTCCAGCAATTCGTCCAAGAGACGGGTCAGGCGGCGACTTTCGTCGTGGATGATACGGAGAAAGCGGGCCTGCTTTTCCGCGGGCACGCCAGCCCCCCGGTCCAGCAGGATTTCCGAGAAGGATCGGATGGAGGTCATGGGGGTGCGCAATTCGTGGCTGACCTGACCGAGAAAGGCGTCCTTTTGCGCGTCGAGAGACCGCAAACGTTCATTGACCTCGCGAAGCTGCGCCGCGGTATTCTCCAACTCCTCGGATTTGTCCGCCAACTCCCGGGTGGTTTCGATCAACTGATGGGTTTCATCGGCGATATCGATCAGGTCGGTCATACCCAGACTTTGGCCCCCGGCGATGCGCGACACCAGGGCATGGGCCGAAGCCGCGCCGATGGACCCCGACAGCTCCCGCTCCAACCGAGAGACCACGGCATCCGTGGGATGGGGAAGTCTCCCCACCAAACCCTGGGAGTGGGCCAATTCATCGAACAGACGAATGGCGGGCTCGTCGCCCAGGATGCGTTGGGCCAGAATCAACAGATCCTCGGTTTCCGCGTTGGCCACGGTCAGGCCCTTGGGCTCGCCCCAGGTGGACCGATGAACGTCGACGAAGAGGGAGCTTTGCAGGCGCTCCAGGGCGCCGGGCCGACTCAGACTGGACACAACGATAAAGCAAAGGGTGTTGACACCGATGCTCCAGACCGTGGCGTGGACCAGGGGATCCATGCCCGCGAGGCCCAGGAGGGCCTGGGGCCGCAGCAGGCCGATATCCCAGGGGCCATTGGCCAGGAGCGCCGGGCCGAGGAGAAAATCCCCGCCAAAGCTGGGCAAAAACAGCGTGTAGACCCAAAGGACGAACCCGGCCAGCAGGCCCACCATGGCCCCGGAGCGGGTGGCCCCGCGCCAGAACAGGCCGCCCAACAGGCTGGGGAGGAATTGGGCGACACCGACAAAGGCGGTCAGGCCGATGGAGGCCAGGGCATCCGACCCCCCACTCAGGCGGAAATGGAGGAAGCCAAGGCCCAGGATGGCGGCGATGCTGAACCGGCGCGACACCAGAAGCAGATGTCGCAGGTCTCCACTCACCGCCCGGTTCATGGACAGCAGCCGCATGGCCAAGGGCATGACGATGTGATTGGACACCATGGTCGATACGGCGATGGCCGCGACGATCACCATGGAGGTGGCCGAGGAAAACCCCCCCAGGAAGGCCAGGAGGGCGATTTCCTCCCGGTTGGCGGCCAAGGGCAGGGTCAGCACGTACAGGTCTGGATTGTGGCCCTCGGGCAGGGAGGTCAACCCGACAACGGCGATGGGGATGATGAAAAGGGTCATCACCAGCAGGTAGAGCGGGAAGAGCCAGGAGGCGGTGACCAAATGGCGTTCATCGATATTCTCCACCACCGTGACCTGGAACTGGCGAGGCAGACAGATCACCGCCGTGGCCGACAGGAAGATGATGGTCACCCAACGGGGGCCAAAGGGGTCGGAAATCCCCTTCGCGATGTGGGGCGGCACATAGGAAAAGACATCGGCCCAGCCGTTGGAGATCCCATAGACGGCGAACAGGCCAACGGCCACGAGAGCCAAAAGCTTGACCATCGCTTCCAGGGCGATGGCCGCGACCACCCCATGGTGGCGCTCGTTGGCGTCCAGATTGCGGGTCCCGAACAGGATGGTGAACAGGGCCATGCCCGCGGCGACCCAGAAGGCGGTCGTCACCCCATCGGACTCCACGTCGATCACTTGGTAGCTGAGGGTGACCGATTGGAGCTGAAGGGCGATATAGGGGGTGGTGGCGATGACGGCGATCACCGTGACCAGCACGGCCAATCCCGGGCTTTTGCCATAGCGCGAGGAGATCAGATCGGCGATGGAGGTGATCCGATAGGCCCGCCCGATCACCACCAATTTGCGCAACAACCACCACCACCCCACGAAAACCAGGGTGGGACCCAGGTAGATGGTGATGAACTCCAAGCCGCTTCGGGCCGCGGATCCCACCGCGCCGTAGAAGGTCCAGGAGGTGCAGTAGATAGAAATTGACAGGGTATAGATCACCGGCGATTGCAGCCAGCGGACGGGCCCCCGGCGGGTGCGCCGATCCACCAGGAAGGCCACGGTGAACAGCAGGGCCACATAGCCCAGGCAAACCGTCAAGAGGAGGTTGACCGAGAGCATCAGGCGTCGCCCGTCCCGGCTCTCGTGACGGATTCGGATCCAGCCCCCCCATCCGGTGAAGACCCGCCCGGCGCACTCCCCTCCCCGGCTCCATCTCCATGCCGCGTATTCCACAGGGCGCGCGCCAATCCAGCCGTTCCCAGGATCAGCGCGATCCAAACCACGAACAGGTAAAAGACGGGGAAAGGAACTCCAAGAACCGTACCGTGGATAAGGGAGACTCCCGCCAGGGGAGGCAAGAATAGGGCGACGCCCACGATAAGCAGAACGGTGGAGCGGTCCCGGACCCGCCGGTGATCCAAGCGGGTATGGGAGCGCCTGGACAAAACCGGCCTACTCCGCCCGACCCGCGGCGAGGCGCCGCACGGCCGCGACGATATCGGCGTTGGAAAAGGGTTTGGTCATGAATAGATCAGCGCCCCCGTCCATGGCCGTCTCCCGGTCCTCGCGTTGGCTTTTCGCCGTCAACATGAGCACGGGCATGCTCCGCGTGGCTCGATCGGCCCTCAGGCGACGGAGAATTTCGTACCCATCCAATTCCGGAAGCATCACGTCCAGAACAAGGACATGGGGTGTGTCTCGAATCACCGCTTCCAAGGCCTGGCGGCCATCCATTTCAACCGAAACCTCGAATCCCGCTCTCTCCAGCAAAAACGTCAGGGACTCGACAATATTCGGTTCATCCTCGGCCACCAGCACACGCTTGACCATGGTCTTGAACCCCTCCCTATTTCATGTGCCCATTTTTTGAGCCGCTTACAGCGGATTAGAGAGCATTTTAACCAGAGGCGCAATGAGCGTTTGGTCGGCATGGGGGCCTGGGCTCAATCTAAAAGCGGATCCTCCACCCGGTGAATGCAGCTCGCCCGGGGGCAGAGTCGGCAACTGGGACCAACCTCGTCGACCCGAGCCGAGGGGTCGGGGCCATAGACCGTTCGGCGGGACTCGGTTTCGGTCATGGCCACCATGTCGGTGAGATAGTGGCGGGGACGACCGAACCCCGTGGGACCCGCGCTCCGCGCACGGGCGATGAAAACATAGCGGGCGCCCGAGGGAAAAACGGCGCATTGGCGAATCACCGCTTCGGGGCTTTGCTGCGCCCGATACAGAACCCAAAGAGGGCAGGCCGCCGCGTAGCGCGGCAGGGCCAGCCCTGAAAGGCCCAGCATTTCAATGATCGTACCCGCCGCGTTGGCCCGATAGTAGCCGAAGCGGGGATGCCCGCCTTCCGGAGACAGGGCGGTCAGGCGGTGACAGACCGTCTCCACCTCCACCGAGAACAGGTCGGCCAGCGCCTCCACATCGTATTTCAGATCCTTGGCCCGGGGCGCGAAGAGGCCCATGGGGAGCAACACGGCGCCCAGGGCGTAGTCGGTCAGGGCGCGGCGCGCCCGATGGCGGCCGGGGGCCGTGCGGATGGCGTCGCCAACCCCCGCGACCCGCTCGATCACACCTTTCATATGGCGTTCCACGAGAGTCCGCGCCCGTTGGGCCCGGGATAGGGGAAGGGAGTCGGTCAGGGAGTCCGCCAAACGGCCGCCAACCTCTCCGCCCGCCTTCTCGATGGCGTCGAAGCGGTTGCCATGGGCCTCGAACAGGGCCTCCACCTCATCCAGGGGCGTCATCACCCGGTCCGTGTCCTCGGCCTTGTCCAGATACGTCACCAAGGCCTCGCCCGCGTCGGAAAGGGCGCGGCTTTCCTCGTTGATGATGCCCATGAATCGATCCCGTCGATCCGGCGGAATGTCCGAGTAATCGGTAAGGATTTCCGCCGCCGAACGGACCGCGGCGATGCGCGTGAGCATGCGGTGGATGGCCTCGCCCAGGAAAGGGTCGTTGGACAGGCGATCGGACAGGATGGCCGCCCTGGCCGTGGCGTCCTGTTCGGCCCGGGCCAGGGCGTCGATGCCCCGCGCCCAGCCGGGAAAGCGGCCGATCAACTCGTCTATTCGCCCCTCCTCCACCCCGGAGCCGGACAGGCTGGGCAGGTGGGCGATCTCGATCAGGGTTCCCGCCAGACGTCGCTCCGCCGCGCCATCCAGCTCTTCCAAGGTGAGATCCAAGGCGTCCGCCGTGCGCCGTAGCACCGAGCCCGCGACCTTCCGCTTGTTCCATTCGATCAGGTTCAAATAGGAAGCGGAGATCCCAATACGCCCCGCCAAATCCGACTGGCGGATCCCCAGCTCCCGCCGTCTCTGCCGGATGCGGGTCCCAAGGATGGAGCCGGATTGGCCGCTTTTTCCCAGTTCGGACACGGGCTTACCTCCTTCTTTGTAAATATTTTACACCAGTGAGCAATCGCAACAACATTTATTTACAAAAAATTCATTGAAAGTCAATGGCTTATTGTATTTTTGACAATCAACGGGCACTCTGCCGCACCTAGAGGGCTTCTCCGTCCCCACGAGACATCCGTTGGCGGAATCGGATCCCTCCAAAACAAAAGTCATCGAGACAAACAGCGTCGAGACGGCCAACGTCGAGACACACAGGGAGTGAATAAACATGTCCGATTTCAAGATCAGCCGCCGTGGCATTCTGCGGGGAACGGCCATGGTCGGCGCCGGTTTGGCCATGCCGACTATCCTCACCCGCCGAGCCTGGGCGGCCGGTTACGTCAACGAGCCCACCGGCGGGACCGTGACCCTGGGCTTCAACGTGCCCCAGACCGGGGCCTACGCCGAGGAGGGCGCCGATGAACTGCGCGCCTACCAACTGGCCGTTGAGCACCTGAACGGCGAGGGCGACGGCGGCATGCTGGGGACCTTCTCCTCGAAGGCCCTGAAAGGCAATGGCATCAACGGCAAGAAGGTCCAGTTCGTCACCGGTGACACCCAGACCAAATCCGACGCCGCGCGCGCCAGCGCCAAGCGGATGATCGAGAAGGACGGCGCGGTGATGATCACCGGCGGATCTTCTTCCGGCGTGGCCGTCGCGGTACAGGGCCTCTGTCAGGATGCCGGTGTCATTTTCATGGCCGGTTTGACCCACTCCAACGACACCACCGGCAAGGACAAGCGGGCCAACGGCTTCCGCCACTTCTTCAACACCGAAATGACCGGCGCCGCCCTGGGTCCGGTGCTGAAGAACGCTTACGGCACCGACCGCAAGGCCTATCACCTGACCGCCGATTACACCTGGGGCTGGAGCCAGGAAGACTCCATCAAGAAGTACACCGAATCCATGGGCTGGGAGACCGTCGCCGCGGTTCGCACTCCGCTGGGCGCCGGTGATTTCTCCCAGTACATCACCCCCGTTCTGAACTCCGGCGCCGACGTGCTGGTGCTGAACCACTACGGCCGCGACATGGTCAACTCCCTGACCCAGGCGGTTCAGTTCGGCCTGAAGGACAAGCAGGTTAATGGCAAGGAATTCGCCATCGTCGTTCCGCTTTACAGCCGCCTGATGGCCCAGGGCGCGGGCGACGCCGTCAAGGGCATCCTCGGCTCCACCAACTGGCACTGGTCCCTGCAAGACGAGGGGTCCCAGGCTTTCGTGAAGTCCTTCGGCCAGAAGTACGGCTTCCCGCCCAGCCAGGCCGCCCACACCTGCTATGTGCAGACCCTGCTGTACGCCGACGCCTGTCAGCGGGCGGGAACCTTCATGCCATCCGAGGTCGGCAAGGCCCTGGAAGGGTTTGATTTCGACGGCCTGGGCAATGGTCCCACCCTGTACCGCGCGGCCGATCACCAGTGCTTCAAGGACGTGCTGGTCGTGCGTGGTAAGGAAAACCCGACCTCCAAGTTCGATCTGCTCGAAGTGGTCGAGGTGACACCGCGGGCGCAGATTGAATACGATCCGGCGATGCTGGGTGGCGAGCTGGGTCCGTACAACAACGGAGCCTGATCCCGCTTCGGGGTGACGCGCGGGGCCGGTTCGCCGGACCCCCTTCCCGCGCGTCGCACCGCCGTTCGACCTTCGCCGACCTGTTGGACCGCCCCGCCCCGCCCCTTTCCTTTCGCTCATACGAATGGCGCGGGCGGAGCGGGGCGGTCGACGGTCCAGATTTCCGATCTCGAATCCGGAACCGATGTCACATGGACGCGATCCTGCTGCAAATTCTCAACGGGCTCGACAAGGGCGGCGCTTATGCCCTTATCGCGCTCGGCTTGACCATTATCTTCGGCACCCTGGGCGTCGTGAACTTTGCCCACGGGGCGCTGTTCATGCTCGGCGCCTTTTGCGCGGTGGCCTTCAAGGCCCTGCTCACCATGCAAAAAATTTCCATCGACCCCACCCAGATGACCGCCTGGGGCACACCCATGGAAATCCGCGTGCCCTATGTGGAGGCTTGGTTCGGAGACTTCGGCGCGACCCTGCTGGACTATTCGGTGCCTCTGTCAATCCTGATCGCCATTCCCGTGATGCTGCTGTTGGGCATCGTCATGGAGCGGGGGTTGATCCGGTTTTTCTACCGGCGCCCCCATGCCGACCAGATCCTGGTGACCTTCGGTCTGGCCATCGTGCTGCAGGAAATCATCCGGTCCTTTTTCGGGGCCAATCCCATTCCCTTGCCCGCTCCGGAAGCGGCCATGGGCATGATCGACTTCGGAGCAGCCCTCGGTTTCGACGCGGGGAGCGTGGTCTATCCGGCCTGGCGTCTGCTGTACTTCCTGTTCTCCCTGGCCATCGTGGGCGCGGTGCTGGCCTTTTTGCAATTCACCAGCTTCGGCATGGTGGTCCGCGCGGGCATGGCTGACCGGGAAACCGTGGGCCTGCTGGGGATCGACATCGACCGACGGTTCACCATCGTCTTTGGGCTCGCCGCGGTCGTCGCTGGTCTGGCGGGTGTCATGTACACCCCGATCCTCAGCCCGGATTATCACATGGGCATGGACTTCCTTGTGCTCAGCTTCGTGGTCGTCGTTGTCGGCGGCATGGGGTCGTTGAGCGGGGCCGTGGTCGCCGGATTCACCCTGGGTATCCTGCAAAGCTTCGCCTCCATGAACGAGGTGAAGGCCATCTTTCCCGGGATTGACCAGATCATCATCTATCTCATCGCCGTCGGCATTCTGCTGGTCCGCCCCCGTGGGTTGATGGGTCGCAAGGGCGTGATGGAGCACTAAGTCGAATGGGTAACCAAGCCATGAACAAGAGCGATCTGATCTTGCTGGGGGCCTTCGTCCTGGTGGTTCTGTTTGCTCCGCAACTCTTCGCCCCGATCGGCGCCGGATATCCGGACCTTCTGCAGAAGTTCGCCATCTATGGCATCTTCGCCTTGGGGTTCAATATCCTGTTCGGCCTGACCGGATATCTGTCCTTCGGCCATGCCGCCTTCCTGGGTGTCGGGTCCTATTCGGCGGTCTGGTGTTTCAAGCTGCTGAGCATGAACCCCCTGCCCGCGCTGGTCTTTGCCATCCTGTTCGGTGGCCTGTTCGCCGCGGCTATCGGCTTCATCTCCCTACGCCGCACGGGCATCTACTTCTCCATCCTGACCCTGGCCTTCGCCCAGATGAGCTACAACCTCGCATACT
This sequence comes from Rhodospirillum sp., assembly GCA_021741145.1. Lineage (GTDB taxonomy): Bacteria > Pseudomonadota > Alphaproteobacteria > Rhodospirillales > Rhodospirillaceae > Rhodospirillum. The sequence goes on along the minus strand of JAIOYK010000035.1, from coordinate 31,799 downwards.
CGGTGCTGACGCCCATCACCAACGGCGAGACCGGCCTCCAACTCGCCCAAAGCGACCCCCGCCTCATCGACATGATGTTCGGCCGGGATTACGGCGCGGTCCTGCCACCGTCGGACCTCTTCGGGATCGAGATGACGGGATATTCGGGTTACTACTTCTGCGCCGTGCTGCTGATCGTCTGTTTCTTCCTCTCCCTGCGCATTTTCCGCTCTCCCTTCGGGCTGATGCTGCGCGGTCTGAAGTCCAACCAGAACCGGATGGCCTATACCGGCCTGAACATCCGGCCCTACGCTCTGAGCGCCTTCATCATTTCGGGCATGTACGCCGGTCTGGCCGGAGGCCTGCTGGCGATCACCGACCCCCTGGCCGGGGCCGAGCGCATGCAGTGGACCGCTTCGGGCGAGGTGGTTCTGATGACCATTCTGGGGGGGGCGGGGACCCTGTTGGGACCGGTGATCGGCGCGACCTTCATCAAATACTTCGAGAATATTTTCTCGGCCTTCAACGATGGCATTCTCAATCAGGTCTTTGACTTCCTGCCCGATACCGCGCGGGAGATCATGGTGTCCATCTCTTCCCTGTTCGTGGGCGAGGGCTGGAACCTGACCCTGGGCGCGCTGTTCATGCTGATCGTGATCTTCCTGCCCGGTGGTCTGATCGAGGGTGTGAAGCGCATTCGAACCAGTGTCGGCAAACTATTCCGCGGTGGCGGCGGCGATGGGAAATCTCCCAAATCCGCGCCGGCCGAGTAGGGGGAGAGCGGAACCATGAGTCTTCTATCGGTCAAGGACGTCAACAAGCGCTTCGGCGGTCTCCAGGCCCTGGACAAGGTGAACCTCGAAGTCGAAGCCGGAACGGTCCACGCGATCATCGGCCCCAACGGCGCGGGGAAGTCGACCCTGCTCAACTGCTTCATCGGTCGTCTCGACCCGGACACCGGAAGCGTGACCTTCGACGGCAAATCCCTCTTGGGCTTGCCCCCGCACGAAATCAATCAGGCCGGTGTCAGTCGGGTCTTCCAGACACCGGAAATCTTCGCCGACCTGACCTTGCTGCGCAATGTGATGCTGCCCGCGTTCGCGAAGCGCGACGGCTCCTTCAGCCTGAACGCCTGGCCCCTGGTTGACCGTCAAGCCGACATCCGCGACGCGGCCATGCACCAACTCGAGGACGTGGGGCTGGCGGAAAAGGCCGAGCACATCGCCGGACAGCTCTCACGCGGCGATAAGCGGCGCCTGGAGCTGGCCATGTGCCTGGTGCAGCAACCCAAACTGCTGTTGCTGGACGAACCGACCGCGGGCATGGCCCGGGCCGACACCAACAACACCATCGATCTGATGAAAAAAATCGCCGACCGCGGCATGACCATGGTGGTCATCGAACACGACATGCATGTGGTGTTCTCGCTCGCCAACAAGATCAGCGTGCTCGCCCAGGGCACGGTGATCGTCGAGGACCTGCCCGAAAACATCAAAGGCAACCCCCGTGTCCAGGAAGCCTATCTGGGAGGGGCCCACCTATGACCAGCCCCACCTTGAGCGACACCGCGCCACAGGAGACCACCATGGAACAGAGCCCCCAAACCCTCTTGGGCGACACGATCTACGCGGGCAAGGCGCCGGGCAAGAAGCCGGTCACGTCCAAGGGCGGACAGGCCGCGTTCTTTTCCTGCTGGGACATTCACGCCTATTACAACGAAAGCTATATCGTTCAGGGCGTCAGTTTCGATATCCGCGAGGGTGAAATCGTCGCCCTGCTGGGCCGCAATGGCGCGGGCAAGACATCGACTCTGCGGACCCTCGCTCGGCTGGCCGATCCAGAGCTCCGCCATGGAGAAATCTGGCTCGACCATAAACCGCTGCACACCATGAAGGCCTTTCAGGCGGCCCAATTGGGCATCGGCTTGGTGCCCGAGGACCGGCGGATCATCCAGGGGCTCACGGTGGAGGAGAACCTCCAACTGGCCCAGATCGCGCCGCCCATCGGTTGGTCCATTGAGCGCATTTACGAGCTGTTCCCGCGCCTGGGAGAGCGCCGAAACCAGGAGGGAACCACCCTGTCGGGCGGGGAACAGCAGATGCTGGCCATTGGCAGGACCCTGGCCCGGGACGTGAAATTGCTGCTGCTCGACGAACCTTACGAGGGTCTGGCTCCGGTGATCGTGCAGGAGATCGAACGCACCCTCGAGCAAATCAAGAACCTGGGCATCACCACCGTGATCGTGGAACAGAACGCCATCGCCGCCCTTCACCTGGCGGACCGGGCGATCATCCTCGACATGGGACAAGTGGTTTTCGATGGAGTCGCGCAGGACGTGCTCGACAACGCCGATTTGCGCCAGCAATATCTCGCCATCTAACCGGCTGGGCCCGTTGACCATGACGGTGACAGGAGCGGGGAAAGGCGCGACGATTGCCTTGAGCACGACACTCGAGAAGGACTTCATTTCCCCGATCACGGCGGTTCGCGGAGCCTTGGAAATTCTCCGCGACCACGCCGACTTGACGGAGGAAGAGCGGTTGCGCTTCGTCAATTCCGCCCTGGCGGGATGCGCGCGGCTGGAGCATGGGATCTCCCACCTGAGCGAAAGTGTCTACGCCGCCTCGAAGCGCCAAAAGGAACAGGAGGAGAAGGACAAGGATTGGCTCGCCCGGATTCATTTCCTGGATGAACCGGGCCTGGACGTGGTGGAGGTGGACTTTTCCGACGTGGTCTTCAGCGATACGGAAGTCGTAACCGCCTTCCACGACGTGGTCGATCGCACCTTGGAAGCCACCGGGAAGCGGTGGTTCATCATCGTCAACTTCAAGGACTGCAAGGTCTGGCCGGAGGCTTGGGTCGCCTTCGCCCATCGGGGCAAGAAAACGGCCATTCAACGGTCTTCGGGCGTGGTCCGGTTCGGCGAACCCCCCGGCCCCGTGTCCTCCCCCAACGAATGCGCCGACAGGGACGCGGCCCTCGCGCGTGTCCGCGACCTCGCGAAGGAGACAGGCGCGGCGCGCTAGGGCGGGGACGCAAGGACGGGGCCTCGAAGACTGGGACGCAAGGACCGGGCCTCGGCGCGTTCGGGCATTCACGTTTTGAGTCCGTGGGTCTTGATCGCGCATTTCGCGTTCCATGGGGGCGCGGTGTTGGTTCATCATCTTATCAAGCGAGATCATACCCTCCACCGGACACTCTAGGATCGGCCATGCGGATGATTGATGTCACCGATTCAACGTGGGCAAAGCTCCTTGCCCTTCGGGACGGGCTGTCCAGCGTCGAATCCGGTGGCGATCCCGCCATGCGCGTTTACGCGCCAATCGCTGGCGCCAAGGGCCCCTTTGTCCTTGCGCAGGTCGGCCAATCCCTTGACGGACGGATCGCGACACCGACGGGCGACGCCCGCGATGTGTCGGGTTCGGACGGACTGGCCCATCTCCACCGCTGTCGCGCGTTGGTCGATGCCGTCATCGTCGGCGTAACCACCGTGACATCCGACGATCCACGCCTGTCCGTGCGCATGGTCCACGGACCGGACCCCGTCCGGGTCGTGATTGATTGCCATGGGGTGCTGACAGGCAAGGAGAGGCTCTTTCATGATGACGGTGCGCCGGTGATTGTTTTCCAGAGCTGGGCGGCTCCCACCGATACATTGGCCAATGCGGAGGTCATTCGGCTGGACGACACCAATGGCCTCAGTCCCGGCGCCATTCTGACGGCGCTCGCGGAGCTTGGTCTTCGGCGGGTGCTTGTCGAAGGGGGAGCCAGGACGATTGCCCGGTTCGTCGACGCGGGTCATGTCGACCGGCTCCATGTGACCGTATCGCCGATCATCATCGGGTCCGGGCCGAACGGGATCAGCTTGGCGCCGATTGATCGGCTCTCGGACGCCAAACGGCCCGTGACGCGTGTTTACAGCCTGGGCAGCGACATTCTCTTCGACTGCCGCCTTCGCTGAAACCCGGCGTGAGGACAGCTCTAGTCGGAGAGATTTCCAAGCAACAGGGCCAAGGTTTCATTCAATCGCCGGATCTGGGCTTCGCTCACGCCCTTGAACAGCCGCTTGAACAGGTCCTTGGTGGACCCATTGACTTGGTCCACCACCTCCGCGCCCCGGGCGGTCAAACTCACCTCGCTGATGCGCCCATCGGATTGGGACTGGCGAATCAGCACAAGGCCCTCGTCCTGCATCCGATAAACGATCTTGGTAACGGTGGGCAACTTGCCATGGGCCTCCTCGGCGATGCGCGAGATGCTCATCTCCCCATAGGCGCGCAGAAGCATGGCGACCCGCCAGCGAGACACATCCAGGCCGACGACCTTCAGCTTCTTTTCCAGCTCCAGGCCGTACTTGGCATGCAGCCGGGTGATCCAATAAAAGGGGAACTCCGTCACCTCGAAGTCCTCGCCGCCGGGATAATACTTGCTTGTCACCCGCTTTCCCGTCGCCATCCGTCCCTCTTTCCTTCCTGACCGAATCCGGGCCAGACCGAATCCTCCAGAGTCCGCGTGAAGCATGACCCGTCCCACTCCGTGTGAGGGGCCGGAGGACCCTAGAGGAATTCACTGATCATCGGAATCAATTTCACGCCCATATTTTTCCTATATTTCAGCAATTTACAGAAAACTCGGCGAAGTCTCGTCTGAGTCGCGGTTTAGGGCGTCCCTCGCGATGCCCCCAATGGACCCTCCGTCCCCCCCGTCTTGAACCAGGTCGTTCTAGCCAGAAAATTTCCACAAAATTTGTGCGGTCAACACGCTACCTCTTTGTTTTTTTTCACTTAATTATTTTTGCCTTTTAGTTGACTTTTCAAGTGATTTTGGAGAACAATTTTGATCGAAATCAAAAATCGGGAGGCCCTCGGCTTCCCCCCCTCCACGACCAATTCGCTTCCCTTCCGCGACCAGGAGGCGGACAGATAAAGACGGGAAAAGGCCTTGGATCAGGATATTTTCAACGCGTGCTTCGTCCGCGCCACGGACCTGGGCCCCGAAGGGGGACGAACCTGGGCGATAAAGGACACCATCGACATCGCGGGGTACCCCACCCAGAGCGGCAGCCGGGCCTTCGCCGAGGCACCGGCGGCCGGGGAGCATGCCGCTGTGGTTCACTCCATTCTGACGGCGGGGGGGCGGATCGTCGGCAAGACGACCCTGCACGAACTGGCCTTCGGCATGACCGGGATCAACGACTGGGCGGGCACGGCGCCCAATCCAGCCTTCCCGGATCTGGTTCCCGGAGGCTCCTCCAGCGGCTCGGCCGCGGCCGTGGCCGCCGGACTGGTGGATTTCGGCCTTGGTACCGACACGGGGGGATCCGTGCGCATGCCCGCGGCCCACTGCGGCCTCTTCGGCCTGAAGCCCACCCACGGCCGGATCAGCCGAAAGGGCGTGGCGCCCGCGGAAAGCTCCCTGGACTGCGTCGGCCCCTTGGCCGCCACCATGGACGGTCTGATTACCGCCATGACCATGATGGATCCCACCTTCCGACCAGAGCACCCGTCCAGCGGCGTCCTCCGCCTGGGGCTGCCGGAGGTGGAGGCCAACCCGGTCATCCTCGCCGCGATCGGCCGGGTCCTCGCGGCCTCCGGCGCGGAGACCACGGTCGTTTCCCTCCCGTCCCTTGAAGACGCCTTCGCCGCGGGCCTGACGGTCATCAACGCAGAGAACTGGCGTGCCTTTGGAGCGTTCGCGGACTCCGGCCTGCTGGGTCCCGACGTGGAGGCCCGCTTAAAAAGGGCGGCGTCGACCACGCCGGACGCCCTCGCCGAGGCCGAGGCGATCCGCGCCCGCTTCACCGATGAAGTGGACACCGCGCTCGCCGGGGTCGACGCGCTCGCCCTGCCAACCCTGCCCGGCTTCCCCATGACCGTCGCCGAGGCCCGGGCGGGCAAGACCGACCTGCGGGCCTCCCTGCTGATCCGTCCGTTCAACCTGTCCGGCCACCCGGCCCTGGTCCTTCCCCTGCCGCCCGCGGGCGGCAAACCCGTCAGCCTGCAACTGGTCGGCCGCAAGGGGGGCGAAGCCGCCCTTTGCGCCCTGGGACAGCGGTTGGCGACACCCCTGGGCCTGTAATCCCACTTCCTTTTTCGTCATCCCGAAACCGAGAGACGCACCATGACCGAGAACCACACCTGCCGTCGCAACGTCCCCGACGTGGACATCACCGGCCTGGTCCAAGAAGACCGGGTTCACTCCACCCTCTATTCGGATCCGACCATTTTCCAGGCCGAACTGGACAAGGTGTTCAACAACACCTGGGTCTGGGTTGGCCATGAAAGCGAAGTTCCAGACACCGGAAGCTATAAAACCGCCCATATCGGTAAGCAGCCGGTGATCGTCAGCCGGGACCGCAAGGGCGAGATCCACGTCCTGCTGAACCGCTGCCGCCACCGGGCCGCCACCGTCTGCGAGGGCAAACGCGGCAAGACCCGCAGCTTTGTCTGTCCCTACCACGGCTGGGGCTACGCCCTGGACGGAGAACTGCGCGCCATCCCCAAGGCCGATGAGTACGACGGGGTCCTAGAAAAGCAGGACTTCCCCCTGGTCCGCGTGCGCCACGAAACCTACAACGGCATGATCTTCGCCACCCTGAAGGCGGACATGATCCCCCTGACCGATTTCCTGGGCGGCGCCAAGAAGTGGATGGACCTGTTCATGAAGCAGGGCGGCGGCTACCCCATCAAGGTGCTGGGCGACCACCGCTTCCGTTTCCCCGGCAACTGGAAGATCCAATTGGAGAACACCACCGACGCCTACCATTTCCCGGTGGTTCACAAGTCCTTCGTCAGTTCCCTGGACGCCCAGACCAGTCAGGTTTTCGACTTCCTCGACGGCGACGGCTTTGTCGAGGATCTGGGCAATGGCCATAGCGTCATGGTCATGATCCCCGAACTGGTCGACCTGGAGGACAACCTGGACGCCCCCATCCCCGACCGGTTCAAGGATTTCGCCGCTGAACTGGCAAAGGAAGGAAAGGACGAGGCCGAGATCAAACGCCTCGTGCGGGCCGTCGGCGGATCCGGCTTCAATCTCAACCTCTTCCCCAATGTCGCCTGCTCCATGGCTTTCTTCCGGGTGCTGCGTCCCATCTCGGTGGAAGAAACGGAAATCCACCATGTCGCGATCGGCGGCGATGGCGCCCCGGCGGCCTTCAACCAGCTGCGCATGCGCCTGCACGAACATTTCCAGGGACCCATGGGCTTCGGCACCCCCGACGACGCGGAGGCCTGGGAACGGGTCCAGAAGGGCTCCTACGCCGGCCCCGACGAGTGGATCCTGGTCAATCGCGGGCAAAGCAAACTGAAGACCAGCGCCGACGGAAACGTAGCTGGAGCCGTCTGCTCGGAAACGGGCATGCGCGCCGCCTACCGCAAGTACCTCGCCATGATGACCGCCTAAGGAGCCGAACCCCATGAACGCGACCTTGAACGCCGTCACCGCCTTCATCAATACCGAGGCGGACATGCTGGACTTCCAGGACTACCAAGCTTGGTTGGACCTCTGGGACGAGGACGGCAGCTATGTCGTTCCCATCGACACCGAGACCGAGGACTACGCCAACAGCCTGAACTTCGCCTATGACAACGCCACCATGCGCCGCCTGCGCGTGAACCGCCTGATCAGTGGCGAGGCCGTCTCCACCCAAACCACGCCCAAGACCGTGCGCGCGCCCAGCCGCTTCCGGATCCTGTCCGACGCGGACGGCGTGGTCACCGTGCGCTGCGCCCAATTGCTCAGCGAGAACCGCCACGGCAACCTGCGCACCTATCCGTCCGACGTGACCTATAAGCTGCGCCGCGAGGGGGAAGGCTTCCGCATGGTCGAGAAGGTGGTGCGCCTGCTCAACGCCGACCACCACCTGTCCAGCATCGGATATATCCTCTGATGGAGGGGAGCGAAGCCATCGACGTCGTGGTCCGCCGTCGCGACGACCGGGCCGGGGGCGCCGTCGCCGTCCTCGAACTGGCCCGCCGCGACGGCACCCCCCTGCCCGACTGGACAGCGGGGGCCCATCTGGACCTGACCATCGCCGGGGATCTGATCCGCCCCTATTCCCTTTGCGGTGTTCCTGGCGAAACCAGGTCCTACCGCTTGGGAATTCTGGACGACCCCGCCTCCCGGGGGGGATCGCGAGCGGTCCACGCCACCTTCACCGAGGGGCTCGAAACCCAAATCTCGGCGCCACGCAACCACTTCCCCCTGGACAAGACCGCAAAGCATAGCGTTCTGGCCGGGGGCGGCATCGGCATCACGCCGATGCTCGCCATGGCCCACGCCTTGAAGGCCGCGGGACAGGCCTTCGAGCTGCACTATTGCGTCCGAACCCGGGAGAGCGCGGCCTTCCTCGAGGAACTGACCACCGCCTTTCCCGACGAGACCCACCTGCATTGCGACGACGGATCACCGGACCAACGCTTCGCGCCGGATGGCATCCTGACGGCTGCGGGACCGGAGACCCACCTCTATGTCTGTGGCCCCGGAGGATTCATGGATTGGGTCATTGACCGGGCCAAGGCCGCCGGGCTCGACAAGGACCGGATCCACTTCGAGTACTTCAACGCCAAGGTGGACACCCATGGCGCCGCCTTCGAGGTCGTGGCCGCCCAAAGCGGCGTGACCGTCACCGTGGGACCGGACGAGACCATCCTGGACGCCCTGGGCAAGGCGGGGATCAAGATCCCCAAATCCTGCCAACAAGGCGTTTGCGGAACCTGCCTTTGCGACGTGCTGGAGGGCGAACCGGACCATAAGGACAAGTTCCTGACGGAGGACGAGCGGGAAGACAACGACCAGATCATCACCTGTTGCTCCCGGGCTAAATCCACCCGCCTGGTCCTCGACGTCTAACGAGAACCGCCCTTTTTTCAGGGCATTGCCTCCCCCTTCGCGGTTGGCGAAGGGGGACTTTTCCGCATGCCCATCCGCCTTAATTCCTTAGTATTTTTATGGATTTATCGCAATGCCCATAAAATTGACAATTCAAGTGATTGGTGAAACGATTTGATCAGTCGTTGAGCATTCCAGTGGGGGACTGCTCGCTCGGTTTGGGGGACAAGGCCGCTCGGAAGGGCCCTTGGCCAGACCAGACGTCGCCGGAACCACGACCACCTTTTTTTCACTGGAGACATCCATGGGATCCTTCGCCTTCAAACACTTCGCCACTGTCGCCCTGACCGCCGCCACCCTGGGCGGCTTGACCCTGTCCATGGCCCGGGCCTCGGACTCCGTGTCCCTGAACATTCAAAGTGCCTGGCCCCTGACCCTGCCCGCCAGCGGTCGGGACGCCCAACATTTCACCGACACCCTGAACGCGGCCTCCGATGGCTCGGTCAAGGTGAAGCTCTATTCCGCGGGCAAGCTGGTTCCCTCCCTGGAGATCTTCGACGCCGTGCGGAGCGGCACCCTGGACGCCGGGTACACCAGCCCCCTCTACGTGGCGGGCAAGTTCCCCGCCGTACAACTCTTCGGCGGCGTGCCCTTTGGCCCCGACGCGGTGGAATACCTCGCCTGGATCTATAACGGCGGTGGCCTGGACATCTGGCGCGAGACCTACGCCAAGGAAGGCGTGATGACCGTCCCCTGCGGCTTGATGGAGCCCGAGGCGGGCGGCTGGTACAACAAGCCCATCGACAGCGTCGACGACCTGAAGGGCCTGAAAATCCGCTTCGCCGGATTGGCTGGCGAGGTGATGCAGAAGCTCGGCGCGTCGGTCGTCCTGCTGGCGGGCGGGGACATCTACCCCAACCTGGAACGGGGCGTGATCGACGGCACGGAGTTCTCCATGCCCGCCATCGACAAGTCCGTGGGCTTCGACAAGGTGGCCAAATACTACTACCTGCCCGGTTGGCACCAGCCCGCGGCCATCAACGAATTGATCATCAACAGGCGCAAGTGGGACTCCCTGACCGATGCTCAGAGGACCCTGATCGAAACCACCTGCCGCGAGACCATGATGTGGGGTGTCACCTCCACCTTCGCCGAGAACGCCCAGGCCATCGATCAGTTCAAGGCCGCGGGCGTGGACATCCGCTCCTTCTCGCCGGAGGTTCTGGCCGCTTTCAAGGCCACCACCGAGGAGGTGATGACCGAACAGGCCGCGAAAACCCCCGAATTCGCCAAGGCCTGGGAGTCCCTGTCGGCCTATCGGGCGGCCAATGCCGCCTGGGCTGGACAGCGCATCCAATAATTCTCCTCACTTGACCAGGGACCGGATCGGCCCTGGCGGGTCGATCCGCGAAGGATACATGATCGACCTATTTCTCGCGCGCGTGGTCCGGTCCATCGACCGGACCACGGCCACCATCGGCAAGGGGGCATCGGTCCTCCTGCCCGTTTTGGTGGGTGTCATCGTCGTCAACGTGGCCCTGCGCTACGGCCTCAATCTCGGTCTGATCGAGTTGGAGGAACTTCAGTGGCACCTCAACGGCCTCCTTGTGCTCTGTTGCCTCGCCTTCGCCTATCTGGGTGATTCCCATGTGCGAGTCGATATTTTCCACGCCCGCTTCCGCGCCCGGACGAAGGCCTGGGTCGAGGTCTTGGGGGGACTGCTCCTGTTGCTGCCCTTCGTCGTGGCCATTGGCGTCTTCGCCTGGGACAACTTCACCTATTCCCTGTCCCTGAACGAGCGGAGCCCCATGCCCGGCGGCCTCCCCGCCCGCTACGTCATCAAGGGATTCCTGGCGTTTGGCTTCGCTCTCCTCGGCTTTCAGGGCCTATCGGCCATCGGCCGGAGCCTGCTGATCCTGCGGGGTGTCACCCCACCCCCCACCGGCGCCCCCGGGGAGGACCCGGCATGAGCGTCGAGATCCTTTTCGTCGCCCTGATGTTCGTCAGCTTCATGGCCCTGTTGTTCACGGGCTATCCCGTCGCCTTTGTCCTGGGGGGCGTGGGTGTGCTCTTCGCCCTGTTGGGCGACGCCTTGCCCCTGATGGGCATCGACAGCCTGCCGGTGGGCTCCAACTTCCTGGGCTTCGCCACGGACCGGATCTTTTCCACCGTATCGAACTACAGTCTGGTTCCCATGGCCATGTTCGTCTTCATGGGCTACATGCTCGACCGCTCGGGCATCGCCGACCGGTTGCTGGATGCCCTTTCCCTCGCCTTTCGGCGGGTACCCGGGGGTATGGCCCTGGCCGTCGTGCTCATCGGCGTGATCCTGGCGGCCTCCACCGGCATCATCGGCGCCTCGGTCATCCTGCTGGCCACCGTCGCCCTGCCCGCCCTCTCCCGGAGCGGAACGAACCTCTCCCTGTCGTTGGGGTTGGTGGCCTCCTCCGGCTGCCTGGGAATTCTCATTCCTCCATCGATCATGCTGATCGTCATGGGTGACCAGTTGCGCCTTTCCGTGGGCGACCTGTTCATGGCCGCCGTGCTACCCGGCCTGATGCTCGCGGGGCTTTATGTGCTGTTCGTCGTTGTCCTGGCCATCGCCCGTCCGGACATGGCCCCCAAACCCCCAGCCCCGGAAGAGGGCGCCAGCACCGCCAAGGTTCTTCTCAAGGTGGGTCGCGCCCTCATCCTGCCCTTGCTGTTGATGGTCGCCGTCCTGGGCTCCATTTTCGCGGGTATCGCCTCGCCGACGGAGGCCTCGGGCATTGGTGCTCTCGGCGCGTCCCTTCTCGCCGCGGTGGACCGCAAACTGAGCTGGAAGACCGTGAAAGACGTCTGTTTCGCCACGGCGAACACCAGCGCCTTCCTCTACGCCCTGATTTTCGGCGCCACCTGTTTTTCCGTGGTGCTGCGTGGATACGGGGGAGACGAGGTGATCGAGGCCGCCTTCACGAGCCTGCCCTTGCCACCGGAGGGGGTCCTCGGCCTGCTGCTGCTCATCGTCTTTCTGCTGGGCTTCTTCCTGGACTGGATGGAAATCGTTTTGATCATCGCTCCGCTGACCGTGCCCGTGGTCACGGCCATGGGGTTCGATCCCCTTTGGGTGGCGATTCTGCTGGCGATGGTGCTGCAAACCTCTTTCCTGACGCCCCCCGTGGGCATGGCGCTCTTCTACGTCAAATGGACCGCCCCACCGGGAACGCGGACCAGCCAAGTCTATAAGGGGATCATCCCCTTTGTCGGGTTGCAGGTGCTGGCCGTGGCTCTGCTCTGGCTGTTTCCCTCCCTGGCCCTTTGGCTTCCCAGGGTGTCCGGCTGAAGGGACCCATCGATGGAACCGAACTGGAGCGACTCGATTCTCGGGTTTTTTCAGAATCGATGCTATTTTGTAAAATGGCGGCTTTGGAAAGCCGCCATTTCGCCCGCGCCAATTCCGTTGGTTTGGTACTTTTTTTCGGCCAACCAACGGCATTGCAACATAAAATTTCTGAAATCATTTCAATTTAATACTGGAAATTTCAATCAACGCGCCACGCACTCGCGAATGAAACCGTTGATCCACGTCAAAAAAAATACTTCACTTTTCACGTTTCATCCCTCAAGGTTGACCTGCTTACAAGACGAGCACGAATTCAAGCGCGCCCATTTTCACGGCAGGTTTTATTGACCCGCCGCGAAGGGATCCATCGGGGTCCGCCGGGTTCGCCCCCCTTTTTCAACGAAGGGAAGAGTGCAAGGACATCCCCCTTCCGGGAACCGGTCCCCGTCATGGGATCGAACCCAATGTCCGCCCCCTCTTCCCGCGCCCCGGTTTCCCAACGGGAGCGCGACGCCCGATCCCCCGACGGGGTGGGCGCGCCCTTCCGCGCGGAACGACACCAGGTGAGGAGAACACCATGAGTGCCCAGGCCGCCCCCCTCGCGCCAGTCCCGTCCGGTTCCACCGAGAAAGCCGCCGTTCTCGAGGAAATCCGCGCCCGCCGCGGCGAGTTCGAGGCCCAGCAACATGTGTCCCAGGACATTATCCAGAAGCTGCAAGCCCTTGGCGTTTATCGCGCCTTCGTCCCCACCGAGTTGGGGGGGGACGCGCTTTCCCCCTCCGCCTTCTGCCGCCTGATCGAGGAGATCTCCATCGCCGACGGATCCACCGGATGGGTGGCCAGCTTCGGCGTCTCCGCGGCCTACCTCGCCGCCCTGCCCGTCGCCACCTTCCGCGAAATCTACGGCGCCTCGCCCGACACGGTCTTCGCCGGGGGCCTGTTCCCGGCCCAGGTGGCCAAACCCGTGGAGGGGGGGTATCTGATCAATGGCCGCTGGAAGTACGGCAGCGGTTGCATGGGGGCCTCTGTCATCGGCGTGGGGATCGTCGTCCCCGGCGGCGACACCGGCGGCCTGCCCCGGATGGCCGTCCTGCCCGCCGACAAGGTGCGCATCGAGCCGAATTGGGACGTCATGGGCATGGTCGCCACCGGCAGCCATGATCTGGTCGTCGAGAACGTGGTGGTGCCCGAGGACTGGACCTTCATCCGCGGTGGCAAGCCCAACCTGGACCAGCCGATCTATCGCTATCCCGCCCTGGCCCTCGCCGCCCAGGTCTTGGCCGTGGTCGGCCTGGGCGTGGCCCGCGCCGCCTTGGACACCTTCGCCGAGCAAGCGGACCCCCGTCCCGGGATCACCGGCGCCCCGGGCCTCGCCAACCGGGCCTACGTCCAGTCGGGTCTGGCGAAGGCCGAGGCCAACCTGCGCGCCGCCCGCGCCTTTTTCTACGAAGCCACGGACGAGGCCTGGGAGGTCCTGACCCGGGGCGATGACCTGACCAGACAACAGACCGGCGCCCTGCGGTTGGCCGCCACCAACGCCGCCCATGTGGGGGCCGAGGTCACCCGATCCGCCTTCGCCCTGGCGGGGACCCCCAGCATCATGGTGGGCCATCCCTTGCTGCGTCTGCTGAATGACGCCACGGTGGTCGCCCAACACGCCTTCCTGGGCGAGGGAACCTGGCAGAGCGCGGGACAGGTCCTCCTGAACCTTCCCTCCCAGCCCGGTTATCCCTGATCTCGCCGCGCCCCCTTTTCCAAGACATCGATAGGACCATGATCCCATGAGCAGCGACTCCCCCAAGAAAATCCGAGCCCTTTTCTGCATCGCCGTGCAGCAGAATTTCTTCGACCTGCCCGCAACCGAGATCGGCACCGTCTGGCAGGCCTTCAGCGCCATGATGAGCGGTATCGCCAAATTGCCCGGGGTGACCGTCCTGGGCACCCTGGACGATGACGAGACCATGGTGGGGACCTCCCCCAATGGCTGGCCCTGGACCTGCTACATCATGGCCGACATCCCCGACCGCGACACCGCCGTCGCCGCCTGCAACCTGTTCCGCGCCACGCCCGTGGGGGAGTACCGGCTGTGGAAGTACTGCCGCGTCGAGGCCCGCCTGGGCCGCGAACTGGTGATCCCCGATTAAGCCACCGGACCGGACCAGGAGAAGACCAATGTCCCACCCCTCGACCCACGCCTCGCCGCCTCCCCAGCCCCACGCCGTTCTCGTAACCGGTGGCGGCCATGGCTTGGGAGAGGCCGTGTCCCGGGCCCTCCATGCCGCCGGATTCCAGGTCGCCATCGGCGACCTGGACCTGACGGCCGCCCAGGCCGTGGCCTCCGATCTGGATCCTGTCGGGAAAACGGCCCATGCCCTGGCCTTCGACGCGCGCGAACAGGCCTCGTTCGAGGACGCCCTCGTCCTCATGGCCGATCTGTGGGGCGGCGCGCGGGCCTTGGTGAACAACGCCGCCATGACCGTGGCCCGCCCCGTGCTGGACATTCCGCCGGAGGAATTCGACGCGGTCCTGGCCGTGAACCTGCGTGGTACGTTCCTTGGCTGTCAGGTGTTCGGTCGCTATTTCCGGGACAGGGGATACGGGCGGATCGTCAACATGGCCTCCCTCGCGGGACAGAATGGCGGCACGGCCACGGGCGCCCATTACGCCATTTCAAAGGGCGGGATCATCACGCTGACCAAGGTCTTCGCCCGGGATTTGGCCGCCCATGGAGTCACGGTCAACGCCATCGCCCCGGGTCCCCTGGACCTGCCCTCCGTCCGCCGCACCGTCCCCGAGGACAGGCTTCCCGGCCTGATCCAGAACATCCCGGTGGGAACCCTTGGGGATCCGACTTTCGTCGCCCGCATGGTCGCCCAACTGGCCGGACCGGACGCCGGCTTCGTCACCGGCGCCACCTGGGACATCAACGGCGGCCTGTTCATGCGCTGATGACCCCGCGCTCACCTTTTTATCCCCCGGAAGAAAGAAGTCTCCGATGACCGTTAGCCAGGAAGAGTTCCGCGCCGCCATGAGCCGATTGGGCGCCGCGGTCACCCTCGTGACCACCGACGGTTCCGCGGGCCGCCACGGCATCACCGCGTCGGCCGTCTGCAGCGTCACGGACTCGCCGCCCACGGTTCTGGTCTGTGTCAACCGGGCGTCGGGCGCCCACCAGATTTTCAAGGACAATGGCGTGTTCTGCGTCAACGTCCTGGCCCCGGAGCACCGGGATCTGGCGATGGCCTTCGCCGGAAAACTGCCGCCGGAAGAGCGCTTCGCCACCGCGGTCTGGTCGACCCTGTCGAGCGGCGCCCCCGTACTCGAGGCCGCGACCGTGGCCCTGGATTGTCGCCTCGACCAAGTGACCGAGGCGGGCACCCATAGCGTCCTGTTTGGCGCCGTGATCGGCACCCGGTTGGCGCGAGAGGCCGAGGGTCTCGTCTACTTCAATCGGGGATTTCACTCTCTCGGGTCTTCCGCCGCGCCGCCTTCGGCGTCTTGAGGGAAGCGTGGTCCCAATGACCGGAGGGATGGAGATTATGGAAGACGGTTTCGAGCAAACCGTTGATGACCGCGATATCGGGGTGGTCCAATCCCGTGAACGCGCGGGAATAGATGACCTTCACCTCCCGCCAGGCCCGGCGCCTTGCCTCCTGCCCCCGGTCGGTCAAGGTGACCTCCGTGACCCGGGCGTCCGTCTCGCTGGGGCGGCAGGTGACCAATCCGTCGAGCTGCATGCGCTGAATGATCTTGGTCATGGTCGAAAGCTTGGTGATGGCGTGGTCCGCGATCTCGCTGACACTTGCCGTCTTCCGCTCGTAGAGCGCCATCAGGACCCGCCAGCGGGGCACATCCAAACCAATCGGCTTCAGCGCGAATTCGATGTTCTGGAAATACCGGCCGGTCACCCGGGTGATCCAATAGAAGGGCCAGTCGGCCATCCGGAAGGGAGGATCGGGTTCCACCGCGCCGCCCCGGGGACTGAAGCCCATGGGGTCGGCGGTTCCTTCGCCGATGATGTCGTCTTTCCGTGCCATGCCTGTTCCGAAAGCACGCCGCGCGAAAACCCGGTCACCACGACCGGCGCGGGCGCGTTTTCCGGTAGTCGTCTCTTTTCCTGGAAAAATCAACGAGTTTTCGTCGCCCCCGCGAAGCCGCCCCGCGAACCACATGCCCAACGGCCCACCGCGCCCGGGGCGTTTCACCCTGGTCAATCCCCTGGTTCAATCCCCTTCACGCATGGGAGTGCAGCATGAAGATCTCGACTCACGCCACCTTGGCCAGCCTGGCTCTGGCGTCCTCTCTCTTCCTGGGTGGTCCGGCCCAGGCCGAGACCGTCACCATGGCCAATTGGCTGCCCCCAAGCCACCCTCTCATGAAGGACGTCCTGGTTCCCTACGCGGAGGACATCTCGAAGGTCACCGAGGGCCGGGTCTCCGTCAACGTGCTGCCCAGTCCCCTGGGTCCGCCGCCGATTCACTTCGATCTGGCCGTCAATGGCATCGCCGATATCACCTATGGCTGCCAGGGCTACACCCCGGGCCGGTTCAAGACTCCCAGTCTGGCCGAGGTGCCGTTCCTGGGAAACAGCTCCGAGTCCGTGTCCGTGGCCTATTGGCGGGTGTTCGACAAGACCCTGCGCCAGGCCGGTGAATATGACGAAGTCAAGGTCTTGGGGGTCTTCGTCCATGGCCCGGGCCAATTGTTCACCAAGGGCCGGGACCTGTCCGACCTGGCGAACCTCTCCGGCGCCAAGCTGCGGATCGGCGGGTCCGTGGCCCCCGACGTGACCACCGCCCTTGGCGCCGTGCCCGTGCAAAGCCCCTCCTCCAAGGCTTACGAACTGCTCAAGGGTGGCATCGTCGACGGCATCCTGTTCCCGCTGGAATCCGTCGCGTATTTCAAGCTGATCGACCTGCTTGACCAGGGGGTGACCGTACCGGGCGGGCTCTACAACACCTCCTTCTTCGTGGTCATGAACAAGGCCAAGTGGGAGGCCCTGTCCGACGCGGACAAGGCGGCCATCGACGCCATTTCCGGCGAGGCCCTGGCCCGACGCGCGGGCAAGGTCTGGGACGCCGTGGACGCCAAGGGTCGCGCCGCCATGGAGGGTAAGATCGCCGTCCGCGCCGCCACCGAGGCCGAGGTCGGCTCCCTGACCACGCTGCTGGAGCCCGTGGTGGCCAAGCACCTGGCGAACGTCTCGGCCACCGGTATCGATGGCGCGGCCGCCCTGGCGGATCTCCGGGCCGAGGTCAAGGCCGTGGAAGCGGGGCAATAACCCGATGTCCGGGCATCCCCAAGCCCCCCAGAACCAGCCGGCGCCCTCCCGGGCGCCGCCCCTTTTCCGTCCTGTCCTGGGTGGAATCTGCGCCCTGCTGCTGCTGGCCATGATGGGCCTGACTCTGGCCGACGTGGTGGGCCGCTACCTGTTCTCCGCCCCGCTTTCCGGTGCCGGAGAACTGACGGAACTCCTCCTCGCCGCGGTCATTTTCATCGGCCTGCCCGCCGTCTGCCTGGACGACGGCCATGTCACGGCGGATCTGGTCGTGGACCGCCTGCCCCGGGCCCTCCAACCGGCCCGCCGGGTGCTGGTCACCCTGACCTCGGCCCTGGTGCTGGGTGTCATCGCCTGGCGCCTGGGACTCCACGGCGTGAAGCTGATTGGATACGGAGAAGCCACCCTGTTCCTCCATATCCCCATCTGGCCCCTGGCCCTGGGAACCGCCTTTTGCACGGGCCTGTCCGCCCTGGTGGTCCTGGCCAGCCTGTTCCCCCGCCGTCATTTGTCCGGCGGGGCGTAAATGTACTCCAACCGGAGAGGTTTTCGATGGACTGGCCCCTAGGTATCGCCGTTTTGATCGCCCTTATGCTCCTTGGGCTTCCCATCACTTTCGCCCTGACCCTGGTGGGGACGGTGGGGGTCATGACCCTCATCGGGCCGGAACCGGCCCTGTCCCTGCTCGCCCAGACCTTTTTCGACAACAGCCGGGATTATTCCCTCTCCGTCCTGCCCCTGTTCCTGATGATGGGCAATTTCGTGGTCCAGTCCGGCATCGCCGAGGACCTCTACAAGGCCGCCCACGCCTGGCTCCGCCATGTGCGGGGCGGCCTGGCCATCGCCACGGTCCTGGCCTGCGGCGGGTTCGCCTCGGTCTGCGGCAGTTCCCTGGCCACCGCGGCGACCATGTCCAAGATCGCCCTGCCCTCCATGCGGCGCTTCGGCTATCCGGACGGGTTGGCGACGGCCTCCATCGCGGCGGGGGGCACCCTGGGGATTCTCATCCCGCCGTCGGTCCTCCTCGTCTTTTACGGCATCATGACCCAGCAGGACATCGGCAAGCTTTTCCTGGCGGGCATCCTGCCCGGCTTGCTTGGGGTCCTCGGATACATCCTGGCGGTGGTGATCTCGGTCCGCATGGGAGGCGAGGACATCCCCAAGGAGGATCGCCTGCCCCTCCGCGACCGCCTCCTGGCCCTGCGCGGCGTGACCGGAGCATTGCTGCTGTTCGCCTTTGTCATGGGGGGGATTTATCTGGGTGTCTTCACCACCACGGAAAGCGCGGGCATGGGCGCCGCGGGCGCCTTCCTGCTGACCGTCCTGCACCGGAAGCTGACCTGGGAGGATACGGTCCGCACCCTGTTCGACACGGCCAAAACCACGGCGATGATGTTCTTCATCCTCTTTGGCGCCCTGGTCTTCACCAACTATGTGAACCTGTCGGGCATGACCCGGGATCTGCAAACCTTGCTGGAAACCTTCGGCACCGGTCCTCTGACCATCATCCTGCTGATGTTGGCCCTGTATATCATCCTTGGGGCCGTGCTGGAGAGCCTGTCCATGATCCTGCTGACCGTCCCCATCTTTTACCCGGTGGTGGAGGCCGCGGGCCTGGATCTGATCTGGTTCGGTATCTTCGTCGTCGTCGCCACCGAGATCAGCTACATCACCCCGCCCGTTGGCATGAACGCCTTCGTCCTCAGGGCCGTCACCGGGGATGTCTCTCTCCGAACCATTTTCTCGGGCCTCATTCCCTTCGTCGCGATGGACCTGGTGCGCATTGGCCTGATCATTGCCCTCCCCGGAATCGCCCTTCTGATTCCTTCGACCATGTAACCCTTGCGACCATGTAACCCTTGCAGAGGAGCCTCACCCCATGAGCGACACCCCCAAAAACGCGGAAATCGCCGCCCTTGTCCGGCGCATCGAGGTTCTGGAAGCCGAGGCGGATATCCGCCGACTCCAGGCCCGCTACATGTTCCTCTGCGACACCCCCTTGCCGGAATACGGCGTCGAGGACGATGCCGGGCGCATCGACCGGATCATGGCGCTGTACACGGAAGACGCCGTTTGGGAAGGCGTTGGGGAATACTACGAAGGCCAATTCGGCAAGGCCGTGGGCGCGGCGGCCATCCGCGCGCATTTCGAGGCCTTCTGGGGTGAAAAGAGGGATCCCGCCTTGCTGCTGAATTGCCATTACCTGACCTCCGAACAGATCCACGTCCACGGCGAGACGGCCAAGGGTCAATGGGTGCATATGCAGCCCTGGCTGTTCTCGGATGGCAAGGCCCTGTTGCGGTCCTCGCGGTTGAACAATGCGTTCCGCTTGGAACCCGATGGGGTTTGGAAGATCACCCGCACCCGTACGGAGAATGTTTTTATCGCCCCGCTCCCCTCCAGGTGGGCGTCCGACTACCCGTCCAAATCCATTCTTATGAAGTGACATGCTTGGATTTAATCCGAATAACCCGGGCAAGCCCCCTCCCCTCCCCCGCCAACCCGGACCGGAAACGCCGCTCCGAAATAATTCGGAGCGGGAGGGGGAATTCGGGTTGCCGGAGGCTCCGGAAAAGCCGCGGTGACCGATCCGGGATAATCTTCATTCGGTCGGCATTCAGAATGGAGTCCCCATGGAGTCCCCGGACAAAAGGCTCCTGAAAGGGACTGGCATGTCACGGTGTCCATGTGGATCCGACCGGGATTTCGAGGCGCGCCGCGGCCCCTGCTGGAAGGCGAAACGGCGGAGGCCCTGATCAGGGTCCGCGACACGGCCCGCGGAAAGTGTTGCTCGGGTCTGCTCCCCTTGCTCCTGGACGAGGCCTTGGAACACGCGGAGCGGTTTCCCCTGGCCATGGTCTGAACAATCACCCGCCGGGATCCGTCAGGCGGGAACCCCACCAATCGCCCTGTCCGAATTTTCCAAGTTGGCTCAGTCAACCCCGGCCAACCACGATTGGATTGATTTGCGGTCCATGGTTCAAAAGCTCCAACATTGCCGCCATTCTCTCAAGGATCAATCCGATTAGAAAACAGAGCCAAATGCTTATGATTTCGAAAATTTTTCTGGACTAAGAAAGGTTGTTTCCGGATCCCATTCCACGCATGCTTGGGTTTCCAAATGCGCATGTCGTTGGGTATTGTGGTGATCTAGGGGTCGGAGCCAAGACAGGCACCGGGATCGTCAACGACCTGCGTTGGATTGGTGGAGTGATGGAGTGATCGGATGACGATGATGGCGTGGCCTTCCCGGGCAATCGCCCTTGTGATAGCGATGGGACTTGGCTTGACGGTTTTGGCGAGCGGAACACAGGCGTCCGAGGGACGGACTCCGTCTCCCCTTCAACTGGCTCCCCTTCAACTGGCTCCCCTTCAACTGGCCAATCTGCTGGAAGATGATGCCGGTGACCTGTTGGGTGGGGAGGATTTGCTCACCGCGGATCCCGCGCCTGAACCCGCTACGGTGACACCGTCCGCGGTGGAGGAGGACCCCCTTGGAGGGTCCCTGCTTGATGGCGAAGACCTGCTGACCGACAGTCCGGCCTTGCTGCCCAGCACCGAATCCCTGTTCGCCGACGAGGGGAAGGGCGAGGACGAAGCCCCCCTTTCCAATGCGGCCCAGGACCATGCGCGCCTGTTCGAGGAAAGCGATTACCCCTCGGCCATCACCTGCGCGTCCTGCCATCCGCGGCAGTATGACGAATGGTCCGTGTCTCAGCATGCCTATGCCCAGCTCAGCCCGGTCATGCTGACCATGCAGAACGCCATCAACGGCCTGACCTCCACCACGGCCGGAGATTTCTGTCTGCGCTGTCACGCTCCGGTTGGGGCCGAGTTGAACGAACCCCTGACGGCCTCCAACCTGGACCGTCATCCGGCGTCGCGCGAGGGGATCACCTGTGTGTCCTGCCATCGGATGAGCAAGGCCTTTGGTCGGATCAATGGGCGCATCGTTCTGGAGTCCGGTGGTATTTTTAGCCCAATTTATGGCCCCACGGGCAATGACGGTTTGCGAAATGTCTTGGATAATCCGGAGACCTTCCGGGTCACCGCCAACCCCGACGAGCCGGGCCGGGGCATCCACGCCAAGGTCGAGAAATTCTTCGCCCTGACCCAGCCCGAGTTCTGTGGAACCTGCCACGATGTCAGCGCCCCCAATGGTCTGCGCATCGAAGAGGCTTTCAGCCTGTTCAAGGCCTCTCCGGCGGCGCGGGCGGGAACAACCTGCCAGGATTGCCATATGGGCAAGACCCAGGGACGGGCAGAGGGCTATGACATCGGTCCCGCGGCCACCGTGGGTGGGGTGGATACCGACCCCCGCCGCCTGACCAATCACTTCTTCGCCGGGCCGGATTATTCGATCATTCACCCGGGACTGTTCCCCAACAACGTGGAGGCGGCCAAGCTGAAGACCATGGGGGAGTGGTTGGAGTTCGATTACCAGGCTGGATGGGGCACCGACGCCTTCGAGGACACCCTGCCCGAGGGGTACGCGTTCCCGGACTCCTGGGTCTCCATCGACGACCGCTATGACGCTCGGGCCATCATCCAGGACCAACTCGCCAAGCTGGAATGGGCCAAGACCAAACGGATGGAGGTCCTGCGCAATGGCTTTGACCTGTCCGATATCCGCGTGATCCGGGCCGATACCGGAGGTCTGGACTTCGAAGTGGACGTCAAGAACATCAGCGACGGCCATGTGAACCCCGTGGGCTTCGATGCCGAGCGGCTGTTCTTCCTCCAGGTGACCGTGACCGACGGGGATGGGACGGTGGTCTTCCGCTCCGGTGACCGGGATCCGAACGGCGATATCCGTGATAGCCATTCCCTTTATGTGCAGGAAGGCGAGGTCCCCTTGGATGATCAGGTGTTCAGTCTGCAATCCAAGTTTATTGCCCGTCTCAGGAATGGTGCGGAGCGGGAGCAGGTGCTTCCCGCGCCCGTGGCCCTGACCGTCGCCCCCTTCATCCGACCCGAAGCCCGTCCTTCGGGGCTTTACGGATCCTTCAAGGCCGTGCGCAAGCACCGCAAGGGAATTTCTCCTTTGGACCATAGGACAGCGGCTTATTCGGTCGCGAGCGAAGCCCTGACTGGCAAGGGACCCTATCGCGTGGACATCGCCTTAATTGGGCAATCGGTGCCGATCAATCTGATTGGCACCATTCAGCACTCCGGGTTCGATTATCGTATGACACCCAAGGAGGTCGCCGATGCCATGGTGAAGGGGGCCGTCGCCGTACGCGAAGTCAGCGCCGAGATCACCTTGGGGGGGGAGTAAGGCCATGGCCGAAGGCATGATGAACAACAAAATCCGGGTGAGCGGACGTCGTTGGACCTTCGCCGCCCTTTTAGGGGCGACGGCCCTGACCCTGCCAGTGGGGGCCTGGGCGGCGGAAGATGCGGACGCCCTTCCAAAGAAGTCTAAGGCGGCGCTCTCGGATACCTATATTCCCTTGGCGGGCCAGGATGTCGTGGGGCAACGGACCGCACCGATCGTCGAGATTGGCAATCCTTTTCTGGGAACGGGGCGCTTGAGCGAGCCGGTGGAGATTTTCACCGGCGCCGTCTGGACTCCTTCCATCCAAATCTTCGGGTCCTATCGGGCGGCTATCCAGGGTGTGGATGACGAAAGGGGGAAACCCTATGTGGAACTCGTCAATCGCCTGGATCTGTTCGGCAATCTCCAGCTTTCGGGGACGGAACGGATCCTGGTGGGTTTCACGCCGCTCAATGACGGCGGAAAATTCACCCGCTACGTCGTGGCCGGTGGCGACGAGGGCTTTCATTCGGAGCATGGCGCCCATCTGACGGCGGCCTTCGCCGAGTTCCAGGTAGATCAGGTTTTCCCCTTCCTCGATCCATGGGGCGGTGGTTTTCTGGACGTGAACGTGGCCGCGGGCCGACAACTGATCGAGGCCCAGGACGGCATGTTGGTCAACGACACCATGGATTCCGTGGGGGTCGCCAAAAACAATATCCAATTGCCGGGCAACATCCACGGCCGGGTGACTGGTGTCATGGCCTGGAACGAGGTGCACCGGGGCAACAACGTGTTTGACGGAGACGCTCTGTTTTATGGGCTGTTCACCAGTTGGGACACATCCAAGACCACCTATGACCTGGACTTCGCCTATGTGGACGGTCAGGCGGGCCGGGTTGGCGACAGCATCCATGCGGGTCTGTCCGCGACGCGCCGGTTCGGCCTGTGGAATGCCTCGGGGCGGATCATGGGCTCGACCGCGCTGGATGGGGATAGCGCCGGGGCCGACGACGGCGTGTTGAGCTACGTGGAGACCTCCACCTCCTTTCCCGGGGACGAGAACATCTTCTATGCCAATGGGTTCTGGGGGGTCGGCTCCTTTACCTCGGCGTCCCGGGCGGGTACCGCGGGCGGCCCCTTGGTTCGAACGGGAATCCTGTTCAGCTCGGCCAACTTGGGTGCTTACGGCGCGCCCTTGAACAACCGGGGTCAAAACGTGGTGGGCGGCGCGGTCGGCTATCAGATGTTCCTGAGCGGCGTCGATCAGCAACTCACCTTCGAGCTGGGGGGCGTGGCCGATACCGTGGGCAATGACCGGAGCGGCGTGGGGTTTGGCACAAGCTATTCCCGCAAGCTGACCGACCGGGTTGTGTTCCGCGCCGATGGCTATGTGGCCCACAACCAAGATGACCGGGGCACCGGATACGGACTTCGCTCGGAAATCCAAGTGCTTTTTTGAACCAAGGTCCCATGTCCCTCACTCCCACCCAAATCACTGGCCTTCTCGCCCTGGTGAGCGCTCTTGGTCTCGCCGCGCGGGCCTGTTTCGTCTGGGCCGGTGCGCGGGCCGAGGACAATCGACGATTGCGCGCGCGTCTGGAGGCCTTCCAAGGCCAGGTGGGAGACCGACTGACCCGGGCTCGCGCCCTGCGCCTGTCGGAACGGGCGCGATGGAAGGGCTGGCGGGATCTGGTCATCACCCGGATCGTGGAGGAGGGGCCGGATGTGCGCTCCTTCCACCTGAAGGCCCGGGATGGTCGGCCCCTGGCCCCCTTTGAACCCGGGCAGTTCCTGACCTTCCGCCTCCATGCGGCGGGGGCCGAAAAGCCCCTGGTCCGCTGCTATTCCCTCTCCGGTGATCCCGGGGAGCTTGGGGAATACCGGGTGAGCGTGAAGCGGCTTTCGGGGCGGGAGGGGGTGCCCGATGGGGTCGGGTCCTCCCACTTTCATCGCCTGTCCGAAGGGGACGTCATTGAGGCCAAGTCGCCTTCGGGTCACTTTTTTCTGGACCGGCGGTCCCAGCGTCCCGTGGTCCTGGTCGGGGGGGGGATCGGGATTACGCCGGTGTTGTCCATGGCCAAGGCGCTGGTCAGCCGTCCCGACGCGCCGGAATGCTGGCTATTCGTGGGCAACCGGGACCGGCGGGGCAAGCTGTTCGCCACCGAACTGGAGGCCTTGAAGGCCGCTGGCGTCAAAGTGGTGCTGTGCCACAGCCGTCCCGAGGCGGATGAACACCCGGGCCAGGACCATGACGAGGCCCAACGGGTGTCCCTCGACCTTCTGCGCCGTGTGCTGCCCGACGGACGGCGGCGTTTTCACCTTTGCGGTCCCGCGCCCATGATGGCCGATCTGGTCGCCGGGTTGGAGGCCTGGGGCGTGGCCGAGAACGATATTCTTTACGAGGCCTTTGGTCCCGCGACGGTCAAGCGAGCCCCCACGCCGACGGGGATGGGCAAGGACGCCGCGGACGTGGTCTTCGCCAAGTCCGGCAAGACCCGCCAATGGACACCGGCCACGGGAAGTTTGCTTGATCTGGCCGAAGCCGCGGGTATCGCCCTTGAGGCTGGATGCCGGGCGGGCAATTGTGGGACCTGCGCCATTCCCTTGACCGAGGGGGAGGTGTCCTACCTCTCCCCCCCCGGAGAGCCGCCGGAGAAGGGGACCTGCCTGCCCTGTGTCTGCGTGCCCCGGGGGCGGGTGGTCGTTCAATCCTGATCCAGCCGCCCCTTTCCAGTCCTCGGTTATGCTATCGTTCCAATCCGTTCATTCTCCACCCGGACGCGACCACCTAGAAGGATCCGCCCCCATGAGCGCTGCCCAACACCCCCTTTCCTCGCCCTTGAAAACCCTGGCCCTCGCGGCCTTAACCGTCATGATCGCTCTCCTGGCCCTGGGAGGGGTCCGGGCGAGCCTCGCGGCCCAACCCAAGGACTACGCCAAAGTCGTGGGTCCCAAGGAATGCGCCGAATGCCATAAGGTGACGACCAAGGCTTGGCAGGCCACCCACCATTTCGCGACCTTCACCGAAATGCCGCGTTCCAAGGAAGGCCTGGAGATCGCCGACCGCATGGGCATCAAACGGGTGAAGACGGACAGCCTGTGCATGGACTGCCATTTCACCAGCCAGGAAAAGGCCGGGCAGGTGGAAAGCGTCGCCGGGATTTCCTGTGAGTCCTGCCACGCTCCAGCCGGGGACTGGCTGAAGCGCCATTCGGAATA
This sequence comes from Rhodospirillum sp., assembly GCA_021741145.1. GTDB lineage: Bacteria > Pseudomonadota > Alphaproteobacteria > Rhodospirillales > Rhodospirillaceae > Rhodospirillum. The sequence goes on along the minus strand of JAIOYK010000035.1, from coordinate 5,909 downwards.
CAGCGGAAAGAAGAAGGGGCAGGAAACGCCTCAGGAAATCGCCAAGCGATGGGTTGATTCCGAGGCCGGGGGCATGATCCGCCCCCATATGACCTACAAGCTCGCCAAGAACTGCTATTCCTGCCACATCACCCCCAACGAGAAGCTGGTGAACGAGGGCAAGCATAGCCCGGGTAGCCCCTTTGAACTGGTGTCCTGGTCCCAGGGCGAGGTGCGCCACAAGCTGTGGTACAACGACGGCAAGGCCAACCTGGAGGCCACTCCGGAACGCAAGCGCATGCTGTTCGTCGTTGGCGCCATGGTCGAGCTAGAAGAGTCCCTGCGCGCCGTGGGCCACGCCACGGTTAAGGCCGATTACGCCGTGACCATGGCCAAGCGGGCCCAGATCGCGGCCAAGCGCATGGCCGCCATCGCCCAGGCAGCCAATACGCCAGAGACGGCGGCGATTCTTGATGTGGTCAAGGGCGTCAAGCTCAACCTGAACAATGGCGCGGCCCTGAATGCCGCGGCCGATAAGATTGGCGCTTCGGCCCGGAAATTCTCCGACGGGTATGATGGGTCGACCCTGGCCGCGGTCGATGGCATGATCCCCGGATCGGACAAATACAAGGGCAAGGTCTATCCGTGAGGGAACCGTCGGGAGTGATGAAGGGGAGAAAGCGTCCATGACCCGCCATGGCGCGGGCTGGCCGGACCGGTGGGACCGTCCCTTCGGGGGCGATCCCCTATCGGACGGAGACCTGGAAAAGGCCCTGGCCCTGCCCCAATTCGTCTTCACCGAGGAAGAGGGGTTCTCCCCCCGCATGCCTTTCCGCGAGATCCTGCGCCACGATACCCGCGTGGTCCGCTACCGCCGGGGGGAGGTGGTGACACTCGCCGGGAGTTACGGAAGCTCCGTCTATTTCATCCTTTCCGGTTCCGTTCGCGTGTTCGTCGACCGGGAGAACGATCCCGCCCTGTCCCGGCGGCGAAAAGCGGTTCGGGGGTCATGGGGACGGGCCCTGGCTCGGGTTGGACGGAAGCCGGGGCCTCCAGAGGTCCGGCCGGATCCGAAGGGAACGGGCGGCGGCGCCCTGGCCGGGCTCGCCCTGCGGGGCGGGGGGGACGACCGGCGGGTCTTTATCAGGGACCTGGACCGGGCGATCGAGACCACGAAGACGGTCACATTGGTGGACGGGCTGATGTTTGGGGAGATTTCCGCGCTCGCCCGGACGCCGCGTACGGCCTCGGTCGTCGCCGATCAGGACCTGGAGGTCCTGGAAATGCGGTGGCAGGGGCTGCGGGAGATCCGGCGCCGGGATCCGGTCTTCCGCGGCGTGCTCGACCGGGCCTACCGGGAGCGCTCCTTGCGCAACCACCTGGCCGAAAGCCCCCTGCTGGCCCACTTGGACGCCGAAGCCCTGAAGACACTCAGCGAGCATACGGCCTTCGAGACCCATGGGGATTTCGAGTGGAGCGCCACCTTCCGCCGCATCCAAGGCCAGGACTACACCTTCGACGCCAAGGAGGCCCGCGATCTGATGGCCACGGAACCCCTGATCGCCGAGGAGGGCACCCTGCCGGAAGGGCTCCTGCTGATCCGACAGGGTTTCGCCCGGGTCAGCCGTGGCTTGGATCAGGGCCATCTGACCGTGGATTACGCCACGGCGGGCGAAGTCTTCGGGCTGGAGGAACTGGTGGCCCAGGCCCGGACCGGTAAGCCCCACCCCTTGCGCCATCGCCTATCCGCGGTGGGCTACGTGGATATCCTGCGGGTACCGACCAATCTGGCCCTCAAGCTGATCCTGCCCAACCTGCCAGCCGAGTTCCAACGTCAGGACCGGGGATGGGACGGGGAAGGAAAGGCGGAGTCCTCCGCTGGGATTGGCGCCGGGATTGGCGATGGGGAGGGACTGACGGGTCTCAATCGGACTCAGGCCTTCCTGGACTTTGTCGTGGACAACCGCATCATCAACGGCACTTCGGCCATGTTCATCGATACCGAGCGTTGTGTTGGCTGCGATGATTGCGTTTCCGCCTGCGCCGTTAACCACGACGGGGATCCCCGGTTTATCCGCCATGGACCCGAACACGGGTCCTGGATGGTGGCGAATGCCTGCATGCATTGCGTGGATCCGGTCTGCCTGATCGGCTGTCCGACGGGCGCCATCAACCGAGAAGACGGCTCCGGCGACGTGTTGATTGACGATGACGCTTGCATCGGGTGCGGCGCCTGTGCCCAGGCCTGCGCCTATGGCAATATTCGCATGGTGGACGTCCGGAACACCGACGGGACCCCGCGGATGGATGGGGAAACCGGGCAAGTGATCAAAAAGGCCACCAAGTGCGATCTGTGCGCCGGCTCACCGGGAGGCCCGGCCTGCGTCCGGGCCTGCCCCCATGATGCCCTCCAGCGGGTCGATATGCGCGACCGGGCCACGGTCCGAACCCTCGCCGAGCGGTTGCCGGGCCGCCGGTGGATGCGCCGGGCCGGGGACCTCGCCTTGGGGGGCGTGCTCTTGGTCGGTCTGCTGCTGGGGCTCGAGGCCTATGGGGGAGATTTGGGGGACACCCGCTTCGCCAGTGGATGGATCCTGGGCGGACTGGTGTTGGCCATGGCTTCGTTCAATATCCGCAAGAAGCTGCCATCCCTGCCCCTGGGGCGTGCGGCCACCTGGACCCGAATCCATGTGGTCCTAGGGATGGTGGCCCTGGGGCTATTCGCCTATCACGGGGGCGCGCGAGCCCCCGACGGACTTCTTGAGGTGGGCCTCTGGGTCCTGTTCCTGGGCACCGCGGGCAGCGGTCTGGTCGGCTTGGCCCTGTCCCGGCTGCTGCCCAGGCGGTCCGGCCGGGACGGGGAGCGCCTGCTGTTCGACCGAATCCCCCGGTTGCGGGCCGAGTTGGAAACCCAGGCGGAGGCCGCCGTTCTGCGTGCCGTTGAAGCCACGGGATCCGAAGCGATCCGCTCGTTCCACGAAGGGGTGCTCGCGCCCTATTTCGCCGATGTACGGAACATTGGGGCGCATCTTCTAGGAGGGACACCCCTGGCCGACATGGACCGGCGTCTGGCCGCCCTGGAGCGCTATCTGGAAGCCGATGGACGGGAGGCGCTCGCGGAAATCCGGCGGTTTGTGGAGGCGAAGGATAACCTGGATCGGCAATATGCCCGGCAGGCCGCCACCCGGGGGTGGCTCTTCCTGCATGTTCCCTTGACCCTGGCGACCGTGATCGCCGCGCTGGCCCATCTGGTGGTCATCCAAGCCTTTTCACCCTGGGGGCTTTGACCGTGGGGAAACCTCCACAAACCATGTTGCAACCCGTGGACCCCCGGTCCAGTGGCTATGATCGAACCAACCGGGATTGGATCTGTGGCCGCGCGCGCCTGGGCAAGCCCTGTGCCGCCGGGCCGGATGCATCGGGTCGCTGCGGGGTCCGGGCCGATGGAACTGATGGGGCAGGGAATCCTCCCTGTCGACCCCGTCGATCCTGGCGGTCCCGGCGGGGCTTGGTCTCTCTTTGGGTTGGGCTGCTGGTCTTCGGGCTCGTAGCCCTGGGGCTGGGAGGCAATTGGGTGGACGATGTGGCCAGTCCTGGCCCCGTTTCCCCCCACCATGCCGCCGTGGCCGATTGCGCCGATTGCCATGACGCGCCCCTGGACGGGGGAGCCTTGCCCCTGGTGTCCGCGGCTCTGGGCCTGAAAGGCGACAAGGCGCCACCGGATGCGGGAAAATGTCTGGTCTGTCACATCGCCGGGGATTATCCCACGGCTCCCCATGGCTATGGCCCGGACATCCTGGAGGCCAAGGTGTCCGATGCGACCAGCCGGGCCAAGGTTGTTCATTGGCCCCTGGAAAAGGGGGCGGAAAAGGAGGGGGGGGAACACCACCTCGTGTGCTCCACCTGCCACCGGGAACACGGGGGCGATGCCAATTTGGTGCGAAAGGCCGCCGCGCAAACCTGCGAGTCCTGTCATGCCTGGGGCGAGATCGTCTTTCCAGGGAAGCATCCCCCTTTCCAGTCCTATCCAGCCAAGCGGCGCACGGTCATCTTCTATGACCATGAAACCCATGGGAAGCAGTACTTCCCGGACAATCCGACCTTCGCCCGGAACAACTGCCGGGAGTGCCATGACTTGGCCGATGATGGACGCCGCATGGTCAACAAATCCTTGACGGTCATGTGTCTGGATTGCCACGGGCGGGGAACGGAGGTCCCCGTAATGGGGCCGCCGGGGGTGGTCTTCCTCAATCCGCCCGGGTTCGATGTGGACACTCTGGCGAACAAGGGGATGGGGGTGGGCCAATGGCCGGTCTTCGCGGAGGCCCCCCCCTCGGCCCTGACGCGCATGATGCTAACCGGAGATCCAGACACGGCGGCGGCCCTGAACCGGCTGGACGGCAAGCCACTGATGGATCTGAGCGATGCGACCCCCGAGGCTCTGCAGGACGTCCAGACCCTGGCCTGGGGCATGAAGGGTCTGCTGGTCTCCCTGCGGGACCAAGGGCCAAAGTCGGCCCTTGCGCCCCGACTGGAACGGGTGTTGGGCCGGGCGCCCACGGAAGAGGAAGTCAAGGGATTGGCGGGCGGTCTACCCCAGGATGTACTGACCCAAGCCATCATGCGTTGGTTTCCCGCCCTGGACGCGGAGGTGGCCGCCCATGGGAAAGGTGAAGTGGTTCCGACCGTCCCGCTGATGGACGGCAAGCCCATGGCCACCTTGAAGGGCGCGACACAACCTCCCCCCGCGGGAGCGGACGAAGGCGGAGCCATCCTGGGTGAGGAGTCGGCGATTCTGGGAGATGAGGGAGGCTCACTCCTTGGGGAGGAGAGTTCCATTCCGGGGGAAAGGGGGCTTGGTGGGGATGCCGGTTCGATCCTAGGAGACGAAGGCGCTCTTCTCGGCGAAGAGGCCGCCATCCTTGGAGGCGAAGGCGGCGGACTCATGGGCGGCGACGAAGGTCTTCCGAGCCTGGAGGAATTGATGGGCGAACCAGAATCCGAGGCCGATATCGCGGAGGATGCGGCGCCCCAGGATAACGCCGGCGGAATGGCCGCTCCGGATTGGGCTAACCTAGGCGGCTGGTTCGAGAATGATTTCGCCATCCTGTACCGACCGGCGGAAGTGATTGACGATACGATCCACAAATGGATTGACCTATCGGGGGCGCCGGGCTTCACGCAGGGGGGGGGCTCCCCCTTCCAGGACCTTGCCGCACCTGGCGCCCTCAGTGCCTGCGGTAAATGCCACGGGTTCACTGGGACGCCGGAAACTGGGCTTGCCCTGGACTGGGTGCCGCGGTTGCCCGCCCAAGGGTCGACGGTCTTCCGCCATGCGCCCCATGTGACGGCCCCCCAGGCCGAGGGGTGTCTCAGCTGCCACGTGCAGGGGGAGAATTCGTCGGCCCTTCAGGCGTCTTTCAAACAGAACAATCCCCTGGATTTCCGGTCTAACTTTACGCCAATGACCGTCCAGCAATGCGCCACTTGCCACAAACCGGAGGAGAGTGCGCTTGGGGCCTGCGCGACCTGCCACCGCTACCATCCGGGAGGCGTGGCGCCAGCCTTCCCCGAAGGTGTGAATGCGAACCTTGGGCAGACGGATTAGACCCGGAGAAGTTACGGCTCTCTCGGCACATTGCCTAAATCGCGCATGATAATCCCGGAAAAGTCACGGGACCGGTGACCGCCCTTAGAAAGAGTGAATGATAATAGAGAGTTACGTTAGAATTCGGGGCATGCGAAAAATTACAGTGTGTTTTTTGCGGTTTTGGCGAGCCAGAGGAGGGCACCCTTGGCCTCGGCCCAGACGTCGCCACTGTTGAGGACATAGAAGATGGCCTCTTCCTTCGATCCCAGGGCATAGTGGGGCGGGATCTGTCTCGGAAGACGTTTCTCGCCGAGCAGATAGGCTGGCACATGGGGATTTT
>JAIOYK010000034.1 GCA_021741145.1 Rhodospirillum sp. | reverse complement strand
CCGCCGCCATTCGCCGGGCCTTCACCGAACCGGGGTTGATGGAGACCATGGCGCGGAACGGCTGGGATACGTTCCAGAACGGTTATACGGAAGATAAGGTGGTGGGTCAGTACCGAGCTTTCTTCGAACGGGTGGTGGCCGAGAAGGTCGCCGAGAAGGCCGCCGAGAAGGCCGCCCGGAAGGCCGCCGAGGAGGCTGCCCGGAAGGCCGCCGAGGAGGCTGCCCATAAGGCCGCCGAAAACGCGGCCAAGGAGTAACGATCCATGTGTGGCATCGCGGGCATGGTCGCCCGTCCTGGAATGGCGATCCCCGATGGGCTGGCGGATCGTTTCGTTGCCGCGCTGGTCCACCGGGGACCGGACGGTCAAGGGTCCCACGCCGAACCGGGTTTGCTACTCGTCCAGACGCGTCTGGCGATCATCGACCTGGAAACTGGAGACCAGCCCCTGCATGGGTCCGAGGGCCAGGTCCTGGTGGCCAATGGCGAGGTCTACAATTACCGGGAGTTGCGCGCCGACCTGCCCGGGGTGGTCTTTCGGTCCAAATCCGACTGCGAGCCGCCCTTGCACCTCTATGCGCGGGACGGCCTCGACTTTGTCGATGCCTTGCGTGGTATGTATGCCATCGCCCTCTGGGATCCCACCCACCGGCGCCTGGTCCTGACCCGGGATCCCTTTGGCATCAAACCCCTCTATTACGTGGAAACCGAGGCGGGGTTGGCCTTCGCCAGCGAGGCCCAGGCCCTGGTGGGCGCCGGTCTCGCGGTTCCGGCGATGGACCGGCGCGTTGCCCTGGAACTGGGAGCCCTGCAATTCACCTGTGGGGCGGATACGATCTTTCCCGGGGTGAAGCGGGTGCTGCCCGGCGAGACCCTGGTGGTGGAGGACGGCGTCATCGCCGCTCGCCGCCGCCGCGCGGCCCTGCCTGAAACATCCCCGCCCCTGGTCGAGCCAACCGATCCAATCACCGCCCTGGACAAGGTCTTTCAGGAGAGCATTGATCTGCACCAGCGTTCCGACGTTCCCTATGGCTTGTTCCTTTCGGGCGGTATCGACAGTTCGGCGGTCTTGGCCATGATGGCCCGCCTGAACGACCGACCGGTGTTGGCCTTCACCGCGGGCTTTCCGGGCACTGGCGCCCATGATGAGCGGGGGGCGGCCAAGACCGCGGCCCGGGCCGTGGGGGCGGAGCATGTGGAGGTTTCGGTTACCGAGGCCGATTTCCTGGCCCATCTGCCCGCCATCGCGGCTTGCGTCGACGACCCCGTCGCCGATTACGCCATCGTGCCGACCTGGATGCTGGCCCGTGAGGCTCGGAAATCCGTGAAGGTGGTCCTTTGTGGCGAGGGGGGCGATGAGATGCTGGGCGGCTACGGTCGCTACCGGGGCGCCATGCGTCCCTGGCCCCTGACCCGAGCCCCGCGGCGGAAGGGGCTGCTCGACGGATTGAATTTGTACCGGGATCCGCCGACAGGGTTGCGGGATGGTCTTGCCCGGGCTGAACGATTGGTTAAGGCCGAGGGGGGGTCCCGCTTGATCCAGGCCCAGCGGTTGGACTGCGCCGACTGGCTTCCCCATGACCTGTTGAACAAACTCGACCGCTGCCTGATGGCCCATGGGGTGGAGGGCCGGGTGCCTTTCCTCGACCCGGAAATGGCGCGCTTCTGTCTACCGCTAGCCGACCGCCTGAAGGTCCGGGACGGCAAGGGGAAGTGGATCTTGCGGGCTTGGCTGGAACGGCATTTGCCGGACGCCCAGCCCTTCGCGCCCAAGCGGGGGTTCACCGTGCCCGTCGGGGACTGGATCCGGGCCCATGGGACGACATTGGGTCCCCTGGTCGCCGCCAGTCCCGCCATCGAGCCCCTCTATAAACCAGAGGCCGTGCGCGCCCTGTTCACGGATACGCGCAAGGAAGCGGGCATGGCCGCCTGGATTTTACTGTACCATGCCCTATGGCACCGTCGTCATGTGGCGGGCAAGGCCCCGGATGGCGATGTCTTCCACTGTCTGGCGGACGCCTGACATTTGAAACACGGTCTGGCGGACGCCTGACATTTGAAACACGGTCTGGCGGACGCCTGACATGTGATCACCATCTGGTGGACGCCCGACAATTGAAATATTGCCTGAGCATCGTCCGAGCCCCATCTTCGGACCAGTTCTCATGCAATCCGTTTTAGGAGGTTCCCCTTGTCCGAAACCCATGATCTGATCCTCAAGGGAGGAACCGTCGTCCTGCCCGGGCGGACCGTCAAGGCGGACGTCGCCGCGCGAAACGGGAGGGTTTCCGCCATCGGTGCCCTGGTCGACGCCAAGGCCGAACGGGTTATTGATTGCGCTGGTCTGCATGTCCTTCCCGGCGTCATCGACAGCCAGGTGCACTTCCGGGAACCCGGACTGGAGCACAAGGAGGACTTGGACAGCGGCACCCGTGCGGCCATCCTGGGCGGTGTCACCGCCATCTTCGAAATGCCCAACACCACGCCCGCCACGGACAACGAGGCGGCGTTGGAGGATAAGCTGGCCCGTGCCGCGGCGAAGGCTTGGTGTGACCACGCCTTTTTCCTGGGGGCCAGTTCCGAGAACGCCGAGCAGTTGGGGGCCTGGGAACGCCGGGATGGCTGCGCCGGAGTGAAGATCTTCATGGGCTCTTCCACGGGCTCCCTCCTGGTGGACCAGGACGAAGCCATTCGCCGGGTTCTCGCCGGGGGCTTCCGCCGGGTGGCTGTCCACTGCGAGGACGAGGCCCGTCTGAAGGAACGCAAGTCCATGGTCGCCGACGGGGCGCCGGTTTCCATGCATCCCGAATGGAGGGACGTGGAAACCGCGGTCAAGGCCACCCGCCGTCTGATCGCCCTGGCCCGGGAGACGGGCCGCAAGGTCCATGTGCTGCATATCACGACGGCCGAGGAAATGGAGATCCTGCGCGAGGCCAGGGACGTGGCGACCGTCGAGGTGACCCCCCAGCACCTGACTCTGGCCGCGCCGGAATGCTACGAGGGCCTGGGCAGCTTTGCCCAGATGAACCCACCGATCCGGGACGCGCGCCACCGGGCGGGCCTGTGGTGGGGGTTGGAGCAGGGCATCGCCGACGTGATCGGATCGGACCACGCGCCCCATACCCTCAAGGAAAAATCCCAGGACTATCCGAAAAGCCCCTCGGGCATGCCCGGTGTGCAGACCCTGGTGCCGGTCATGCTGAATCACGTCAGCGCGGGCAAGCTGAGTCTGGAACGCTTCGTGGACATGACCAGCGCTGGTCCGGCCCGGGTCTACGACATCGCTGGCAAGGGGCGCATCGCCGCGGGATACGACGCGGATTTCACGGTGGTGGACCTGGGCGCGGAAAAGAAGATCACCAATGATTGGATCGCCAGCAAATGCGGGTGGACTCCCTTCCATGGCTTGACCGTGCGGGGCTGGCCGATGATGACGATCATCCGTGGCCGCATGGTCATGCGCGACGGCGAGGTCCTTGGCAAGCCCCAGGGCAAGCCCGTGCGCTTCCACCCCCTGCCCCCTGGAGTGTAGGGTTACCGGCAAATCAGGTGAAAGGACTCCCAGTCCAGCGCGTCCATGGCCTCCGCTCCCCCCCTTGGGGCGCGGCGCAGGGCCGATAGACGGTCCGCTTGGGCCGGGTGGAGCGCTCCCTGGGGCGCCAGTGTCAGGCGGCTCCGCCCGAGGGGCGCCATGTCCGCCGGACGGGTTTCCTGCCGTTCCAGGGCAAGGGGCAGACCGTGGGCTCGTAGGCCCGCGGCCAGGAGCACTTTCACGGCCAGGGCATCGGCATCCAATTCCTCCGACAGGATCGACTCCCGCTGGGACAGATAGGTCGCCAGGGACAGCTCCGGCGCGGAAAAGTCCGCGCGCAGCAACGCCGCCAGGGCAGGCAATCCATGGCGGGCGACAAGGGATTTCGTCCCATGGCTCAAAACGCCATGGGCGAGAGCATGAGCCAGAAGACCGGCGATCTCGTCGGGTGTGTCGACCCTGTCGATGATCCCCGCGAACAGGATGATTTGTCCACCTGGCAGGGTCAGGATCTGGGATCTGGCGCTTTTCACCACATGGACCCGGACGGGCCAGGGGGGATCCAGGGGACCAATCAGTCGGTTGGTCAGGCGCTCCAGGGCCTCTGTTCCATAAATGTTGTCGCAGAACAGCAAACCATGGTCCCGCAGGTCGGTCACCAGGGCCGTTCCCCAGTCCCGCTCCGTCGAGGCCGGAACCAGCCCCGCCAAGCGGGTGGCCAGGCCGGGCAGAGCCATGACCCCGAACCCCAGGATCCCACCGATCAGCAGGGTTCCCGTGGCAACCGTCAGTGTCCGGACCAGGGCGCGGAGAGAGGGCCAGCGCCAGCGCGGTCGAAGCCGGGAAGGGGGAAGTCCGCGTCCGGGGATGGAGGAGCGGGGGGCGGGGGTGCTATCCCGGGTCCCGGTCAGGCGGACGGCGAGGAAGCCCGGGTCGTGGGTTTCAACACGCTGGCCGGGGAAGGGGCGGCAGGTGTAGCGGAAGGGTGCGCCTGCTCCGGCGCGGGTATGGGTGACAATATCCCGCCAAGCCCAGGCCGCGACCAACAGGGACATGGGATCGCGGATTTCCAGGTGGTCGGGAGTTTCGATCAGGGTCACGGATTGGGCGGGGCGTTGGTCCCCGGTGTAAAAGCGGCCGGTTGGATCCTTGTCCAGCATGGTGGCATCCCTTGGCCGTTCGGAAATTCTTGCTCTTTCTGCCTGAATAAGTGCAAAGGAATAGTGAATGTCGTGCCTTGCGCCGGTCCCCGTGCAATCGGGTGAACCCGCTTACCCGGCCATCGGTCCATTCCCCGGTGGGCGGCGACGTCGGATGGGCGTACACTTTTGGTCGATTTTCCGTGCCGGATCGGCAAATCCCCATTCAACCAGAACGCTCCATTCAATCAGGACAAGGCCCTTCCGTGGACGTCTTTTTCCCATCCACCCCCTGGCTTTCGCAGGTGCTTGTGTTCGCGATTGGCATCGTCGTTGGCGTGGCCGCGGCCCTGGTTTTCCTGCCCTGGCGCGGGGGGGCTTCGCGGGGTGGCGGACGGTGGGATCAGGGTCCGGCCATTCTTGACAGTCTTTGGGAAGCGGTGGCCTTCACCGATGACCGGGGCGGGTTTGTTCACGTCAACCGGGCGGGGAGCGTGCTATTTCACCGTATGGGCCTTGGGGATGGAGAGGGATGGGGATCGGGGGGCACCCTGAGCGATATTTGGAACCGGTCCGAACCGGCCCTGTCCACGGATGTTCCCTGGGAGGGACCCCAAGCGCCCGATGATCACGAATGCCGGATCTTCCACCGAGAGGAAGGGCCGGAGCCGGAACGCTACCTGATCCTGCGCCGGATCCTGAGCACGGGCGCCTGGCCGGGGCGCGAGGAGCCCCGTTTCCTTTGGGTGGTCCTCGACCTGTCCCGGGGGCCGCGGCTGGAGGCGGCCTTCAGGCGGCGGGAGGCCATGGTCAACAGCCTGCTCAACGCCATCGAGGAGGTGGTTGTCCGCTTTGAGCGGGATGGCCGGATTTCCCTGGTCAACGACTCGGGAATACGGCTTCTGGGTCGCCCCCGGGAGGCTGTCCTGGGACGGCGTCTGTCGGATTTCTTCGCCCCCGCCCTGGCCTGGAGCCGGGATCAGCGGGTCCGCGAGGTTCTGGAATCGGGTAAGGCCGTGCGGTTCATGGATCGGCGGGGGGACATCTGGTTTTCCCATGGCTGCTTCCCGGTTTGCGATGAGGAGGGGCGGACCGTGGCGGTGACCAGCGTCACCCGGGACGTCACCGCGGAAAAGCGCTTGGAGGAAGACCTTCGGGAGCGAGAGCAATTCATTCGCCTGATCACCGACAATCTGCCGGGGCTGGTCTTTTACATGGACCGCAACCAGATTTGCCGCTTCGTCAACCGGCGCATTGTCGAGTGGCTGGGTGTCACGCCAGCGGAGTTGCTGGGGCGACGCGCCCAGGATATCAGCGGCCACGACCTGACCATCTCGTCCGTCACCCAACGGTCGGCGGCCCTGACCGGGCAGACGGTGTCCTTTGATTCGTCCCTGATGAACCCGCAGGGGCGGCGCATTCGATACCACGCCACGTTTATTCCCCACAGGGACGGGTCCGGGAATGTCCTGGGCTATGTGGGGCTGGTGCTGGATATCACCAAGCGCGCCGAGGCGGAGGAAGCGACCCGCGCCGCGCTCTCCCAGGCGGAAACGGCCAGCGCGTCGAAATCCCGCTTCCTGGCCGCGGCGAGCCACGATCTGCGCCAGCCCATGCAGGCGCTGAATATCTATGTGGGTCTGCTGGCCCGCCAGACGCGGGATGACAAGAAGGCGCACGATCTGGTGGGACGGTTGGAGCAATCGGTCAACGCCCTGGCGGACCTGCTCGATTCCCTGCTGGATATTTCCAAGCTCGACGCGGGGATTATCACCCCAAAGGTCGCGCCCTTCGCCCTGAAAACCGTGTTGGACCGCATGGAAGTCGAAATGCGGCCGACCCTGGAGGCCAAGGGCTTGCGTTTCACGGTGATGCCCAGTTCCTTGATGGCGGTATCCGACGAGACTCTGGTGGAACGGATTCTGCGGAACCTGCTGACCAACGCCGGACGATACTCGGAAAAGGGGGGTGTCATCCTGGGCTGCCGTCCCCGGGGGAATCGGGTTGCCTTGCAGGTCTGGGATACGGGCATTGGTATCCCAGCCGACCGACGGGATTTGATCTTCGAGGAGTTCTACCAGGTGGGCAACCAAGCCCGGGACCGGAAGCAGGGCTTGGGCCTTGGGCTGGCCATCGTGCGGCGGCTGTCGATGCTGCTGGACCATCCGGTCACGGTCCACTCCCGGGTGGGTAAGGGAACCCTGTTCGAGGTCTCCCTGCCCCGCGCGACCTCATCGGAGGTGGAACGGGTGAACCCGGCCTGGACGGCCATGGGGCTGTCGCCCATCAAGGAGGGGACGACCGCGGTGCTGATCGACGACGACACCGCCGTCCTGGACAGTCTGGCCCTGCTGCTGGAGGATTGGGGGTTCGAGGTCGTGGCCGCCCAGGATATCCTCGAGGCCTTCGAGGCCCTGCGCGGCATGGTCGACCCGCCTTCGGTCATCGTCGCCGACTACCGGCTGAAGGGCGGGGGAACGGGGGTGGCCGCGGTCAAGAGCTTGCGACAGGCCTTTGGCGTGCCCATTCCCGGGGTGATTGTCACCGGTGATACCTCGCCGGAGCGTCTGCGAGAGGTCACGGAAAGCGGTTTCAAACTGCTGCATAAGCCGGTGCGCATCCATGAACTGCGCGCCGCCGTGGCGTCGGTGATGGGCGAGGCGTAGGAAACGAAAAAGGCCTCCCCGGCGGGAGGCCTTGTTTCGGTTCGGATGGCGCGAGTGACGAGACTTGAACTCGCGACCTCTGGCGTGACAGGCCAGCGCTCTAACCAACTGAGCTACACCCGCATCCGACCGAGGACGCGGTTTCTACCAGCGAAGTTTCTGGGGCGCAAGGGCCTTTGATGTGTTTTCGTGAAGAAAAAGGCGATTGAGATCAAAGTCCGCCCCATCCCGCCGGAGGCGTGTGTCGTAACCGGAGGGGTCCGAGAAGCGGCCCACGGCGAGATCAAAGGTGAGATCAAAACAAAACGAAACAAGGCCTCCCCGGAGGGAGGCCTTGTTTTCGGTTCGGATGGCGCGAGTGACGAGACTTGAACTCGCGACCTCTGGCGTGACAGGCCAGCGCTCTAACCAACTGAGCTACACCCGCATCCGACCGAGGACGCGGTTTCTACCAGCCAACTCGGGGGGGCGCAAGGGGCATTTTTCCGTTTGATGACGTTTTCGCCGTTTTCAAGGGGATCGCTCAGGTGTCCTTCTCTTCCGTCCCTTGGATGGGGCGCGAGGGTGGGGCCTGTTGGCTTCGTGCCCGGGCCTGTTCCTTGCGGCGGCGCAGGTTGTCGCGCAGGGCTTGGGCCTCCCGGTCGAGACGGTCGTCCGACCGGGTGGGCAGCGGTGATTTTTTGGTGTCATCTTCGGTGATCATGGATGGAATTTCCCGCTCTTCCCCGCGGTTTTCAAGGGAAAAGCACCGATGTAAAACTTCGCTTGCATCTCCAACGACCCTATGGCACTTTCCGCCGCTCCCAAGGGGGGGTCGGAACGCGGTACGGACCGTGCGATGGCTCCTCTGGTTCTGGCGCCGCCGTAGCTCAGGGGTAGAGCACACCCTTGGTAAGGGTGGGGTCGGGTGTTCAATTCACCCCGGCGGCACCATTTTCCCTTTTGACGGAAGACACGCCCGGGGCCATGGGGGTGTGTTCGAGTAGGCGGTGAAAGCCCTCCGGTTTCAAGGCCGGATTTGTTTCCCCCGTTCCCTAACCCACCCCATTTCGATGGGTTTGGCGGGTTCGCGTCCAACAGTCTTTATCCCTGTTTCCCATCATCCCTGCTTCCCCATCAATTCGGATCATCCGCGGCGGTATTGCTGTTCCGGCTGATCTTCGTCACCCTTTTGGTGGCTCCGGCTTACGCGCTCCATTGAATCGGGCCGCAATATTTTTCCTCGTAGAAGCGTCGGGCCGGGGACATGTGCTCGACACAAAGGCGGGCCAGGGCTTCGAGGTCGCCGCGCTCCACCGCGGCCACCATCGCCTGGTGTTCCTCGCGCGCCCGTTCCAGAAGCTGGTGGACCCCCAGACCATGAGAGCGGATTCCGTGGGTGCGGGCATTGGACTGTTCAATGGTCTCGACCAACGCCATGTTTCCCGTGCCCTCGAACAGTTTCTGGTGAAAGGCCGTGTTGGAGCGGAAGACCTCCGCCAGGTCCCGGCGCCGCACCGCCTCGGCATGGACGTCTCGCGCCGCCCCTAGGGCCGCCAGCCAGGACGGATCCGCGGGCAGGCGGACCAACCGCGCCGCGGCCTCGTGCAGGATCGCCCGAACCACGTAAAGGTCGGCGACCTCGTCGCGGGAGTAGAACCGCACGATGGCCCCCCGATTCGGCAACCGTTCGACGATCCCCCGCCGTTCCAATTCCTGCAAGGCGGCACGGATCACATGACGCTTGGTGTCATAGCGCAGGATGAACTCATCCTCGTACAGGCGTTGCTTAGGCAGCAGGTCACCGAAAATGATGCGCTGCTCAAGGGAGGCGACCACCGCGGCGACCGCTTCTTTCGTTGAATATCCGTGGGCCATCGGACGCTTTCAAAGATTATCGATAATAATATTCATGATATCAGCGCCGCCAACGGTGGCGCAACCCCCGCCCTTGATCAGCTTGCGTCCTTTCCCATCAGCGCGTTAGCTGGCGTTAGCGGGCTGTCCCAAGGCCCGTATGAACAAGATCTGTGAATATGGAGGAATACGGATGCTCAAGATAGCCACGGCCTTTCTCGCCCTTCTCGCCCTGGGGACGGTGCCCGCTTACGCCGAATGGCCGGAAAAGCCCATCAGCATGATCGTCGCCTATTCCGCGGGCGGCGGCACCGATGTCACCGCGCGCACCATCCAGCCCCTACTGGAAAAGGCTCTGGGGCAGGAGGTCATCGTGGTCAACCGTCCGGGCGCCGGGGGCGAAACCGGTCACGCCGCCCTCGCCCAGGCTCCGGCCGATGGCTATACCATCGGCATTCTCAACCTGCCGCCCATGCTGACCATTCCCATCACCCGCCAAGCGTCCTTCACCGCCGATGACTTTATCCCGGTGGCCGACCTCGTCCGCGACCCCTCGGCCATTTCCGTCCCCGCGGACAGCCCCTTCCAGACCCTTGCCGACCTGATTGCCTTCGCCAAGGAAAACCCTGGCGCCGTCACCGTCGGCACGACCGGCGTGGGCACCGATGACCACCTGGCCACGCGTTATCTGGCCGATGCGGCGGGGATCGACCTGACCCATGTTCCCTTCGCCGGGGCTGGCCCGGCCCGGACCGCGCTGATCGGCGGCCATATCTCCGCGGCCGCCCTGAACCTGGGCGAGGCTCTGCCCTCGGCCAAGGAAGGACTGGTCCGAGTCCTGGCCCAGTTCGGCGATACGCCGTCCGAATTCGCTCCCGACGTGCCGACGGTCATGTCCCTGGGGTATAACGTGCGGATGTTGTCGGAGCGCGGTATCGGCCTGCCCAAGGGGGTCGACCCGGCCATCGTCGAGAAGCTGGCCAAAGCCATCGAGAGCGTCGCCCAGGATCCGGCCTTCCACAGCCGCAACGCCGAGCTTTTTACCGAGGTTAAATACCTGCCGACCGACCAGTTCCAGGCTCATGTGAAGAGCCTCGCGGTCGATTACAAGGCCATGTGGGACAAGGCGCCCTGGCAATGAGCGAACTGACCCGGACCGTGGTGGGGAGGCCCGAGCGCCTCCTCGTCCATGCCCTGGTCGCCCTGGGTGGCGCGGTCATCCTTTGGGAGACCGCGTCCCTGTCTTCCGACAGCGCGACCTTTCCCGGGGCCGTTGGCCTGGGGTTGATCCTGTTCTCGGTGATCAGCGCCATCGCGACCCTTCGCTCGGTTTCCGCGCCGACGGTGGAGGCTCCCCTGGTTCAGGGCATGATCGGGCTGGCCCTGTTGGGCGCCTATGTGGGGAGTACCGTCTTGGCCGGTTTCCTGACTTCGGCCCTGTGGTTCCTGCCCGCCATGGCCCTGGTCGGGGGGGAGCGGCGGCGATCCTGGCTGGTCGCCGCTTCCGCGGGCTTCGTCCTGCTGGCCTTCGTCGTTTTCCGGTTGGTCTTCGCCCAACCCTTTCCCCCGGAACTGATTCTCGGAGAAATCTGATGCTCGATGTCCTCGGGGGCCTCCCCGACGCCCTGAGCCTGGGCAGTGTCCTGGCCATGGCGGCGGGAACGGCCATGGGGATCGTGGTCGGGGCCATTCCCGGCCTGACCGCGACCCTGGCCATGGCCCTGTTGTTGCCCTTCACCTATGCCATGTCGCCTCTGATTTCCCTGGGGATGATGGCCGGGATCTACAATGGATCCATGTATGGGGGCGCCATCCCCGCCATTTTGATGCGTATTCCCGGGACCCCCTCGGCGGTGGCGACCACCTTCGATGGCTATCCCCTGGCCCGCTCCGGACGGGCGAAGTTCGCCATGCATGTCGCCCTGGTCTCCTCCGCCGCCGGATCGATCATCAGCGCCCTGGCTCTGATGTTGCTGGCGCCGCCACTGGTGTCCTTCGCCCTGCGTTTCGGACCCGTGGAATACTTCTGGGTGGCGATCTTCGGTATGGCCAGCGTGTCCCTGTTGCTGGCCAGCGCTCCGGCCAAGGGGCTGGCCGCCGCCCTGATCGGCATCGCCGTGGGCATCATCGGTATGGACATGATCACCGGCGCCGAGCGTCTGGTTTTCGGGATCCGTGACCTATCCGGTGGAATCAACATCGCCGTTCTGATGACGGGCCTATTCGCCGTGCCACCCGCCTTGTCCATGCTGGTTCCGGACTCCGGCGTGGGCGACAGGCGGAGCACGTTGAGCGGCGCGGGGATCCGCCTCGCCGATCTGCGCGGATTGGTCAAGACCTGGATCCGCTCTGGAGTGATCGGCGTGGTCGTGGGTGTCATGCCCGGAGCCGGGGGAAACCTGGCCGGGATCCTCGGTTATTCCGAGGAACGCCGCGCCGCCCGTGATCCCAGCCTCTTCGGCAAGGGAGATCCCCGAGGAATCGCCGCGTCGGAATGCGCCAACAACGCCGATAACGCCGCGTCCTTCATTCCTACCTTGGCCCTGGGCGTGCCCGGGAACTCCGTCGCGGCGCTGATGATGGGAGCCATGCTGATTCAGGGGCTGAACCCGGGACCCGCCCTGTTTTCCGAACACGGCGACGTGGTTTACGGCTTCATGTGGCAGATGCTGCTGACCGCCTTCCTGATGCTGGCCTTCGGATTCGCCGGCGCGAAGGCTTTCGCCCAGATCCAACGCATCCCCGGGGCCCTGCTCGCGCCGATGATCCTGGTTGTCTGCTCCATCGGGACCTACGCGGCGTCCAACAACATGACCGATGTTTGGTTGATGCTGGTTTTCGGAACCCTGGCCTATGGCCTGTCACGCTCGGGCTATCCCATGGCCCCCATCGTCCTGGGCGCCATTCTCGGCCCCTTGGCCGAGAGCAGCTTCCGACAAGGCATGTTGATCACCCGGGGCGACCCGGCGGGCTTCGTGTCTTCTCCCGTCTCCATCGTCCTCGCCCTGGCCGTGACCGCGGTTCTTCTGGTGCCCCCGGGGCGCCACCTGTACCGGGTCATCCGGCGGACTGTCTAATTCTCTTCCGTGATCGAGGAAACACCCATGAGCAGCCCGAACATCAAGGCTCCCGCCGAGATCGTCAGCATCAATCCCGCCGACGGCTCCGAGGCCGGACGGGTTCCGGAAACCAGTCCAGCGGACCTGGATGCCATCGTCGCCGCCGCCTGGACCGCGTATCGGACCAGCGGTTGGAAGGATCTGATGCCCCATAAGCGGGCCGAGGTCCTGCGCGCCATCGCCGACGGTCTGGAGGCCGAGAAAGAGGATTTGGCTCGCAAGCAGATGCGCGACAACGGCAAGCCCCTGTCCGAATGCCGGGGCATGGTGGACTACGCCGTCGGAACCTTCCGCTACTACGCTTCGGCCTGCGAGACCCTGGAGACCGAGGTGACACCTCCCCGCGGCCCCTATGTCTCCATGACCGTCCTTGAGCCCCATGGCGTGGTGGTGGCGATCACCCCCTGGAACTCGCCCTTGATGAACGACGCCACCAAGGTCGCCCCGGCCCTGGCCGCGGGAAACGCGGTGATCCTGAAGCCGTCGGAGGATGCTCCCCTGCTGGCCCCGGAACTGTTGCGCGTGGCCCGCGCCAGGGGCCTGCCCGAGGGCCTGTTGCAAGTCATCCAGGGCCGTGGCGCGGCGATTGGCTCGGCCCTGGTGTCCCATCCAGGGGTGAGCATGGTGTCCTTCACCGGCGGCACCGAGACGGGCCGGACCATCGGGGTCCTCGCCGCGTGCAAGATCATGCCAGTGGCTCTGGAATTGGGCGGCAAGTCACCGCATGTGGTCTTCGCCGATGCCCGTCGGGACTTGGCCGTGGCCGCGGTGATCGCGGGTATTTTCGGGTCCGCGGGGCAATCCTGCGTCGCCGGATCCCGGGTCTTCATCGAGGCCAGCATCTATGACGAGGTGCTTGCCGCCATCGTCGCCCGGGCGCGGACCATTCGTCTCGCCGCCCCAGACGCCGAGGGGGTGGAAATGGGACCCCTGGCATCCTTCCACCACCGTGAGCGGGTGGAAGCCTTCGTCGCCCGCGCCCAGAGCGAAGGCGGACGGATCCTCTGTGGCGGCGCCAGACCCGAGGGCGCGGCCTACGCCTCTGGGGCCTATTATCCGCCCACCGTCATTGACGGCCTGGGGCCCGATAGCCTGACCTGCCAGGAGGAAGCCTTCGGCCCGGTCCTCGTGGCGTTGCCCTTCGCGGACGAAGCGGACTTGATCGACCAAGCCAACGGCACGGCCTTCGGTCTGGCCTGCGGCATCTGGACCGAGGACTTCCGCAAGGGCTGGCGCGTCGGTCGGGCCCTGGAGGCCGGATCGGTCTGGATTAATACCTACAAGCAATCGGTGACCACGACGCCCTTCGGTGGATTTAAGTCCAGCGGCATTGGCCGGGAGAAGGGCATGGACGGCCTGCGCCTCTACACCCAGGTGAAGAGCATGTACTTTGGGTTGCAAGAAGCTCCCTTCCCGGTGTCCAAGTGATCGCCGCCCCTGATCGGAGAGAACAAACGATGAGCATGACCATCGCCCTCTATGGGCTTGGAAATATGGGCTTTCCCCTGGCCCGGCGGCTGGCCCGCGGCGCCGCCCTCCGCGTTTTCGACTTGGACCGGGAGAGCCTCGCTCGGGCCGAGGCGGACTTCGGCGCTCAGGTCATCGGCACCCCCGCTGATGTGACCGACTGTCCCTTCGTGGTGCTCTGCTTGCCCCATCCCGCCGCCTCCCTGGCGGTGCTTCAAGCGGTCGTGCCTCACCTGAGGCCCGGGTCCGTGGTTATTGAGACCAGCACCGTGAACCCGGAGGACATGGTCCGCGCCGCCCGAATCCTGGAAGGGACGGGGGTGGCGCTGATCGATGCCTCGATCCTCGCCGGGGTCAGCCAAATGGAGGATGGATCGGCCAGCTTGCTGCTGGGCGGGGAGGACGAGGCGATCGCCAAGGCGGCGCCGGTCCTGGACCTGATCACCGAAAAGCGCGTCCACTTCGGTCCCCTGGGCACCGGGGCCGCGGCGAAGGTGATCAACAATGCCGTGGCCCATGCGGTGATGGTGGTGGTCGCCGAGGCCGGATCCATGGCGACAGCCAGTGGCGTGAACATCGATAGCCTGATCGGCCTGCTGTCCGACGCCCAAATGGGGCTGCACCGGCCCCTGACCTTCCGGTACGCCAAACGGGTGCGCCAGGGAGACTACGAAGGAGGAATGCCCCTGGCCGCGGCACGCAAGGATTCGGAACTCGCCCTGGCCCTGGCCCAGGCGGCGAAGGTGCCGTTATTCGCCATCCAAGCTTGCCACACCGTTTATGAAATGGGCGTCGGCGCCGGGTTGGGGCGCGAGGACTACGCCGCCATCGCCAAGCTGTGGACCGCTTGGGGCAAGCCCACCGTTCCTGCGGTCTGATCGGCTTTTCCAGGATAGGACGCGGGGGTGGCCCGTGCCCCCGCGGTCGGAAGACGGCAGTGCAGACCGCGGACGGTGCGATCCTGAATCGGGGAGCAGCTTAACAAAGCCCCTAAGCTGTCCTATCAAGGGCGGACACATCACGTCTCGTGGTCAAATTTGTTATGGACATCCGTCTCAAGAGCCTTTAATTGCTCCTGCCACTCGGACAACTCAGTAAACAGAGTGGTCAAACAGGTGCCCTCTCGGGGCAGCATTTTCCGGTCGCTCCGCGCGAGTGGACCGGTTACCCCCCATGCCCATGGGTCACCCAAGGCATGGAGAAACGGCTGCCGCCGTAGCTCAGGGGTAGAGCACACCCTTGGTAAGGGTGGGGTCGGGTGTTCAATTCACCCCGGCGGCACCATTTTCCCCCTCCCCATGACCCCGACCACCGACCTCGGATATTGAATTGGGTGTGACCAATAGGTATCTTTTTTCTTGACAGGCCCACCGATTCGCGGACTTTCGCGCGTCCTGGGTTGGAAAGCGGCTAGGGGCTTCGCGGCACTTATCTGATTTTAAACGGTTTTTTGGGGTCAAATGGAACGGTTGCGCGATGAAGCTCCATGGAGCACTATAACAGCAGTCTACGCGGAGGGCAGGATGCCATGGACTCTCGACAAGAAATCGGACTCGGCGCGAGTGTCGCCGCCTCTCAAGCCTACGCTTCTTCGACGGGTCGGCCCGACGAAGTGGTGAAAACGGAGTCATCCGTCAGCGCTGTGAGTGGGTCGAGTTCGGGCGGCTTTGGGCAGGAAAGCCCTAGGCAGTCCCAAATCAACCCCCGGACCGTTCTTGATCCGGAAATGTATGTCAACGTTGCCAAATATTCCTACGGGAACGGCGCCGTGGAGTTTCAGGTGCCGAGCAAAAGCCAAATGGAGGCTTATCGGCGGAACCAGGATGCCGAGGCGACTCAGGTCGAGACGGATCGGACCGCGAGCCAGTATGAGGCTGCCCGCGTCCAGGAGGCCGGAGATGGCGATGGGATCGGCGATGAAACGACTTCCGCCAGTGGAACGGTGACCGCCGCGGCGGTGAGCCAGACCCAGGTGCCGCCTCCATCACCCGATTCCCAGCGCGGCGGTGCCACGGAAGGCAACCGGACCGCTCCAGGCGAGCCACGCCGGACTGTCAAGCTGGAAGCCTGATGCCGGTAGCGGGCGGCGCGGGGGGCAAGTCTTCCCTCCCCATGCACTCCTTTGGATGTTTGTTTCCGCTTTAAACAACAAACCTCGCCTGCCTTTTGGCAAGCGGGGTTTTGTGTGTTGTCCCACCGGGACACTCCAATTTAAGGCGGAGTCGGAGGCGGAAAGAGGATGGATCCCCGGTCCAGAAGGGTCTCGAAATCCACCTGGTTCAGGGGACGGGCATACAGGAACCCTTGGCCGACATCGCAACCCAGGGCGAGCAGGGCCTCGTGTTGGGCAAGGGTTTCCACGCCTTCCGCCACGACGGACAAATCCAGGTTCCGGGCCATGGCCATGGTCACCGCGGCGATGCCGCCATGGCAATTGTCCACCGTCAAGGGCGTGACGAAGGCCCTGTCGATCTTGACGGTCGTGATGGGCATGCGGTCGATGCGGCTGAGAGAGGAATGGCCCGTTCCGAAATCGTCGATGGCCAGCCGGAACCCGGCCGCCCGAATGCGGGCAAGGTCCGCCAGGGTTTGGTCCGGATGGCGCATGATTTCACTTTCGGTGACTTCAAAGGACAGGGTGTCTGGAGACAACCGCAGATCTTGGGTCCACCGCAGCAATTGATCGATGAAATCCCGGCTCCCCAAATCCACAAGAGACAGATTGATCGCGACGCGCAGGAAAGGCAGGCCCTTGTCCCGACGACTCCGGGCGAAGGTGGCGACTTGGCGCAGGATAACCTGGGTGAGTGGTCGGGATAGCCCACTGGTTTCCGCCAGGGGGATGAAGGTTCCCGGTGAAATGGGGGTGCCATCCAGGGTCCAGCGACACAGGGCCTCCGCCCCGACGATCCGTCCCGTGGTCATTTCGACCTTCGCCTGGAAGTGGGCCTCGATACCCTTCTCTTCCTCCAGGGCGTCCCGAAGGGCGAATAGCAGGTGGAGCCGTTTCTCGAGGGCGGCCTTGGCCGCGGGATCGAAGCGGTGCAGACCATCCGGGTCGTGGCGCTCGGGCGCGGCCAGATCCGCGGTGATGATATTGCGGATGACCTCCTCCGCGTCCAGGGACCCAAGGTCCAGGTCCAGAATGGAAATGGTGGCGGGCAGGATGATGGACATCCCCTCCACGGGCACGGACGGCATGCGCAGATCGGAAATGGCCTCGGCGGGGAGATCCACTGGGTCCCCAAGGGCGAGCAAGGTCCGGTCACTGAAGCGGCAGATGAAGGTGACTTCCGGCAAACGCTCCAACACGGCGTCCCGGTAGGCCAGGAAAGCAAAGATCGCCGTCTTGGTGCCAAAGACACTGGTGATGTCCATGACCGTGTCCAAGGAGAAAATCACCAAGCGGGTGAGCCCCTCCGAACCCGTCATCTGGTCGACACGGCGGGCAAGCGCGTTGCGGTTGGGGATTTGTAGACTGGAATCCGTGAAGGCCAAGTCGTTGAGTTGATCGACCATGTCCAGATTTTCAAAACAAAGGGCGATATTGGCCGTGAACAGGCGCAACAAATGCGTGCCCATGGGTGACGGTGTCTTACCCCTGCCTTCCACGAACACGAAATAGGCCCGCCCACCGGGGTTATCAAAAACCGCCGCCAGGCCATCTTCCAGGGGGACGGGTTCCCCCAATTCCCGGGCCGTGGTGAAGGCCGAAGCCAGGCGCTCCTCGAATTGATCGAGCATGACCAAAGGACGGCCCGTGTCCTTGGCATAGGCTCCCAATCCAGAAAGGACCACGAAACTGCTCTGATCTTTCGCCCCGGCGGTCATCGACGCGGCGCAGACGATCCCTTGGGCCGGCAGGTCCAAAAGGGCCGCAAGTTGGGTCAGGATGCCCTCGGCGAGTGCGTTCAGTCCTTTTCTGTTCAAAAGGTCCTGGGTGGAATTGATGACCAACTCCAAGCCCTTGCGATATTCGTTGAGTTGGCGGATCTGGGTGTAATCCCGCAGGGCCGTGGTCAGCAGGCTGATCAGCCGGGTGCGGGTCAGGTCGTCCTTGCACATATAATCATTGATCTCGTAGTCCGAGATGACCGTCAGTTCCGGGGCATATCCCGGTTGCCCCGTGCGCAGGATCAGGCGCAGATCCCGTTGCCCCTGCTTCCGTAGGTTGGAGACGAGGCGAAGACCCGCGTCGTTCGTTTCCATCACCACGTCGATCAGCGCCACGGCGGTGTCCGGGTGGTTGGTTAGAAACTCTTCCGCGGCTGTGGCGGACTCGGCTTGGTGGAGGGTGATTGGACGATCAAGGATACGAACCCCCTTCAGGGCGAAGCGGGTCGCCTCGAACACCTCGGGTTCGTCGTCGACGATAAGGATGTGCCACACATCGGTCCGTTGGGGGACGGGGGTATGGAAGAGATCCTTGAGCATTCCGCTATTGGGATCCGACGGCACGGTCCTGCTCCTTCTCGGATGGGGGGGATTTTTCAGGGGCATGCCAGGGCAGATCAATGATGAACGCGGTACCCTTCCCAGGACTGCTGGTCACCATGATTTCGCCACCGAGCAGATCCACCACGATTCCATGGGTGATGGCCAGGCCAAGGCCACCGCCACCCAGGGATGGGCGCGTTGTGAAAAAGGGTTCGAATAGGCGAGGCAGGTTCCGCTTCTCGATGCCCTGGCCGGAGTCCGCGCATATGAGGCGAACCTTGTCCGGGGTTGCCAGGGTGGCGGTGACGCGGATTTCTCCCGCCGCGCCCTCGGGGAAACCGTGGGTTTGGGCATTGTCGATCAAGTTCATCACCACCTGTCCAAGGGCGCCGGGATAGCTGTCCATGGTCGCTTTGCTGTTCGCCTCCAGCGTCAGGGTTATCGGGCTGGTCCTGAAACGCGGTCGCATCGTGGCGAGCAGGTCTTCCAGGAAGGGGTCGAGGGCAAAAGGGCGGCGCCGTTCCGCGGTCCGGTCCACCGCGACGTCCTTGAACCGGCGGATCAGGGTGCGGGCCCGGTCCAGGCTTCTCAAGAGCGCGGTGCTCCCCTGGGACATGTCATCCAGGAAATCCGGTAGGTCCAGGGCGGCCGGGTGGGCCTGGGCCTCCAGCGCCCGATCCTGAATGGTGCTGGCGATGGTTAAGGCGTTGCCGATGGGGGTATTCAGCTCGTGGGCGATTCCCGCCACCATCCCCCCGAGACCCGCCAGCTTTTCCGATTGGACCAGACGTTTGTAGGCTTGCGCGCGGGCGCGCCGGGCTCGGGCCTGGCCGATCAGGGCGCGGCTCCAGGCCCAGGCCACGGCCAGGGAGAGGGCCGCGGCGAGGGCGGCGACGGGAAGGCGATTCGCCAAGAGCGCGGCCAGGAACGGGCGTTGGGCGCCGACGAAAACATGGATGATGGGAAACCCCCGAACGTCGGAAATCAAGCGATCGCGGGGCAACTCTGTTTCCAAATCCTGGGTTCCATGGAACCACAGAATTCCCTGCTCCTGGAAGGAGCCTTGATGGACGCGGTTCATCCGGGCGACCACTTCGGGATAGCGGGCGCGGGCCTGATCGGTGTCGGTCAGGACCCACCCCCGCTCTCCAGTTTTGTCAGGGAGGACCCAGTGGCTGCCTCCGACGTGGATCAGGGTCCATTCTCCTTCCATCTGGGTCTTGCGTTGGACCTGGCCAACCATGCTTCCCGCGTTGATATTCAGGACCAGCACACCCCGGATCCGACCATTTTCCCAGAAGATGGGCGTGGACAGGCGAATGGTGGGGGTCAGGGGGTATTCCACTTTCCCGAACTCGATATTCAGGTCGAGGGGGCTAATCCGAAGAGTGCCCTTCGGGTCGGTCACGGTTGCCTTAAAATAGGGACGATCACTTTTATCCTGCAAATTGTCCCGAGGCACTTTGATGGGAGAGTCCGGAGCATCGTTGATCCGGACCACTTCCATGCCGTTGGGAGAAAGGAGACGCAGTTGATCAATGCGTTGATCTGACTTGGCGATGGTGAGCAACAGCCGCGCGACCTTGTCTTCGCTCCCTTCGGTCAGCACCGGGCTATTGGCCGTTATCATCATCAGGCGCGCATACTCTTCCATCGCCGCGCCGATCTGTGCCAGGGTGCTGCGCCCATCGGCCTGGACCCGCTCCGTGGTTGCCCGTTCCTCCACCGTCTGGTCGAATAGGGTAACCAGAAAGTACGCGGTACCAACGACCGTGAGAAGGCCCAGGCAGATCGTCGGAAAGGCCCAGGTCTGGACGCGGTTCTGATAGGCAATGTGATCCATTCGTGGATATCCCTTTTTTGGGAATCTCTCTGTCTATTCCACGCATGCGAGAGTCGCTTATTCGGATAGCTTTTCCACAAAAAGAGCATGTATTCTCGGATGGATTCTTAAGGCGACCCATTCTCATTATCGCGATATTGACACCATATCTTTTGAATGCAAGAGGCGTCTTGCATCAAATAGGATGTAACTGATTGGTAAGATGTCATGGACCATGGCCCGGTTAGAGGTCTTGCGCGACCGAGGGGGATGCGGTACGAAGCCAGAGTCTGGGTCCTTCGCGAATCTTCCGCCCCATTGGCGCCGTTTTCCTGGTGCGCCCTGTCGGATACCCCGCCAAGCAAGGGGTTTGCTTTCGCTTCCCCTCTCCCCCAGACCGGCCCCGCCCGATTGGAACCCGTTCGACGCGGTTCGCGGGGTCTGGATTGAACTGTCGAGCGGCGGGATCACCGGAGCCTTGAGCTCGGGCCTTCTCTCCGTTCCAACCCTTGGTTAAGGTCCGTACACGCGTCATGGATAGGATCCGCATTGTCGGCGGCGCCCCGCTTGAGGGCACGATTCGTATCGGGGGCGCCAAGAACGCCGCCTTGACCCTCATGCCCGTCTGTCTGCTCACCGACCGGGTCGTGACCCTGACCAACATCCCCGATTTGGCCGACATCCGGACCATGGGGGGGCTCCTGGAGCATCTGGGGGTTCATGTCCATTTGAACGGTGCCGATAGCGC
The DNA here is from genome assembly GCA_021741145.1 of Rhodospirillum sp. Taxonomy (GTDB): domain Bacteria; phylum Pseudomonadota; class Alphaproteobacteria; order Rhodospirillales; family Rhodospirillaceae; genus Rhodospirillum. The sequence continues at coordinate 39,059 of JAIOYK010000034.1, read as the reverse complement.
CGAGGGACGGATCCTGGAGCTGGATGCCTCGGGCCTGAAGGAGACGACCGCTCCCTATGATCTGGTGCGCAAGATGCGCGCCTCGGTCCTGGTGCTGGGTCCCCTGTTGGCCCGCCACGGTCAGGCGCGGGTCTCCCTGCCTGGGGGCTGCGCCATTGGCACCCGACCCGTGGATTTGCATCTCAAGGCTCTGGAAGCCTTGGGCGCGGTTATCGAGTTGCAGGAAGGCTATATCAACGCCCGGGTAGACGGCCGTTTGAAGGGCGCCCATGTGAACTTCCCCAAGGTGACCGTGGGAGGGACGGAAAACACCTTGATGGCCGCGACCCTGGCGGAAGGGCGGACGGTCATCGAGAACGCCGCCCGCGAGCCGGAGATCACCGATTTGGCCACCTGTCTGACGGCGATGGGCGCGCGGATCAAGGGGATTGGCACCGGCACCCTGACCGTGGATGGCGTGGACAGCCTGGGTGGGGTCACCCATTCCGTGGTTCCGGACCGCATCGAGACGGGCACTTACGCCCTGGCCGCCGCGGCCACCCGGGGGCGGTTGACCCTGACGGGCACGCGCCTGAATCTGACCGAGGCCCTGGTGGACCACATGCGCCAAGCGGGCGTGGTTGTCGAAGACGGGACGGACGGACTGCTGGTCGACGCCACGCGCGGCGACGTGCGTGGCGTCGATGTCATGACCGAGCCCTTCCCAGGCTTCCCCACGGACATGCAGGCCCAATGGATGGCCCTGATGAGCACCGCCTCGGGCGCGAGCATGATCACCGAGAGCATTTTCGAGAACCGCTTCATGCATGTGCCCGAACTCAGCCGCATGGGGGCCGATATCAACATCCATGGGGGGTCGGCCATCGTGCGCGGCAAGGCGCGTCTATCCGGTGCCCAGGTCATGGCGACGGACCTGCGGGCCTCGGTCTGTCTGGCCATCGCGGGGCTGGCCGCGGAAGGGGAAACCATCATCAACCGCGTCTACCATCTGGATCGCGGCTATGAACGGGTGGAAGATAAACTCGCCGCCTGTGGCGCCACCATCGAACGCCTGAGGGCGTGAGCCGGGGTGGATGTCGGCGTGTTGAAACGGGCCGGGGGGAGAACCTCCCGGCCCGTTTCATGTTTAGCGGGGCCTTTTTAGCGGACCCGGGACTGACCCTGGCGGTATTCCCCTTGCCGCTCCAGCATCCAGCCCGGGTATTCGGGCTTGAGCGCGCTGGCGGCTCCGATCCGCTCCAATTCCCCGGCGGTCAGGGTCAGGGCGCTGGCCGTGAGGTTATCGGTCAACTGTTCGGGCCGCGTGGCGCCGATGATGACACTGCTGACCGCGGGTTGGTGGAGCAACCAACCCAGGGCGACGGCGGCCAGGCTCACCCCACGGTCCTTGGCGATGGCCGCGAGCACGTCCACCACGTCATAGGTCCGCTCCTTGTCCACCGGTGGGAAATCGAAGCGGGCGCGGCGACCTTCCACCGCGCCGTCGGTCTCCCGGGTGTATTTGCCCGACAGGAAGCCACCGGCCAGGGGGGACCAGACCATCAGGCCCAGTCCTTCGCTGGTCAGCAGGGGGACAACCTCCCGCTCCAATTCTCGCCCGGCGAGGCTGTAATAGGCCTGGAGGGAGGCAATGGGCGCGAGGCCCCGGGCCTGGGTGATGCCGATTCCCTTCATGATCCGCCAGGCCGCCCAGTTGGACAGACCGATGTACCGGACCTTGCCAGACCGGACCAAATCGGTCAGGGCGGTGAGGGTTTCCTCGATGGAGGTGGCGTTGTCGAAGCCGTGGATCTGGTAGAGATCGATGTAATCCAGTCCCAGGCGGGTCAGGCTGGCGTCCACCTGGTCCATGATATGCCCCCGTCCGGCGCCCCGGGCGTTGGGGCCGGTGCCCATGGGACCCAGGACCTTGGTGGCCACCACCACCTCGTCCCGGGGAATGCCCAGATCCTTCAGGGCCTGACCGGTGATCCGCTCCGATAGGCCCGCGGAGTAAACGTTGGCGGTGTCGATGAAATTGACGCCCGCGTCCAGGGCGGTCTTCACCATGGCGTTGGCGTCGCGCTGCTGGAGGGCGCCGATGGCTCCCCAGATGCCTTCGCCGCCGCCAAAGGTCATGGTGCCAAGGCAGAGTTCGGAAACGAAAAGGCCGCTTTGGCCGAGTTGGTTGTAATGCATGGAGGCAACCTCGAAACTTGGATGTGTGAAAAGGGGTGTGGTTCTCACGGATCCGATGTGGGGAAGGGCGAGGGAGCGCCCTAGCGAGATCGACCCAAGGTCTTGCCCAATCCTGCCAAGGATGTTCTTTTTGGTTTCCCTTCCCAGTTCGCCGGCCCCATCCTGGACGGACGCTGGAAAGGAAACCAATCCATGACTCCCTTGGACCGCATGCGGGCCATCGCGCGGGATTTCTGTTCGGACCCCGGGCGGCATCCCACCCCCGTCCCTCGGTTGACCTTGGTGCGGGCCGACGGACCCAGCTTGCCCACTCCTTCCATTTACGAGCCTTTGCTGTGCCTGGGGTTGCGCCAACGCAAGGAAGTGAGTTTGGGGGATCGGGTCTTCCACTTGGCCCCGGGCCGTATGCTGGTGGCCAGTATGGACTTGCCGGTGACCTCGACGATCCTCGATGCCTCGCCCAGGGATCCCTATCTCACCCTGGTTCTGACCCTTGATCCGGGTGTGATTTCCAACCTGCTCCTGGAGATGGAGGATAAAGTGGGCGTGGCCCCGACCCCGTCCGAGGGGAGGGAACCTGGATTGACCGTCTGTGACGCTCCGGAGCCGCTTCTCGATGCCTGCGCCCGGCTGGTCGAACTGACGTCCCGGCCCAGCGAGATCCCTCTCCTCGCCCCCCTGGTGGAGAGGGAGATCCTCTATCGGGTTCTCGGCACGGTCCAGGGGGGTGCCCTGCGGCGGGTTGCCCTGGGAGACACCCATTTGGCTCGCATCAGCCGGGCCATCGACCGAATTCGCAAGACCTATGCCGAGACGCCGCGTATGGACGATCTGGCCCTTGTCGCGGGCATGAGCCCGTCGTCCTTTCATCGGCATTTCAAGGCGGCCACCGCGCTCAGCCCACTTGCTTTTCTGAAACGGATCCGCCTGCAGGAGGCCCGGCGCCTGCTGGTTTCGGGCAAGGGGACAGCGGCCAATGTGGCCTATGCGGTGGGTTATGAAAGCCCCTCCCAGTTCAGCCGGGAGTATGCGCGGCTGTTTGGCGCGCCCCCCAGTCGTGACGCCGCCCGCCAGCGGGCCAGCGGGGACGTGGAGACCGTGGTTTGACCAAGTGGCGACGAACGGGACGCTCCGTCAAAATGTCGCCATGGTTTCGGGTTCTTTGGAGCCGAGAGCCTTTTGGGACCAAGGGGCCAGATGACGATGGAGAGTTCCGCCCATGACCGCATATGGTGACCGTCCCACCATCGAGGGCGTCATCGCCCATGCCCGGGATACCCTGGACATGGGGACCTTCGCACGTTTGGGAGAGCGCTTCGCCGACCGTTCGATCGGGTCTGAGGTGGATCCGTTCGACCTGGACGCATCCTTCCAGGATTGCTGGACAGTGGTCCGCCAGTTGGACCTGGACCGGGGGCCAAGGCACTCAATCCTGGAACTGGGGGCGGGAGCTGGCTATTTCACCCGTCTGGCCACGTGGTTGGGCCACCATACGGACGCCTTGGACGCCCCGGAAAATCCGATGGGGGACGTTTTGTGCCGTTGGCTGGGGGTGCACCGGATCACCCATCGTTTCAACGCGGGTAAGGTCTTGCCCGAGTTTCCCCATTTCTTCGATTTGGTGGTCGCCATCGACATCCGCTTCAACGAGAAGCGGAACAACGAACTCTACGCCGTGGAGGAGTGGGACTTCCTGCTCGATGACCTGAAGCTCAACCACCTGAACCACCGAGGCCGGATTTTCCTGCGATTCGTGGATCAGTCGGACCGGCGAGGCCCTCGGTTTGGATACGGTAAATTGATGGCCCTATTCAAGCGGCGGGGTGGGCGGATCAATGACGCGGACCGCTCGGTGTATTTTCCCCACTTGTTGTAAGGATTAAGGAATCGGGACCCCAATTGAGTGGAGTCCCGGTTCCATGACCCTTCCCGGGTCGCGTTCGGCCATCACCGGACCTTTCCGTCCAAGGCGATTTCGACCTTCCACCCCGTCGAGGTCGGTGGAGGCGATGACTTCGCGGAGCATCTTGCCCTGGTTTCCAATGGCGGATCCTTTTTCCGGGTCCGCGAACACCTCCATTGGGACCCAACCCGGGGCAAGGAAGCGATTGTCCTTCACGGGCGTCACCTGGGAAAGCGGTTCCAAAGACCGAATGTGATCGGTTTCCCAAGGCCTGTCTGGTTGGTTGGGGCGAAGAGGGATTCCAAGATGTGGCCCTCATTTGCGGACAGGGGATTGAAGTCACCGAGGCGATAAAACGGCCAAATTTGGTGCGTCGTTCTTTTTCCGAGTCGATGCCAAAATACCATTATAGAAAAAATTATAGTCAATTAAATGTTAATAAGACATTTTTTCACAAGGAATATTTGCCCTCTCCCGGGATTTTGGTGTTTTAACTACTTTTTTTTAAAAAACGCAACTTTAGCAAGAACCCCTGTATTTCTATTGGCTTAACCCAAACTTTCCTTCGTTGCGCACCTTTTGTAAACCCCCATAGGTTGATTTAATAGTTTTGGTTGATGTTGAATGATTCTAGGTAATGTCGTTCACTGAATTAAGTTACTGTTATGGAAAGTGGCAGTGATAAGTGTAATTAAATTCTCAATTTTCCATAATACAACCAATTTGTTAATAATTAATTGGGTGATTTGTTATGTAATGGAGTGTGATAAGTAAGTATTGGATCATCTATTCGCGTCAATATGATCAGAAAGTACATGAACGGAGGTCTCGAAAAATGAAATTACTGGAACGCTTGCGCATCCGATCCCGTATTTTGATTGGGTATTTTCTCCTATTGGTTGTCAGTGCGATCATATCGGGGGTCGCTTTGTACGCCATGGATACGATTGGTGACCGGGTCGCCAAAAGTGATGACGCAAGCCAGATTGTAACGTTGGCGTTGGAAATCCGCCGCGGCGAGAAGAACTTCATCATTCGGGGGACTCGGGAAGACGTAACCCAGGTCCAAGATAAAATAAAAAAATTGAAGGATGTCGCGGTGGACCTGAAAGGGCGTTTGGTCGCACCGGAAATCAGGGACCGGATTGACAACATCATCGCCGCGTTGAACCAGTATCAAGAAAATTTCCAGGAGTTCTTAGTCCTTGGCAAAGGCGATGATGTCGACGCGGCGCTTCGAAACTCGGAGGAGACCAGTCCCTTGGCGGTCGCGGAGCAACAGATGACCAAGGCGGCCCGTGCCATTCAGGAGCAATCCGAATTGGCCCGTCAGGAATTGAAGGCTCAGATGATCGGAGTCATGGTCTCGAGCCAGAGAAACCTGATCGGTATGCTCGTCGGTGGCTTGGTGGTGGGGGGCTTCCTGGGATGGATCGTCGCCCGTTCCATCACCGAACCCGTGCGCCTGATGACGACTGTGATGGGAAAGTTGGCCGAGGGAGACAAAGGTGTCGCCGTGCCCGCCACGGAGAATACCGACGAGATCGGGGAAATGGCTCGGTCGGTTCAAGTTTTCAAGGATAACATGATCAAGGCCGAGCAACTCGAGGCCGAGGCGCGGGAACAGTTGGAGCGGGACGCGGCCCGGGGACGGAAGCGCGAGGAGTTAACGGTGGGGTTTGAAGCCCAGGTCACCCAAATGCTGGAAAAGGTGGCCGCGACGGTGAAGAATGTGCAAGAGGCATCCGATGGTTTGCGGGCCTCGGCGGAACAGACCTCGCGCCAGAGCACCCTGGTCAGTTCCGCGGCGACGGAGGCCTCGAGCAACGTTCAAACCGTGGCCGTCGCGACGGAGGAACTGAGTGGCTCGATTCAGGAAATCAGCCGTCGGGTTCAAGATACCACCCGCATTACCCAGACTGCCGTTAAAGGGATTGGTGACGCCAATGACACCATGGATGGCCTCGCCGCCGCGGCCAATAAGATTGGCGAGATCATCAATCTCATCAATGATATCGCGAGTCAGACGAACCTTCTGGCGCTCAACGCCACCATTGAAGCGGCCCGGGCGGGCGACGCGGGCAAGGGGTTCGCCGTTGTCGCCAACGAGGTGAAAAGCCTGGCGAATCAGACGGCGCGGGCGACCGATGAGATCGGGGCGCAGATCGCGGGCGTTCAGGCGTCGACCCAACAGGCGATTTCCGCGACCAAGAAGGTCCAGGATATCATTGGTCAGGTGGACGATGTGGTGGCCTCCATCGCGTCCGCAGCCGAGCAGCAGGGGGCCGCCACCCAGGAAATTTCCCGCAACGTCTCCCAAGCCAGTGATGGCACCAACGAGGTCACATCGAATATCTCCCAGGTTTCCACCGTCGCCCAGCAAACGGGAGACTTGGCCAGTCAGATGTACGCGGTCGCCAACGAACTTCAAACAGAGGCGGAATCCCTGAGGAATGGGGTGGACTCTTTCCTCCGCGATATGCGGGTGGCCTGATCCGTAGGAAGGGTGGGCTTAGCGGTCCTTAAAGGTCCGATAGCCCACCCAGATCCGGGTTCCAACCGTGATCAGGCAGAGAATACCGAAGCCCGTCGCCAACCAGGGATAAGACTCCGGGAACAGGCAGAAGAGCACGAGGGCGGCGATGGTTTCCGTCCCCTCCGTCAGTCCTCCCAGGTAGTGGATCGCCTTTGGGCCTTGGCGGGCGTCGGGGTCGAGCCCCTCCTTGGCGGCGATGCTGGCGAAGGCCAGGAAGCTCGATCCGGTCCCAATAAAGCAGAACAGCAGGAAGGCCGAGGGCAGGCCATTCGTCGCCGGATCCGCCAGGGCGAAGCCCAGGGGAACGGCCGCGTAGAACAGGAAGTCCAGCGTGATGTCCAAAAATCCCCCGAGCGGCGTTGGCGCCGTCGACCGGGCCAGGGCGCCATCCAGACCATCCAATACCCGGTTCAAGAGGATGGCTCCCAGAGCCAAACCAGACTGCTGGGCCGCGAGCAAAGGCACCGCGGCCATGCCGATCAGGAACCCCAGCACCGTGAGCTGATTGGCGGTGAGAGAGCGGGCGGCCAGCCAGCGGGCGACCCGATTCAGGGTCGGGTCGACCTGGGGACGGACATGGCGGTCCAGCATGGGATCACTTTCCGGGGCGGCGGAACTCGGCGAGCGCGTCGACCAGCCACCAAGCCAGGTGCCGAACCATGGAGGTCCGGGCGAAAATCCGCAGACAGGGGTGGTTCGCGCCATTGCGCCGGGGCAGATGGGCGATCAGAACGGGCAGGCCCGCCAGCAGTCCCTGGGCGCAGCGGCCAATGGGGAAGGCCCGGGGGTGCAGGTCCAGGGCGCAACCCCGCTCCAGCAACTGGACGGCGTCGGGACCCCAGACGTCCAGGGCGCGGCGGGTCTCGCTGGTGTCGATGACCATTGCGTTGGTGGCGGGTGACAGGGCGGCGAAGGCCACGGTCAGCCCGGAGAGCAAGAGTGCCCCCTGATGGGGCGGGGCGAGCAGCATCCATTCATCTGGACCAAGCCAGAGGAGCCGACAATGCTCGTCCGCGGTCAGCGTATTGGCCACCGGCGGCGGAAGCAGTCCCGTTTGGGCCTCCACGGCCTTTGCGAAGGCCGGATCCGCCGGGTCGCCCCTCAGGGTGAGTTGGGCCTGACAGGGGGCGGCGTCCACCTGGATGGTGGCCGTGCCCGACTGGGACAAACGATCGCGCCAATCCGCGGCCAAGGGGTCGAACCCCCCGTGCTCCACCGTGTTTCCCTCCGGGGTCATTTCCTTTGCTTTAGCCATCGCGGCGTTTCCCTTCCGGGTCCCAGAAAACCGGTTCCACCACCGTGACCTTGGCCAGGTCGCCGTCCTCCAGGGGGACCTGGAGGGTCTGGCCCAGGCGCTCCCGCCCCCCCTTGACCAGGGCGAGCGCGATGACCCGACCCACCATGGGTGAAAGATAGCTGGAGGTCACGTGGCCGAGCATGGGCAGGGGACGGGCGGAGGACATGGCCTCCACGATGGGGCTGCCCTCGGGCAGGACCTGGGCCGGATCGTCGGTCCGCAATCCCACCAGGACCTTGCGGTCGGGCCGCTGGAGGTCGCTCCGGGCCATGCCCCGTTTGCCGATGAAATCGCGCTTTGTCTTGAGCATGCCCCCCAGCCCCAGGTCCCGGGGCGTGACGGAGCCGTCGGTTTCCTGGCCGACCAGGATGAACCCCTTCTCCGCGCGGAGCACGTGCATGGTCTCCGTGCCATGGGGCGTCAGGCCCAAGGGAGCCCCCTTGGCCAGCAGAGCCTTCCACAGGGCTGGACCGTACCGCCAGGGCACATTGATCTCGAAGGACAGCTCGCCGGTGAAGGAGACCCGGAAGACCCGGGCCGGGATCCCGGCGACGGCGCCGGCCCGCCAGGTCATGAAGGGAAAGGCCTCGACCGAGAGGTCCATGCCCGGGGCCAGGGGGGCGAGGATCTCGCGGGCCTTGGGGCCGGACAGGGCGAGGACGGCCCATTGCTCGGTGACGCTGGTCAGGCGGACCCGCAGGTCGGGCCATTCGGTCTGGAGCCATTCCTCCATCCAGTTGAGTGTCCAGGCGGCGTTGCCCGTTGTCGTGGTCAGGTGGAAATGGGTCTCCTCCAGCCGGGCGAGGGTGCCATCGTCGACGAGCATGCCGTCGTCCTTGCAGACCAGCCCATACCGGACCTTGCCGATGGGGAGGGAAGCAACGGGGGTCGCGTAGATCCGTTCGAGGAACTCCACCACATCCGGACCTTGGGCGTCGATCTTGCCCAGGGTGGAGGCGTCAAGCAGTCCGGCCTCTTGCCGCGCCGCCCGGCATTCCCGGGCGACGGCCCTGTCCATGGTCTCCCCGGCCTTGGGGTAGAAGCGCGGACGGAGCCATTGGCCCACGGGTTCGAACACCGCGCCGCCGTTTTTGCCCAGGTCCCGGTGGATGTCCTGGAGGGCGGTTTCCCGGACCGTGTCGAGCAATCCCCCCACCCGGCGCCCGGCCAGGGTGCCGAAGGTGATAGGGGTATAGGGCGGGCGCTGGGCGGTCAACCGGGCCGCCTCCGGCCCCTCGCCCACGGCCCGGGCGAGGATCACCGCGCCGTTGACCTGGCTGGTCTTGCCCTGGTCCGTGCCGAAGCCGGTCAGGGTGTAGCGCTTCATATGCTCCACGTTGGTCAGGCCTTCCCGGTGGGCCTGGTCGATATCAGCGGCGGTGGCGTCGTTCTGGAGGTCGACGAAGGACAGATGGCCCGGTCGTCCGATCGCGCGTCCCCCGTCGCCCGGTTGGTCGCTGACCCGCCAGAGGTCCATGCCGTCCAGGGCGTCGGTCTCGGTCACCCTGGGGGCGGAGGACGCGGATCCATCACCGAAGCCCGCTTCCCGCGCGGCCTCGGCTCCGGCTGTCAGGGCCCGCTCCAGGGCCTGGGACAGGGCGTGGGTCCCCGCCGCGGAGCCCACCACCCGGGGCAGGCCTGGGCCTGGGACAGGGGTGAAGCCGCGAACCTCGGCGTTCCACTCCACCTGGCCTCCGGCGTGGCGGTACAGGTGGGCCACCGGTGACCAGCCACCGGAGACGCACAGCAGATCGCACTCGATGAGCTTTCGCGGGGCCTGGACGGTTCGCAGGTCCGGGCTCAGGAGCATAATCTCCACGGACTCCAGATGGTGGCGGCCATCGGTGGCGGTCACGGCGCAGCCCTTGTGGATGTGGATGCCCAAGGCCTCGGCCATGTCCACATGGGGGCCGGAGGGGTCGGGCCGAGCGTCGACGATGGCCTCGACCCGTAGGCCTCGGCTCTGGAGGTCGATGGCGGACTCGTAGGCGGCGCTGTTGGTTGTGAACAACACCATGCGTTTGCCTGGCAAGGCGCCGTACCGGAGGGCATAGGTCCGCGCCGCCGAGGCGAGCATGATCCCTGGGCGGTCGTTCTCCGGAAAGACGATGGGGCGTTCGTGGGCGCCGGTGGCCAGGATGACCGTCTTGCTGGTCAGCCACCAGAGCCGGGCCCGGGGACCGTGGCCCCCGTGGGAGGTCAAGTGGTCGGTCAACCGTTCCTCCGCCACCACGGTGGTACCGTCGTCATACAGGCCCGCGGCCGTGGTTCGGGTCAACACCAGAACCTCGGGCAGGTGGGACAACTCCTCCCTCCCCTCGGCGACCCATTGGTCCGCCGGATGGCCGTCGAGGGTCCGAGTCTGCCCCAACAGGGACCCTCCGGGCTCCGTTCCCTCGTCGATCAGGGCGACCCGGGCACCGGTTCGGGCCGCGGCCAGGGCCGCGGCCAGACCCGCGGGACCGGCGCCAACGACAACGACATCCCGGTGGAGGTGGCGATGGGTGTAAACGTCGGGGTCCGGATCCTCCGGCACGCGTCCCCAACCCGCCGCCCGGCGGATCAGGGGCTCGAAGACATGGCGCCAAAGGTGGCGGGAGGCCAGGAAAGTCTTGTAATAGAAACCCGCGGGCATGAGGGGCGCGGCCAACCCCAGGCCCGCCAGGACATCCCGCCGGACGTTGGGCCAGCAGTTGACGGGATCGGCCTCCAACCCATGGATCAGGTCCACCTGGGTGGCCCGGGCATTGGGGACGAGGCGCGGCTCCAGCCCCAGTTGGACGAGGGCGTTGGGCTCCTCCGCCCCGGCGCTCAGGATACCCCGGGGACGGTGGTACTTGAAGGACCGGCCCACCAGGTGGACGCCATTGGCGATCAGGGCCGAGGCCAGGGTATCCCCGGCGTATCCCGAGTAGCCCTTGCCGTCGAAGACGAAGCGGAGGGGGCGGGTCCGGTCGATGCGGCCACCGGCCTTCAGGCGGAAGGGTTGCTCCATGTCAGGCCTCTTCCTTCCGCAAAGGCGTGTCCAGGATCCGATGGGTGGCGGTATCCCGGGTCAGGGTAAACCAGCGGCGGCAGCCGTGGATATGGACCCAGCGTTCGCTCTGGGGACCCTTGGGATTGCTCCGGACATACAGGTACGCTCCCCAGGTGGCGTCGTCCGCGGGTTCCGGATCGGGCCGGGGGACCACTTCGCCGCCGTAGGAGAATTCCGCCAGCGGGCGAGGGCCGCAGTGGGGGCAAGGGATGCGTTCCATGTCCGACGTCCATCCGACCTTTGTTTAACCTAAAGCGGAATAAGGAAAAGTGTACGCGATTTTCCGGCTCATTCCGCTCAAACTATATGATTTCATCGTGATCTAATGCGCCACGCCCGCGGCGCCATGCTCGTCGACCAGGGCGCCGGTGGTGAAGCGATCCAGGGTGAAGGGGACGACCAGGGGATGGGGCGCGTCCCGGGCGATGGTCTGGGCGAAGACTTGGCCGGACCCCGGCGTCGCCTTGAAGCCCCCCGTGCCCCAGCCGCAATTGAGGTATAGGCCCTCGACCGGGCTTTTGCCGATGATGGGCGAAGCGTCCGGCGCCGTGTCCACGATGCCACCCCAGGAGCGCATCATCCGCAACCGGGAGAACCGCGGGAACAGGCTCACCAGGGCGCCCATCTGCTCGGTGATGATGGAGAAGGAGCCCTTCTGGGCGTATCCGGCATAGGGATCGATCCCCGCGCCGATGACCAGTTCGCCCTTGTCGGACTGGCTGACGTAGACATGGACGGCGTTGGACATGACCACGCAGTCCAGGAGTGGCTTCATGGGTTCGCTGACCAGGGCCTGGAGGGGATGGCTGACCAGGGGGAGCCGAAACCCGGCCATGGCCGCCAGGGTGCCCGCGTGGCCGGCGGCGACGATGGCCACCTTGGGTGCCTTGATCACCCCCCGGGTGGTCTCCACGCCGGTGACCTTGCCGCCCTCCCGCGGAATCCCCGTGACCTCGCAGTGCTGGAGGATATCCACCCCCAGGCGGTCCGCGGCCCGGGCGAAGCCCCAGACCACCGCGTCGTGCCGTGCCGTGCCACCGCGCCTCTGGAGGGTGGCGCCCAGGATCGGATAACGGGCCTCGGGCGAGATGTCGAGCAGGGGGCAGTAGGACGCGAGCTTGGTCGGATCCAGCCATTCGGCGTCGATGCCGTTCAGGTCGTTGGCGCGGATCCGCCGATGGGCGTCGCGGACGTCATGAAGGGAATGGGCCAGGTTGAGCACGCCCCTTTGGCTGAACATCACGTTGAAGTTCAGCTCCCTGGACAGCCCCTCCCAGATCCTCAGGGAATGCTCGTAGAGGTGGGCGCTGGCGTCCCACAGATAATTCGAGCGGACAATCGTGGTGTTGCGGGCGCTGTTGCCGCCTCCGATCCATCCCTTTTCCACCACGGCGATCCGGCCGAGGCCCTGTTCCTTGGCGAGATAATAGGCCGTGGCCAGCCCATGGCCACCACCACCGATGATGATCACATCATAGGCGGCCTTGGGGTCGGGGTCGCGCCACAGGGGGGGCCACTCCCGGTGATGGCCCAGGGCATTGCGGATGAGGGAGAAAAACGAATGGCGCATGGATGGAACCCATCATGACGCGGGGGAGGGAAAAGGAGTGTCGCCAAGGGGGCCCCCTGTTGGCAAGGGGGATTGATTGGGACAGAGTAAGGTCCGCTTGTTCAACTGGATTGTTGTCCCCATGTCGGATCTCCCCATCGCCGCCTCCATCATCATTCCCGTGTTCAATGGCGCCACCTTGATCGGTCCGTCGGTGGCCAGCGCGACCATCGCCATCGACCATTGCGTCAAGGTCCTGGGCGCGGTGCCCCGGGAGGGTTACGAAATCATCCTGTCCGATGATGGCTCCACCGACGACACCCTGGCCGAGGCCCACCGGGCGGCCACGGTCAATCCCCTCGTCCGCGTGGTCGGAAGCATCGAGAACCGGGGCGCGGGTCCGGCGCGCAATCGTGGCGCGGCGGCGGCCCGGGGCGGGATCCTGTTTTTCCTGGACGCCGACGATGCCTTTCTGCCGCCCCATGTCCTGGCCTGCATGGGGGAATTGCTGCGTCATCCGGACGCGGGGCTGGTGAAGACGGATATCGAGGTGGACGCCCCCCTGCACGAGGACTGGCGGCGGGCGATCATCAACAGCGTGGTCTTCAACACCGCGGTCTGGCGCCATGCTCACGAAGCCGTGGGCGGTTTCATGGAGGATCCGGACCTGAAGGTCCTGCGCTGCGAGGACGTATTCTATTGCGACCATCTGATGCGCTGTTTCCCGGCCCGCTTCGTGGAAGCCCGTACCGTGCGCCATCGGGTGCGCGAGGGGGGGGCCTTCGAAGGGCAGGCGGCCAAGTTTTCCGTGGCCCGGAGCGAGGCGGAGGACTGTCTGACCGAAGCCCAGAAGGCGGTGCTGCCGGGCCTGCGGGCGCGCCACGAGGCCCGGGTGGCGGCATGGTCCGACGGAAGCGTCGCGTGAGTCCGGATCCCATGGTACCTTACAGTCCAAAGGCACTGGTTGGGGGACCTGGAAAGATGGGGTGGTTTCGCATGGCGCGCGCGGCCTTGCTGGGTCTTGTCCTCGCCCCTTGGGTCCAAGGGGGCGTCTGGGCTGGGGCTGGGGCCGGGGAAGGGTCCATGGGAGACTCCATCGTTGTTTATGGAACCGTCCAGGGGTGTGAGCGGCCCGATGGCGCCCTCGCCTGTGACGTGACATCGGAGGGCTGGATCTACCACGCTTGGGAGGACGAGCCGGAATCCCGTGTGACTCTCCTGGTCCTGAATGCCCTGTCGTATGGGCAATCCGTGGAACTGACAGGGCGGATCATCGGCGAGGGGGATGTGTCCCGGGACATGGCCCTGGAGAGCGTCAAGGTGTTCGAGGGAGAGGGACCCTTGGAGCGCTTTGGGAATCTCCTGGTGGGCGCTTGGCGGGATGTGACGGACGGAAAGAGCGTCCGGCGCTTCGAACCCGACGGGCGGGTCGTGGACTATTCTGACGGAGAGCAGGTGGCCGGAGGGGGCTTCTTCGAGGTCGCCGACACCTGCCCTTCGGGTGGCCCCGAAGACGCCGGTCCCATCCTCGTCCTATCGGAGTTTGGAGTCTCGGAGCCCCAGTGTTTCGCCATTCTGGATCTGACCCGGGATCGCCTCGACCTGAGTTATCTGGGGCGGGGGAATACCCTCCGGTACGCGCGCGAGGGCTTCTGATCCGGGAGGGATCGGAGCCCGGGGATGCCTTTTTTGGTTGAAAATTCCGTATCCGGGAAGGCTCGATTGAAAATCCAGTGACCGGGATTGGCGGCCTTGCGACGGCTTGGGGTTTTGGTGTCTTTCTTGGGTTTCGAAACCCGTCACGTTCAGGATACCCGCCCATGCCGTCCGTCGATCTCGGGGGGAGCCCCTCCCAAATCTCCCGGATCAAGCGGGAACGGTTGACCCGCATGGCCATGCTGGTCCTGTTGCCGTCCCTGGCGGCCTCCCTGGTGGCGGTCCTGACCTCCTCCTCCAGCGCCCTGCTGGCCGACTTGTTGCTCACCCTTCTGGACTTCGGCACCCTGACGGTGACCTGGATGGTGGCCCGTCGGGCCTTGCGTCCGGCCGGAGGGCGGTTCCAATTTGGCCTGGGCAGGATGGAAAGCCTGGCGAGCGTGGCCGCGGCCCTGTTCATGATCGCCGCGACGGCGGTCATCATCGCCTCGGCCATCGAGCGGATTCAGGTGGGGCAGGCGCCGACGGGGACGGGTCTACTGGTCGGTCTGGTCTTCAACGGGACCTATCTGCTGGTCAATGCCGTGGTGCTGCGCGGATTCCTCAAGCAGAGCAAGTCCGATCCCTCGCCCATCGTCAAGGCGCAGATCCATCTGTTCTCCGAGGATCTGATTTCGAACCTGATCCTTTCTGTGGCCATGCTGGTGGTGCTGGCGGCGCCGGACACCCTGATCGGGCGCCATGCCGACCCGGTGGCGAGTCTGCTGACCATCTGCGTGATGTCGGTGATCGCTCTGCGGATGGTCAAGGTGAGCCTGGGCGACCTGCTGGACGCGGCCTGTGGCGAGGACGTGCAGATGCCCATGACCCGGGCGTTGATCAAGCATTTCGACGACTACGACCAACTGCTCGCCTTCCGCACCCGCCGGGCCGCGGATACGGCCATCGTCGAGGTGGTGCTGTCCTTCCCCCCGGAAACTCCCGTGAAACGGATCGAGACCCTGCGCGCCCAGCTGGAGGCCATGGTTCGTCAGGATGTGGAAAGCATTCAGATCACGGTGGTGCCCCGGGTCACGGAACATGGTCTGATGCCGGCGGGGGTGTTTGAATATTGAAGGGGAGCCTTCACGCCACCGCTTCCACTTCCACCAGCAGGCGTCTCACCTGCGTTTCCCAGGACCAATCGGCCATCATCCGCGCCGCGGCGGCGCCCCGGCGTTTCGCCTCGGCGCGGTTTTGGTAGGCTTCCTCCATGGCGTCGACCAGGGCTTCGATGGGTGTTTCCCCCCAGCCCGTGCGGCTGATATCCCCCGTGATCTCGGCGATGGCGGCCTGATCCCTCACCGCCCAGCAGACGGGCTCGCCCAGGGTTTCGCCCCCCTGGATCAGGTCCAGGTGACCCGTATTGGCCGACAGGACCACCGGCAGACCCATGGCCATGGCTTCCATCGCCACGAGGTTTGTCCCGCCCTCGCAGCGATTGGGGAAGATCGCCAGGTCCATATCCCCCAACAGTCTGGGGGCGCTGGCGTTGGTCTGGGGACCCAGGTCCAGGATGGCGTCCCGGGGCAGGCCGTGCTCCGCCGCCGCCCAGTCCGCGACCTTGATCCGCCCCCGCCCGTCCACCTGGGGGAGCGATTTTACCAGCGCGGAGTCCGTCAGTCCCGCCAGGCTCTCCGGCCACAGGTTATGCCAGGCGGTGACCAGCAAGGCCTCCGGATGGCGGTCGTGGAAGACCTTGAAGGCCGCCAGCGCGATGTCCTGGCCCTTGCGGTATTCGAGTTTGCCACCGGAGAAGATCAGGTAGCGGCCGACCGGTGCCCGCTTGGCCGGGGGGGCGGGGTGGAACAGGCTGGGGTCCACCCCTTGGGGGCAGAAGCGGGCGTTGGTCAGGCCGTGGGCCTCCAGCACCATCTGATTCCAGCTCGATCCGGTAACGATCAAGGGCAGGTCCCGGGCCCGCTCCAGATTGGGTTTGGGGACCACGGCGGATTCGAAGAAGACCACCCCGATGTCCGGCGCCCCCCTGTTGGCATCCGAGAAGTCGCTGACCTCCAGCCCGTCCCCCAGGCCGTGGAGCACCGGATGGGGCAGGTCCAACGCGCCATGCAGGACCCGCAGTTTGTCGGCGAACATATGTTCCCTGAGGGTCGGAGCCAACAAGCGCTCGGTCAGAGGGTCCAGGCTCAGATCGTGGGCCAGGGACAGGGGAACCGCCCGGTGGCCCAGGCGCTCCAAATGGACGCAAAGGTTCAGGCCATAGGTGCCCCATCCGCTGGGCACGCCGACCTGCCAGCCAATACCGATTTTCATGGGAAGAGGGACCTTTCCCGGCGTAGGATTGATTTTCGCCTTGGGTGCTGGCCATTCAGCATTTAATAACTCCCTTGGGCCATGGTGTGGGCTCGAAACGGGGGCCGCGAAGATTTCTTGATTGGAAGGCGCGACCCGAGACACGGAATGCAGTATTCTCGCGGAACGCGACGGAAACCAGAAAGGAGTTCTTCATGTCCGAGCTGATGCTCAATCAGATCCAGGTCCTGCTGACGAAGTTATCCGAGGATGTCGAGCGTATGGGCGACCTGTCCACCGAACAGGTGACCAATGTCCTGAATATGATGGATGGACTGGCTTGCCATATTCTTGGTGCCAAGGCGGTGGTCGCCGTGATGGCTAGGAAGTACCCCGTCGACATGGCCGAGGTGATGGCTTGGCTGGAAGAAAACACCGATACCGAAGGCGACAGCTACAGCGATATCGTCGACAGCGCGCGCCACTTGGTGAGCGGTGAGAAGCCCGTCGAGACCCCAAAGGAAGACTAATCCAGTTCATCCTTGGAGCCAACCATGGGGGGCCGTCCCGAAGGGGGGCATGACATGACCCAAGGTGACCGGCTCCCCGGACGTCCCGGGGCGGACCCACTTGGTGCCCCGGATCCGCGGATCTCGCGGACGGGGACCTTGGCAAAAGCCGTGGAGGCCGCTCCGGAGAATGGTGCGGCATGGTCTCTGTTGGGCCGGGAATTGGCCCAGGCGGGCGACTTTGACGGGGCGGAAGCGGCCCTGATACGAGCCTTCGCCCTGGCGCCGGATCGGCCCACCTCCCTGGCCAACCTGGGGGCGGTCGCCCTGCGCAAGGGAGATCCGGTCCGCGCCGACGCGCTCCTGTCCGACCTGCTGGATGCCTATCCCGACCATGCCGATGCCCGCTATAATCGGGGCCTCGCCCGGTTGACCCTGGGCCGCTGGGCCGAGGGATTTTCCGACTATCGCGCCCGGTGGCGGGCCTGGGGCTTGGCTCCTCCCTTTCCGGACAGCCCGGTCTGGACGGGCGGCCCCCTCGCCGATGGCCCTCTGTTGGTTTACACCGAACAGGGCCTGGGCGACGCGATCCACTTCTCGCGCTTCCTTTCCCCGGCCCGGGACCGGGCCGGGACGGTTCTGCTGGCCTGTCGGCCGGAGATGGGCGCCCTGCTCTCCGGCGCGCCGGGTCTCGATGGTTTGATCCCCCTGGGTGTCACCCCTCCGCCCCATGGGGCGGTGCTGCCCCTCATGGATCTGCCCGGCGTGCTTGGCCTGGGTCCGGAGGGCGGCGCGCCCGTGCCCTATCTGCGGGCCGATCCGGACCGGACAGCGACCTGGGCGGCGCGGTTGGAGGCGACGGCCCCCGGTCCCCTCCGTATTGGACTCGCCTGGCGCGGCAGCCCCACCCATGGCCTGGACCGGGAACGGTCCATTCCGCTTTCGCTATTTGAACCCTTGGCGCGGGTCCCCGGGGTTACTCTGGTGGCCCTGCATCCGGAGGTGACAGCGGAGGAAGCAGCCCTTTGCGAGACTCTGGGGATTCTCCACGCCGACCCCGATTTCGATTGGCGAAGCGAGGCGTTCCTGGGGACCTCGGGGCTGATGGCGGCCCTGGACCTGATCCTCGCCGTTGATACGGTTTTCGCCCATTTGGCCGGGGCCCTCGGTCGCCCGGTCCGGGTCCTCTTGCCTCGCATGGCCGATTGGCGATGGGGGCTGGCGGCGGCGGCCACGCCCTGGTATCCCACCATGCGGCTGGTTCGTCAGGGTGCCAATGGCCAGTGGCCGCCGGTCCTGGCGGAGGAAGCCCGGCTTCTGGCCCGTCGGGTCGACCGCTTGGCGACCATGGGATGCCGGGCAAAGGGGAGGGGGACCCCGTGAGCGACGAAATCGCCGCGATTCTGGACAAGGCCTTCGACAGCCTGCGCGTGGGCAAGGTGGGAGAGGCCCTGACCCTGTCCGAGGGAATCCTCTCCCGGAATCCCGGGCACGCGGGCGCCCTGCACCTGTCCGGGCTTGGCGCCCTCATGAGCGGGCGCGCCGCCGAGGGGCGGACCCGCCTGGAGGAGGCCGCTCTGCGTGACCCCAACGACGCGGAGATCTGGCGGAACCTGGGAACAGCCCGCCTGGGCGAGGGGGACGAGGCCGGCGCCGTGGAGGCTCTGCGGTGGGCCCTGGTCCTGCGACCGGGGTATCAAGGCGCGGCCCTTGCCCTGGGAAGTCTGCTTTGGCGCCTGGGTGACCTCTCCGAGGCCGTGGCCGTCTACACTCCGTTTCGGACCAGCGCCGAGGCCATGCGCGATCTGGCCGCGGTGCTGAACGCCATGGGCGCCCATCGGGATGCCCTGGAGATCATCGACCAATGTCTGATCCTGGAAGGGGAGGCCACGCCGGCGACCCTGGTCAACAGGGGCCAGGCTTTCCTTGGCCTGGGGCGCTCCGGCGAGGCGGCCGAACTGTTCCGCCATGCCCTGGCCCTGGACGGCACCCATTGGCCCGCCCGTCTGGGGTTGAGCGAAGCCCTGGCCCGAGCGGGAAACTGGATGGCCGCCGTCCGGGCCCTGGGGGCCAATGCCGCGGATTTCCCCGCGCTCGCCCTGGCCGCGAATTCCTTGATGCCCCTCGTGCCCGCCGACGCCGGGGAACTCGAGACGGCCCGGAGCCGCCTGCGGGACCGGCTGGCCGACCTGCGGGAAAAGGCGGCATTCATTCCCGACCCCAACGCCTTGGTTGGCGGTTTGGCCCATCCGGGTTTGGCGCTTCACGGGGGCGATGCCCTGGCCCTGGCGACGGAGGTCGCCGATACCCTGCGGACCATCTGCCCGGTCCTTCAGACCACGGCCGGCCAGGTCTGGGACCCCCGCCCCCGCCAGGATGGTCGCCGTCGGGTGGGGATCCTGTTCCATCGGTTCTCCCATGACGGGAGCGGGGGGCTTCAGGCGGGGCTGGTGGCGGCCCTGTTGGGGCGTCCGGACCTGGACGTCACCCTGATCGTCCCCGGCCATCCCCATGGTCCGACCTGGGACCGGGTGGCGGGCAAGGCCGCTGGGGTGCTGGTTCTGCCCCGGGACATCCTGCGCGCCCACCGCCTGCTGGGCGAAGCTCGCCTGGATGTTCTGCTCTATCCCGAACTGGGGACGGACGACGTCACCATGGCCCTGGCCCACGGGCGGTATGCTCCGGTGCAATGCGTGCTCGCGGGGCATCCGGTGACGACGGGTCTGCCGTCCATCGATTATTTCGTGGTGGGCGAGACCCTGGAGGGGCCTGGGGCCCAGGCCCAATACCGGGAAGACCTCGTGCGGCTGCCTGGTTTCCTGGCCCATGTCCCCCGGTTGGCGCCCGAAGCCGCCGACCGGGCAAAGCTGAACCTGCCCGAGGGGGAGACCCTGTACCTTTGCGGTCAGCGGCTGGCCAAGATCCACCCCGACATGGACGGCCTCTTCGCCCGGATCCTGACGGAGGATCTCAAGGGACGCCTGTGCCTGTTCCGGGATGCCGAACCCGCCCTGACCGAGCGCATGAAAGCCCGTTTCGAGGCCGCTGGCCTGCCCGGGGAGCGGGTCCTGTGGCTCAAACGGACCCGCTACGGCATTTATCTGGCCGCCCTGGGGGCGGCGGACGTGGTCCTCGACACCCTCCATTGGGGCGGTGGACTGAGCGCCTTCGAGGCCCTGGGCATGGGAAAGCCCCTGGTGACACTCCAGGGGACCACACTCCGGTCCCGGCGGGCCGCCGGGTTGTGTCGGATGATCGGGGTGACGGATACGGTGGTCCGGACCGAGGACGCCTATGTCCGGATCGCCACCACCTTGGGCAAGGACTTGGCCAAGCGGACGGCTCTGTCCCACCGCATCCGTGCCGCCGCGTCGGTGCTGTTCGAGGATGCGGCCTCCGTGGACGCCTTGGCCAGTTTTCTGGTGACGGCGCAACCTCGGAAGAGGGGATAGCGAAGGAGAGGTCTTCCTCCCCTTCCCCTTTTTTCGCGCGTTCCCGCAAAAAAAATCGTCTTGAACCAGTACAAATTGTTTGGAAACTAAGTTTTCGCTGACGGTTTTCAATGACGCGGACGGACAGTTGGACCATTCTTTCCTCTGCGGGGAGGCCTGATGGGTCTCGAGAGAAGGGGAGCGTGTCATGGGGATGACGATGCGGCTTGGCGCACGGCTTGGGATGGCGCTTTCGGGTTTGGCCGCCCTGGCGACGGTTTGCATGGGAGTGGCGGCCCTGGTTAAGCAAGCCGATCAGATCGACCAGTTTTCCGAACGCGGTCTGATCGCGGCCTATGAACGGCTTTCGGCGCGAATCAATGTGCAGGCCACTCGAGCCGCGGACATGGCCTGGAGCGTCGCCCTGAACGCCGATGTCCAGAAAGCCATGGCCGAGGGGGACCGCGAGGCCCTTGCTCGCGCCTATGTACCTGGATTCAAAGCTTTTTCCGAGACTCGTGGTGTCAAACAGTTCCAATTCCACAAGGCTCCGGCGATGTCCTTCCTGCGGGTTCATAAACCCGAAAAATTCGGGGACGATCTTTCCGGTTTCCGGGAAACGGTGGTGGTCGTGAACACGACAGGAAAGCCGGTCTCCGGGGTGGAGAAAGGCGTGGCCGGTGTCGGTGTCCGCGCGGTGGTGCCGGTCCATTACGAAGGGAAACAGGTGGGCTCCGTCGAGTTGGGGCTCAGTCTGGGGGAGTCCCTCATCGAGACCTTCACCAAGGTCTCCGGGTCCCCGGTCGCGGTCCTGTTGGCCGAGGAGGGAGGGGGCTTCGAATCGCTGGGCTCGTCCCTGGATCCCTCCATGGTGCCGGGACCCGAGATCCTGCGCGCCGCGATGGACGCCCGGACCCATTTGTCCGACATGACCAAGGGTGGCCAGACCTTCGCCCGCATGGCCGGGCCTCTGATGGATTACTCGGGACGGGCCATCGGCGTGGTGGTGGTGGCCGAGGACCAGACCGCTTATCTGACCGCCATGAACCGGTCCCTGATCGATTTCCTGATCATTGGCGTGGTGGTGATTCTTCTGGCCTTGGGGGTGGCCCTGGTCGTCAAGCGGGCCATCGCGGGACCCATCGTCGCCCTGGCCGAGCGGGCCCGGGGGGTCGCCATGGGGGACTTGGACAGCCCGATCCCCGCCATCGCGCGGGGGGACGAGATTGGGGATATGGCTCAGGCGGTCACGGTCTTCCGAGACAGCATGGCCGAGGGGGCGCGTCTGCGGACCGAACGGGAAGAGGTCGAGCGTCAGGCCGCCGCCGATCGCGGCGCCCTGATGGCCGATCTGGCGAACAGCTTTGAACGGGACATCGGCGGCGTGGTTAGCGGCGTGGGAGAGGCGGCGGCTCTGATGGACAACGCCGCGCGGGTGTTGGACGACACCGCGGGCGCCGCGGAGCGGGACGCGGCGGAAGGCGCGCGCGCCAGCGAGCAGGCCAGCGCCAACGTGGCGACCGTGGCCTCCGCGGCGGAGGAATTGTCCGCGTCCATCGATGAAATCACCCGTCGCGTGGGTGACTCCCGCGAAGTCGCGGCGGCGGCCAGCCAAGAGGCGGAGCATTCGACCATCCAGGTGGAACGCCTCGCCGAGGCGGCCAAGCACATCGGGGAAGTGGTGGCCCTGATCACGGGCATCGCCGAGCAGACCAACCTGTTGGCCCTGAACGCCACCATCGAGGCCGCGCGGGCGGGCGACGCGGGCAAGGGGTTCGCCGTCGTGGCGGGCGAGGTCAAGAGCCTCGCCAACCAAACGGCCAAGGCGACGGAGGATATCTCCCGACAGATTCGGGATATCCAGAGTGAGACCGGAGCCTCGGTGGATGCCATGCGGACCATCGCCAAGGTGATCGGCCGGGTGGACGAGATGGCCGCGGGAATCGCCGCGGCGGTGGAGGAACAATCCGCCGCGACCCGGGAGATCGCCCGCAATGTCAACGAGGCCGCGGGCGGCACGGCCAAGGCGTCCGGGGTCATTCAGTCCCTGAATCGCCACTTGGCGCAGGTCCGCAGCGCCGCGGTCGAGGTCTCCAGCGCCGCGGAGCGCCTGAGCGAGGATTCCGGCGCCCTGAGCAGTGCCTCCGTCACGTTCGTTACCCGGGTGCGGGAAGGGTAAGCCGTAAGCGCTTGAAGTGCCTTCAGACCCCGTTGTTCACGGATGCCTATGTCTTGGTGGCTTCCAGTTGCCTATGGTCGCGTGCTTCCAGTGGGATTAGGTCTTGCGTGCTTCCAGCGGGATTAGGTCTTGCGTGCTTCCAGCACGACTCTCGTCTGGACAATTACATTGTTGTGCCGTTTTTCCGCCTCGACGAGGTCGGTGCGGGATAGCTCGCCTGTCTGGGCCCTGGAAAGCCAGGGCTCCTCCAAAAAATGCTCCAGCTCGACGATGGCCAGATCGATGCCCAGGATCAGGGCGAGTGGTGTATTCCCCACCCCTTGATCGGCCCACTCCAGGTTCTTGCGCCGGTCGAACAGCAACAGGCCCTCGGGCGTGATGGGCCGGACATGGGTGGGGTCGTTCAGAAAGCTGTCATGGCGGGGGTGGGGGACGATCACCGTGATTAGCCCACCCGGTGCGCAGACGCGCCAAAGCTCTCCCATGATCGCCAGGAACTCACGGGGTGTTGGACCCAGGTGCTCCAGAACGTGGGAGAGGAGGATTTCCACCGCCAGGTTATCCGGCCAGGGCCAAGGGAGGCGTTCCAGGTCCACCACCTGATCGGGCATGAGGCTGGCCGCGCGGTCCACGTTGACCCAACCCTCCAGCTTTTGCGCGCCACAGCCCAAGTTTAGCTTCATGGGGTCGGTCCTTTCTCCACCGCTTCGATCTGGGTCAGGGCCTCGCGCATTTCCGCTAGCCTTTCCTCGAAATTTCCCCGGCGGGTGTAATGCAGGATATGGGGGTTTGCATGGTCACATTCCCCCGGCACGCTGTTCCAGGACCAGTCCAGCCACTGGACCCGGTCCATGATCTCGGGCCGGGGCGCGTTGACCGCGGTGGAGTCCAGCAGGCGATGATAGCCCATCAGGTCGATGACCGCGGCATTTTCCCACCAGGGATGCGCGGTCCACTGGTCCGCGGCCCAGACCCGCTCCAGGAAGTCGAGGGTCCAATCGCTCCGCCGCAGGAGCATGACCCCCGTGTTTGGGACCTCGAAGCGGACGGCCATGCCCGGCATGGGGTGGACCCATTGGTGGTGCAGGGAGAGGTAGAGGTTCTTGCCCTCTTTGATTTCGGCGCGAAGATCCCCGTCCAGCCGCCGAACCAGGGCATCGGCGTCCACCCAGACGACCCAATCATGGCCTTGGCAGAGAAGAGTCCGGATCAGCACCACTTTGTTCCAGGCCGGGGGCCGGTCCGTGGTGAGTTTCCGTTCCACATGAACCTTGGCGCCCAGGCGGTCTCCCCAGGCCCGCAGGCGGGCCGCGGCGATGTCCCCCATGGGGGCGAACCCGTCGTCGTAGGCCGTGGTCAGGATCAGTTCGGCCATGGGTCAGAATGTCCAGAGGGGTGGTTGGTCGGGGCCTTGGGCGAACAACTGGTCCAGGGTGAGGGGCGAGGCGTGGCGCAGTTCCAGGAAGGGCGCCGAGTCCAGGGACGGCTTGAACAGGGCGAAGGCATTGGCGATGGCCTTGGTGGCCGCGGAATCCAGGGGCGTGATCCAGATCTCCCGGGTATCCAGGAAGGAGGGGTGATCGGCCAACCGCGCCATCTGGGTGGCGTTCAGGAAGAAGCAACCCGCGTGGGGACCCAACGCCGGTTCCAGGGTCACGGTCATACCCAGGTGATCGAAGGCGATGGGTTGTCCGGGGAAAATGCTGTGCGCGCTCAGGCGCCAATCCGGATAGCATTTGGTGAAGACGGTCTTGCGCTCCCGCTCCCGTCCAAGGGGGTCTTCCCAGCGGTGGGGCAGAAGCAGGCGCGGCTTTTCGGCCAGGGGATGGGCGTCGAAAATCCGGTTCACCTGGGCCAGTTTGGCCAGGAAAAAGGCATCCTGAAGGATCAGGTCATCCTCCAGGTAGATCAACCAGTCATAGCCTTCGAAGCGGCTCCTCAGGACCTCCTGGGCGGCGAAACCCAGGAAGCGGGGATCCTCCAGCGCCACCTCGCGATGTTCGTACCAGTCCGGCGGGATCGCCAGATCGTCCAGCAGGTGATGGCCTCCGGTGGTGTTGACCACGATGTCTAGGTCAACCGCCAGGGGGTTGAGAGCTGGGTGGACCGTCGCCGTGTCGTGGCGTGCTCCATAGCGTCCCCGGTCGCCGAACAGGGAGACCAGTTGGAACAGGCAGGCTTCCAGGTTCCGTGACCGCTCCCCCCGGCGTTTGGGGTCGAGGGAGGCATGTCCCGTTCCGCTTCCCGTCGGACGGTAGTAGTGGGGGATGGTCACCAGGGCCTTGGGGCGGGTCGGAGTCATCGTGGGTGCCGTTTCGGGTCAGGGGGGCGAGGTCAGCGGGAACCGGGTCAGGGGCGTTTGCCGGCGCGGGCGCGGCGGATGGCCTGGTCAAGGGCATCGGACAGAGCGCGGCCAGGGGCGGGGTCGGTGAACAGGCGGGTCTTGCCTTGGGTCGCCCGGGCCACGAGGGCGTCTCGCCAGGGGCGGTCCTGGGCCAGTCGAACGGCGATATCCACATAGGTCTCCCGGTTCGAGGCGATGGTTTCCGGGATGCCCAGGGAGGACAGGATGGCCGCGCTATGGCGGGACCACATGGGGGAACCGGGCAGGGTAACGATGGGCAGGCCACAGTGGATCGCCTCCAGGGTGGTATTGCCCCCGGACCAGGCCGGAGTGTCCAGGAAGACGTCCCCCGCCAGATTGAGGCGGCGATAGGCGTCCAGATTCATCGGAGGCAGCATCAGGATCTGGCGCCCGGGATCGGCGCCCTCCGCCCGGAAGGCGGCGTCGAGCCGGGCGCGGAGCATGCCCTTGGGCGTGGGAGGGCGGGCGTCGATGAAGGCCATGCGGGCCGTGGGGAGGCGGCCCGCGATCCGGGCGAGAAGCGCATCGTCGTCCGGGTGGTATTTGGCATGGGTCTGGAGGCTGAGGAGCAGGGGCGTGGCGTCGTCCAGCCCCAGGGCGCGGCGCGTGGCGGCCCGGGCGGTGACGGCGTCATCCACGGCGAAGGCGGGACTGTAGCGGATCGACAGGCCAGGCAGGCGGACCAACCGTTCGGTGTAGGCCAGATGTCCCGTGGGCGGTTCCATCAGGTCGCTGGACAGAAAGAGATCGATGCTCGGCAGACCGGAACTGACCGGGTGCCCCCAGGACATGGCTTGCACCGGCGCGAGGCGAATGGCGGCCAGTCTAAGCGTGTCGTTGCTCATGCCCAGTTCGGGATAGACGATGACGTCCGGGGCCAGGGTCCGCAGCAGGGTCAGCGCGGGCAAGCCGCCGCGGGGGAGGTGGTGGAAGATGTCGGCGCTTCGGGCCACGTCGGCGCTTTGGGCATCCAGGGTGTCCCCCAGGTGGACCACGGTGACATGGAAGCGACTCCGGTCCAGGTCGGTGACCCAGGCCTTGAACAGTTTGCAGACCGTATGGTCGCGGAAGAAGGATCCGACCAGGACAACCGACGGACGCGGACCCACATCGGGCCGCTCCCCCCGGGGCGTGGGGTGAAGGGCGGCCCAGTGTTCCTGGACCAGGGAGAGGCAATGGCCCACGGCGCGCTGCGCCGCGAGGTCCAGGGGGCCATGGTAGGGGGCATGGAAGGGATAACCCTGGGCCAGGGGATCGAACAGGGCCAGACGGGTCCCATCGGGGGCGTCCGGTCCGTCCAGATGGGCGGCCAGGGCCAGGGCGGCGGCGCGGTGGTCCTCTCGGGCGGCGTCGCGCTCCCCGGTGGTGGCGTAAAGGGGGCGCAGGGCCAACAGCATGCGCAGCCAGCGGGCCTCCAGGTCCGCCGGATCCCGGGCCAGCAGGGCGTCCAGCACGGGCGGGGCCGACGCGAAATCCCCCGACCACCAGAGGGACAGGGCCAGGGCGCGGGCGGCTTCCCCCATGTCGGGCAGGCGGTCCAGCACGGCCCGGGCGATCCCCGCGGCTTCGGCGGGGCGGTCGAGGAAGCGGACGGCTCGGCAAGCTTGATCCAGGGCCGTGGCCAAGGTGTCGCGGCTGGGCTCGGTCCGGGTCAACTGGTGGTCGAGGGTTTCCCGGGCCCGGGCCAGGGCTTCCTCTCCCCGGTGCAGACAGATCAGGGTATCGGCCAAGGTCAGCGCCGCCTGGGCATCGGTGGGGTCCAGGGCGAGGGCTCGGCGGGCCTCGGCCTCCGCCTCTTCCCAGCGGCGTGCCCGCTCCAGGATCCGCGCCCGGCGCCCCAGGAACCGGACCCCATTCGGGGTCGTTTCCAGGGCGCCATCGATGGCGGTCAGGGCTTCGTCCAGGCGGCCCAATTGGGTGAGGGCCACGGACCGGTCATGGAGCAGCTCCGGCGAGGGAGGGGCAAGGCTCAGGGCTCGGTCCAGATTGGCCAGCGCCGGTCCCGGGGCTCCCTGGAACAGCCGGGTTCGCCCCAGACCCTGCCAGCCCCGGGGATCGGTGGGGCGCAGGTCGGTCACCTGGAGGTATTGGGCCTCGGCGGCTCCGGGGCGGCCCAGGTCCAAGTTCAGCAGCGCCGCGGTCAGGAGAATGTCGATGTGGAGCGGCGCCTGGGAGAGGGCGCGCTCACAGGCCTCCAGGGCGCCTTCCCGGTCTCCGGCATCGATCAACCGCAGGCACCAGCCCAGGTCCGCCCGGGCCCCGGGGGGCAGGCTCATGGGGGGGACGGGCCGGGGGGGCGAGGGCATCGGGGCGGTGTCCTGACGTGGTGTCCTGGGGCGGGGCGGCGGGCGAAATCTGGATGGGGACTCATGATAGATCCAGAGCATACTGGGGAAAAGGGACCTCCGACCGACTCCCCTTTGGGATTTGTGCCCCTTGGGAAGATGTGACACTCTTCCGGTTGACGAGCGGTCTCGGGATCAAGGGGAAAGCATGACCAAAGCGGTGCCTGGGCGGACCCTTCCCTGTCGGTTGTGTGGCGCGGCGACGGTCCCCCGGTTCGAGGGGATGATTCTTGGGCGGATCCCCAATACGTGGTGGCATTGTCCGGCTTGCGAATGTCTGCAGACCGCCCCCCCCCATTGGCTGGAGGAAGCCTACAGGCCGGAAAACCGGGCCGTGGACACGGGGATTGTCCAACGCAATATCCGCTTGTCCCTGACCCTGCCCGTTCTGCTGTCCCCCTTTGGCGTGACCACGGGTCACCGTTGGTTGGACCAGGGGGGCGGGGATGGACTGCTCTGCCGGTTGATGCGGGATCGGGGGTTCGATGCGTGGCGCCATGACCCCTTCTGCCCCAATCATTTCGCCATCGGGTTCGACAAGGCCGACGCGCGGCCGGGACCCTGGCCCATCGTGACCCTGTTCGAGGTGTTGGAACACTTGCCCAATCCGGCCGAGGATCTGGCGGAACTGGAGGCTTTGGATGCCGATGTCATCATCGCGACCACCACGCCCTATACCCGGCAGGCATCGGGCTGGCCTTACCTGACCCCTGAAATCGGCCAGCATGTCTTTTTTTGGTCGATCAAGGGGCTGGATATCCTGGCGCAACGGTTGGGCATGCGGTTGGTTACCGTGGACGAGATCCATGTGCTGATCCGGCCCGAGCCCAAATACCTGTCCTATGATGGCATGGCGGTTCTTGAAACCGGACAGGCCCTGCGCAATCCAGGGAAGGTCTTGGAATTGGGCTTGAATGCCTTCGCCTCCCATTTACCCAACGGTTTCAATCAGGCCATGGTGGATTCCGCGAAATGTATCGCGGACCTGGACGCCCATCGTGGTACGACCAGACCAATCCCCGTGCCCCTGACACGGCGCCCGGCGATCCAGGTGGCGGACCAGCGGCCCCGGGTGTTGGTGGACGGAATTTTCTTTCAGCATATGGTCACGGGGATTGGGCGCTATTGGGAGTCCGTGCTTCGGGAATGGGGAAAGACGGAATTCGGCGGGGGGGTGACTCTTCTGGACCGGATGGGGACGGGGCCTCGGATCCCTGGCGTCGGCCATCGGATCATCGGCCCCCACGCCTTTGGGGATTGGCAGGGAGAAGCCGCCCGGCTTCAGGATATCTGCGACGAGGAAAAGGCGGATGTTTTTTTCTCCACCTATTATACGGGACCCTCGCGGACGCCCTCGGCCATGGTCGTCTATGACATGATCCCCGAGCGGTTGGGGCACGACCTGGAACAACCCATGTGGCGGGACAAGGCGCTGGCCATTGGGCGGGCCGCCCGCCATGTGTGTATCTCACGGGCCACCCGCTCGGATCTCGTCGCCCTGCATGGACTGGATCCGATGGGGATCCCCATCGCCTATCCCGGCGTGGATCACGGTGTCTTTCACTCCCCCGATCCGGAGGAAGCCGAGCGGGTCGCCCGGGGCCTTTATCTGCCAGACCGGTATGTCCTGATGGTCGGATCCCCGCATGGCTACAAAAATGGCGGGGTCCTGTTCGAAGCCCTGCGCGATGATCCCGAGCTGTCGAAAATCCCCGTCATTGTCGCCTGCAAGCAAGGGCGCCTGCAGGACGAGGATCGGGCGAACGCGCGGGGATTGACTGTTCTCGCCCACCATTTCACGGATCCGGAATTGCGTGTCGTTTATGCCCGCGCGACGGCCCTCGTCGTGCCCTCCCTGTTGGAAGGATTCAGCATGCCCCTGGCGGAGGGGGCGGCCTGCGGCTGTCCGGTCCTCTGCTCGGACATTCCCCTGTTCCGGGAGGTCCTGGGGGAGGCCGCGATCTTTTTCGACCCTCGACGTCCAGACAGTCTGCGCGGCGCCCTGCGACAGGGACTTGATGGGAGCGGCGCGGACGTCAGGCGGACCCTGGGGATCCAACAGGCCACCCTGTATACGTGGTCCGACTGCGCCGAGGTCCTGGAAGGAGTCGCGCGCGATCTTTTCATCCAGAAGGGAAGAGTGTGATGATGGAGCCCGCGACCCGCACGCCCGTGGTCTTATTGATGTTTAACCGCCCGGCTCATGTGGCGGCACAGTTGGATTTCCTGCGCGCCCATGTGCGTCCGGAGCGGATGTTCGTGGTCTGTGACGGTCCCAGGTCCAGCCATCCGGAGGACCAAGGGAAGGTTGACCAATGCAAGGCCCTCGTCGCGGGCATCGATTGGCCCTGCCGGGTCGATACCGACTACGCGGAGGAGAACATGGGCTGTGGCGGCCGGGTGGCCACGGGGTTGACATGGGCCTTCACCCGGTCGGAGCGGTTGATTGTCCTGGAAGACGATGTGCGGCCGGATCCCAGCTTCTTTCCCTATTGTGATGCCCTGCTTGCCCGATACGCCGAGGATGAGCGGGTGATGCATGTCGGAGGAACTGTTTTCCATGGGAAGCGTGTCCTCTCCGCCCATTCCTTCTATTTCTCCCGCTACATGCATTGTTGGGGCTGGGCCGGATGGCGGCGGGCCTGGGCACTTTACGACCATGATATGGCCTTTTGGCCAGAATTGAAGGAGGAGGGGTGGTTGCTTTCTTTCCTCGATCCCATGACCGCCGCCTATTGGACTCGGTTCTTCGACCGGGTCTGGTCCGGAGAGATCGATACCTGGGATGTGAAATGGCAATATGCGCTTTGGCGCCATTCGGGTCTGGCGACCCATCCGCGGGTCAATCTGGTTTCCAATGTGGGGATGGGCGACCCGGACGCGACCCACACCACGGCGCGGGAAATGCGGGGGATCGCATACCCGCCGAGTGGATCCCTTGATTTCCCCTTGACGGCCCCCCCCCACGTGCTGCGCAATTTCGTCGCCGACACCCTTCAAGAACGGGCCATGTATGAAATGCTCCGGCGAAAGGTCTGGTGAGGGCGGGACAGTGCCGGGATCGGACCTTAAAGGTTTTGTTAATACCTTGCTGTCTTAGCTTCGAGTGGCTTGGCGCGATCACGCGTCATGATGGGGCCGAGCGATTGGAATATGGATACCCCTTCTCCCCTTTCGGGAGCATTGACTCAAGGGGGGACGGGGATTAGAGTATTATCGGTTGGAATAGGTCGTTTCCAGGATGTGTCTCGGCACGGATCCTGGGTTGGATCGGTCCAAGACAAGGATGCGTGGAACGCGCAATCGGTTCTGGAAACTGGATCACGGCCACCCTCCGATGACATGAATGTCACCTAGCACGGTCCTAGAAAAGGATATAAGACCATGGCTGATCAAATCACTCTCTCGTCCTCCACTCGGACGAACCTTCTCTCCCTGCAGCGTACCACGTCCTTGATCGGTACGACACAGGAACGACTGTCCTCTGGTAAGGCCGTGAACAGCGCCATCGACGATGCGCTTTCGTTCTTTAAGGCTCGGAACCTGAATTCCCGCGCCTCTGACCTCGCCACCGTGAAAGACGGTATCAGCGAAGGCATTCAGGTGCTGACCGCCGCGACCGATGCGCTGGAAAACGTGGAAGACGTTCTGAAGCAGATGAAGGCTGTCGCCGCGTCCGCCAAGTCCACCGCTTCCGCCGATTCCGCCACCCGTCAGAAGTTGGCCAGCCAGTTCAACGAACTGCGGAGCCAAATCGACCACCTGACCGAGGACGCGAGCTATAACGGTGTCAACCTGATTAAGTCGGGCGCCGATACCCTGACGGTGAAGTTCTCTGAATCTCCGTCCGCCTCCGAGCGTCAGTTGAAGGTTGAAGGCGATGTGACCGATGCTTCGGGCATGAACGTGGCCTCCCAGGGGACCACCACCGCCTCTGGAGATTGGGCCGCGACGTCCGGTTATAGCACGACGATCGACAACACGATCAACTCGATCGACTCCGCGTTGACCACCGTGCGTGATACGGCGCAGACCTTTGGTACCAATGCGTCGATGTTGGAAATTCGCCGGGACTTCACGGAGAACCTGGTCAATACCCTGGAAAATGGCGCGAGCGATCTGGTGAACGCGGACGTCAACAAGGAATCCGCCAACATGCTGTCCCTGCAGACCCGTCAGCAGCTTGGTACGATCTCCCTGTCCATTGCCCAGCAGTCTGAACAGGCCGTTCTGCGTCTGTTCTAATCGTCTCGGGTGCCCCCGATTTCTGGGGAGATCATTTTCCTTCGGGAATACGAAGCGGCGGCCGGAACACCGGTCGCCGTTTTTTTATGCCGACTCTTTGACGCCTCCATCGGTCATCCAAGGAATTCCCTCGTGCGCCGACGCCTTTAAAGCGAGTTATCAGCAGGGCACGGGTCTTTAGTTTATGCATCACCTTTTTAAGCCTCGGCGAAAGCCTTCGTTTGACCCGATGCTCCAGGTATCTGATATTGAAGAAAACCGTCACGAGAAAGGCGTGCGGTCCACCCGTCGAAATCTGTTTCAGATTGTTCGGGATATGCACTGGCGGGGACAGGACGTCTTGGAATGTGCTTCACGGCGAAAGGGTTTTCGCCGATAATCCCTGGAGCGACGAAACACGCCGTTTTCAAGGGAACGCCTGTCATGGGAACACCCAAACGGGCGGCGTGGAACCGAAGCGGAGGCAAGGTGTTATCCATTCTGGCAGCCGGGGGAGTCACTGGGATGTCCCCCATGGCTTGAAGGTGGGACCCGGGACCTCCGTCCCATTCTGGCCCAGCCGTGTGGTTCCCCCGCGCGACGGTCTTTTTCTGGCAAAGTGGACCATGCCCCTTAAGGTTACCCTGAAACCCAACGAAAAAATTTTGGTGGGCACCGCGGTCATCGCCAATGGGTCGACCAAATCCGAATTGGTCATCCTCAATCGCGTGCCCGTTTTGCGCCAAAAGGATATCCTGACCGAAGAGCAGGCTGATACCGTCGCGAAGAAGCTCTATTTCGCGATTCTGAACATGTATGTGGCACCTGATCGCGAACGGGATTTCCATAACCTTTACTTTCTTCTGCTAAAACAGCTCATCCATTTGCCGCTGGAGGCACGGGGTATTGAACTGATGCACGAGATTTCCCAGTGTATCATCGGCGGCGATCACTACCGGGCCCTCAAGGTTTGCCGGAAACTCATCGATTATGAAGCGGAGGTTTTACGTCATGGCGAAGGATCAAATCCGGGCCTATCAACAGAATCAAAAGGCAAATCTGACCCCCCGTGAGGTGGAAGCCATGGCCTTCACAAAGGCCGCGGTCATGATGGAGGATGCAAGGAACAAGGAAGGTGATAAGGAAGCCCTGTCCCAGGCCTTGCGCTTCAACCATCTGCTTTGGACGATCATCCAGGCCGATATTACCGAGCCGAGCAATTCCCTGCCTCCAGAACTAAAGGCCAATATCATGAGCCTTTCTCTGTTCGTGGATAAGCAGACCACCTCTATCCTGCGGTCTCGGGATGCCTCGGAAGTGGAGATCCTGATCACGATCAATCGCAACTTGGCTTCTGGTCTTCGGGCCAACCCGGGCGATCCTGTCGCGGGGGCCTAAGGCACGGCCATGACCTTGTTCGATTCATGACAGGGACGATTGAAGCCGGACTGGACAGGGGAGCAGATTCCGCTGGCGGAGAGACAAGGGGGCTTTCCGCTTCTCCCCTGGTTATTCAGGCGGTCACTCTGCTGGACGCGAACGACGCCCAAAAGGCCGACATCCTACTGGATATGCACCTGGGGCGTCACCCTGATGATCCTCTGGCCTTGGCTTTCCAATCCCTCGCGCGCCTGGACATGGATGACCGCGACGGAGCTCTGGCCCTGGCTGGGAAGGCCTTGATCCTCGCGCCGGATGATCCCGTCTGTCTAACCACGATGGGCTGGGTTCAGTGGAAACGCGGCGATCTCGCTCAAGGGGAACGGCATTTCCGCGCGGTTCTGGCGCTGACACCGGCGATGCAACGCGCGGTCGAAGGGTTGATCGCGATCCTGAAAGCGACGGGCCGCTTCGACGCGGTGGGTCCGATTCTGGAAGCCGCCATCGCGGCGATGCCCGGTAAGGCGCTTTTTTCACAAATGTTGGCCCGTCATTACCGCGCCCTGGGGGACGCGGAGCGCGCCCTTTCCGCGGCACATCGCGCCGTGACCCATGGTCCCGAAGACGCCCGGTCCTGGCGGGAATTGGGCAGCTGTCTGATTTTCAGTCAAAAGGAAGAGGCCGTCGATGCCTTGATCCGAGCCGTGGATTTGGGAGACGACAGCGCGGAAATCTGGAACATCCTGGGGGTCGCCCTGGGCTCTCTTGATCGCCTTGACGAGGCGCGGGAGGCCTTCCGCCGATCCATCGAACGCGCTCCCGATGGGGCGCAACCCTGGACCAATCTGGGGAATCTGGAGACCCGGGAAAGCAACGACCACCGCCGCCTGGAAGAGGGCGTCGCCGCGTACCAGGAAGCCCTGGCCAGGGATCCGGACAGTTATGAAATCCACAACAACCTTGCCCTTGCCCTAAGGGATTTGCTCCGGATGGAGGAAGCCCTGATTCACGCCCGTCGGGCCCTGGAGCTGCGACCGGACGATGAAGTGGTCATGGGCACCCTGGCCAACCTGCTGCGCCATGTGGGCGAATTGGCTGAAGCGCGCGCGGTCATGGAGCGGGCCCTGGCCCTATCGCCCGAATCCCCGATTCATCACGTCAATCTGGGCCTGATCCTGATGGTGGAACGGGACCTGGAGGCGGCGGAACGCCATTTGCGCATCGCCGCCGAAGCGCCGGACAGTACGGTGGATATGCGTTTGAACCTCGTTCAATTCCTGGGGGGGCAGCACCGGTATGACGAGGTCGAGGTGCTGTTGCGGGCGATTCTCGCGAAGGATCCAACCCATGACAGGGCCCGTATGACCCTGGGCCTGATGCATTTCAATCGAAGTCAATACACCGAGGCTGAAGATGTCTATCGGGACTTGTTGAAGACCCGGCCAAAGGATTGGAATGTCCGATACTCTTTAGCGGTTACCCTGTGGTCGCAGGGGCGGATGGTCGAAGCCCTGGATATCGCCAAGGAGTTGGTGGAAGAGCGGCCCGATAATCCCGGAGTTCTTAATCTGATTGGGTGTTGCGCCAATGATGTGCTGGAGGTGCCCTATGCCAACGCGCGGTTTCGCGGGGCGGTGGATGTGTCCAAGCCGGGTCGGGGCGCCGAATTCCTGGATAACCTGTGTTTCAATTCCCATTACGGGGATGCCCTGGACCCCGACCTGCTCTTCGCCATGCACCGGGAATGGGACCAACGGTATGGCGCGGCGGTCATGGAACCGGGGGGCTTCCATGGGAATGACAGGGATCCGGAGCGTCGACTGCGCATCGGGTATGTCTCCCCCGATTTCCGCCGTCATTCCGTCGCCTATTTCATTCTACCGGTGATCGCCAATCACGACCGCGCGCGGATGGAGGTGACCTGCTATTCCTTGGTCGCGGCGCCGGATTCGATGACGGCCCTGGTCAAGGAAAACAGCGATCGCTGGCGGGATGCCACGGGCTTGGAGGATGACCGGTTCGCCGATTTGGTGAAACAGGATGGTATTGACATCCTTGTCGATCTGGCTGGGCATACGGGAAACAATGGTCTCGCCGTCTTCGCCCGAAAGCCCGCGCCGGTGCAGGTCACCTATCTGGGCTACCCGAACACGACGGGGCTGTCCGCCATGGATTGGCGGTTGACCGATGGTCATGCCGACCCCTTGGACAGGGATGGGGATCCCATGTCCGAGCGGCCCTACCGGTTGCCCAGAACCTTTCTTCTTTACCGGCCCATGGACGGCATGCCCGAGGTGCGCCCCCCCCCGGTCCTGGAAAAGGGCTATGTGACCTTCGGCTCCTTCAATAACCTGTCGAAGCTCAGTCGGGCCTGTTTGCGGACTTGGGTGGAGGTCCTTGACGCGGTGCCGAACAGCCGTCTGCTTTTGAAAGCCAAGGTCCTGCGCGATCCCTTGACTCGGGATAGGGTCGGCAGGATTCTGGCGGACTGGGGTTTGGATATGGACCGGGTGGATCTGGTGACCTATGCCTCCAACTTGCGCGATCATATGAGCACTTATGGCAGGGTCGACGTTGCCCTGGACACGTTCCCCTACAATGGGACGACGACCACCTTCGAGGCCCTGCACATGGGTGTTCCCGTGGTCGGCTGCTGGGGCACCAGGCATTCCGGTCGGGTGGGTGCGAGTATCCTGACCAACCTGGGGTTGGCCGAGGATCTGTTGGGATCGGATCCGGACGACATGCGGGACAAGGCCATCGCCCTGGCCAGCGACCTGCCGCGTCTGACGACCTTTCGGGCGACCCTGCGGGATGCGTTGCGCGCCTGTCCGAGCCGTCAGACCG
The DNA here is from genome assembly GCA_021741145.1 of Rhodospirillum sp. Lineage (GTDB taxonomy): Bacteria > Pseudomonadota > Alphaproteobacteria > Rhodospirillales > Rhodospirillaceae > Rhodospirillum. The sequence goes on along the minus strand of JAIOYK010000034.1, from coordinate 3,331 downwards.
TGCCGTTCATACAGGATCTTGAAGCGGCCTACCGGCATATGTGGCACCAATGGGTCGCGGGGTCACCGACCCACGACTGGGTTCCAAAACAGTCTCGTCGCCTGGAGGTGGAGGCCGAGGATGCGATTACACCGGGGATCTGAGGAGCGGGGGGCTTCGCTTCGGGGGAGCCCATGACGGCCGCCCTTCATCTCGCCTTGCGTTTCCTGGACGGCGGGTTGCTGGATTTGGCTGAACGTCAGGTCGCCCGCGCCCTGGTGGAAGCACCCGATGCCGCCGAAACACACCAAGTGGCCGGGCGGGTCATCCTCGCGGCGGGCCGGATGGAGGAGGCGCTCGCCGCCTTCGACCGCGCCGTGACCTTGGCCCCCGGAGATCCCGCGATCCGCGTGGACCGGGCGGAGTTGCTCCGCGCCTTGGGACGGACCGACGCGGCGCTGGAAGACCTTTCAGTCGCCATTGCCCTCACCCCCGATGACCCCCCCTCGTGTCATAATCTGGGACGGTTGCTGATGGATCTGGGTCGATATCCGGAAGCTCATTCGCATCTGGAGCGGGCCCGGGAGCTTCTGCCGGACTCCTTGGACGTCGCGGTGGACTTGGCCCGGTGTCTGCGCGCGCGGAACTACCCCGGCGCGGCTTTGCCCCTGTTGCGAGAGGCCATGGCGAGGGCACCGGACCGGCCCGATCTCGCCGATGCCTTGGGGGGGGCGACCCTGGCCGCGGCCCAGGCGGGCCTCGCCCCTGTAACGGGGGCTGTCGAGTCCTTCCGTGCCGCCCTGGCGCGGTGGCCGGACCGGGTGGAGAGCTGGGCGAATCTGTCCGCGGCCCTGATCGAGGCCCGGGACCTGTCCGGCGCTGTCGCCGCGGCGGATGAGGCTCTGTCCAGGGATCCGGAGGATGCGGGCGCCCGAGTCAACCGCTCCTTCGCCCTTTGCTTGTCCGGTGACTACGAGAGGGGACTCAAGGACTATCCCCACCGGTGGCGGACGGCGGAATTCCAGGGGAAATACGCGGCGGTTTCCTGTCCCCCGTGGGATGGCGCCTCCCTTCCCAACGGGGTTTTGTTGGCCCGGGGCGAGCAGGGGTTGGGGGATCAAATCATGGCCGCCCGATTCCTGCCCTGGGCGCTGGAGCGGGTCGGGCGCTTGGTCTTTGAATGCCATCCCTCCCTGCACCGACTGATCACGGGCTCCTGTCCGGGGGTGGATGTGGTGGCTCCGGGAGCTTTCCCCGTGGGGTTTACCGCCTGGATAGGCGCCATGGATTTGGCTCTTCTGGCTGGGACGCGGGCGGACTTCATGCCGGTTTCCGTTCCCTATCTGGTGCCCCCCGCCGATGGGCTCCGCCCACCGCATAGGGAAGAGGACCGCCCCCGGGTTGCCTTGGTCTGGGCTGGGAAGGAACGGCCAAGGGACCGATCCTGTCCGCTGGAGCCCCTGGCCCGCCTGTGTCGGAGGGCCGGAATACGAGCCTTTTCCCTGCAACTGGGTCCCCGTCGTGGCGATTTGACGTCCTTGCCCGGGGACACACCGGTGGAGGATCTGACTCAGTCGATTACGGACATGGCCGATACCGCGGCGTTGCTGGCGGGGATGGACAGGGTGATTTCCATCGATACCGCCGTGGCCCATCTGGCCGGTGCCCTCGGGATACCAGGCCATGTGTTGTTGCTCGCCACGCCGGATTGGCGTTGGGGGGAGACCGCGGACCGGAGTATTTGGTATCCGACTCTTCAGTTGGTACGCCAACCGGAACCAGGGGATTGGGACGGAGCCTTCAAAGCCTTGGCTTGTTCCTTGTAAGCTTCCGGCCCTTTAAACCTCTGGGTGCCGCCGAAGGGCGAAACCCGTGTTGTTCCAGTTCCCCTTATTCGCAGGGTGGTCGATGAGGGTCAGGCCAGCGGATTCCAGCATGGCCAGGGCCGAAAATGGCACGCTTCGGTTGTATGTTGGAAAGGGCGCGATTCGTCAAAAAGGGAACCGCGGGCTTCCAACCGCCCAAAGGGCCGAGGCACTGGCCAGCCCCATGATCACGGCCGCGCCCAGGATCTTGAGCACCATCGGATGCATTCGGCTTTCGCCCTCCAGGGCGAGACTGTCCTCGAAGGGGGCATCCAGGCTCTCCTCGCTGAAACAGGCCATGGGCCGCAGGTGATCCTTCCGTTCGGGTTTTGGCCGGATCACGGCGGCTGATCCGGAGAGAGGCGAGGTATTGTCCCTCTGCGCCTTCCCCTCGGGGTTTTCGGCTTCCTCGATGCGGGGCGCGGGCTCCAGGACGTGGGGTGCGGTGGGGATCGGACGTGGAGCGGCTTGCATGGCTCGGGCGGAGTCTTCCAACGCTCGCAGATAACTCACCTGGGGCGCGGCGGTCGCGTTCGCCGCCGGAGCGGGTGTGACCTGGGGTACGGAGGGTGTGGGAACAGCATTGGGTGGTTCGGCCACGGGGGCGGGCTTTTGGGCTTGGTTTGGTTGTGGCCTGACCTCGGCCCGGACGGGGGCGGGCTTTTGGGCTTGGTTTGGTTGTGGCCTGACCTCGGTTCGGACGGGGGCGGGCCTTTGGGCTTGGCTTGGTTGTGGCCTGACCTCGGCCCGGACGGGGGCGGGCCTTTGGGCTTGGCTTGGTTGTGGCCTGACCTCGGTTCGGACGGGGGAGGGCCTTTGGGCTTGGCTTGGTTGTGACCTGACCTCGGTTCGGACGGGGGCGGGCCTTTGGGCTTGGCTTGGTTGTGACCTGACCTCGGTTCGGACGGGGGCGGGCCTTTGGGCTTGGCTTGATTGTGGCCTGACCTCGGCCCGGACGGGGGCGGGCCTTTGGGCTTGGCTTGGTTGTGGCCTGACCTCGGCCCGGACGGGGGCGGGCCTTTGGGCTTGGCTTGGTTGTGGCTTGACCTCGGCCCGGACGGGGGCGGGTCTTTGGGCTTGGCTTGGTTGTGGCCTGACCTCGGCCCGAATGGGGGCGGGCCTTTGGGCTTGGCTTGGTTGTGGCCTGGCCTCGGCCCGAATGGGGGCGGGCCTTTGGGTTGGGGTCGGTCGTGCCTCGACCTTGACTTGGGCCGGTGCCTTCGCGGAGTCGGCTGTTGAAGACTTCGACCTCGCTAGTGTGGCTTCGGGTTTGTTGAATTGAACCTTGGCGCGCCCGGGCGTGGCCTTCCTTGATTGGTCCGCTTGTGTGGGGTCGGTCTTTTTGAAGGGCTCAATTCGCGTTTCGTAGGTGTATCACGCGCCCATGGCAGCCGCGATGCATCGCCGTGGGGTTGGATTGGCGCTGAGAGCGACGAGATGGAACCACTTCAGATAGCTGGTCAGGTATTTTGTGGCGATGCCACGTC